>JBHORC010000013.1:0-78286 GCA_042408445.1 Chloroflexota bacterium
CCGGCGTCCGCGCGACTGGCGCGAGCCGCGCGCCGGGCTCGCGCGCGCCGCGCGCCGGCTTCAGCCCCGAACGGCGGTCAGGTAGCGACGCGCGCCGTCGATCACGAACATCGCATCGGCGCCGATGCCGACGAACGTGAAGCCGAGCTCGAGATGGCGCGGCACGACCGCGGGGTCGTAGACCAGGATTCCGGCCGCCTTGCCGTGGGTCCGGCACGCGGCGACGACGCGGTCCAGCGCAGCGAGGTATTCCGGGTGCTGGAACTGGCCGGGGACCCCGAGCGAATGGGAGAGATCGGCCGGGCCGACGAACAGGACGTCCACGCCGTCGATCGCCGCGATCGCCTCGGCGTCGCGGAGCCCCCCGACCGACTCGATCTGGATGATGCCCACGACGCGTTCGTTCAGGCGCTTCACGTCGTCGTGGCCGACGACGCCGAGACCCGCCCCCCGGACTCGGGTCGCGACACCGCGGATGCCGTCGGGCGGATAGCGCAGGAACGAGACCGCCTCGAGCGCCTCGGCGGCCGATTCGAGCCGCGGCACCATCACGCCTCGCGCGCCCAGGTCCAGTGCACGGCCGACGCGGATCCGCTCGCCGGATTGGGGCCGGACGAGCGGGGTGGAGCCGCCCGCGGCCGCGATCGCCTGGAACTGGCCCATCAGGTCGGCTTCGCTGCCGGCCCCGTGCTCGAGGTCGACGAGCAGCCAGTCGTAGCCGAGCGTTCCGCACAGCTCGGCGGAGGCAGCGGATCCCAGGTCCAGGAAGATCCCGAAGAGGGTCTCGCCGGCGAGCGTCCGGTCGCGGAAGGATCGGTCGAAGGGGTCGTTCATCGCGTCATGATGCCCGCCCGGGGCAACGGCCCGGTGGCGTTCTTGAACGCTGACACTCCTGATCTCCTCAAGGGAGATGAGGGCGCTCGACCGGGCGCCACCGACGACAGGGTGGAATGGACAGCGATCTCGTCGAGCAGGCGCAGCGCGGTGACCGGGACGCCTTCGCGATCCTGGCCCGGACGCGTGGCGACCGGCTCTTCGCGATCGCGCAGCGAATCCTCCGGGACGTCCACCGAGCCGAGGATGCCGTTCAGCAGACGCTGGTGATCGCCTGGCGCGAGCTGCCACGGCTCCGCGATCCGGATCGGTTCGACGCCTGGATCCACCGGCTGCTCGTGCGGACCTGTTATGCGGAGGTCCGCGAGAACCGGGCATGGAACGCGTCCATCCGGGTTCTCAGGACGGAGCCGTCAGGCCCGGACGAGACGAGTTCACTCGCGGATCAGGACGAGCTGGAGCGTGGGTTCCGGCGGCTCCCGCCGGAACAGCGGGCCATCCTCGTGCTGCGCCACTACCTGGGCATGGAGCCGATCGAGATTGCCCGGGTTCTCGAGATTCCCGTCGGAACAGCTCGTTCACGACTTCATTACGCCCACCGGGCGATGCGGGCGGCCCTCGAGGCCGACGAGCGCCAGGTCGGGGTGAGCGGAGGCATCACTCGATGAGGCACGGCGACGACCTCGACATCGTCCTCGAGCGGTTTCTCGGCGAGGGCCCGAACGAGATCGCCGACGAGGTGATCGAGGCGAGTCTCCGGACGATCGAAACGACCAGCCAGCGGCGGGCCGGGTTCGGCCCGCGAAGGAGCTCTTCGATGACAACCCTTGGCAAGGTGGCGCTGGCGGCTGCGGCCGTCATTGCCGTTGCGCTTGTCGGCAACATCCTGATGCCGGAGACGCACCCCGGGTCAGGCGGGTCGGCGATCCCATCGATCGCTGCGACCGGCCCGATCTCGAGTCTCCGCGCCGCGGATTCGCCCGCGGCATCCGCGGCGCCGAGCACTGCCACCCGATCGGCGCTCATGGCACCGATCGGGTACGCCGGGATGGGCACGATCGTCTTCACACGATCGGATGCCGGAGGTGCCGGCACGACATGGACGATCCGTCCGGACGGGAGCGCGGAGTCCCCGCTCCGAGTGACGCAGGGATGGAGCGGCCAGACGGACCTGCCCGGCACGGGCTGCTGCGCGATCTTTTCGCCCGATGGCCGGCAGGTCGCGGTTGGCTACGACGAGACGGATGCGTCACGGGGCCCCGGAACCCTGATGGCGGCGCAGATCCTGGACCTCGACGGCACACCGCTCGGACCCGATGGCCTCATTCCACAGTTCTGCGGCGGCTGCGGGTCGATCCGGAAGATCAACTATGTTCCCGGGGCCTGGTCGGCCGATGGGACCGTGATCGCCGCAGCCGTCTGGAATGACACCGATCCCACCGTGAACGGCATCAATCTGGCGCCGCTTGGACCGAACGCACACGACTGGAATCGCCAGGTGACAGGCCCGAACACGGACACGCCGGTCGCGTTCTCGCCGGACAGCACGAGGCTGCTCTTCGTTCGGGGGACAGCGACCGACGCGGCGGGGACGCTCATGGTCGCGACGATCAACCGATCGAACGGACCCGTCGTTGCTGGAGCGCCGATCGCGTTGAGTGCTCCGGGCGAGCGCGTCGCGGCTGACGGCTACTTCGGGCCGGCCGCGAGCTGGTCGTCGGACGGCCGGATGGTCGCGTTTGCCGCAACGGACGAGACCGGGTCTTCTGGTCGTTCGGCGGTCTATCTCGTTCCGGCGGCCGGCGGCAAGGCCACGCGGATCGCCGGACCGGCGAACTCGATCACGTCGGCCCGCTACTCCCCGGACGGCGCCTGGATCGCGTTCGACCAGCCGGTCGGCGGGCCCCTGCACGACGAGTTCATCGTCCGCCCGGACGGCTCGGGTCTCACGAACCTCACCGCCTCGCTGGACCCAGGTGTCTGTTGCGGCCGCTGGTCGCCTGACTCGTCCGCGCTGCTCGTCGCCGGGACGAAGGGGCAGAACGTGGAGAGCGACCTGCTGATCATCCCCGTGAACGGTGAGCCGATTCGGCAGCTGACCCAGACGCCTGCCTTCTACTCCGACTTCTCCTGGGGTCCGGTCGCGCGCTGACGCGGTTGGACCCCTTCCCGCCCGACGAGCGGCCGCGTCCCTGCGGGCTCGGGCTCGCTCAGGTTCGCGAACCGCACCGCGCGGATGTCAGTCGGGGAACGCCTCCGGGCCTCGTGCCGCAAGCTCGGAGGCTTCCCGCGCGTGGTCGTCGGACGGGAGCCAGCTGTACGGGTAGGCCGGGTCGTCGAGCTCCATCGCCGCGGCCGTGACGTGGAGCGGATGGAAGGTGTCGACCATCACGGCCAGCTCCTCCGTCGCCTCCTTGCCGATCGACGCCTCGACCGTCCCCGGGTGCGGACCGTGGGGGATGCCGGCTGGATGGACGGTGAACGAGGCAATCTCCACGCCGCGCCGGCTCATGAAGTTGCCGGCGACGTAGTAGATGACCTCGTCGCTGTTGATGTTGCTGTGGTTGTACGGCGCCGGGATGGCCAGCGGGTGGTAATCGAACTTGCGGGGCACGAACGAGCACACGACGAAGTTCCGGGCCTGGAACGTCTGGTGCACCGGCGGCGGCTGATGGACGCGGCCCGTGATCGGCTGGAAGTCGGCGATGTCGAACCGGAACGGCCAGAGGTAGCCGTCCCAGCCCACCACGTCGAACGGGTGGTGGCGGTAGTGGTAGGCCGTGATCCGGTCGGCGGATCGGACGTGGATGACGAACTCGCCCTCCTCGCCTGACGGCTCCTGCAGCTCCGGCGCGTGGAGGTCGCGTTGGCTGTACGGCGAATGCTCGAGCAGCTGCCCGTAGTCGTTGCGGTAGCGCTTCGGCGGCTCGATCTCCGACGGCGCCTCGAGATACAGGATCCGCTGCGCCCTCCCCTCGTCCGGGTCGAGCCGCCAGGTCGTGCCGATCGGCAGGACGAGGTAGTCACCGGGCGCGTATCGGAGGTCGCCGAAGACCGTGCGGCACACGCCGGTTCCCTCGTGGACGAACAGCATCTCGTCGGCGATCCCGTTCCGATAGAACTGCCCGTCGGGCATCCGGCCGGCGGGCCGGACGACGCCGAAGATCACGTCGTTGTTGAAGTAGAGGGGAACCCGGCCGGAGATGATGTCGCCGGCCGGCTCGACGCCGCCGGTCTTCGTGAGCCGATGCCGGTGCAGTCCGTCGTCCGCCGCCTCGAGGACGATGCGACGAACCGGCTCGATCCGGTGGGTTCGCGTCGGCGGCGTCGCGTGATACAGAAGCGAGCTGCGTCCGGTGAACCCCTCCACCCCGAACAGCTCCTCGGCGTAGAGGTGACCGTCGGGCGACCGGTGCTGGGTGTGGCGCTGGCGGGGAATGCTGCCGCGGGCGACGTAGTACATCGACTCCTCCTGTCGGGAGTCTAGTCGCGCCGACCGGACCTCACGGAGCGACCGGCCGGAGCGTCATGCGGGCAACGCCGCCGGGCACGAGGTCGACCTCCCCGCGGGCCACGATGTCGGTCAGGTTCCGGCCCGCGTCGATGATCCAGTGCCCTCCCTGGCAGGGCAGCTCGAACGTGCCATCGGCGGCGATCCCGATCCCGACGTCGCCGTGGCCGCAGTCCGCGCCCGCTCGGTCGCTGTGGTAGTTCAGCGTGAGCTCCGCGAGCACGGCGACGGGAACCCCTTCGACCCGGCCCTCGATCCGGCCCCACGGCTCGAGCGCGATGCCCGTCCCGTCCGACACGACGTGGAGCGCGTCCGCCGGGACGCCGAACCGGGCCGCGATGAGGGAGGCGATCCGGGGCTCGGCCGTCGAGACGTCGATCTCGAGGACGTTGCTCACCGGGTCGTATCCGCCGCCCTGAAACCGCGCCGGGATCTTGCGGAACCAGGCGTCGTCCGCCGCGACCCGATCCTGGATCGCCCGGAGCTCGTGCTGGGTGTAGCGCGCCTGGACGACATCGACCACGCCGGCGCCCTCGGCGAGGTGCGCGAGCGCGACACGATGGTCCTCGAGCGGGCCGGTGAAGCTCACCGTGACGATCCCGCCCTTCGACTGGTCGATCCAGACGCCGCCGAGCTCCGCGTCGTGGTCCCGTAGGTAGCCGGCGATCCGCTTCATCACCTCGTCGCTCTGGGTGTTGCGGGCGAACAGCTCGCGGACTTCCGCCGGCAGCAGGGGCGTCCCGAACTCGGAGGTGGCGGTCGGGTCTGTCGCCGCCGCCCGAACCGTCGCGAGGTCCGCGGGCAGATGGTTCTCGGTCCGGAAACGGACCGCCCACGCCGTCGCGTCGTCGAGGGCGGCGGACACGGCCGACGCTGGGGCTGAACCCGGAGCGGACGCGTCAGGCGAGGGAGCGCCGCTGCACGACGCGAGGAGCAGCCCGAGGGTGAGCCGAGCAGCGATCGCGGTGCGACGTCTGGCGAGCGCCGCCCGCTCCATGTCCCGGTTCATGCGAGCGAGACGCATCAGGAGGTGCGTGTGGTGCGGGTCATGTTGAACTGGCCTCCCCGCTGTGGGGAGGCCAGTCTTCGAGAGGGTGGCGCGGCGACTGTCGCCCCAGAACGATGCGGCAATCGAGGTGCTGCTCCCTCAGAGGCGGGGAGCGACGAGCTTCGCCACCTCCGTCGCCTTGCCGAGGCGGGCGGCCGCCGACTCCCCTCGCGTCCCCGCGACGATCGTGGCCAGCGCATCGCCCCTGGTGAGATACATCGTCGCGGTCGCGGGAGCGTAGACCGCCTCGGCGCCCACATCCGCCACGGATTGAACGCCCGCCCGTGCCCGCGCCGTCGCGAACGCCGCGGCACCGCCGTTCTCGACATATGTGAGCTCCAGGATGATGTCGCCCGGACCGTTCTGGAAGGTGCAGCCCGACTGCGTGCCGGATCCCGATTCGAACTGGGTTGCGCCAAAGCCACCGACACCCAGGACGTTTCGTGCCTCCGTCGTCGTGAGGAGCCTGCAGGCCTTCGAGGCGAACGTGCTTGCGCCCGGGCTGGCGGGGGACGAGGAGGCCGTGGGACTCGGCGAGGGGCTGGGCGCGTTCGAAGAGCTGGGCGACGCCGCAGGAATGGCGCCCGGCCCAGACGTCGGCGGGAGCAACGTGAAGCTTGCGACGAGCACCGCGGCCACGGCCGCGAGACCCGCAAGGACCATTCGATTCATCGGTCGAAGCCTCCATGGCGCGCGGCTGGCGCGCCCTTGTGGGATCGAAGGAAACGCGGCAAGGACGACGGCCAGGGTGGAGTCGGGGGCGCGATCGGGGTCGTCCTCGAGCCAGTCAGCGATCCGGGGGTCGAACCCCGGATCCGTCATTCCCGTCATGCCGGCCGCTCCTGGGTCGTCGTCAACACCGCGTTGTCGTTGTCGAGCGCGACCCGCAGCTGACGGACCGCGACGTGGAGGCGGGACCGCGCGGTCCCTGCAGGGATTCCAAGGGTCGCCGCGATCTCGGTCAGCGGATACCCGAGGTGGTGGTGGAGGACGACGATCGCCCGCTGCTCCGGAGTGAGCCGGCGAAACGCGTGCTCGAGCTCGTCCCGGGCCGCGACGGCGCGGGCGACGTCGGGTTCGGGAGGTGGATCGTTGGAGATGAGGCGAACCCGCGCCGTCCAGCGACGCTCCGAGCGCGCTTCGACGTAGCAGGCGTGGACGACGAGCCGATGCAGCCACGCGTCGAACCGATCGGGGTCGCGAAGGGTCGGCAGATCCCGCCACGCGCCGAGGAGCGCCTGCTGGGTCGCATCCTGGGCGCGATGCGGATCTCGGAGAATCCGGTATGCGATCCGGTAACAACCGTCCACCGACTCGGCCGCCAGCGTCGAGAAGGCGTCCTGATCGCCGCCCATCGCCCGCTCGACCAGCCGGTTCCGCATGGGATCCCCTCGCGGGTCGCGGGGTCCGATCTGGCCCCGTCACCGAGTATGGAGCCGGCTGACGCGTAAACGTTCAGGCCGGCCCCGTGCGAGAGGGCCGGCCTGGTGGTCTTCCTTGACGACCGAGTCGCGAGCCGGTGGTTACGGCGTCGGGAGATTCGGCAGGAACTGGAACGATGAGATGACGGACTGCTCTTCCGCCGCCGTCACGCCCGCTCCTTCGTAGACGACCAGCGCCGTTCCGGCGCCGGTGTCGACGATCCAGAGCGAGTGTGGCTGGCTCACGGTGAGCGAGCGCTCGGCGTCCGAAGCCGTTCGGTCAGCGCCGTGGAACGCGACGATCTCGCCGGCGAGGCACGTGGCCGAGCCCTTCGGGGTCATCGTCAGGTGGACCGCGGGCCGGCCGCCGACGGTGGCCGTGGCTGTCGCCACCGTGAAGCCGGGGAGACTCCGGACGTACGCGACGAAGCCCGCTGTCGTGGCCGGGATGTCGACCGCCTTGCGCGTCGCCCCGCACGGTGAATCGATGCCAAGGGGATTGCCGATCACGACGAGGGTTCGCTCGGGGCCTTCCCCGGACTGGAGGATTCCGACCCCTCCCGACCCGCTGAGGCCATAGTGCGACACCGGGATGGTCATGCGGATCCAGGGGTCGAACGGGAAGACGCCTAGACCGCCGTCCGTGACTGCGCTGAGTGAATGGACCCACGGCCGGGACAACGCAGTCTGGCGGTTCTGACAGGCGTCCGAGATCGGCGTCAGCGTCAGGAACAGACCGTCCGCCGATCGCGACCAGGAGTATTTCCCGACTTGGTCTCCGGTGCAGCCAAGCGCGTCGGTTCCTGCGGACGTGACGACGTCGATCTCGCTGGCCGGCGACGCAAGCACGTCGGACTTCAGGATGAGCTGACCGATCGAGGTCTGGATCCAGATCGATTTGCCGTCCTGCCAGTCGATCGAGAGCTGGAGGTGCTCGTTCGCGGCAAAGAGGCCGGGAAGGGCAACGTCCGACATCGCCTGCCAGTCACCGAGGGTGCGATCGGGAGCCGCGCCAAGGGCCAGGGACGATGGGGACGCCTTGGCGGGATTCGACGTGGCAGGTGTCGGCGACGGAGCCGACGACGCCGTCGGAGCCGCGCTCGGGATGTTCCCGACATTGCTGGTGCTTCCGGGTCTGAGGATGAGAACGCCGCTGCCGATGACGATCGCGATTGCGATCGCGGCGGCAGCGATGCGGGCACTGAAGGACATGGATCGATCCCTCCACGGGATCCGCAGATCCCGTTCTTGACGAGTCGATTGAATGCGCAGGAGGGCAGCATCGACGGCGTGATCGGGAGCCTGGTCAGGCCCCTCCTCCAGCCACGACCGGGCCGCTCGGTCGAGCGCGCGATCGTCGTCGGTCATGCCAGCCGTCCTCCGGAAAGCGCGGGCTCGGCCTCGCCGATCAGGGCGGACCGGAGCCCTCGGGTTGCGTAATGGAGGCGCGATCGGGCGGTGCCGGCCGGGATCTCGAGCATCTCGGCGATCTCGACCAGCGGCAGCCCGAGGTAGTGATGCAGGACGAAGACCGCCCGCTGATCGACCGGGAGACGCCGGAAGGCGCGCTCCAGCTCGTCGCGAACGGCGACCGCCGAGGTCTCGTCAGGGGTCGTCGGTCCGTCGACCGGCAGCACCCGGACGTTCGCGGACCATTGCCGCGAACGCTGGACCTCGTCGTAGCAGGCGTGGACGAGGATTCGATGGACCCAGGCCTCGAACCGATCGGCGTCCCGCAGGTGCGGCAGCCGTCGCCAGGCCAGAACGAGGGCGTTCTGCAGCGCGTCCTCGGCGAGCCCCGTGTCGCGCAGGATCCGGTGAGCGACCGCGTAGAGCGAATCGCTGACCTGGTGCACCAGGACGGCGAACGCCTCACGGTCGCCCTGACGGGCCCGCTCGACGAGGTCTCGATCCACCTCGACCTCTGGTGTTGTCACGGCCGAAGAGCCGCGATCACCCATCCTGACGGTGGGTCGTCGCCGAAACGTTCAGCAGCAGCGCAATTTCGACGGAACGATTGTCGAGACGGGGGCGCCATACCGTGTCGAGTGCGACCGAATGTGTCGCGCCAACTCCGGAGCCGCCACGTGGATCAGCGGGAACTCGTCGAGCGAGCGAGGCGGGGCGATCATGACGCCTTCACCACGCTTGCGGGCGCGGCGGTCACCCGTCTCGACGCGGCTGCGCGGCTGATCCTCCGGGACCGCGAGCTTGCCCGCGACGCGGTCCAGGAAACCCTCGTCCGCGCCTGGCGGGATCTGCCCGGGCTTCGCGACCCGGACAGGTTCGATGCCTGGCTCCATCGACTGACCGTTCATGCCTGTCTCGACCTGTCGCGTCGACGGCGTCGTCGCGTGGCCGAAGTCGAGCTCGACCCATCGCGGTTCATCGGATTGGCCGATGCGACCGAGGCATTCGCCCTGCGCGACCAGCTCGACCGGGCATTGGCTCGTCTCGAGCCGGAGCATCGCGCGGTCGTCGTCCTGCATTACTACCTGGGCCTGCCGCTTCCCGAGGCGGCCGGCTCGCTGGGGATCCCGCTCGGGACTGCCAAGTCGCGGCTCCATCGAGCCATTGCGGTCCTGCGCCGCATGGTGGAGCCCGACGAACGCGAGGCGGAGCTGGAAGGGAGGCCGGTGGGATGACCGCGTCTGAACGCTTCGAGCACCGTCTCGAGACCGGCCTCGTCGACCTTGCCGAGGCCCGCTTCCCCGACTACTTCGATGACGCCATCGCCGAGACGCGCCGCACGCGGCAGCGACCGGCATGGACGTTCCCAGGAAGGTGGCTTCCCATGGACATCGCTCGTCGGCGCGCCTACGTGCCGAGCCTGCCGTGGCGCGCGATCGCACTCGCGATCACGCTCCTCCTCATCGCCGCATTGACGCTGTTGATCGTCGGGTCACGGCCACGCCTCCCCGCGCCGTTCGGACTCGCCAGAAACGGCGAGATCCCGTTCGACACGAACGGCGACCTGTACATCGGGGATCCAATCACGGGGAGCTCCCGGCTCCTGCTCGCAGGGCCCGAGACCGACATCGATCCGGCGTTCTCGAGAAGCGGGTCCCTGATCGCGTTCGTCCGCATCGAGCCGGGCGACGATCGTTCGACGCTCTGGACGATCCGGCCCGATGGGTCGCGGCTCACGAAGGTCACACCCCAGCCACTCATCGCGCAGAACTACTGGGACTGGGGCGGCTCCGATGACACGCTCGTGTACAGCTCGAAGGAGGCCGGCGTGCCCCGTCTTCACGTGGCGAAGGCCGATGGATCGTCGCCACCCCGGATCCTCGTCGACGACATCGGTATCTGGACGGTGTCCATCCGTCCGCCCGATGGGCGCGAGGCGGTCGTTCGCGGAACCGACAAGGGCCATGCGGGCGTGTACATCGTGGACCTCGCGACGGGAGCCCATCGGACGCTCGTCGCTCCCGACGCAACCCCGTACGAGGACCACGACTTCGGCGACCCGCGGTTCTCCCCGGACGGCATGAGGGTCGCCTATCAGCACTGGGACCGGACGTTCACGAACATGCAGCTCCACGTCATCGACGCGGACGGCACGAGCGACCACGTCATCCACTGGGACAACGCGACGTTCGAGGGGTGGCCGGTCTGGTCGAGCGACTCGAAGCGGATCGTCTTCCAGCGGGCGTTCCAGGTCGGGACCGAGCACCTGAGCTTCGGGAATCCGTTCGCCATCGGCAATGCCGACGGGACCGGCAAGGCGATCGAGATCAGCCCCAGGCTCGGCGGAAACGGGGCCCATGCCGAGTTCTCGCCCGACGGCACGAAGATCCTGATGCGGACCCAGGATGCGGGGACGCAGCTTATCCTCGACCCCAACGGCGGGCCATGGACGACTGTTCCGTGGTCGTCGTGGTCCTATCCGAACTGGCAGCGCCTCGCGCCCTGACCACCAGGTAGCGGAGCCCGCGCCGTCAGATGCCGACGGCGCGGCTCCGTCGTTCGAACATCACGACGTCGCGCCAGCGCCCGGTCGGGTCCCGGCCAAGGCGCTCCTGGACGCCGATCCGCCGGAACCCCACGGCCTCGTGGAGCGCGAGGCTTGCCTGATTCTCCGCCTGCACGCCGGCGATCAGCGTCCACACACCGGCAGCCTCGGACGCGGGGATCAGCGTCTCGAGCAGCGCTCGGCCGACGCCGCGGCCCCGGGCGCTCTCCGCGACATAGACGCTCTCCCATGCGACGCCGGAATAGACGTCGCGCGACGACCACGAGCTGATCGCCGTCCAGCCGAATACCTCGTCGCCGACGCAGGCCACGAACCGGCACTCGCGACGATGCGTCGCGTGCCACCGTCGCCAGTCCGGCGCCCGCGAATCCAGCGTCGCGTTGCCGGTCGCGATTCCCTGGGCGTAGATCTCGATGACGGCCGGCCCATCGTCGAGGGTCATCTCGCGAATGACGAGCGGAGGCGTGGCGTCGGACACCCTCAGCCGCTCCGGCCGCGCGCGTCGACGGGCCACTCCTCGGTCGATCCGTCCAGCTGGACCGCGATGAAGGCATCGACCAGGTCGATGACCGGGCAGATGTGGTTCGGAATGACGGCGACGATCTCGCCAAGGCGCGGCCGCGGCTCGCCGGACGGCGCTGCCACCACGCCGTGGTAGTCGTTGACGCGTTCGATGACCAGCGACGGATACCCGACGATCGAGCCGAACCCCATCAGCCACTCGGCGCGGTCCTTCGTGAGCGCCTTGGCGCCGGCATCGATCACGATTCGGTCGTCGAACACAGACACGACGGTGGCAGCGACGGCGACCGCGCAGCCGTCGGGCGGGATCGCGCGGAGGACGGCCTGCTGGCGGTCCCCGTAGACGTAGGTGCCGGCGCGGATCTCGTTCACGGGGCCCACCGCTGCCGTGTGCATCGTCGGCGTCGAGCCGGCACTGATCGTCTCGATCGCGATCCCCGTGGCCCGGATGGCCGCTGCCGCCGCGTCGAGGCTCCGCACCTCGTCTGCCCCCGCCGCCTCCGCGCGATCGACCCGGTATCCGTGCCCGCCGTGGCTGAACACGCCGTCGACGAGCAGGCCGAGTCGTCGAGCCTCGAGCGCGACCTCCGCGGCCGCCGCGGGCGATGCGACGCCGGTCCGGTGATTGCCCGGGTCCACCTCGATCAGCGTCCGCAGCGGCGCGGTGCCGCCGTCCACCGCGGCCGCGAGGAGGCGCGCGCCGCCGACGGAGTCGACGCCGACGCGCAGCGCGGGCGCCGCGTCGTGGAGCCGCCGCAGCCGGCCCGCCTTCGGACCCACCGCGGCGAGCGGGTAGGCGAGGAACACGTCCTCAATCCCCGCGTCAACGAGCACCTCGGCCTCACCGAGCGTTCCAACCGTGATCCCGCGAGCGCCGGCGGCGAGCTGCATCCGGGCGACCGCGACGGACTTGTGGGTCTTGGCGTGCGGCCGGAGGGCGATCCCGCGGCGGTCCATCTCGGTCTGGAGGCGCTCGATGTTGGCAGAGACCCGCGCGACGTCGACGACGACCCGCGGCGTGTCGAGACCGTCGGGAAGGGCCGGGAACTCGAAGGAGACGTCAGCGGCGCGAGCGACAGTCAAGACAACCGCTCCGGGCGGGCGACGATCGGAGTCCGGAGCGACCCGAGGCGCTCAACGCGGAGAACCACCTCGTCGCCGGGCTCCAGATACCGCCCGAGGGTCCCGTCGCGCACCTCGAGGAGGGACCCGGTTCCCACCGTCCCCGAGCCCAGCAGGTCGCCGGGTCGGATGTGGACGTCGGCTGATGCCCGCGCAACCATCTCGCCGAACGAGAACCTCGCGTCCGACCAGCGGCCACGCGAGGTCTCGACGCCGTTGACCTCGGCCGTCATGGCGAGATCCGGGGTGGTCGCGCCGGCGGCGCGCGCCGACGCCAGCTCCTCCGGCGTCACGAGCCACGGCCCGATCGACGAGGCAAAGTCCTTGCCCTTCGCCGGGCCGAGCCGAACCACCGTCTCGTCACGCTGGAGGTCGCGAGCAGACCAGTCGTCGAGGATCGTGTAGCCGCCGATCGCCTCCTCGCCGCGCTCCGCGGGGACATCGAGGACGGGCGTGTCAATGAGGGCGACGACCTCCAGCTCGTAGTCCAGCTCGCTGGATCCGGCTGGCGCCCAGACCGGCGCGTCCGGCCCGCGGATCTCCGAGACGTTGCTGAAGTAGAAGATCGGGAGGCGGTACCAGGCCTCCGGCACCTCGCCACCGCGCCGCTCCCACATCGTCCGGACGTGACCCTCGAACGCGTAGAAGTCGCGCAGCGACGGCGGATGCAGGATCGGCGGCCCGAACACGAGGTCGACGGCCGGCAGGATCGCGTCGTCGTCCTCGTCACGCGGGTGGAACCCCTCGAGGAGCTCGGTGAGCGCCTCGACGCGAAGGCCGCGAGCCAGATGGTCGTCCAGGGTCGTGACCGGCTGGCGGTGGAGCACCCGGTCGTGCGCGAGGTTCCGATCCGCGCCGATCGCCCGACGCCGGGCGATCTCCAGGTCAAGCCAGCTCGAGGGCTCGCCACCCGGTGTCGTCTCCCCGGAGCCTGCCCGCTCCTCGAGCGCCGCGACGAGCCGCCACGGTGCACCGGCGGGTCCGTTCCGTTCGCGAACGTGGGCGAGCTTCACGCCCGGCTCGGGCTCCGCGGAGTCATCGTCGGCGAGTGTAGGACGAGCATCCGTTCGGCGGGCTGTCGTGCGTCATTCGGGGGATGCCGCACGCGACCCGCGACTGGGAGCCTGTCGCGGACATGACTGCGGATCCGCCTGCCCGCGACAAGTCTGGCGCCGCGATCCTCGTCGGCCTGGTCCGGCTGATCGGCGTCGTCGCGTTCGGCATCGGCTCGGTCGAGGCCGCGGCCGGGATCGTCTTCAACGAGCCGCGGGCGATCGTCCTCGGCGCGGCCGCCGCGGCGTACGGACTGTGGGTGGGAACCCGGGTCCGCCGGCTGTCCGGCGCGAGGCGCGAACGGACGATCACGATGATCGCGGCCGTCACCCTCGTGATGATCGGCGTCGCCGCGATCCTCCAGCCGTCCATCGCGACCGCGCTCGCGATCGCCTCGCTGCTCCCCGCGGTGATCGTGACGCCGGTCGTCTCGAGCCGGAACGTGCTCCGTCTGCTGATCGCCGGCGGGCTCGTCGGCGGCTCGAGCGTCCTCGCCGGAGCGGCGCTCCCGGATACGAACCAGCTCCCCGTCGAGGCCCAGTCCGCGATCGCGTTCGTCACGCTCGTTCTCGCCTACAGCTTCCTCACGGTCTTCCTCTGGGAGATGAGCCGCCGCCTCAAGGCCACGGCGGCGGATCTCCAGAGCGTCGTCACGATGTCCGGCGACCTCGCCCAGTCGCTCGACCCGCGCCTCGTCGGTGACCGGATCGCCGTCCACATCGCGCGGGCGGTCGGCGCGGACGACTGCGCGCTGAGCTACTGGGATCGAGCCGCCGATCGCGTCGTCACGCTCGGCTACGAGCCGCCGGAGCGTCGCGGGGCGCTGAACGAGAGCTACCCGATCGACCATTACCCGGCGACGCGCGAGGTCCTCGAGACCCAGCGATCGGCCCTGATCGACGCCGAGGACGCGACCGCGGACCCGGCCGAGACCGGCTACCTCAGCTCGATCGGCCACCGCTCGATGGCGATGATCCCGCTCGTCGCGGCCGGCCGGACGATCGGCCTGATCGAGGTCACCGCTGCCCGGCGCAATGCCTTCGGCGCCCGCGAGATCGAGCTTGCCGAGATGCTCGCGGGCGAGGCCGCGATGGCGCTCGAGAACGCCCGGCTCTACGACGAGATCCGGCGCCAGGCGCTGCACGACGGACTGACCGGTCTCGCGAATCGGGTCCTGTTCCGGGATCGGCTGGAGCACGCGGTCGAGCGCTGCCGGCGATCGAAGGGGCGGCTCGCGCTGCTCTTCATCGACCTCGACGACTTCAAGACCCTGAACGACAACCACGGCCATGCCCGCGGCGATGACGTGCTCGCCGCGATCGCGGCACGGATCACGGGCGTGCTTCGGCCGGTCGACACCGCCGCGCGGCTGGGCGGCGACGAGTTCGCCGTCCTGGTCGAGGACATCGGCGACGAGTCGGAGGCGCTCGCGGTCGCCACGCGGATCGCGGACGCGGTGCGCCAGCCCCTGCCGGTGGGCGAGGCCACGATCCGCGCGGCGGCGAGCATCGGCGTCGCCCTCGGCGCCAACGGCGAGGAATCGGCGGACGACCTCCTGCGGAACGCGGACGTCGCGATGTACGCGGCGAAGCAGACATCACGCGGCGGCGCCGAGACGTTCCGGCCGGCCCTCCGTGACGGGGCCGCCGAACGGACGGCCCGCGCTGCACGGCTGCGCGGACTCGAGGAGCGGGACGAGCTCCGGCTCGACTACCAGCCGATCATCGAGCTCGCGACCGGCTCAGTCGTCGGTGTCGAGGCGCTCGTGCGCTGGCAGCCGCCCGAGGGACCCGTGCTCATGCCGGGCGAGTGGATCGATCTCGCGGAGGAGACCGGCGACATCGTGCCGATCGGACGTTGGGTGCTCCGCGAGGCGTGCCGCCAGGCACGTGACTGGCAGCTCCGCCTGGAGCGACCGGATCTGCGGGTCAGCGTGAACCTGTCCGCGCGGCAGTTCCGGGAGCACGACATCGTCGGAACGGTGCGTTCCGCGCTCAGTGAGACGGCGCTCCCACCGTCAACGCTGATCCTCGAGATCACCGAGAGCAGCCTGATGCGACGGACCGAGCTGACGATCGCCCGGCTCGCCGCTCTCCGCGGCCTCGGTGTCCACCTCGCGATCGACGACTTCGGGACGGGCTATTCGTCGCTGAGCTATCTCGAGCGATTCCCGATCGACATCCTCAAGATCGATCGGACCTTCGTCTCGGCCGCCGGGAGCGCGCCGTCACCGATCGCCCGGGCGGTCATCGACCTCGGCCGGACGCTGGACCTCGAGGTCATCGCGGAAGGGATCGAGCATCCCGCGCAGGCGCGCTGGCTCGCCGACCTCGGCTGTCGGTACGGCCAGGGCTACCTGTTCGCGCGACCGGTGGGCGCGGCTGCGGCGGAAGCGATGCTTGCCGAGGGCGAGGGCCTCGGCTCCGTGGAGGATCGTGACCTGGCGCCGTCCCGCGAGGACGCGGTGAGGGACGCCGCGCCGGAGCCCCGGCTGCGCCTGGTCAGCGGCGACTGAGACCGCCTGCCGCAGGGAACCCATGCACGCCGCGCCGAAAAGTGAACGCTGCGGCCGTCGGTTGGACCAGTAGGGTTGACAACGCCCACTCCGGGCGTGGCGCGAGGGCCGGCGATGGATCGGGATCTCGTCGAGGCAGCGGGAAGAGGCGACCGGGCGGCGTATGTCGACCTGGTCCGGCCTCGGATCGACGGCCTCTTCGCGGTCGCCCATCGAATCCTCCGCGACGTCGATCGGGCCGAGGACGCCCTGCAGGACGCGCTGGTGATCGCCTGGCGTGACTTGCGCGGGCTCCGCGATCCGGACCGCTTCGACGCGTGGCTCGGTCGCGTGCTCGTCAACGTGTGCATCGCCCAGGCGACGCGTGAGCGTCGCCGAATCGCGAATCTCCGGGCGCTGCCGATCGACGGACCGGCAGCTCCCGATGACCTGTTGAGCGTCGCGGACCGAGACCAGCTCGAACGCGGCTTTCGACGCCTCCCGCCCGATCAGCGGGCCATCCTCGTCCTGCACCACTACGCGGGCTATGCCCCGGCGGAGATCGCCGAGATCCTCGGCGTTCCACCCGGGACCGCCCGCTCCCGCTTGCACAACGCCCATCGCGCCATGCGGGCAGCGCTGGATGCGGATGCGCGGAGTCATGTCCTGGGAGGTCGACTCGCATGACCACGGACCGGGACATCGAACGACTGCTCGACCGATGGCTTGCCGAGGGACCCGCCCAGGTCTCCGACCGCGTCTTCGAGAGCGCCGTCCACCGACTCCAGCATGAACGCCAACGACCCGCGTGGCGCCTCCGGGCCTGGAGGTTCCGTTCCATGAGTTCCTGGAAGCTTGCGACGGCCGTCGCGGCGATCGTCGCCGTGATGGTCGGCAGCGTCGTCGTGCTCGCGCCACGCAGAGACGACATCGCAACGCCGCGCGACACGGCTGTGCCGTCGAACCCCGCCGTGGCGTCCTCTCCGTCCCCGGCCGCATCGGCCGGCGTCTCCTCGGCCTCGCCGACCTGCAACCTGAACACCACTGGCTGCGCCGGAGCGCTGTCGGCGGGACTCCACAACACGGTCCAGTTCGTGATCCCGTTCCGGTTCCGTGTCCCGGACGGTTGGACCAACACCGCGGACATCAATCGGACCTACCAGCTGGAATCGACGACCGGCCCCGGAGCACGATCGGCGATCGAGGTGCTCGGCATGGTCGCGATCGCCGACCAGCGGCAGGGTCGTTGCGACGCCGTCGCCAAGGCCGGCGTCGGCCAATCCGTCGATGACGTCATCGCCTACGTCCGCGGCCACAGGGGCCTCGTTTCGACCGCACCGACGCCCGTGACGCTCGACGGCTTCGCCGGTCGACAGATCGAGTTCAGCCTGAACCCGACGTGGGGCGAGTGGTGCCCCGGGTTCAATCCGGGCGATCCGAAGGTTCTGCTCCTCACGGACACGGGGAACCCGCCGCAGCGGACCCTCAGCTACGGCTCGGACGTCCGCATCCGGTGGACCGTGCTCGACGTGAACGGGCAGACGGTGATCGTCGAGGAGGCAGGACCCGTCGACCCGGCAGCCTTCGCGGCAGACGTCGCCTACTCGCACACGGTCGTCCAGTCGATCGACTTCCTGCCGGGAAGTTGAGTCGACCCTGTCGCGTCTCCGGCGGGAGCCTGTCGTTGGGCTCCCGCCACCCGTCCGGGCCCTGGCCCTGGGCCCGCGCCTGGCCTGGGGCCTGGACCTCGTCAGGCGCTCGTCAGATGGCCGTCACGCGCCAGACCCGCCACGCATACCAGGCGGCCACGGCGAACAGGAGCATCGCGTTCACGGGATGCAGAGCGGCCAGCGCCGAGGCTGATCCCTTGAAGCTCGGAAGGATCGTCTGCACGACGTACAGCACGACGAGCAGGACGACGATGCCGACCTCACGGCGCGGCCGGCGGGCGAGCAGCGCGGTCACGACCAGGATCAGGGCCAGGATCCCCAGGCCGGTGTAGCCGAAGTCGATGTGGGTGGCGAAATTGCCCGAGCCGCCGAGGTTCGCGATCGCGGCACCGGCAAGGAACACCTGGACCACGATCGCGGCGACGAACAGGATGGCCGCAATGAGATGGACGCGGACAAGCGTCATCCTGGAACCCCTCCTCCACTCCGCCCGACGGGCGTGCGTCGCCCAGCCTCTCACCTCTGTCGAGAGCCGCGTCGTTGTGCGTGGCCGCGCGACGGGGCCGCTCGGGGCCGACGCGGGAGGCCGCGCGAATCAGGCGGGGTCGGGCGTCTGCTGATGAAGCACGAGCTTCCAGCTGCCGCCGATCCGCACGTAGCTGCTCGTCATGGCTGCCCGATACTGCGGCTGTCGGTCCCGCGTCGCGATCACGTGGTAGACGATGACGGCAAGATCGTCGGCGGGCGCCAGGATCCGGACCCCGTCAATGGCAACGGACTGCCACGGCGTCGCACCCCGGATCCCGCTCAGGGACGCCACCTTGTCCAGCACGGCGCCCGGAAACACCATCAGACCGTCGTCGGCCATCACCTGCCGGTAGAACGACTCGCCGTTCGGCCCGCTCAGCGCCTCCCAGCCCTGTCGCTCGAGGGCCTCGATCTCCGCCGCGACCTCGGTCACAGGTTGCCGCGCCGCGCCTGCTCGATCTCGATCGCCTCGAAGAGCGCCTTGAAGTTGCCGACCCCGAAGCCGCGTGAGCCGTGGCGCTCGATGATCTCGAAGAAGAACGTCGGGCGGTCCTGGATCGGCCGGGTGAAGATCTGAAGGAGATAGCCCTCCTCATCGCGATCCGCCTCGATCCCGAGCTCCTCAAGCGTCGCGATCGGGACGCCGACGTCGCCGACGCGCTCGGACAGCTGCTCGTAGTAGGCGTGCGGCATCCCGAGGAACTCGACGCCGAGCCCGCGGAGGGTCCGGACCGTCGCGACGATGTCGTCCGTGCGGAGGGCGATGTGCTGCGTCCCGGCCTCGCCGTAGTAGTCGATGAACTCCTGGATCTGGCTCTTCTTCTTGCCGGTGGCCGGTTCGTTGATCGGGAACTTCACCCGGCCGTTGCCGTTGGTCATGACCTTCGACATCAGCGCGCTGTATTCGGTGTGGATCACCTTGTCGTCGTAGTGGATCAGCTGCGCGAAGCCGAAGACGTCGCGGTAGAAGTCGACGAACCGGTTCATGTCGCCGAGCTCGACGTTGCCGACGCAATGGTCGATCTCGAGGAGGCTCATCCCCTGGGCCGCGGGCGCCGGCTTCTTCACCTTCCGGAAGCCCGGGGCGAAGATGCCGTGATAGCTCGAGCGGTCGATGAAGCTGTGCCGCACGGAGCCGTAGGTGTAGACGGCCGACCGGCGCAGGACGCCGTCCTCGCCGCCATCGAGCTCGACGGGCTCGATCGCTGGTCGGGCGCCGCGCTTCGTCGTCTCGGCGAACGAGGACGTGGCGTCGTCGACGAGAAACGCGATGTCCTTCACGCCGTCGCCGTGGCGGTGGACGTGCTCCGCGATCTCGCTGTCCGGACCGAGGGCGCCGGTCAGGACGATCGTGATGTCGTTCCGCCGCATCACGTGGCTCGTCCGGTCGCGGACGCCGGTCTCCAGCCCCGAGTAGGCGATCGGGGTGAAGCCCCACAGCGTCCGGAAGTAGTGGGCCGCCTGGCGGGCGTTGCCGACCCAGAACTCGACGTGGTCGATGCCCTTCAGCGGGAGGAAGTCCTCGGCCTCGTCGAAGGCGTTCTTGTTCAGGTGGGCGCCGGCCTGGTTCGCGGCGCCACGGGCGATCGTGTCGGTCATCGAGCGCGTCTCCGTGCGGCTCCGGGCTGGTTGCGGCGATCGGAGTGCGAATCGCGACGCGGCCCGGAACGGCGACCCGGCACGGGGCCGGGATGGTCTGGCCGCTCATGCTACGCCGGCCGTGCGAGACTGCACGGATGACCGACCTTGTGACCCGGCTCCGCTCGTCCGGAGCAGACCTTCTTGCGCTGCGGGAACCGCTGGTCGCCGGCGAACCCTGGCCGTTGAGCGATTCGTACGGCACGGAGCCGGAGGCGACCTGGGGTCCACGCGAGGTCCTCGCGCACGTGGACGAGATGCTCACCTACTGGATCGACGAGCTCCGTCGCGTCCAGGCGGGCGACGGCAGCGGGCCGGTGCCGTTCGGCCGGATCGCAACCGATCCATCGCGGCTTCGCCGGATCGACGACGCGCGGCAGCACGACGTCGGGCGCCTGCTCGACGACATTCGCACGGGCCTCGACGAGGCCGTCGGGTTCGCGCAACGGCTGAGCGACGAGGATCGATCCCGGCTCGGCAGCCATCCGAGCCGTGGCGAGATCACGATCGAGGCCTCGGTCGAGCGATTCCTGGTGACCCATCTCGAGGATCACGTCGCCCAGCTGCGCGAGATCCTCGGCCGGAATCCGGTCGCGGGCGGCGGCTGATTCGAGATTCGTGGTGCTCCGGCGCCCCGTGCTCCCGTTCGAACGGGACGTTCGGCGGCAGGGTCCTGGTACTGATGGGCTATTCCCGCTGACAGGACTCGCCCGTACCTTCCGCTTCCGCGCTGATCTCAGGAGCGCGGATGGAAGGGATCGTCCGAATGCTGAAGGTCAAGTCGCTGGGGTTCAGGATCGTCATGGTCCTGTCCGCGCTCGCCAGCTCCGCGCTCGTGCTCGAAGCAGGCCAGCGCTGGCATCGCTGAACCCATACCGTCCCGCGACTTCGGACTCATCCGGCGGGCCTCCGACCGCCACCGCGCTCGGCGCACCGACTGAGCCGCCCGTCCTCCACGGGCGGCTCTTTCGTGTCCGGCGAACGCGAGTCGCTCGATCGGCCGCGCGCGTGACATGCGCACCTCCGCGATGAGGCCGCACCGCTCATCGCCGAATCCGACAGCCGGTGCGGGAAGTCGCGCCCGGTCACGCTCGTTCGTCGCCGAATCGCGCATGGCGGGCGGGTAGCCGTTCAGCCGGCGCCGCGACCCTCGCGGAGCACGCTTCGCAGGACGAACGCGACGTTCGCCGGCCGCTCCGCGAGCCGGCGCATGAAGTACGGGTACCACTCGGTGCCGTACGGGACGTAGACCCGGACGCCGAAGCCCGCGCGCACCAGGCGCTCCTGCAGGTCCCGCCGCACGCCGTAGAGCATCTGGAACTCGAACCGATCCGGGCCGATGCCGTGCTCGCGGGCGAACGCAATGGCCCGCCCGATCAGTCGCTCGTCGTGCGTCGCGAGTCCCGGAAACGTCCCGTCGACAAGGAGCCGCTCCAACAACGTGGCATAGGCCGCGTCGACCTCCGCCTTGTCGCCGAACGCGACCGTCGCCGGCTCGACGTACGCGCCCTTGCAGAGCCGGATCCGCGCCGCCTCCCCGATGAGCGCGTCAACGTCGGCGGCGCTCCGCCGCAGCGCGGCCTGGATCACGACGCCGGAGTCGCCGTGGCCGCGGTTCACCTCGCGCAGCTCGCGCCACAGCTCGAGCGTCGCGTCGGTGGTCGCGTGGCCCTCCATGTCGATCCGGACGAACGCCTCGTGCGTTGCCGCCCGCTCGAGGATCCGCCGGACGTTCGCCCGGCACGCCGCGCGGTCCACGCCCAGGCCCATCTGGCTGAGCTTCACGCTGATGTTCCGGTCGAGACCGCGCTGCGCGAGGGCGTCCAGCGTCGCGAGGTAGGCGTCGGCGGCCCGCGCCGCCTCATCGGTGGAGGTCACCGCCTCGCCGAGGACGTCCACCGTCGTCCGGAAGCCGGCGGCTCGCAGCCGCTCCAGCGCGACGAGTGCCTCGTCCAGCGTCTCACCGGCGACGAACCGGGCGACCATCGAGCGGGTGACCGGCAGTCGCGTTGCGAGGCGGCCCAGCGACCGGCGTTGCGACAGCCACAGGAGGCTCGACCGGACGGCCCGCTCGGGGATGCCTCGGAGGACGGGGGTGGCCGGCACGGAGCGATGGTAGCGGCTGGATCGGTCGGCTAGGATCGGCGCGGTGACGATCCCGGACCTCGGCTCCGATCTCGGCAGCGTCGTCCTGCGGACGGCGGTCGTCTACGTCGTGCTCGTCATCGGCTTCAAGCTCGTCGGCAAGCGCACGGCCGGCCAGCTCTCGACCCTGAACCTCGTCGTCCTCCTGGTCGTCGCGAATGCGGTCCAGAACGCGATGGTCGGCGAGAACACGTCGCTGATCGCCGGGTTGCTCGCGGCGGGCGTCATCCTCGGCCTGGATCTGGTGCTCCACTCGATTGCCGACCGCTGGAAGCCCCTTCGCGAGTGGCTTGACGGCGTCCCGACGCTGCTGGTCGAGGACGGCCGGCTGATGACGGAGAACCTGCGCCAGGAGGGCGTGAGCGAGCGGGAGCTCGCCGTCGCGCTGCGCCAGAACGGCCTCCTGAGCGCGACCGAGGCGCGGTTCGTCTACCTCGAGCCGAACGGCGCGTTCAGCGTGATCCCGTACCGGGACGACGGCCCGTCGCAGCCGCCCGCGGGCACGGTCGGCGGCTGACCCGCGGCTCCGTCCGCGCCGAGGGCCTGACCGTGACCCGACCCGGTCGGCTCCTCGGCCCTCAGGCTCGGCGGCGGCCGCCTGACTTCGCTGCGGGGTCCGGTTCGACGACGGCCTCCAGGTCGTCCATCAGGTAGCGGCGGAGGAACGCCCGGATCCGCTTGAACGCGTCCCGCTTGTTCTCGCGACGCTCCCAGCCGTGGCCCTCGTCGTCGTACCAGTGGACCTCGTGATGCTTCCCCTCGATCTCGAGGGCCTCGATCATCTTCTCCGACATCAGTGGCACGACCCGACGATCCTTCCGGCCGTGGAGGATCAGGAGCGGCGCCTCGATCTGCTCCGCCCGATAGAGCGGTGAGCCGCGGCGGTAGGCGCTCGACTTCGTCGGATCGTCCGGTGAGCCCATCATCCGGCCGAGGTCGAGCCGACCGGGCCGATCTCCGTGCCGATAGCTCTCCGCGATCTCCGAATCGCCGTAGAGGTCGACACCGACCTGCCACAGCGACGGCTCGTCGACGAGCGCGCAGAGCACCAGGTAGCCGCCGTACGAGCCGCCATAGATCCCGAGTCGGCCGTTCGACCAGGGCTGCGCGGCGACCCAGCGGCCCGCGTCGACCATGTCGTGGACGTCGGCGTTGCCCCACTCCCCGGTGTTCGCGTCGCGGAACGCCGTGCCGTAGCCGGTCGACCCGCGGAAGTCCACGTCCAGGAAGGCAAAGCCCTCGCGGACGAGCAGCTGCTTGAACGGCACCCAGGCGCGGTAGGCCTGCCACGTCGGCCCGCCGTGCGGGAACACGACCGTCGGCACGCGGCCGGCGCCCCGACGACCCGTCGCCGCGGCCGGTCGCCAGAGCGTGCCCTCGATCCGGAGGCCGTCGCGCGCCTTGAAGGAGATGCGCTGGCCCTCCACCGTTCGCTCCGGCGCGAAGGCGGCGGCGAGCACCTCGGGACGCGAGTTCGTGACCTGGCGCGGACGGGCGCGGGCCGAGGCCCCCGCCGCGACGGGAAGGATCCAGACGTCCTGCGGGCGGTCCTGGCTCTCGCCGATCGCGACGAGCGATCCGCCATCCGCGGTGAAGCCGACGGACCGCCAGACGCCTGGCCACGGGTTCGCGACCGCTCCGCGACTCGCGGCGACCGTGGGCGGCGGGTTCTTCGGCGGCCGGCCGCGACCGCGTTTCACGGTCCCGTCGCCTGCGATCGGCGCGACGACGAGGTCGATCAGGGCGTCGTGGACCTCGATGTGGGCGAAGCGGCGCCCGTCCGGCGATGGGACGGCCGCGTAGCCGTAGCCACCGCTCGGCTCGCCGTGCTCGCGCTCGCCGCTCGTCAGGACCGTCTTCGTCCGGCCATCCGCGCCGAGACGGACGACCTGGAACCAGCCGTCGGCGTCGGAGAGGTAGAGGAACCCGCCATCCGGCATCGCCCGCGGACCCGCCGCCCACTCCCGACCACCGCCGGCGACCCGCTCCTCCTCGCCGTTCGCAACCGTCACGAGATGGATCTCGGAGCGACCGAAGTCCGGGCCACGGAACGACTGGGTCGCGATGGCCCGGCCGTCCGCGGCCCATTCGACGTCCTCGACGTCGAACCCGGTTCCGGTGAGCGAGCGCGGCTCCGGCGGCTTCGGGTCGCGGGCCGGGCGACCGCGGCGCGGGATCGGCGCGTCCACGAGCCAGACCTGCGACCAGCCGCGGCGGCGCGAGACGAACGCGATCCGCCGCCCGTCTGGCGACCAGCGCGGCATCGAGACGCCGGCGGGGTGGCTCGTCACGAGGACGTCGCGCGTGCCATCGACGTCGACGACCCGGATCTCGTCGCCGCGGGTGTAGGCGAGACGACGGCCGTCCGGCGACCACTGCGGATCGCCGAGATCCTTCTCGGAGGCGGTGATCGCCGTGGGCATGCCGCCGCGAAGCGACGCAACGAGGATCTGGCGAGCGCCGGCAGCCTCGTGCGTATAGGCGATGGTGCGATCGCGAGGGTGGACGCGGATCTCCCGCGGCGAATCGACCGCGACGAGCCGCTCGATCGTCAGCCCGCCCGTGGCTGCCGCCTCCGGCGCGCTCGATGCCCGGCCGGCCGGCCCCTCCGCTCGTGTCATCGATCCTCCTCGACGGTTCCGACGAGCCGGACGGACAGGGGCCAACCCAGCCTCGCCGCCCACGGCCCGATCATCGCGTGATGCGCACGGACATGGCCGTGCAGGTCCTCGTAGGCCCAGCCGAACCCTTCGGGATCCAGCCACTCGTCGTCGCGCATCGCGTGGGCGGCTGCCCGGAGGCGATCGCGGCCGGCGACAAATCGTTCGCGCAACTCGCCGGGCGCCACGTCACGGAGCGCGCGGACCGTCCGATCGTTGAACGCATCGATGCCGTCGGCCGGCAGAGCGGGCCAGGTGCCGCTCGCCGAATGCACCTCGAGCGCCGCCGCGCCCTCCGCGAACCAGGTCCCGAGGTGCCCGACGTGATCGGCGAACGACCAGTCGCCGCCCGTCGGGCGCCGCCAGTCACGCTCCGGGACCGTCGCCATCAGCTCCTCGAACGCGGTCAGGACGGTCGCGTCCTCCGACCAGAAGCGGGCCCGGGAGGTGTCGAGGCCGCGCCGGGTCGGCTGGGGGTCCGGGCCGAAGGGATCGTTGCCGATCTGGCGGGTCCGGAGCTGGTCCGTCCACGGCTCGAGGACGCCGAGATGATCGATCGCATGGCCGTGGAGCACCTGGTGGACCCAGCCCCACGCGGCGTCGCTCCGGATCGTCTCCGCGGGGAGCTGCCGCGCGGCGTGGACGACGCGGTCATGGGCGAGCGAAGCGCGCCGGCGCAGGTCCGCTGGCGGGATCGTCTCGAACCGCTCGCGACGCGTCTCGTTGAACGTGTCGAAATCGCCGCCGTCGTAATCCTCGTCGGACGGCCAGGCGCGTCCACGGCTGACGCCGTCGATGTAGTCGGCAGCCAGCTCCCACCAGTCGACGAGATGGCCGACGTGGTCGAGCAGGGACCAGTCCGGACCGCCGGCGTCGGACGGTGCCGCGCCCGGCAGGCGCCAGGCCGCGTCGTCGAGGCCGGCCCAGACCGCGACCAGGCGATCGTGGATCGCGGCCTCGTCCGACCAGTAGTCGCGTCGAGTGGATCGGAAGTCGACCGCCCGGATCGTGGCGAGATCGCTTCTTCGAAGGTCGACGGTGGCATCGACGGCGACGGTCATCCCCTGGGACCGCGGGGAATTCTGCCGCCGGTCACCCGCCCACCGCAGCCCGAGTTGCCGGCACCGACGTCACGACCGGTCGGCCGGCGTTCGCTGGCTCGACTGGACGCTGGCCTCGAGCTGGTCGCCGAGCTCGACGGTCCGCCGGAAGGCGGCCCAGACGGCCTCCGAGAGCACGGTCCGGAGCCGTCCCGACTCCAGCTCATGGAGGGCGGCCGCGGACGTTCCGCCCGGCGACGTCACCATGTTCCGGAGCTCCGCGGGGTGCATCGCCGACTGCTTCGCGAAGAGCGTGCTGCCCTCGAGCGTCTCGACGACCAGGTCGTGGGCGACGTGCCGCGGAAAGCCGAGGTGGACCGCGGCGTCGATGAGCGCCTCCATCACGAGGAAGACGTACGTCGGGCCCGTCCCGGAGACGGCCGTGGCCATCGCGACCATCTTCTCGTCGTCGACTTCGATCTGGGTGCCGAGCGCCCCGAGCAGCGCCGCCGCCTGCGCCCGCTGCTCCTCGGTCGTCGCCGGCGTGGCGTACCAGACCGTGACGCCCTTGCCCAGCCGGGCGGGCGTGTTCGGCATCGCCCGGATGACCTGGTCGTGGCCGAGCGTCCCGATGAGCGCCTTCGTGGTCGCGCCGGCGAGCACGCTCAGGACGACCTGACCGCGGCGAAGCGAAGGGCCGATCTCGCCGCCGACGCGAAGGAGCATCTGGGGCTTGATGCCGAGCAGGACGACGTCCGCGGCCGCGATCGCCTCCCGGTTGTCGCCGACGACGCGGATTCCGTACTCCGATCGGAGGTGGTCGCGGCGCTCGGCGCGGGGATGGCTGGCGACGATCTGGCTCGGGGCCACGAGCTCGCCCCGGAGCAGGCCGGCGATCATCGCCTCCGCCATGACGCCGGAGCCGATGGTGGCGATCGTCCGGTCGTTCAGCGCGGTCATCGGCGGGAGTATCGCACGGGAATCCGTCCAGAACGGGCGGGATCGCGGGTCGGAACGCCCGATTTCAGGGCCGGGTGGCGGTCGCGAGCAGGAAGAAGCGTCCCGTTGATCGCACGTCGATCCCGGTGAAGCCGGCGGCGGCCAGCGCGTCGCGGACTTCATCGGCCGTCCGGTACGTCTTCACGATCGTGAATTCGCGGCCGTCGGCGAGACGGCGGACGGCTCGATCCCCGGTCGCGGGCTCGTGGTCGGCGGCGCCGGATTGCGGATCCGGCAGCGAGTCGATCAGCGCGATCCGGCCGCCGGGTGCGAGCCAGCGGCCGGCGAGCGTGAGGAACTCGACCGTTCGGTCGCGCTGGACGTGGCTGAGCCAGAAGCCGAGGAACAGGGCGCCGGCCGGCTCGCCGTCGGGTTCGGCCCACGCGTCGCGGACGTGGAGATGGGCCCGCAGGCCGTGGGCGAGCAGACGCTCGCGCGCGCGCTCGAGGGGGGCCTGGGCCGCGTCGTACATCCAGAGCTCGCCCTTCGCGACGAGCAGGGTTGACCACCAGCCCGTCCCGGCGGCGAGCTCGACGATCCGGCCGCGCATCGGGAGCGCGTCCAGCCACCGGCCGGCGGCATCGAGCTCCGCGTTCCAGGCTG
This sequence comes from Chloroflexota bacterium, assembly GCA_042408445.1. Taxonomy (GTDB): domain Bacteria; phylum Chloroflexota; class Limnocylindria; order Limnocylindrales; family CSP1-4; genus CF-46. Next base: position 27,265 of record JBHORC010000013.1, read on the forward strand.
CGTCGTGGATCGGGCCCCGCTCGTATCGACCGCGCCGCAGGTACCAGTCGTCGTATTCGGGGGCACGCGCTTCGTAGTACGCGACGAGGTCGGCGTCCAGGGTGTCGCGGGGCCGCGGCGACGAGTCGCTCGGGAAGGTCGCGGCGGGGTGCGGCGGAGGCGGGATGGAGGTCGATGACGCCGTGGGTTCGTGCGGCACCTCCGAGCTCGAGGGCGGCGAGGCCGACGAGGCGGCCGTCGCGGACATCGACGCAGCGCGCGCCTCGAGCGCCGCGCGGAGGCGGAACCGGAGGAACGGGTTGTCACCGGCCTTGCCCAGGCAGTCCGGGCAGAGCCGGGCAAAGCCCTCGAGGTCGTCCGCCGATCGGGTCGTCCAGCTTCGCCCGCACCAGAGACACGCGAAGGACGTCGCCGGCGTCGGCGCCGCCGCCCGGCCGCGATCGGACCGCGAGGTCGCCACGGTCAGACGACCGGCGTCCAGCCCGCTGCCGGCGACCCGCCGCGGAACGTCTCGGGATCGAAGATCTCGGCGAGCATCTCGATGCCGTCGACGACTCGCGGCCCGGGTCGCGAGAAGTAGGACGAGCCGTCGAGCGCGATGAGGTTGCCCCGGTCGATCGCGGGGATCCGGCCGAGCCAGTCCGGGCGCGGGGTGGCCGCCCACTCGGCAACCGTCTCCAGGAGGTGGTAGCCGCAGGGCATGAGGAGGAGCAGGTCCGGGTCCACCTCGCCGACGGCGTCCCACGTCGTGGGCCGGGCCGGCTCGCCATCGCGACCCAGGAGGTCCCAGCCGCCGGCTCGGCGGATCTGGTCCGGGACCCAGTGGCCCACGGCGAACGGCGGGTCGAGCCACTCCAGGCCCACGACCCGCGGCCCGGAGAAGCCCTGATCGCGACGATCCTGGACCTTCGTCTCGACCGCCCGCAGTCGCTCGCGGAGCGCCTCGACGAGCTCGACCGCCGCGTCCTCGGCGTCGGTCATCGCGCCGACGGTCGCGATCGTGTTGAGGATCCCCTCGATCGACGTCGGCTCGAGCGACACGACCGTCGTGTCCATCTCGAGCGCGCGGACCGCCTCGTTCACCTCGCGGTAGCCGACCGCACAGACCGTGCACAGCTCCTGGGTGAGGATCAGGTCCGCGTCCGCAGCCTCCAGCGCGTCCTCGTCCAGGTGGTAGATCGCGGATCCACCGTGCACCGCGTCCTCGACGCGATGATGGATCTCGCGGCTCGTCGCCCCGTGGAGATCGAGCGCATCGCGGGTCATGACCGGCAGGCCGACGACCTCGGGTGGCCAGTCGCACTCGTGGGTGACGCCGACCAGCTCGTCCCGGAGCCCGAGGGCGCAGACGATCTCGGTCGCGGATGGGAGGAGCGAGACGATGCGCATGGGGCAAGCCAGTGTAGCCGCGAGTGGTCGCGGACCCGGCCGTTGAGAGCTCCCGGGCGCGTCCCCGGGATCGCGATCCTGCGACGCCGGCTCAGGCGGGCTTGAGCGCGTCGACCTCGGCGCGGGCGGCAGCCTTGTCCGTGTACCAGATCGCGTCGATTCGCGTGTAGTTCGCCCACTCGGCCGGGAGCGACTCCTCCGGGAAGATCGCGTTCACCGGGCACTCGGGCTCACAGGCGCCGCAGTCGATGCATTCGTTCGGGTCGATGAACAGCTTCCGGTCCGTGCCTTCCTCGTAGTGGATGCAGTCGACCGGGCAGACCGAGACGCACGAGACGTCGAGCACGTCGATGCACGGCTCGGCGATCACATAAGCCATGGACTTCGTTTCTCCTCGACCCGGCTGGAAGGCGCTCGACGGGATGCCGTCCCGTTCGGGAGGCGCCCGAATCCTAGCACCGCGCCGTCACCCGGCAGACACGTTCAGCGAGCGGCGATGCGGAACGACGCGCGCATCCCCTTCTGCCAGTGGCTCGGGATGTGGCAGCCGAGGAGCAGACCCTGGACCGCGGTGACGGTCGGCGGAACCGTCCACGTGACATCGACGCGCTGGCCGGAGGGGACGACGACGCGGAGACCGGCGACCTCGGGCGCCACGCTGACGGCCGGCGTCGGCCCGGGCGGCGCATTGATCGTCGCGAGCTCGGCTGCTTCCCACGCGTCCTGCACCGCCTGGTCGCCGATCACGAGCTCGTGGATCTCGAGTCCGCCGTTGACGACATGCAGGAGCACGGTCTCGCCCGGCACGACGTCGACCGGATCCGGCAGGAAGATCCAGTCCTTCAGCACGATGTTGACCTCGCGCGGCGTCGCCGAGGAGCCGGGGATGACCGGCGGGGTCGCGGGCGGCGTCCCGCTGCCACACGCGGCTACGACGAGGGCGACAAGCGACACGAGGGTGACGTGGGCCACGACGCCGGCGCGACGGACCGCGGCGGTGCCGCGGCGCGGGAAACGATCGAGGCGAGCGACGCTCGTGAGGTGGGGCACGGCCGGGAGTCTACGGCCGAACGGACGACCACCTTGCGCGACGGCAGCCGCGGCCGTCTTGACACCCGGCCGCGACCACCGGCACAGTGCGCCAACGTTCGCGCCGGAGGCCGCGCGTCCGTCCGGCCTGTCCGACGCCTGAAGATGCGGCGACGGGCCGATCGTCATCGGATCCAGATCGAGGACCCGCTTGACCGTTTCGAGCGTCACCACGGACCACCCGAACACGACCGGCGCGCCTGCGCCTGCGCCCGCGCGGAGCGGGTCCGGCGGCGCCTCGGCCGTCCGACTGGAACAGCTGACCAAGGTCTTCGGCAGCGACGACGCGGGGCGCCGGGTCGCGGCGACGATCGCGGCCGCCACGGGGACCGCCTCGCTGACCGCGGTCGACCACATCGACCTGGATGTCGGCGACGGCGAGTTCTTCTCGATGCTGGGTCCGTCCGGGTCCGGCAAGACGACGACCCTTCGGATGATCGCCGGGTTCGAGCTGCCGACCTCCGGACGAATCCTCCTGCACGGCGTCGACGTCTCGAACCAGCCGCCGTTCGAGCGCGACGTGAACACCGTCTTCCAGGACTACGCCCTGTTTCCCCACATGTCGGTCGCGGACAACGTCGGGTACGGGCTCATCGTCCGGAAGGTCCCGAAGGCGGACCGGGTTCGCCGGGTGGGCGAGGCGCTGGAGATGGTCCGGCTCGCGGGCTACGACAAGCGGCGACCCGGCCAGCTCTCCGGCGGGCAGCGTCAGCGCGTCGCCCTCGCGCGCGCGCTCGTCAACCGGCCGCGCGTGCTTCTGCTGGACGAGCCGCTGGGCGCGCTGGATCTCAAGCTCCGGGAGGAGATGCAGATCGAGCTGAAGGCGATCCAGCAGCAGGTCGGCATCACGTTCATCTACGTGACCCACGATCAGGAGGAGGCGCTCACGATGAGCGACCGCCTCGCGGTCTTCAACCGTGGCCGGATCGAACAGGTCGGCGCGCCGGCGGAGGTCTACGAGCGGCCCGCGACGGCGTTCGTCGCCGGGTTCGTCGGCACGTCCAACCTGCTTCGCGGCGCCGTCGCCGAGGCGATCGTCGGCGACGCCGCCACGTACACGGTTCGGCCGGAGAAGATCCGGCTCGCCGAACCGTCCGATCCGGTGCAGGCGAACGAGACCTCGGCGCTCGGCCGCATCGAGAGCGTCGTCTACCTCGGTCCGGACACGCGATATGTGGTCAGCCTCGATGCCGGCGCGCAGCTGGTCGTCACCCAGCAGAACCTCGCGACCTCGTCGACGGACGCGCTCGCGCTCGCCGGCAAGGCCGTCCGTCTCATCTGGAATCGGCAGCACAACTACCGGGTCGCGGACTCGGCGTCGTAGGACCCGCGGAGCGGGCGAAGGAGGAGGACAGATGCACCGTCGAAGGTGGTTGACGGCGTTCGCCGTCACGGCCGTGATCGTCTCGGCCTGTTCGAGCGGGAGCCCGGCCAGCGCACCGGCCGCGAGCACGGGCGGCGGCGGCGGAACCAGCTCCGCGCCGGCGAGCGCGGCAGCTCCGAGCACCGAGCCGAGCGTGGCGGCGCCGAGCGGCCCGACGGCCGTCGGCGAGGGCGAGGGCGCCCTGAACCTGGTCGCGTGGGCGGGCTACGTCGTGGGCGGCACGGGCGGCGAGCAGGTCCAGGGCTATGACTGGGTGACGCCGTTCGAGCAGGCCAGCGGCTGCAAGGTCACGGTCAAGGTCGGCCTCGACTCGGCCAACATGGTCCAGCTGATGAAGACGGGTCAGTACGACGGCGTGTCCGCGTCCGGCGACGCGACGCTGCGGCTGATCGCCGGCGGCGACGTCGCGCCGGTCAACTTCGACCTGATCCCGAACTACAAGAACGTGTTCGAGGGTCTGAAGAACCAGCCCTACAACACAGTCAACGGCGCCGGCTATGGCGTTCCCCACGGACGCGGCGCGAACGTCCTGATGTACGACCCGACCGTCGTGAAGACGAAGCCGGACAGCTGGAGCGTCGTCTTCGAGGCGGACTCGCCGTACAAGGGCAAGGTCACCGCCTACAACTACGCGATCTACGTCGCCGACGCCGCGATGTACCTGATGGCGACGAAGCCCGACCTGAAGATCACCAATCCGTATGCCCTGGACGAGACCCAGCTGGCCGCCGCGAAGGCGCTGCTCCTCCAGCAGAAGAGCCTCGTGAGCAAGTACTGGGGCACCGCCCAGGAGGAGATCGACGGCTTCACGAACGGCGACATGGCGATCGGCAGCGCCTGGCAGTACCAGGCGAACACGATCAACGCCGCCGGGGGCAAGCAGGTCGAGTTCGTCAAGCCGAAGGAAGGCGCGACGGGCTGGTCCGACACCTGGATGATCTCGTCGAAGGCCAAGCACCCGAACTGCATGTACAAGTGGATGGACTACATCATCTCGCCGAAGGCGAACGCGGACGTCACCGTGTACTTCGGTGAGGCGCCGGTCAGCCCACAGGCCTGTGCCGAGGCCGAGAAGCAGTCCGCCGGCCACTGCGACGCGTTCCACGCGGCGGACGAGACCTACTTCAAGGACGTCTACTACTGGAACACGCCGACGAAGACCTGCCTCGACGGCCGGGGCGACGTCTGCACCGACTTCGACGCCTGGACCAAGGTCTGGACGGAGGTGACGGGCGGTTGACGACCGCTCCCCGCACGATGATCCGACCCCCGGGGGCATGCTCCCGGGGGTCGATCTCGCCCGGCCTGCGGTGACGGCCCTCGCTCCCCGCGTCCAGCCGCCGGCGCGCGGCCTCCGGGCGCTGGCGGTCGCCCTCTACCGGCGGCCGCGCGCCCAGCTCGGGCTGCTCCTCGCGGCGCCGCTCGGCTGGCTCGTCATCGCCTATCTCGGGTCGCTGGCGCTCTTCCTCGTCTCGTCGTTCTGGTCCGTCGATTCGACGACGGGGAACATCGTCACGACACCGACCCTGAAGAACTACGTCGAGATCGCGACGACCGAGGTCTACCGGACGATCACGATCCGGACCGTGTTCATGGCGGCCCTCGTGACCCTCACCACGATCGTCGTCGCGTTCCCGATCGCCTTCTATGCGTCGCGGGTCGCGTCGTCGCGGACCCGCGGGATCCTGACCGTCTCGATCCTGCTGCCGCTGTGGAGCGGCTATCTCGTGAAGGTCTACGCCTGGCGGCTGATCCTGAGCCAGAACGGCGTCCTCAACGGCGTCCTCGCACCGCTCGGGCTGCACGGCCCTGGCTACAGCGACGTCGCCGTGTGGCTCGTCGAGAGCTACCTCTGGCTGCCCTACATGATCATTCCGATCGTCGCGGGCCTCGAGCGGATCCCCGGCTCGCTCATCGAAGCGTCGTCGGATCTCGGCGCCCGGGCGGGCCTGACGTTCCGGCGGGTGATCCTCCCGCTCGCGATCCCGGCCGTCATCGCCGGATCCATCTTCACGTTCAGCCTGACGATGGGCGACTACATCACGCCCCAGCTCGTCTCGAACACGCGGTTCATCGGCAACGCCGTCTACGACTTCCTCGGCGTCGCGGGCAACCAGCCACTGGCCGCCGCGCTCGCGATGATCCCGGTGACGATCATGCTCATCTACCTGCTCGTCGCCCGGCGACTCGGCGCGCTGGACGCCCTCTGATGCTGCTCTCGCGCGGCGTCCGGATCGCCCTTCGGGTCGCCACCGCCCTGACCCTGGCGTTCATCTACCTCCCGATCGTGCTTATCGTCCTGTACTCGTTCAACTCCGCCAAGGTCGCCTCGTGGCCGATCGGCGGGTTCACCCTCGACTGGTACGCCCGGGCACTCGCGAACAACGGGATCCGGTCCGCCCTCGTGACGTCGCTTGAAGCGGCGATCGGGGCGACGGTCGTCTCGCTCGTGCTGGGGTCGCTCGTCGCATTTGCCGTCCAGCGCCACGCGTTCTTCGGCCGCCAGACGTTGAGCTTCGTCGTCGTCCTGCCGCTCGCCCTGCCGGGAATCGTCACCGGCATCGCGCTGAACACCGCGCTGCGGACGATCGGGGTGGAGTTCGGGCTCCTGACGATCATCATCGGCCACGCCACGTTCTGCGTCGTCGTCGTCTTCAACAACGTCGTCGCGCGGCTGCGTCGCACTGCGCGAACGGCGGAGGAGGCGTCCATGGACCTGGGCGCCGACACGTTCGCGACGTTCCGGCGGATCACGTTGCCGGCCGTCGGGACGGCCCTCGTGGCGGGCGGCCTCCTGGCCTTCGCGCTCTCGTTCGACGAGATCATCGTCACGAACTTCACGGCCGGCGTCTCGACGCAGACCCTCCCGCTGTGGATCTTCACAAACTACCAGCGGCCGAACAACCTGCCGCTCGTGAACGTCGCCGCGGTGTTCGTGCTCGTCCTCTCGATCGTGCCGGTGTACATCGCCTCGCGGCTCACCTCGGGAGTCGAGTCGACCGGCCGCTGACGCCACGGTCCCGGCGGGTCACCACCAGCGTTGGCCGGCTTCGGCGGCGAGCGCGGCCGCCGAGACGATGGCCAGAATCACGGCCGAGCGGAACAGGATGACGAGGCGCGCGAGCATCCAGTGACTCCTCCGGCCGAACGGCCGGACCTACCTCGGCGCCCGACCCCGTCCGAGGAGTGCCCGGTCCCGAGGCGCCGCGAGCACTGTCGCAGGCCGCCCTTATCGGCGGCTCAACGGCGGCTCACCGCCGGATCGTCCCGCGATCCGCGTCGCGCCGGGCCAGCCGCTACATCGACGGAACGTGGTCCGGGTCGAGGAACCGCTCCGGGTCGTCGCGGAACTCGAGCATGCAGCCCTTGCCGCAGAACCAGTAGATCTTCCCGTCGTGGTCGATCTTCAGGTCGGTCGTCGTCGTGTCGACGTCCATCCCGCAGACCGGATCCTTCTCGATCGTCATGTGGACAACTCGCGTTCGGTTCGGTTTCATCGAGGATACCAACGGTCCCGAAACCGCCCGATCGGCTTGTAGGATGCCGTGATGACCGGCACGCTTCCCGACCCCCGCTCGACCCTTGAGGCCGAGCGCGCGCGCCTGCGCGAGGAGCTCGCTGTCGGCATCGTCGCGCCGGGACCGATGACCTACGGATCCCAGGCCGCGGCCGCGACCCAGGTCTTCGAGCAGCAGCGGGATCTCGCCCTGCGCGAGCGGAACGAACAGCAGCTCGAGGCGATCGAGGCTGCCCTCGCTCGGATGGCGGCCGGGACGTGGGGCGCCTGCCTGCGCTGCGGCCGCCCGATCGCCCCCGAACGGCTCGAGGCGCTTCCCTGGGCCGCCCATTGCATCGAGTGTCAGCGGATCGTCGGCCGTGGCCGCTGAGCCCCGGCCCGGCGGCGCGCCGCTCGTCTCGATCGACGACGTCCGCGCCGCCGCCGCCACGCTCGCCGGAGTCGCGATTCGGACGCCGCTCGTCCCGTTCGGCCGTCCCGGCGAGCGACGGTTCCTGAAGGCCGAGTCACTCCAGCCGATCGGTGCGTTCAAGATTCGCGGCGCCTACGTGGCCGTCGCGTCGCTGACCGACGAGGAACGCCGGCGCGGCGTGATCACCTATTCGTCCGGCAACCACGCCCAGGGCGTCGCCCGCGCCGCGCGGCTCCTCGATGCGCCGGCCGTCGTCGTCATGCCGTCTGACGCCCCGCCGCTCAAGAAGGCGCGGGTCGAGGCGGATGGCGCGGAGGTCGTGGTCGTCGGCACCTCGAGCGACGAGCGGCAGCGCGTCGCCGAGAAGATCGCCGCGGACCGTGGCCTCGCGATCATTCCGCCGTTCGACGACGACCGCGTGATCACCGGTCAGGGCACGGTCGGGCTGGAGATCGTCGAGGACCTGCCGGACGTCGCCGTCATCCTCGTCCCGATCGGCGGTGGCGGACTGGCGAGCGGGGTCGCCGTCGCGGTGAAGGCGCTCGCCCTGAACACGCGGGTGATCGGTGTCGAGCCGGAGCTGGCTGCAGACGCGCGGGAATCGCTTCGAGCCGGCCGGATCGTCCGCTGGGCGTCCGCCGATGTCTCGCGAACGATCGCGGATGGGACGAGAACGACGGCGATCGGCGTCCGACCATTCGCCCACCTCGCGGCGTTGCTGGACGACGTGATCCTCGTCACCGAGGCCGAGATCGCCGCCGCCGTCCGGCTCGCCGCCGAGGAGAGCCGCCTGGTCGTCGAACCCTCCGGCGCCCTCGCGATCGCGGCGATGGCGTTCCACAGCGCCGATGCCGGCCTTCCCGGTGCAGCCGGCGGCGAGCCCGGACGAGCCGTGGTCGCGGTCGTCTCGGGCGGAAACGTCGATCCCGATCGATACGTGGAGTACCTCGCCGCGCCGATCCCGCCGCGCGGCTGAGACGCGGGCCCGGCCGGCGCGCGAGGCGCCGGAGAGCACGAGGCGCAACTCGGCCCAGGTCTGCGAGGGCCCTCAGCGGCCCTCGTGCTCGGCGCCGATCCGCTCGGCCAGCCGCGCCTCGCGGATACGGATGGCCGCCCGCTCCGCGTCCAGCCGGCGGTCGACATCGACCTCGCGGCGCTGCTCGTGGCGCATCCAGCCGGCGAGGATCGCGCCCATCGCCGTCAGGAACAGGATGTCGCCGCAGATCCACATCAGCCCACCGGCGATCTGCTGATCCTCCAGCGGGCTCGGGCCCCAGGTGCGGACCAGCGTCGCGTAGTGGTGGTACAGCACGACGCTCGAGTTGAGGATCGTCACCGCGAGGAACGTGTTCTGCGGCATCTGCAGGAACACGTACATCGCCCGGACCGGGTGCGGGATGCGCCACGGGCTCGGATCGAGGCCGATCGCAGGCCACCAGAAGAGCAGGCCCGCGCCGAGGTACAGGGCGTGCTCCAGGTCGTGGATCGCGGGATTCTCGAGCGAGGCGTCGAAGAGCGGCGAGAAATGGGTCCCCCACATCGTCACGGCGAACAGGATCCAGGCGACGACGGGGAAGCTCGCGATCCGCATCGCCCGTGAGTGGAGGATCGGCAGGATCACCCGCCGTCGGACGTTCGGCGACGATGCCCGCAGGAGGGTCGTGATCGGCGCGCCGAGGGCGATCAGGGGCGCGGCGACGAGCGTGAGCAGCAGGTGCTGGACCATGTGGATCGAGAAGAGCGTCGTGTCGTACGTGTCGATCCCCGACAGGAGCGCCACCGCGATGACCGCGAGCCCGGCGAGGAACGCGACGCTGCGACGGCGTGGCACGGGGTTCGCCGGGTGGGCGCGATCGATCGACCGGACGATCCGGATCCAGACCCACGCCGCCGCGACGAGCGGCAGGATCACCGCCGGCTCGAACGTCCAGCCGAAGACGAGGTTGACCGGGTCGGGCGCGACGGGCGGCACCGGTCCGTGGGCGCTGACGGGGCCCGCGACCACGAGGGCGCCGAGAGCGCCGAGCACGACCGACGATGTCCGGACGCGACCGCCGCGACCGGGGAAGAGGGGAGACATCCGGCTCATCGTCGCACGATCCCGCCGACGACCCGCCGGCCTGCTCCGGCCGACGCCCGCCTGATCTCCTCCCGCTATGATTGGCGCGTTCCGACCCGGATGGTCGAACACGGCCGCTCCGGCCGATTCCGATCTCCACCTGGCGCTTCGCGACCCAAGCCGGGTTCGACGCGCCACCTGAGCTCGAGGACGTGCATGTCAGCCAACCGTGGCGCCCGGCCATCGACCGCCGCCCTCGTGGGCCGGGTCGTCGTTGCCGCCATCGGGCTCGCGCTGCTCGTGCTGATCGTGCTCAACGCCTCGGCGATCTGGAACAGCTTCTTCCCGCCGGAGGCGAAGAGCGTCGAGGGCCAGCAGATCCGGAACCTCTACGACATCGTGTTCGGCATCGCCGTCGTGATCTTCGTGGTCGTCGAGGGGCTCATCATCTGGACGGTCGTCCGCTACCGCCGCAAGCCCGGCGATGACGAGCTGCCGCCGCAGACGCACGGGAACAACCTCGCCGAGATCACCTGGACGCTGATCCCCACGATCATCGTCATCTTCCTGTTCGTCATCTCGTGGCAGACGCTCAACAGCGTCGAGGCGACCGCGGCCCAGCCGAACCTCAAGGTCCGCGCCGTCGCCGGCCAGTTCCAGTGGTCGTTCGAGTACCTGCCGGCGGACGCCCAGTCCGACACGAAGGCGCTCTTCACGATCAGCGCGCCGAGCGGCCCGGAAGGCGGCCTGTTCCTGCCGGCCGGCCAGACGACGCACCTCTTCCTGCGCAGCCCGGACGTCATCCACGCGCTCTACGTGCCGCAGTTCCTGTTCAAGCGCGACGTCGTGCCGGGGATCACCAACCAATTCGACCTGAACATCCCCGCCGAGGACGCCGGGCAGACGTACCGCGGCCAGTGCGCGGAGCTCTGCGGCGTCGGCCACCGGATCATGCTGTTCGAGGTCCACGCCCTCGCGCCTGCGGATTTCCAGACGTGGATGCAGGGGCAGATCGCCGCCGCGAACGCCACGCCGCCGCCGGCTCCGTCCGGCGCAGCAGCGGGCCCCGGGATCGCTGTGACGGCCCAGAACGTGAAGTTCGAGCAGGCCGAGCTCACCGCCCCGGCCACCGGCTTCACGATCCAGTTCGACAACAAGGACGCCGGGACGCCGCACGACGTCGACATCCTCGACCAGAGCGGTGCGAAGGTCTTCGACGGCAAGGTCATCACCGGCCCTGCCAAGGAGGATCTCCCGGTCCCGGCGCTCCCGGCGGGCACCTACAAGTTCGAGTGCTCGATCCATCCCACCCTGATGTTCGGCACGCTCACGGTCCAGTAAGGGAGCTCCGATGGCGACCACGACGCTGACGCCCGCCGCCTCCGCCTACCGGAGCGGCCTGTACGAATGGCTGACGACGACCGATCACAAGAAGATCGGGATTCTCTACATCGTCAACTCGTTCCTGTTCTTCTTCCTGGCCGGGTTGATGGCTCTCGGGATCCGCACGGAGCTCGCCCAGCCGGGCCTCCAGGTCGTGACGAACGAGGGCATCTACAACCAACTCTTCACGATGCACGGCAGCGTGATGATCTTCCTGTTCATCATCCCGATGCTCGCAGGGTTCGGGAACTACGTCGTCCCGCTCCAGATCGGCGCGCCGGACATGGCGTTCCCGCGGATCAACGCGCTGTCCTTCTGGATGCTGCCGCTGGGCGGGATCCTGCTCCTCCTCGGCTTCGTGACCGGTGGCGCGGCGGCCGCCGGCTGGACGAGCTACAGCCCGCTGGCCCAGGACCGACCGCTCGGCTCGCCGGGCTCCGGCGAGGACCTCTGGATCATGGGTCTCGTCCTGATCGGGACGAGCTCGATCCTCGGCGCGGTCAACTTCCTCGTGACGATCTTCAAGATGCGCGCGCCCGGGATGACGATGTTCCGGATGCCGATCCTGGTGTGGACCGTGCTCGTGACGAGCGTCCTCGTCCTGATGGCGACGCCGGTGTTCACGAGCGCCCTGATCATGCTGTTCATCGACCGCAACTACGGCGGCCACTTCTTCGACCCCGCGACCGGCGGCAACGCGATCCTGTGGCAGAACGTGTTCTGGTTCTACTCGCACCCGGCGGTGTATGTCATGGTCCTGCCCGCGATGGGGATGATCAGCGAGATCCTGCCCGTCTTCTCGCGGAAGCCGCTCTTCGGCTACAAGGCGTTCGTCTTCGCGACGGCCGGCATCGGCGCCCTGGGCTTCTCCGTGTGGGCCCACCACATGTTCACGACCGGCTCGGTCTATCTGCCGTTCTTCAGCCTGATGACGTTCTTCATCGCGGTTCCGACCGGGGTGAAGATGTTCAACTGGATCTTCACCCTGTTCCGGGGGAAGCTCACGTTCTCGACGCCGCTGTTGTTCGCGCTCGGCTTCCTTTCGATGTTCCTGATCGGCGGCATCAACGGCGCGTTCTCCGCGGCGGTGCCGGTGGACTTCGCCCTTCATGACACGTACTGGGTCGTTGCCCACCTCCACTACGTCCTCTTCGGCGGCTCGGTCTTCGGCGTGATGGCCGGGCTCTACTACTGGTTCCCGAAGATGACCGGCCGGATGCTGGGTGAGGGCCTCGGCAAGGTCCAGTTCGTCCTGATGTTCATCGGCTTCAACCTGACGTTCTTCCCGATGCACCAGCTGGGCCTCGCGGGCATGCCCCGCCGGATCGCCGACTACGCCAGCGACGCGGGCTGGAACGACCTGAACCTGCTCGCGACGATCGGCGGCTTCACGATCGCGGCCAGCATCATCCCGCTGCTCTGGAACGTGTTCGCGTCGCTCCGCGGCGGCCGGATCGCCGGTGACGATCCGTGGGAGGCCAACACGCTCGAGTGGGCGACGAGCTCGCCGCCACCGCCGTACAACTTCGACCACCTGCCGGAGATCCGGTCCGAGCGACCGCTCTTCGATCTCCGCCACGGGCGGACGGCGGCCCACTGATGACAAGCGACAGCCAGGCGCTCACGGCGGGCGGCGGCGCCGAGGCGCGCTACCAGGACCCATCCTTCCACGACGCCCGCGGTGGGATCAGCAACCCGATCCTCGGGATGATCCTGTTCATCTGCTCGGAGGTGATGTTCTTCTCCGGCCTGTTCGCGGCGTACTTCAGCGTCCGGGCGTCGACCACCCCGTGGCCGCCCGTCGTCGCCGCGGGCGCGGATCCGGCCTCGCAGGAAGCCGCGACACGGCTCACCGAGGCGTTCAACCTGCACGCCGAGCCGTGGTTCGCCCTGCTGCTGACCGTGATCCTCGTCATCAGCTCGGGCACCTGCCAGCTGGCGATCTGGGCGATCCGCCGCGACGATCGGGCCGGCTTCATCCGCGCGATCGGCGTCACCCTGGTCCTCGGGATCGTGTTTCTGATCGGGCAGGTCTACGACTACTCGACGATCGGCTTCGGGATCTCGGACACGCCGTTCGGGACGACCTTCTACACGCTCACCGGCTTCCACGGTGCCCACGTCTTCGGCGGCGCGGTGATGCTCTCGGTGATCCTCTATCGCGGCCTCGCGGGGCAGTTCAGCTCGCGCCACCACGACGCCGTCGAAGCGGTGTCGCTGTACTGGCACTTCGTCGACGTCGTCTGGATCGTCCTCTTCTCGACGCTCTACATCCTCTAGGAAGGGAGTCGCGATGCATCCGCTCCGGCACCCGCGCATCGCCGCGCTCGTCGGGATCATCTTCGTCGTGATCGGATTCGTGTACTGGGCCGTGCCCTATTTCGGCGGGTGGCACCTGGACTATGCCGGCGTGACGATGCTCGCCGTGCTCGGCATCGCCATGGCCCTCATGGCCTACGTGCTCGTCGCCGGCTCGCCGAGCGAATAGCAGACCGCGAAGCCGATCGTGGAGCTCCTCCAGGGGATCTGGAACTCGATCCTGAACATCACGTCCCAGTTCGTGATCCCGGACTGGGCGTCCGTGATCGAGCTGCTGCCGGTGTTCGTCGGCGTCCTGGTCATCCTCTTCCTCCTCTGGGCGATCCTCCGCTACCGAAGCCTGGGCCCGCGCCGCCGCCGGCCCGGCCGCGTCGCCCCCAGGACCCCACCCGGGCTCCACATGCCCGGCCCGACCTACGCCCCGTTCTTCGCGGCCGGCGGAGCGTTCCTGCTCTTCCTCGGCCTGGTGTTTCCGGGGCCACTGCTCCTGCTCGGCGTCGTCGGGATCGTCCTGTCGCTGCTCTTCTGGGGCCGCGAGGGGCTCCGCGAGTACGACCACGTCGCCGGCGAGCATCCCGCGCTCCCCGCGGTCGTCCACGACGGCCCGCCGCCCGGCGTGCACATGCCCGGCCCGTCGTTCCGGCCGATCCTCGCCTCGCTCGGCGTGTTCGTCCTGTTCCTCGGGCTCGTCTTTCCGGGCTGGATCCTGGCCGTCGGCGTCCTGTTCCTGATCGTTGCCCTGCTGGGCTGGCTCAACGACGCGCGGAAGGAGTACCTCGCGACGGTGGCTGCGGACCGGACGGGCCACCTCGAGAACGGCCCGGCTCCCGGCTGGCCGCGACTCGTCGTGTCCCTCTTCACGTTCCTCATCATCGCGGCGGTCGCGATCAGCGCCGGCTGGTTCCCGCCGCGCTCCGCGGTCGGCAGCACCGCGGCGGGGTCGCCCGGACCGGGCGGCTCCGGTGCGCCCGCAGGGTCGGGAGGCCCGGCCGCATCCGGCGGCGGCGGGGGCGGCCTCGCGGTCGTCGCCCAGAACGTGATGTTCGACGTGAAGACGCTGGCCGCGCCGGCCGACAAGGCGTTCACCATCCAGTTCGACAACAAGGACGCCGGCACGCCCCACGATCTCGACATCCTCGATTCGTCCGGCGCGAAGGTCTTCGACGGCAAGGACTTCCCGGGTCCGGGGCAGAAGGCCTACGACGTGCCGGCGCTCAAGGCCGGAACGTACAAGTTCGAGTGCTCGATCCATCCGGCCCTGATGAACGGGCAGCTCACCGTCGGCGGCTGAGCCGCTTCGTCCCCGGATGACGTCCCCAGCGCCCGCCGCGCGGCCGAGGCCGGCCCGTCCCGATCGCCGGATCGCCGCGCTCGTCGGCGTCGCGGTGCTCGCCACGCTCGCGATCGTCGGCTTCGCCCTGGCGACGGGCCGGGGGTCAACCGGCAACACGATCGTCCCCGACACGATCGCCAAGGGTCAGCCCGTTCCGAACATCGCCGGTTCGACGATCCAGGGTGCCACCGTCGACCTCGCCAGCCTTCGCGGACACCCGGTCGTCATCAACTTCTGGGGTCCGTCCTGCCCGCCCTGCGTGACCGAGCTGCCGCTGCTCGCCGCCAAGGCGAAGGAGCATGCGTCCGACGGCCTCGTCGTCCTGGGCGTCCTCACGGACGATCCGGTCGGTGGCGCGCTCGACTTCGCGACGGCCCACCAGGCCACCTGGCCGACGGTCATCGATCCGCAGGGCGCGATCAAGGCCGCGTACCGGGTCGTCGGGCGGCCGCAGAGCTACTTCGTGGACGGGTCCGGCGTCCTGCGCTCCATCGCGATCGGGCCCCTCGGCGACGTGGACTTCGAGCGACAGTTCGCGCTGATCGCCGGGGGCTCGTGACCTCGCCGGCGGGAACGCCGGCGGCGGCCGACGGTCCGCGAACGCCCGGGGCCCGCGGGGCGCCGGCCGATGACATCGGCATCCACGTCGCGGGGCTCGCCAAGGCGTACGGCGGTCGGGAGGTCCTCCGGGACGTCTCCTTCGAGGTCCGCCGCGGCGAGATCCTCGCGCTGCTCGGACCGAATGGTGCCGGCAAGACGACGACCGTCGAGATCATCGAGGGCTACCGGCGGCCGGATCGCGGCACCGTCTCCGTTCTCGGTGTCGATCCGGCTCGGGCCGGCCGGGCGCAACGGGCACGGGTCGGCCTGATGCTCCAGGGCGGCGGCGGGATCGACCCCCGGCTCAGCGCCCGCGAGGTCGTCGGGCTGTTCGCCCGGTTTCACGCCGAACCGCACGACCCGGACGGGCTGCTCGAGCTCGTCGGGCTGACGGGGGCGACTGCGCGCACCCGGTACCGGCGCCTCTCGGGCGGCGAACGCCAGCGCGTCGCGATCGCGCTCGCGCTGGTCGGCCGGCCCGAGGTCGCGATCCTCGACGAACCGACCGCGGGGATGGACGTCGAGGGCCGAGCGGCGACACGCGAGGTGCTGGCCGGCCTCCGTGCGGAGGGAGTCGCCGTCCTGCTGACGAGCCACGACCTCACGGACGTGGAGCGTGTGGCGGATCGGATCGGCGTGCTCGATCGCGGGCGGATCGTCGCCGTCGACTCGCCGGCCGGGCTGGTCGGCGCGTCGACCGGGCTCCGGTTCCGCCTCCGGCGGTCGCTCGACGACGCGGAGCAGGCGGCGCTGGGCCAGAGCCTGGGCGGGATCGTCGTCCCGGACGGCGACGCGGCTGCCGCGCGCTACCGCCTTCGGGACGCGGAGCCGACGCCGCGCGCCGTGGCGACCCTCGCGGCGTGGTGCGCGGACCGCGGGCTCGTCCTCACGGACCTCAGCACGGCCGGCGGGTCGCTCGAGGAGCGATACCTGGAGCTGATCGGGTCGGACGCTCACCCGAGCCCCGACGGTGACGCGCGGTGAGCCGGCCTGCTCCCGCGAGCGCCGCGATCGCGGCGATGACCGCAACGGAGCTGCGGCTCGTCCTGCGGCGCGGCGAGAACCTCTTCGCGACGATCGTCATCCCGACGCTCGTCCTCGTCCTGTTCTCGTCGGTCTCGATCGTCCCGACGGGCACCGGCCGTCCCGTCGACTTCCTGCTGCCCGGGACGATTGCCCTCGGCATCATCGCGACGAGCCTCGTCAGCCTCGGGATCACGACCGCGTACGACCGCTCCTACGGCGTCCTGAAGCGCCTGGGCGGATCGCCCCTGAGCCGTGGCGAGCTGATCGTCGCCCGGATCGTCACGGTGCTCGTCGTCGAGGCGGTGCAGGTCGCACTGCTTGTCGGGACGGCGACCGTCGTCCTCGGCTGGCGACCGACCGGCGACCCCTCCCCCGCCCTGGCGATCGCCGCCGTGCTCCTCGGGACGGGCGCGTTTGCGGGGCTCGGCCTCCTCCTGGCGGGAACGCTCCGCGGGGAGACCGTGCTCGCCCTCGCGAACGTCCTGTTCCTCGGCTTCCTCGTCGTCGGCGGGGTGATCGTGCCGGTGAGCAGCCTCCCCGGGCCGCTCGCGGCCGTCGCCGCCGCCCTGCCCGCCGAACCCCTGTCGGCCGTGCTCCGCGCGGCGCTCGGCAGCGGGGGCGCGAACGGGGATATCGGCGGCCAGCTCGTGCTGCTCGGCGGCTGGATGATCGTGCTGCTCGTCGCCGCCGCCCGAACGTTCCGCTGGGAGTAGGTCGCGCCGAGGGCAGAGCGCGGCGCGACGGCGCCAACGCAGCCGACGAACCGGATTCGATGCCCGGGAACCGTTTCGACCCTCTGGTTCGCCATTCCCGTCGAGCGCGACCACCATGGTCGTGCGCAGACTGGGGCGACCGTGGAGCAGCGAGCACTCGTGGAGCAGGCGAGGGACGGCGATCATGACGCCTTCTCGACGCTCGTTCTCGCGAAGGTCATCCGTCTCGATGCGGCCGCCCGGCTGATCCTCCGGGATCGCGACCTTGCGCAGGACGCGGTCCAGGAGGCGATGCTCCGCGCCTGGCACGACCTTCCGGGGTTGCGCAACCCCGACAAGTTCGATGCCTGGCTTCGGCGGCTGACGGTTCACGCCTGCATCGACCTCGCCCGCAAGCGCCGGCGCTGGTCCGTGGAGGTCGAGCTGGATCCGCTCGATGTCCCGGCCGTCGCCGACTCGACCCGGGCCATCGCCCAACGCGATCTCGTCGATCGTGCCCTCGCCGTGCTCGAGCCGGAGTGGCGCGCGATCGTCGTCCTCCACTTCTATCTCGGCCTGCCGCTGCCCGAGGTGGCGAGCACGCTCGGGATCCCGGTCGGGACCGCCAAGTCGCGACTCCATCGATCGCTCGCGCTCCTGCGCGGGTCGGTCGGGACGAGTGGCGGCGACGCGCTCGCCGCGCTCCGGGAAGGGCAGACCGCATGACGCCGAACGATCGACTCATGACCGAGCTTCCGCCGATCCTGGTCGACCTTGCGGACGAGCGGATGCCCGACTACATCCATGACCTCCTCGGGCGGTCCGCGGCCTCGAGCCAGCGGCCCGCCTGGACATTCCCCGGAAGGTGGATCCCCATGGCTGAACTCGTTGCGGAGCGGTCGTTCGTTCCGCGGGCGCCGTGGCGCGCCCTGGCCGTCGCGGCCCTCCTGGCCCTGCTCGTCGCGGGCGCCGTCTGGTTCGCCGGCTCCCGCCATCACGTGCCGACGCCATTCGGCCCCGCGCGGAACGGGCTCATCGTGTACGCGCAGGGCGGCGACCTCTACACCGGTGACCCCGCGACCGGCCAGAGCCGATTGCTGCTCGGTGGACCTGAGCGGGACACCTCGCCGCTCGTCTCGCCGGACGGCGAGAAGGTCGCGTTCCTGCGCGGCGTCGCGAAGACCTTCGACCTCATGGTCCTCGGAGTCGCGGGCGGGACGCCCGTCCGGGTCTCCGGCACGACGCTGTCCGACGGGATCACGTACCAGTGGGCCCCGGACAGCCGAAGCCTGCTGCTCCCGTACACGAACGGCGACGTGATCCGGGCCGACGCCGGCGGAGCGCCGCCCGTCGTCATCGCCCATGGGACCGACGTCGATCTCCACGCATTCCGGCCGCCCGACGGTGCCGAGTTCCTGTTCCAGTACCACGGCACGCCGCAGGGCCTGTTCGCGATGCACCCGGATGGGACCGGAGTCCGGACGATCTTTCCCGCAATCGGCGACGACATCAACGGCGCCCGCTGGTCGCCGGACGGGTCGCGGATCCTGTTCGCCCGGAAGCTCGCGGACGGCGAGCAGCGGTTGTTCATCGCAGCGGCCGACGGCAGCGGAGCCACGCCCGTGACGAGCGACCCGCGCGCCTGGGTCGAGACCGATTTCGTCTGGTCGCCGGACGGGACACGGGTCGCCTTCGACCGCTGGCTCCAGGACCCCGCGACGGGCAAGTGGAACATCCAGCCGGTGGCGATCGTGACCGTCGCCTCGCACGAGCTCCGCGCCGTCGGCTCGGTGCCGGTGTCCGAGGGGTCGCTGTTCGAGTGGTCACCGGACGGCCAGTCGCTGCTGGCGCTGCCGGGTACGCACGCGACGTACGGATCGGAGCCGACGGACCATCCGGTCGTGGTGGATGCCGAGACCGGCGCCGAGCAACCCCTGGGGTGGAGCGTCGAAACCGGCGCGAGCTGGCAGCGGACCGCGCCCTGAGCGATTGCCGCGTCCGACCGCCCGGGATGCTCCGGCAGGAATGCCCGGGCATGAAAGAACCCCGGGCGGTCGGACCCGGGGTTCAGGTGCAGGCGGTCTGGTTGCGGGGGACGGATTCGAACCGCCGACCTTCGGGTTATGAGCCCGACGAGCTGCCGCTGCTCCACCCCGCGACTGCCCATGGTATGGACGAAGGGCCCATCGGTCAAATCCTCAGGAGGTCGCCTGACGCAGCGCGACGGCGGTCGCACGCTCGCGGAGTCGCGGCCAGGCGACCGCGAACGCCGCCACGGAGAGGACGGTCATGACGATGGCGAACAGGTAGAACGGCAGGCGGATCTCGATCGCGGCGAGGTTGCCTGCGATCAGCGAGGCGATGACGAATCCGAGCGTCCCGGTCGCACCGACGATTCCCTGCGCGGTAGACGAGCGACCGGCCGGGCTGCCCAGCGCGATCACGGTGTACAGGGCCGGACTGCCGATCGCCGAGCCGGTCGCTTCCACGAGGATCAGCGGAACGGCGATGAGCGGGTCGCGGATCAGCGTGTAGGCGATCGCGGCGAGGACGGGCAGGACCGTCCCGGCGACGAGGAAGCGGGTGAGACCGCCCTTGTCGATGCGTCGCCCGAACGCCGGCGAGAGCACCAGGATCGGCAGCCCGAACAGGGCGAAGGTCAGGCCGATCAGGTCGAGCCCGGCACCGAGCCGCTGGAGGAAGATCGACCAGACCACCTCGTACGTCCCGAACGCGAAGTTGCCCCCGACCGTGAACAGGATCGCCGCGAGCAGCCAGCGGTTCGCGAGCCCGGTGGGCTGCTCCGGAGCGACGGGGTCGCCCTCGTCCGCGGCCGCGGGTGCACGCCCCGCCTCGGGCGGCGACTCGACGAGATAGCCGGCCTGGCCGCCAAACTCCGTCAGGTCGAGCGTCGCGACCCGCGCCGCGCCGACGGCGTGCGGTCGCTCCCGGACGCGGATGGCGATCGCGAGCGCGGCAACGAACGAGCTGATCGCCCCGAAGACGAAGATGAAGCCGATGCCGCCGAAGACCGACGCTCCGATCCCGCCGATCGCCGGCCCGAGCAGGAGACCGCCCATCTGGGCCGCGCCGTACAGCCCGAACGCCTCGCCACGCCGGTCCGCCGGGGTGCAGTCCGTGATGTAGCCGCGGGCAGCGGGGTCGTACATCGCCGTCGCAAGGCCCGCCAGGC
Source organism: Chloroflexota bacterium (assembly GCA_042408445.1). GTDB lineage: Bacteria > Chloroflexota > Limnocylindria > Limnocylindrales > CSP1-4 > CF-46. The sequence continues at coordinate 47,661 of JBHORC010000013.1, forward strand.
CACGCAGGATCGTGAACGGCAGCGGGCCCACGATCACGAGCGGCAGGAACAGGAACACGCCCGCGAGGAGATTGCCGGCCACCATCATCGGCACCCGCTGCGTCCGGTCCGCGACCCAGCCGAAGATCGGCTCGCCGATGAGCCGCGCCGCGGGCCACGCGGCGACGACGACGCCGAGCGCCGCGAGCTCCACGCCGTGCTCGGTGAAGTAGAGCGGCATGATCGGGAGGAGCGCGCCGAAGCCGAGCCAGACGATCAGCTCCGCGCCGAGCAGCGGGAGAATCGGCTCCCAGCGTCGGGCCCAGCCGACGATTCCGGGGCCGATCTCGCTGGGTCGAACGCGCATCCGGCGGATCGTAGGGGCTGACGGCGTCCAGACGAGCCGGCCGTATCATCGCGCGGTGCCTCGGCCGGATGATGTCTGCCTGATCGTGTCGACCGCCGGTCGTTCGGCCGGGCGCCGGGCCGGTTCGCTCCCGAGGGCGGGGCGATGAGCGGGCCGCTCGGTCTGCACGGCGGTGGCGAGTACGTCGCCGGTGATGAGCCGTTCCTGGATGCGCTGATCACGTCGGCCGCCGCACAGACCACGAAGGGCTCCGGCCGCGCGCTCCGGATCGTGGTCGTCCCGACCGCCGCCGCTCGTGGGATGCCGGATCGCGCGGCCGCTCACGGGGTCGCGGCGTTCGAACGCCGGGCGCGCGTCCTCGGCGTGCCGGCCGACGTTGCCGTGGCCCGTGTCGTCGACGCGGCCTCCGCCGCTCTCCCGGACCTCGCCGACCTCGTCGAGCGTGCCGACCTCGTGCATCTTCCCGGCGGCGACCCGGATCTCCTGCCGGTCGTGCTCGCGGACACGCCCGTGCTTGCAGCCCTGCGGCGGGCGTGGGCGCGCGGCGCGGTCGTCGCCGGCGCGAGCGCTGGGGCGATGGCCCTCGCGGAGTGGGCGTGGACGCCACGCGGCGGGCTCCGCGGCCTGGCGTTCGTCCACGGTCTTGCCGTTGTCCCGCACTACGACGACATCCGGCGGACGACCTGGCAGGAGGTCGTGGACCGGCTCGCACCGGGTGGGCTCGGCTATCTCGGGCTCGACGAGCAGACCGGCGTCCTCGCCGACGCCGACGGATCCGGGATGCGCCGCTGGGTCGTCGCGGGGCCGGGTGCCGCGTGGTGGTTCCCGCGCGGGGCGCGCGAGCCGGTCGTTGCCCGTTCGGGCGAGGTGATCGAGCTGCCCGTCTGAGTCGCTAGCCCGTCCGCTGCAGCCCGGCCGCGATCCCGTTGACGGTCAGGTGGACGAGCCGGAGCAGCCGCGTGCGCTCCGGATCGTCGGGAGGCGTCGCCCGGAGCCGGCCGAGGAGCGTGACCTGCAGCTCCGATAGCGAGTCGACGTACGGATCGCGGAGCGCGAGCCGACGGCGGAGCTCCGGATCGTGCTCGAGCAGCGTCGTCCGGCCGGTGATCGCCGCGAGGGCTCGCGAGGTCGCCGCGGCCTCCGCCTCGATCGTCGCCCAGAACGGCCGGCCGGACGCGCCCGCCAGCGCTGCGTACTGGCGGCCGACCCCCAGATCCGCTCGGGCCAGGGAGAGCTCCGCGTTGTCGACCAGGCTGGCGAGGAACGGCCAGCGCCGGTAGAGCCGGCCGAGGACCGCGACGCTGCCGGGGCCGTGCTCCGCCTCGTGGGCGGCGATCGCCGATCCGAGGCCGAACCAGCCGGGCACCTCGATCCGCGCCTGTGACCACGCGAACACCCACGGGATCGCGCGAAGGTCGGTGATCGACGCCGTGGCGGGAGAAGCGGCACCGGCCGTGGCGCCCGTCGTGCCTCGGGGCGCGGCCGGGGCGGCACCGGGATCCGCGATGGCGGCCGCTCGGCCGCGGGCAGCCGGCCGCGAGCCGAGGCGGAGCGTCGCGATCTCGTCGATCGGCGTGGCGAGCCGGAAGAAGTCGACGAACCCCGGCGCATCCACGAGCGCCAGGTATGCCCGCCGGGACGCCGCGGCCAGCTCGTCGAGCATCGGACCGCCCTCGGCTTCGCTGGCCGCCACGGCCTCCGCGTGTGCTTGCGACGAAGCAACGAGCGTGGCGGCGGCAAGACCCTCGAGATGGCGGAGGGCGATCCCCGGATCGGCGTAGTTCGCGGCGATGATCTCGCCCTGCTCGGTGAGCTTCAGCCGGCCCTCGATGGAGCCGGCCGCGAGACCGAGGATCGCCCGGTTCGCCGGCCCGCCGCCCCGCCCGATCGCGCCGCCGCGGCCGTGGAAGATCGTCAGCTCGACGCCATGTGCCCGCGCCGTCGCCGCGAGCGCCGCCTGCGCCCGGTGGAGCAGCCAGTTCGCGGCCAGGTACCCGGACTCCTTGTTCGAATCCGAGTAGCCGAGCATCACCTCCTGCCGATCGCCGCGCCGCGCGAGGTGTCGCCGATAGCCCGGGTCCGACAGGATCGCGTCCAGCACGGGGCCGGCCGTCTCGAGCGTCGCCGCGTCCTCGAAGAGCGGCACGATGTCGAGAACCGGCGTTGCGCCACCCACGTCCGGCAGCTCGGCGAGACGGAGGACCCGCAGGGCGTCCGCGGCGTCCCGGGTGAACGAGATCACGTAGCGACCCGCTGCATCCGCGCCGTACCGGGCCTGCAGGTCGGCGATCGTGCGGAACGTCAGGGCGACCTCGGCGGCCGTGACCCCGGGGACGGCCTCGTCGTCCGGCGCGTGGCGCTCCAGGGCCGACTCGGCCTCGCGATGCACGGCGCTGTGCTGGCGCACCTCGAGCGACGCGAGGTGGAAGCCGAAGGTCGCGAGCTGCGCCCGGAAGTCGGCCACCTCGCCCCACGCGATCCGGGCAAGGCCGTCCGCCTCGAGCGCGGCCTCGATCTCCGCGAGCTCGTCGTCGAGCTCCTCCGGCGACGCATAGCGGCCCGTGAGTGGGGCGGGCTGCCCGGTCAGCGACGAGCGCGTCCGCCGCAACCGCTCCGCGATGAACCCGAAGCGCTGCCGGTACGGCTCCTCCGGGAAGCGCCGCCGCAGCTGGCGGTCCAGGTCCGGCAGCAGCTCGGCGTCGCGGGCCAGCCGGCCGTCGAGCGGTCGCCCGTTCCGGTCCGGTGACACGGCGGCGGCGATCGTCTGCGACAGCCGGACCGCGACGGCCTCGTAGCCGCGGAGGACGTGATCGGCCTGGATCCGGAGCGTCCGTTCCGTGACCTCGGCGGTCACGGATGGATTGCCGTCGCGGTCCCCACCGATCCAGGAATCCCAGCCAAGGAACGGCTGGACGAGCGGTGGGCGCGTCCCCGTTCGGCCGCTGTCGCTCGCCTGGCCCATCGTCGCCGGCGGGGCGCCGCCGGCGCCGCCGTCGGAACTGCCCGCCGAGGCCCGCTGGCGCCGGGCCCCGAGCCCCTCGTCGAGCGCGGCGTCGGCGAGGCGATAGAGCCGCGGCACGACGCTGAAGACCGTCTCGTCGAAGAAGGCGAGGGCGGTCCGGACCTCGTCCAGCGGCGAGACGGAGGTCGCGCGGAGGTCGGCCGTCCGCCACAGGAGCGTGATCTCCGCGCGCAGTCGCCGCCGCGTGTCGCGATCCTCCATCGGCGCGATCTCGCGATCGGCCAGCCGCCCGAGCAGTCCATCGATCCGGCGCAGGGCGATGAGGATCGTCCGGCGTCGCGCCTCGGTCGGGTGGGCTGTGAGAACCGGGGTGATCCGGAGGCGACGCAGGGCCTCGACAACACCCTCGGCGTCCGTGCCATTGGCCCGCAGCCAGCCGACGGCGCGCGCGAGGGAGCGATCCGCACCGGTCGCCTCGGGATCGCCGCCGGTCGGACGGCGGCGGGCGGCAGCCGTCTTCGCGAGCTCCCGTTCGGTCCGCCGAGCGGCGCGGACGAGCTCCCGCTCCTCCGCGAGATTCACGAGGCGGAAGTACAGGCCGAACGCCCGGATCACGACCTCCGCCCGGTCGGCGTCCAGATCGGCCAGCTCGGCGACGAGGGACGCCCGGAGCGCCGGCTCGTCGCCACGGCGAAGGCGGATCGTCGTGCGGCGGACGCGCTCGACGAGCTCGAGAAGGTCCGGACCAGCCTGCTCGGCGATGACCTGGCCGAGGAGCGATCCGAGCAGCCGAACCTCCGTCGCCAGCGGATCGCGCGACCGGCCCGTGCCCAACGTCGCCGGCTCCGCGCGAACGGCATCGTTCGAGCGCCGCCGCAGGGTCACGGCCATGTGAACAGCTCAATCCCGCGGGTTGCGGGGACCGTCGTCCGCGCGCCCGGCGACGGGGAGCACGTCGCGTCGCCCCCGCTCCGACGAGCCACCTCGGCACCGTTCCGCAGCCGTCCCGGACCACGGCCGCAACCTTGGAGGTCGCGCCGCGCGCCTACGCTTGTATCGTGGTGGCGATGGCGGCTTCCGAGATCGATGCGCGACGCGGCCCGGACCAGCTCGAGCAGCTCCGGTTCCTGCATGACGTCGCCCGCCTCGCGACGACCGCCCGGACCTGGGACGAGCTGCTCGAGACGGTCGTCGACGGCACTCGCGACGCGCTCCACGCGGACGTCTCCTCGCTCTACCTGCTGGATCGCGACGGAGCCTACCTGACGCTCGCGGCGACGAACGGCCTCGATCGGTACCAGATCGGCCGGGCGCGGGTGCCGTTCGGCGAGGGGGTCACCGGCCATGTCGCCGCGAGCCGCGAGCCGCTCGTCGTGCCCGACGTCCGCTCCGATCGCCGCTTCCTGTGGGTCCGCGGGATCGACCAGCGACGCTTCATCGCCTCGATGCTCAGCGTTCCGCTCCGCTGGAACGACCAGGTCGTCGGCGTCCTCAACGTCCAGACGGAGACGACCCGCGAGTTCACGGACGACGACGTCGCCCAGCTCCAGGCGATCGCCGACCTGCTCGCCGGGATCGTCGAGAAGGGGCGCCAGCAGACCGAGGCGGAGGAGCGACTCGAGCAGCTCCGCCAGATCGACGAGGCCCGCTCCGAGCTGATCGCCCTCGTGACCCACGAGCTCCGGACGCCGCTCGCCGTCGTCCGTGCCTACACGGAGCTGCTCGCCGACGACCCGCCGCTCGAGGGGCGGGAGTCGCGCGACCCCGTCCGGCGCGCCCAGCGCCAGGCGTGGCACGACGGAGCGATGGAGCAGGTGGAGCGGCTCGACCGGCTCGTGGATTCGATCCTCGCGTCGGTCCGGATCGTGCCCGCCGAGGCCGCGACCGTCACCCCGACGGACGTCGAGTCGGCGATTGCCGAGGTCGTCGAGTCGATCCGGCCGATCGTCCGCCAGCACCGCCTCGAGGTCCGGCCGGGGCTGCGCCACCACGCCCTCGCCGATGCGCCGCGGCTCCGCCAGATCCTCGAGCACCTCATCGAGAACGCCGTGAAGTACGCGCCGCCGGACACGTCGATCACGATCGACCACGGCCTCGTCGAGGGCTTCGTCCGGATCGGCGTGACGGACCAGGGGCCGGGCGTCCCCGAGGAGTGGCGCGAGCGGATCTTCGAGCCGTACGCCCGCCGCGAGACCCACACGGCCCGCGGCTCCGGGATCGGCCTGTTCGCCGCGAAGCGGCTCGGCGAGTCGATGGGCGCCCGCCTGTGGGTCGAGCCGGCCACGCCGACCGGTGCCCGATTCGTCGTCGCGCTGCCGGCCGCGGCCGCGGTGTGACGGACCGGCCTGTACCGTGAGGCCCTGATGCTCGCCACCCGTCCGCTCCGCATCCTCGTCGTCGACGACGATCCCGCGATGGTCGGCGCGATCACGGCGCTCGTCGGGACCGAGGGCCACCAGGTGATCACGGCCTACGACGGGCTGACGGCAGTGAAGCGGTTCCGTGAGGAGTCGCCGGACCTCGTGCTGCTGGACCTCGCGATGCCCGGTCCGGACGGGTTCACGGTCGCGGGCCAGATCCGGGCGGTCGGCCACGCGCCGATCCTCGTCGTCTCCGGCGAGAGCGCCGAGGAGGCCAAGGTCCGGGCGCTCGGGATCGGGGCGGACGACTACCTCGTGAAGCCGTTCGGGAAGGCCGAGCTTCTGGCGCGGATCGCGGCGGTCATGCGCCGCGTCGACCGATCCAGCGGGGGAGCGGCAGCCGGCCCCGTGTCGGCGGGCGACCTCGTGCTGGACCCCGCGCGCCACGAGGCCCGCGTCCGGGACGTGGCGCTCACCCTGACGCCGACGGAGTTCCGGCTCCTCGAGGCGCTCGTCCGGGCGAACGGCGACATCGTCCCGCATCACCTGCTCGCGCGGGCCGGTTGGCCGGCCGAGTCTGACCCGGATCTGCTGTGGCTCAAGCCGCACCTTGCCCGGCTGCGGGCGAAGGTCGGGGCCGGCGGCGGACCGGACATCGTCGCGATCCGCGGCGTCGGCTATCGGATCGAGGCGCGCTGAGCGAGGACGGGTCGCTCCGGCCGGGTCCGCGGAGACCGACTCAGGCGAGGGCGAAGCTCTCGCGATAGCCCGCGACGTCGTGGGCGGCGTCGACGCAGGCAACCTTGCAGCCGCGAGCATCGCGGCCGCCGAGCGGGCTGAAGTGGAACCAGGCGATGTCGTTGTCGGCCATCTGGGCCCGGAGACGACAGCCGCACTCGGCGCACGTGACCGGCGCGCCGTGGCCGTCGCGGACCGCCATCGGGCGGCGGAGCTCGGGTTCGGACGGGTGGATCATCGGACGGCCTTTCGCTGTCGGAGACGACGAGACGGCGCACGCGACGCCGTCGCCGGATGATCCGCCGGATCGACGCCGTCGAACGTCACCCGCCGCGTTGCTGGTTGGTTGCGGTGTGGTTGCGACGGGAGCGGGTGGCGTAAGGTCAGACGGCGCTCGGGGCAGCCCCGACCGGTACGGGTGGAGCGTCGCGCTGGAGGCTGACGAGCGGCGCGGCCTCGGCGCCTCGCTCCGCCTCGGCGCTGGTCGCCGTGCTCCGCGCCGTCGCGGTCGCGATCGGCTCGACGACCCAGAACGAGCCGCGCTCGATCGCCTGGCTGGTGACGAGGCGGTCGGCGAGCGCAGATCCCTCGGCCCGGTGGAGCTCCAGAAGCTCCCTCAGCTCGACGATCTCTTCTGCGCCCGCGGGGTCGCCGACCGTGAGGCGGCGAGCGCGGACGCTCGTCGCGTCGAGCGCCGCGAGATGTCGGCCGTCCGGATCGTGGAGGAACGCCCGGCCGCCGGTCATCCCGGCGCCGAAGTTTGCGCCGACCGGGCCGAGAACCACGACGGTCCCACCGGTCATGTATTCGCAGCCGTGCGGGCCGATCCCTTCGACGACGGCGCGCGCACCGGAATTCCGGACCCCGAACCGCATCCCGGCGCGACCGAGCACGTGGAGCCGGCCGCCGGTCGCGCCGTAGAGACAGGTGTTGCCGGCGATCGTCTGGCGATGCGCCTCCGCGGCGAGTGTCGGCTCGGGCGCCACGACGACGGTGGCTCCGGACAGCCCCTTCGCGACGTAGTCGTTCGCCTGGCCGACGAGGCGGAGCTCGACGCCGCTCCCGGCGAACGCGCCGAAGGATTGTCCGGCCTCGCCGCGCAGCCCAAGCGTGACCGGGCCGGCGATCGAGCCTCGCTCGATGGCGCCGGTCAGGCCGGCGCCGAATGATCGGTCGGCCGTCGAGAGGGCGAGTCCGTCGGCGCGGAAGGACGTTTGCCCGTCGAGCGCGGCGACGAGTCGTCGTTCCAGTGGGCTCGCCTCGCCGCGGGCGATCGTCCTGCCCGCGGCCGCCGGGGAGCGGCGTCGCTCCGGGTCCGCGGACCACGGCCCCGCGCCGATGACCGCGGCGAGATCCAGGGTCGCCGCCGCGCGGTCGACGGTGAGGAACCGCCGCGACTCGCCGACCAGCTCGCCGACCTCACGCACGCCGACGGCGGCCATCTCCGCTCGAAGCTCCTCGGCGATCCCGAGGGCGAAGCGTTCGACCTGCTCCGGCGTTCCGGCGAACTTCGCCCGAAGGTCGTCGCGCTGCGTCGCGATCCCGGTCGGGCACGTGTCGAGGTGACATTGGCGGGCCATGTCGCATCCGATTGCGACGAGCATCGCGGTCCCGAAGGCGAACTCCTCCGCGCCGAGCAGCGCCGCCAACAGGAGGTCGCGGCCGGTCCGCAACCCGCCGTCGACGCGCAGCGCGACGCGATCGCGGAGCCCGTTCCGGAGCAGCGTCTGGTGGACCTCGGCCAGCCCCAGCTCCCACGGCGCGCCGACGTGCTTGATCGAGCTGAGGGGCGAGGCGCCGGTCCCGCCGGCATGGCCGCTCAGGTGGACATACGTTGCGCCGGCCTTCGCGACGCCGGCCGCGATCGTCCCCACGCCGCGCGTCGCGACGAGCTTCACGCCGATCCGGGCGAGCGGGTTGATCGCGCGGAGATCCGCGATGAGCTGGGCGAGATCCTCGATGGAGTAGATGTCGTGATGCGGCGGTGGGCTGATGTAGCTCATCCCCTCTTGGCCTCGCCGGAGGGCCGCGATCCACGCCGTCGCCTTCTTCGCCGGCAGCTGGCCGCCCTCGCCGGGCTTGGACCCCTGGGCCATCTTGATCTCGAGCTGGTCCGCCCGGGCGAGATACGTGGCGGTCACGCCGAACCGCGCCGAAGCGACCTGCTTGATCCGGGCGTCCCGTCGCTCGCCGTCCTTCCGGGGCGCGTACCAGCCCGGATCCTCTCCGCCCTCGCCGGTGTTGGCCGCGCCGCCGGCCCGCTGGATGCCGATCGTCAGTGCCTGGTGCGCCTCCGGCGACAGCGCCCCGACGGACATCGCGCTGACGACGAAGCGACGGGCGATCGACCGGGCGGATTCGACCGCGTCGATCGGGGTCGCGGGCCGGGCGGCCGAGCGCCGCCGGATCCGGAGGGCGTCGCGGACGGTCGTCGGCAGCGCGGCAGCGCCGCGGGCGGACGCGTCCGAGGAGGCCGGGCGCAGCCCATCCGCCGGCGCGGGCGCGAACCCCGACGCAGACTGGAGGTCGGCGACGACGACCGGCGCATAGCGATGCAGCTCGCCGTCCGCGCGGAACCGGGCGAACCCGGGGTCGCGGAGCTTGTTCGATGGCGTGACCGGAGCGACGCCGGCGGCCGCGGCCCGACGCCGGAGCTGCCGCTCGGCGAGCTCCACGAGACCCACCGTCCCGGGCCAGGCCGGTGCCGCGGGGAAGCAGCGGCTCCGCACGTCCTCCGCGAGCTCGATCGTCTCGAACAACCCGCCGCCCACATACGACGCCGCGGTGCTGATCCCCATCCGCGCCAGCGTCTTGCGCAGTCCCGCCTCGAACGCGGCGAGGAGGTTCGCGACGGTGGCCGCGCGGTCGAGCGTCTCGGCGCCGCGCCCACCGGCGAGCTCTGCCGCCAGCTCGACCGCGAGCCACGGCACGATCGCGGTCGCGCCGGCGGCGAGCACCATCGACGCGCTGTGAGCGTCGAGGACGTCGGCCGCCTCGGCCACGAGGTCGGCACGGCCGCGGAGCCCGGCCTGGGTGAGCGCGGTATGGACCGCGCCGACAGCCAGGACGGACGGGATCGGCAGGCGATCGAGGCTGAAGGACCGGTCGCTGACGAGGAGGATCGCTGTTCGCCGCGGATCGGCGGCGACGGCACTCGCGGCGAGCCGGTCCACCGCCGCGGCAAGGCCACTCGCCCCCTCCATTGCCGGCCATGTGGCGTCGAGCCGGAGGACACGCCCCGGAGCGACGTCGAGGAGCGCGGGCAGATCGGCGATGAACGGCCGCTCCAGGCGCAGCGTCCGCGGACCGCGCGGCGGCCCGCCGAGCAGCGCCGGCCGGCGGCCGAGCTCGACGCGGAGATCCATGACCGCCCGCTCCCGATCCGGATCGATCGGCGGGTTCGTGACCTGGGCGAACGCCTGTCGGAGGTGGTCTGCCACCGGCCGGTCCATGCGGCTGAGACCTGGCGTCGGGGTGTCGTCGCCCATGCTCCAGAGCGGCTCGTGGCCTTCGAGCGCCATCGTCCGGATGTCGAGCCGGGCGTTCTCGGCATGGAGGCCGGCCAGGAACCGGAGGTTCGCGGGCGTGGCTCCGGAGCCAGCGGGGACGTCGAGGGACGAGTCGCGATCACCGGGAAGCGGGTCGATGTGGGTCGCCCGCGGCGCATCGTGGATCGGCAGGCGGCGCAGAAGATGGGCCTTCGCCTCGGCGTCCTCGAGGATCCGACCGCGCCGCGGGTCGACGAGCAGCATCTCGCCCGGTCCGAGCCGGCCTCGTCGGATGGTCGTCTCCGGCGCGAGCCGGATGGCGCCCGCTTCGCTCGCCACCGCGACGAGGGAATCCGCCGTGATCGCGTATGCCGTGGGTCGGAGGCCGTTCCGGTCGCTGATCGCGCCGACCCGCTCGCCGTCAGCGAAGACGATCGCCGCGGGACCGTCCCACGGCGCGAGCAGGCCCGCGGTGCGGCGACGAAGGGCAGCGACATGCGGATGCGGCGCGCGCCGGATCGCGAGTGCTTCGGGCATCGTCACGAGGAGTGCGGTCGGAAGGTCCCAGCCGGTCGCGACGAGCAGCTCGAGCATCTCGTCGAGGGACTGCGAATCGGATCCGTCGGCGGCGAGGAACGGGCCGGCCGCGAGCAGCTCCCTCGCGGAGGCGCTGACGCCGGCGTCGCTCGTGCGACCGCGGACCTGGGCCCGGTTGCCGCGAACCGTGTTGATCTCGCCGTTGTGGGCGATCGACCGGAAGGGCTGGGCAAGTCGCCACGTCGGGTGGGTGTTCGTCGCGTAGCGCTGGTGGAACGTCACATACGGAACGCGGATGCCGGCTCCGCGAAGGTCCGGATACAGCTCATCGAGCCGGGAGCCCGCGACGAGCCCCTTGTAGACCACCGTGCGACAGGACGCCGACGGAACGGCGAACTGCTCGCCCATCCCGGCGTCGCGGGCCGCGCCCTCGAGGCGTCGCCGAACGATCACGAGCCGCCGATCGAACTCGGCGTCGGAGATCGGCTTGGCTGCAGCCCTGTCGTCAGCCTCGTCCACCTCCTGCGGTCGCGGCACGATCGCCTGGACGAACGCCGGCCGCGAGGCTCGCGCCACGTCACCGAGCGCCGAGGGGTCCGTCGGGACCGTCCGCCACGTCACCGGCCCGAGACGCGCGTCGCGGAGCACCTCCTCCACCAGCCGGCGGGCGGCGTCGCCGCGCGCTCCGAACCCGGTCCTCGGCAGGAACAGCTGGATCAGCCCGGGCCGGGTCGTCGCGAACTCGCCGAGCGAGAGGGCATCGAGGACGCTCGGATCGAGGGGCAGGGAGACACCCGCGCCGTCGGACGAGGCGCCGTCGGCGCCGAATGCGCCGCGGTGGGCGAGCGCGGCGAGGCCGCCGAGCGCGAGGGGAAGCACCTCGTCGCGGCGACGGCCGCCGGCATCGGCGACGAAGCCGACGCCGCACGCGTCGTGCTCGAACGCCGGGTCGTAGAGCGGTGCGACATCCCGCCGCCGCGGTCGCTGGGGTGGCTCGCTGGTCACTGACATCGTCTCCGTGAGCGAGGACGAACCGACCGCCCGGGAGGAGCCAGGCGGTCGGTCGATGAGTCCGGGGCGATCCGACGGCGCGTGTCCCTCCGCCGTCGGCGTCCCGTTTCACACCTGGTAGGCGACCTCGCCGTGGACCGCGAGATCCATGCCGAGCTCCTCGTCCCTGGCGGAGATCCGGATGCCGAGGACGACATCGACGACCTTCACGATCACGAACGTGGCGACGACGGCGTAGGCGATCGTCGCCCCGACCGCGACGAGCTGGGTGAGGACCTGTCCGGCGTTGCCGTCGATCAGGCCCGTGTAGCTCGCCTGGACAGCGCTCGTGGCGAGGACGCCCGTCGCGACGGCTCCGAAGACACCGCCGACGCCGTGGACGGCGAAGACGTCGAGCGCGTCGTCGACCTTCAGCCGGGCCCGCAGGAGCGTCGCGCTGTAGCACAGGCCGCCGGCCGCGAGACCGATGACGATCGCGCCGCCGGGCGTCACGAAGCCGGACGCCGGCGTGATGGCGACGAGGCCGGCCACGGCACCGCACGCCGCGCCGACGACGCTGACCTTCCGCTTGTGGAGGTAGCTCGCACCGACCCACGTGAGCGTCGCGGCGGCGGCAGCCGTGTTCGTGACGATGAAGGCGGAGGCAGCGAGACCGTTCGCGGCGACCGCCGAGCCGGCGTTGAAGCCGAACCAGCCGAACCAGAGCAGCCCCGCGCCCAGGACCGTCATCGGGATGTCGTGCGGCTCGAGACCCTCGCCGTTGACGACCCGGCGACCGATGAGCAGCGCGACGATCAGGGCGGACAGCCCGGATGACGCGTGGACCACGGTTCCGCCCGCGAAGTCGAGCGCGCCCAGCTTGAAGAGCCAGCCGTCCGTCGCCCAGACCCAGTGAGCGATCGGGGAGTACACGACGATCGACCACAGGACGGTGAACAGGACGAAGGAGGCGAACCGCTTCCGCTCGGCGAACGCCCCCGTGATCAGCGCCGGCGTGATCGCCGCGAACATCAGCTGGAAGGCGGCGAACAGGACGAACGGGATCGTCGTCGCGTAGACCGTGCTCGGCTCGAGACCGACGTTGAAGAAGCCGACGAAGTCGAGATTCCCGATCAGGCCCATGCCGTTGACGTCCGGCCCGAAGGCGAGGCTGAACCCGATGAGCACCCAGACGACGGACACGATCGCCAGCCCGAAGAAGCTGTGCATGATCGTCGAGAGCACGTTCTTGCGGCGGACGAGGCCGCCGTAGAAGAGCGCCAGGCCCGGCAACATGATCATCACGAGGGCCGTGGCCATCAGCATCCACGCGGTATCGCCACTGTTCATGCGATCCGGGTCCTCCGCTCGGTCGGCCGGGGACGGCGGCCGATCTGGCGGCAGGATGGGCGGGTGGAGCCGCCGTGTTCGTCGCCGACCCGGACCCGAAAAGGATGCGATCCGGTAACGGCGCGTTCGGGTTCAGTGGCGGTCGAGGCGCTCGGTCAGACGCGCCGCGGTGCCCGTGCGCCGGTCACGGAGCGGTCCGCCGGGACGAAAAGGCGACGCGCGGTGGTCAGCCGAGGTGCGACAGCGCGACCGCAACGACGCCGGCCCAGAACAGGGCGGTCGCTGCGGCCATCCCGAGCCAGATCGCGGCCCGGACGAGCGGCCAGCCAAGCCGGACGCGAAGGGACCCTGACTCTGGCGTGCTGAATGGGCTCGCGGAAAGCTGGACGTTGTCGTGCATGGCCGACTGACGCCTCCGTGCTCATCGAAAAACCGTTCGACGAGCCCAGCGTCGGGCCGTGACGTCGCCAACGTGTTCCCGACGGGTTAACGGCCGGACAAAACGGCCCGCGCTCGGTCAGTTCGCGAGCCGGGTGGGATTCGAACCCACGACCAAGGGATTAAAAGTCCCCTGCTCTGCCACTGAGCTACCGGCCCGCCGGCGACCGTATCACGTCGCGGTGCGGGGTTCGGCGACCGGGCCCGCGACTCCACGCCGCGATCGCAGCGGACGGTAGCCTGACACCGACCCCACTGGAGGAATCCTCATGCCCGACGATCCGCGCGACGCCCTCATCGACCGCATCGAGTCCGTTCGCGATCGGTGGCGGTCGCTCGTCGCCGACGTCGGCGAGAACCGGATGGAGCAGCCCGGAGCCATGGGCGACTGGACCTTCAAGGACGTTGCCTCGCATCTCACGGCGTGGCGGCGCCGGACCGTCGATCGGCTGGAGGCGGCCGCCCGCGGTGAGCCATCGCCGGCCGCGCGCTGGCCGGCGAGCTTGGGCGAGACCGAGGACGACCCGATCAACGCCTGGATCCACGACCAGACGAAGGATCAGCCCCTCGGAGACGTACTCGCTGAGACCGAGCGGACGTACGACGACTTCATCGCCGCGATCCGGACGATCCCGATCGAGGACGCGACGGACCCGAACCGCTTCGACTGGCTCGAGGGCGTCTCCCTCGTCGACTCCGATTTCGGCGGCCACCTCGACGAGCACGAACCCGGCGTCCGACGGTGGCTGGAGGCTTCCCCCGGTCGCTGACGCGACGCACGAACCTCCCCACGTTCGGCGAATCTAGGTGTTTGCGCCCGAATTCGCGCTATGATCCCTCGACATGGGGACATCACCTGCCAGGGTCCGGATCGGTCGCGCCGCCGACATGCTCGGCGTCACGGTGGACACCGTTCGCCGCTGGATCGATGACGGCCGCCTGACGGCGGACCGCTCGGCCGGCGGTCAGCGTCTCGTCGCGGTCGACGAGATCGCCCGGCTGCTCGCGACCCGTCGCCAGGCTGGGACCCACCGCGCGATCGTTGCCCAGTCGGCGCGGAACCAGTTCGCGGGGATCGTCACCCGCGTCGAGAAGGACCGCGTCGCCGCCGTCGTCGAGATCCTCGCCGGCCCCCACCGGCTCGTCAGCCTCATGACGGCCGAGGCGGTCGACGACCTGGGCCTGAAGGTGGGTGACGAGGCGATCGCCGTCGTGAAGGCGACGAACGTGATCGTCGAGATCCCGTCCACGAAGGAGCCGCGAACGTGATCGGGCGCCGGTCGCGACTGCTCGCCGTCCTGATCGTCGCCTTCCTCGTCGCCGCCTGCGGCTCGGTCGCAAGCCAGGCGCCAAGCACCGCCCGCAGGGGGTCGGTCGCTTCGGCCCCCCTGACGGTTTACGGCGCCGCGTCGTTGTCGGGCGTCCTCGCGAAGCTGAAGGTGGCGTGGGAAGCGGCAAACCCCGGTTCGACGCTCACGATCTCGACGGACTCGTCCGCCGCGCTCGAGACGCAGATCGAACAGGGCGCGCCCGCAGACGTGTTCCTGTCCGCGGACACCGCGAACCCGAAGAAGCTCGTCAACGGATCGCTGGCCGACGGCGCCGCCGTCGCCTTCGCGGGCAACCTGCTCACGATCGTCGTCCCCGCCGGAAACCCCGCCCACATCGCCGCACCGACGGATCTCGCGAAGCCCGGCGTGAAGATCATCGCGGCGGGCGACGACGTGCCGATCTCGAAGTACGCCAGGCAGGTCGTCGCCAATCTCGCCAAGGCGCCTGGCGCACCGACGGGCTTCGAAGCGGCGTACGCGGCGAACGTCATCTCGAAGGAGGACAACGTCAAGGCCGTCATCGCCAAGATCGAGCTCGGCGAGGGCGACGCCGGGATCGTGTACGGCACGGACGCCAAGACCTCGACGCGGGTCTCGACGATCGCCATCCCGCCGGAGGCGAACGTCCCGGCGACGTACGCCGGCGTCGTCGTGAAGGCCTCGGCCCACCCCGCCGACGCGCACGCATTCCTGAACTGGGTGGCCGGGCCCGACGGTCAGGCGATCCTCGCCACCTTCGGCTTCCTGCCGCCGCCCGACTGAGCAGCGCTTGACCGTCCTCCTCGGGGTCGTCGTCGCGCTGTTCCTCGGCGTGCCCGTCGCGCTGCTCGTCGCGAGGGCCGTGTTCGGCGGATCGCTCATCGCGGCGTTGGGGTCCGCACCGGTCGTCGACGCGCTCGTCCTCTCCCTGGTGACGACGACGATCAGCCTGGCGCTGACGATCGCGATCGCCACGCCGCTGGCCCACCTCCTCGCCCGACGGCGGTTCCGGGGCGCCACGCTCGTCGAGGCCCTCGTCGACCTGCCAATCGTCCTCCCGCCGTCCGTTGCCGGCCTCGCGCTGCTCCTCGCCCTCGGACGTCGGGGCGTGCTCGGCGAGCCGCTGGCGTCACTCGGGATCGCGATCCCGTTCACGACGGTCGCAGTCGTCCTCGCCCAGATGTTCGTCTCGGCGCCGTTCTTCATCCGGACCGCGCGAGCCGGCTTCCTCGGCGTGGAGCGTGATCACGAGGACGCGGCGCGCGTCGACGGCGCCACCGAACGACAGCTCGCCTGGGCGATCACCCTCCCCCTCGCTGCCCAGGCCCTCGCGTCGGGAATCGTCATGGCCTGGGCGCGGGCCCTCGGCGAGTTCGGGGCGACGATCATGTTCGCGGGCAACGTCGCGGGCCGGACGCAGACCCTGCCGCTCGTCGTCTACGGCGAGTTCCAGTCGGGCGACGTCGACGCGTCCGTCGCGGCCGCGGCGATCCTCGTGCTCGCCGCGTTCGGCGTCCTCGTGGCCGTCCGCGGCCTGCGGTGGGGCCGGGCGCTCGACCTTCGCGGCGCCTAGGAACCCTGCCGACTCCGGGGATCACTGCGGGCCGGCGCTGGCGCGTGCGCCGCGGTTTACGCCGCTCGGTGCGTCAGCGCCGGTCGTAGACCTCGGGGTTGACCGGCGTGGGGAGCCGCTCCCCGCGGACACCGGCCAGCAGGTTCGCGGCCGCCATCTCGGCCATCTTCCCGCGCGTCGCCCGCGACGCCGAGGCGATGTGCGGCACGATCAGGCAGTTGTCGAGCCCGACCAGCGGATGATCGACGGGGATCGGCTCGGGATCCGTGACGTCGAGGCCAGCGCCGAAGATCGTGCCGGCCCGGAGCGCGTCCGCGAGCGCGATCGAGTCGACGACCGGTCCCCGGGACGTGTTGACGAGAACGGCGGTCGGCTTCATCCAGCCGAGCTTCTCGGCGTCGATGAGCGTGTGCGTGTCATGGGTCAGATTCACGTGCAGCGAGACGAAGTCGGCCCGGGCGAGCAGCTCCTCGAGCGGCAGGAAGGTCGCCTCGAACTCCTTCTCGATCGCGGGATCCGCGCGGTGGACGTCGTGATAGAGGATCTTCATCCCGAACCCTGCGGCGCGACGGGCGACCGCCTGGCCGATCCGCCCGAAGCCGACAATCCCGATCGCCGAACCGTGGATGTCCGGACCCAGGAGGAGCAGCGGCCCCCAGGTCTTCCAGCTCCCGGCCCGGACATAGCGGTCGGCCTCCGGGAGACGGCGCGCCACGGCCATGAGGAGCGCAAAGGCGAGGTCGGCGGTCGTGTCGGTCAGGACGCCCGGCGTGTTTCCGGCCGGGATCCCACGAGCGGTGACGGCCGGCACGTCGATGTTGTCGAACCCCACCGCGTAGTTCGAGACGACCTTCAACTGGCCGCCGGCCGCGTCGAGGAACTCGTCGTCGACGCGGTCCGTGAGCAACGTCAGGACGCCGTCGCAGCCGCGGATCGCCTCGAGCAGGGCGTCACGCGGCGGCGGAAGGTCGTCCTCCCAGACGACCGCGTCGCACGCGGCGCGAATCGGCTCGAGGCCGTCCTCGGGGATGCGGCGGGCGACGAAGACCCGCGGTCGGGAGGCGTTCACGGCGGCGCGGGCGCGCGGTCAGCGACTGGCGCCGGCGCCCACCGCGGGAGCCGGCAGCGCATCGACGAACGTCCGGATCCGGCCGAGCGCCTTCGTGAGGTTCTCCCGCGAGTTCGCGTAGGAGATCCGGATGTGGTTGACGCCGACCCCGCCGAACGCCGTTCCGGCGAGGACGCAGACGCCGGCCTCCGTGAGCAGGCGATCGGCGAGCTGGCGGCCGGTCAGACCCGTGCCCGAGATGTCCGGGAAGACGTAGAACGCACCCTTCGGCGAGAGGCACCGGACGCCGGGGATGGCGTTCAGGCCGTCCACGATCAGGTCCCGCCGCGCCAGGAACTCCTCGACCATCTCGGCCATCGGCCCCTGCGGCCCGCGGATCGCCTCGACCGCGCCCACCTGGACGAACGTCGGCGCGCAGCTGATCGTGTTGATCACGAGCTGGCCGTAGGTCTGGACGAGCGACGGCGGCACGATCGCGTAGCCGAGCCGCCAGCCGGTCATCGCGAAGGTCTTGCTGAAGCCGTCCAGGACGATCGTCCGCTCCGCCATGCCCGGCAGCGAGGCGATCGAGACGTGCTCCTCGCCGTCGTACAGGATCCGCCCGTAGATCTCGTCGGAGAGGACCCACAGGTCGTGGCGGATCGCGAGGTCGGCGATCGCCTCGAGGTCGGCCCGCGTCAGAACGCCGCCGGTCGGGTTGGCCGGTGAGTTGATCACGAGCATCCGCGTCCGCGGCGTGACGAGCGACGCGAGTTGGTCGAGGTCGATCCGGAAGTCGTTCTCCATGAGGATCGGCACGGGGACGGGCGTGCCGCCGACGAAGCGGGTCAGCGATTCGTAGATCGGGTAGCCCGGGTCCGGGACGAGCACTTCGTCGCCCGGGTCGATCAGGCCGAGGATCGCGTAGAGCATCACGCCCTTGCCGCCCACCGTCACGAAGACCTGGCTCGGCTGGACCGGGAAGCCCTTGCGCATCGCCGCGTCCTCCGCGATCGCCTCGCGGAGGGCGGGGATGCCGGGGTACGGCGCGTAGTGGGTCGCCCCCTCGTCCAGGGCGCGCTTTGCCGCCTCACGGGCGTTCGCCGGCGTGTCGAAATCCGGCTCGCCGATCTGAAGGTGGACGATGTCGTGGCCCTCGGCCTCGAGGGCGCGGGCACGGGCGGAGACCTCGAACGCCGTCTCCGTGCCGATGTTGCTCATCCGCTGCGCGATCCGCATGACGCGCTCCTTCCGCAGGCCCGATCGAGCGGTCCGTCGTCCCGGTTCCCGGGCCCCTGATCCGTCGTCCGGGCAGTCTACCGCCGGGCCGCGGCTCGGGACGATCCTTGGCCGGCCCGGGCGATTCGGCCGCCACCGGTAGAATCGCCTGATGACGAGCCGGCGCGGACGGTGACCCGCTTCTACGATCTCGACGAGGCGAACTCGACGCTCGGCGAGGTGCGCACGATCCTCGAGTCGCTGCGCGACCAGCGCGCCGAGCTGATCCGGCTCCGCGACCTGGTCCTCGCGAGCGGGGACGACGACCAGGAAGCGCGGACGGACGCGCCGACCGAGGCGAACGTCCGCGGCCGTCCGTCGCCGTCGGATCGCCCGCGGCGCGACGCACCGGACGAGGGTCGCGACGGGGAGGCGCTCCCGGCCGACACGGACGTCCGGGTGCTCCGCCTCCGGATGCAGGGCGTGATCGACCGGATGCAGGCCGGGGTCGTCCGGATCGACGAGCTCGGGATCACGCTCCGCGAGATCGAGACCGGCCTGATCGACTTCCCGGCCCTCGCGAGCGGCCGGCAGATCTGGCTGTGCTGGCGGCTCGGCGACGGCGGCTCGATCGGCTGGTGGCACGAGCTGAACGAGGGCTTTCCCGGCCGGAAGCAGCTGGCCGATCTGACGTGACGCCGGCCGGCCCGTCCCGGCGTACGGTGATGCAGGGCGGCCGCGCCAAGGCCTACCGACCGTTGCCGCCTGCGGATCGACGGCGGGCCTTCACGGCCGCGATCGCGGCCTACGAGCGCGGCGACTTCTTCGAGGCCCACGAGCTCCTCGAGCCGGCCTGGATGGGCACGGACGACGAGGCGGAGCGGGCGCTCGACCAGGGGCTGATCAAGCTCGCGGCGGCATTCGTCCACGGCGTCCGCGGCAACCCGCTCGGCATCGCCAAGAACCTGGTCGGCGCCCGGGAGCGGCTGGCCGAGGCAGTCGCGACGGACGCCGAAGCCGCGTCCGGTCTCGACCTGACGCCGCTCATCGAATCGATCGACGATCGTCTCGAGCGTCTCGCCCGCCATCCCGACGACCCCTCGATCGAGGCACCCCAGCTGCCAAGGAGCCATCGATGAACATGCCCGGCGTCCCGTCCGTGTCCGCCCGCGAAGCCGCCACGCTCCTGGAGGGAGTGGCAGGCGGCGAGGCTGCGCAGGCACCCCTCCTGATCGACGTCCGCGAGCGGAACGAGTTCGAGGAGTCGCGCGTGGCGGGGGCCGTGCTCGTCCCGATCTCCGAGTTCGCCGCCCGGCAGGCGGAGATCCCGCGCGATCGCCCGCTCCTTGTCATGTGCCACATGGGCAGCCGCTCCGCGTCCGCGACGATGTTCCTGCGGTCGCAGGGCTGGACCGATGTCCGCAACGTCGAGGGCGGGATCGATGCCTGGGAGCGGGCGGGGCTGCCGGTTCGGCGCGGCACGCCGGAGCCGGGCGAGGGTGCGCTTCCGGGCTGACGGAGGCTCGTCGCCGCGTGCCGCGACGGGCGCGGGCCGAGGGAGTCGCGGCCGGCCAGGCGGCGCGACGCCGTGTCGGCGTCAGGCTCGGGCGCGAAGCTCCTTGTCGCGTCGATGTCGCTCGCGCCACGCCGCGATCTGCTGGCGATGAGCGAAGGCCCAGCCGATGATCACGAACAGCGCGAAGTTCACGATGCCGACGGTGTTGGCGTTCAGGTAGCCGAGCTGCTGGCCGATCTCACCGTCGATCTTCAGCGCCGGCACCGTCGCCCCGAACAGTCCGAGCTGGAAGAACGGCGCTTCGGGCGCGATGTTGGCCCGGGCGCTGCCCGTCTGGACCCCGTCCTTCGTGGTCCCGCCGATGATGATCGCGTTCGGACCGAGGACGATCGGCGCTCCGCCGGCGTTGCCCTGGGCGGGCAGGTCGCTCACGTCGAGGTGCTTCCACTCCGGCAGGTCGCCGGTCGAGGACGGGATCGCCCAGTAGAGCGTCCCCTGCGGAGCCGTGCCGTCGCTGCCGCCGACGGCGTACAGGTTCCCGTTCGCCGCGAAGCCGACGAGATCCGTGCGGGGAGCCGGCAGATCGGTCGAACCGCCCCGGACACCGAACCGGACGATGTTCGTCGCGTCCGCGCCGGTACCGAACTCACCGCGCTGCACGGTCGCGGTCGCCTTGCCGTCGGCGGTCGTCCCGCCGTAGACCCACAGGTAGCTGCCGACGACGGCCGCGCTCGCGTCGGAGACGGGCGTGAACAGCGTGCCCGCCTGCTGCGCCCACTTGCCGGGCGCGCCGCTCTTCTTGTCGAACGTCGCCTTCAGGATCGTCCCGACCGGCGCCTTGCCATCCGTTCCGCCCACGAGGAGGATCCCATCGGCGACCGAGACGGCAACGGCACCGTCGCGCGGCGCCGGCAGCTTGAGGTCGAGCTTGGCTTCGTCGGACGTCTGCCAGTTGCCGAGCGAGCCGGTCGTCGAATCGGGTGACAGCACGTACGCGGCGTCGCTCGGCGCGCCGTCGGGGCCATGTCCGCCGAACACGTAGACCTTGCCGCCCGCGTAGACGACTGCCGCGTCGGAGATCGGCACCGGCAGCGCCGGTCCCGTGGTCCACTTGTCGAAGTTGCCCGTCCCGGAGGTCTTCGCGACGAACGTCGTCGCCGTGGCCTTCCCGCTGCCATCGGAGCCGCCGATGTACAGCAGGTTCGTTCCGGACTGGACGACCGCCCCGTCCGTCCGTGGCTCCGGCAGCCCGATCTCCTGCGGCGACGGCGCCCACGGCACGACCGCCCCGACCGGAGCCGGGCACGGCAGCGACTGGTTGCCTTCGGGGCAGAAGTTGACCGGGCTCCAGGCGAGGATCCCGAGGTCGATCGTCCGGTTGACCGTGAAGTAGTACGCCCGATCCGGGACGTAGCCGAGCATGAAGATCAGGATCACGAACCAGAACAGCGCCTTGAGCGACGCCCAGCCCCAGCCGTTCGCGTCGAGCAGGCCGAAGAACGCTCGTCCACGCGGTCGAGCCGTGCCTGCGGTCAGGGCCTGGGTTGCCATCGTCTCCCTACTTGACCTCGAGCGTGCCCTTCATCGTCGTCGGGTGGACCTGGCAGAGGAACGTGTACGTGCCGGCCTTGAGCGCGCCGACCGGGAATGACTTCTTCTTCGGCCCGGTGAAGAACGTCACGTCGCCGCCCATCGGGACCGTCGCTCCACTCGCGTCGTTGATCACGACGTTGTGCGGCGCCGTGGAGTCCTGGTTGTCGAAGACGAGCGTGAACGCGGTGTCCGCCTTGACCTCGAGGGTCGTCGGGTCGAAGCCGGCCGAAGCCGCGCCGGTCGGCGCGGTCACGGTGACGGTGGGCGCGTTCGGGTCGACGGACGCGGCGGGCGCGCCGGATGCGCCGGCACCCGAGCCGTTGCCACCGGTCAGCGCGTCGAGATAGCAATCCGGATATGGCGTCGCGCCGGCTGCGGGCTTGTAGTTCGGATCGCGCCAGCCGGTGAAGGTCTTCGGCTTGCCGGTCGCCGGGTCGAGCACCGGCTCGTTCGTCGACGGGTCGCGCTTCTCGAAGGTCTGGTCGCTCGTCGCCCGGAGGAACGCGATCAGCTCCTGGATCTGGCGATAGTTCAGCGGTCCCGGGGGATTGCCCTGGTCGGACCAGATCGGCATCTGCGAGTTCGGGTTGCCGCAGACGTAGCGGCCACCGACCGTGAGCACGTTCTTCAGGTACGACTCGTTCAGGTGGTTGAACAGCTTCTCCTGGGAGTTGAGCTGCGGCCCGACGTACCCCACCGTCGCGGCGTCGGCCTCCTTCGGGCCGAGGCCGTTCGGCCCGTGGCAGCGGGCGCAGTTCGCCTCGAACAGGTTGTACCCGCGCTCGACGTCCGTGACCTGCTGGGCGTTCGCCTCCGCGACGAGGCGCGGTGAGGAGATCCCGAGCGGCGCGCCGAGCTCGTAGAACCAGTAGCCGACGATGAACAGGCTGACGAAGATCACCGTCAGGAAGCCGACCCAGCGGGCCGCCGACGACTGCCGGACGATGCTCGCCGAGCGGGCCGGCGTCAGGCCGGCGGTTCGATGGGTGGCCGGTGACGCCGCGAACCGGTCCGCGGTGAGCTGCTGGGGCGGGATCGTCGCCGGGAGTCGCTGCTCGCTCTCGCCCGCCTGGGCCGCGCCGCCCGCCGGGACCGCGTCCGGGACGGGCCCCGGCTTCGAGGGATCGTCGGTCATCAGATGCAGCCCGTCGGCGTTCGCGGCGGGATGATGCCCGGCTGGCCGACGGCGACCGGCAGCGGGCCGAGGGTGATCTTGCCCGTGTCGAGCGTCAGAACGCCGGATCCATCCACGCTCGCCGAGAACCGGTCCATGCTCCGCGGCGCCGGTCCGTACTGGGGTCCCGCGGCCTTGATCCCGAGCCGGTCGTAGCGCGACCCGTGGCAGGGACACTCCATCCAGAAGTTCTTCAGGCAGGGGTTCGGCTTGCAGCCGAGGTGCGGGCAGCGCTGGTACAGCCCGCGGACGTTGAGCTGCGTGCCATCGCCGCTCGTGTCGTC
Source organism: Chloroflexota bacterium (assembly GCA_042408445.1). Lineage (GTDB taxonomy): Bacteria > Chloroflexota > Limnocylindria > Limnocylindrales > CSP1-4 > CF-46. The sequence goes on from JBHORC010000013.1 coordinate 70,586, forward strand.
GCCGGGCACGAACTGCTGCCGTCCCGGATCGATCAGGACGACGTAGGCCCGCGCCTCCGGAACGTATGCGGGAAAGCCGTCCGAGATCGGCAGGCTGGTGTTGGCGAGCTTGACGTCATCGAGGGTCCCGATCTTCACCTTGCTGCCGAAGCCGCCGGACAGGTTCGGCCAGATGAAGCCGATCGTCCCCGCCGTGACTTCGAGCAGCCACAGCCCGATCCCGCCGCCGATCGAGTAGCGGAGCAGCTGCCGGCGCGAGATCCCCTGGACCTGGCTGCGGCGCAGCGACTTGATCGCCTCGGGGACGAGCGCCCGCGGCTTGTCGGCCGGTTCGACGTGGTAGTTGCTCATGCGGCTGTGCTCGTGGCGGTCATGCGGATCCTGTTCCGGGGGTCAGAGGGAGAAGTGGAGGCCGGGCGAGGAGTTCTCGAAGAACGGCAGGTACGGGATGACGAACGAGTAGCCGGGGCCGCGGAAGAAGATGCCGACGAACGTCAGCGTCAGGCCCAGGGCGCAGAACATCGTGAAGAGCACGACGGCGGTCTTCCGCTCCGACGGCCGGGTGGCGGTGAGATTGCCGCGGTCGACGAACGGGATGAGCGCTGCGCCGACCAGCACGAGGAGCGGCGTGAGGACGCCGGCGACCGTCGGGTGGAAGTAGGCGAGCAGCTCCTGGAGGCCGAGGAAGTACCACGGCGCCTTGGCCACGGCCGGCGTGACGTTGTTGTTCGCCAGCTCCTCGAGCGGCGCGTTGATGAAGAGGCCCATGAGGAGCAGGAAGATGCTCATCATCCCGGCGGCGAGGAACTCGATCGAGAGCAGGTGCGGCCAGGTCATGACCGTGTCGTCCGGTTCCTTCTGGACGCGGACGACGGCATCCTGCTTGACGAGGGCGAGCAGCCGGTAGGGCCGCGCCGACATCGGGACGCGCTGCTTGTCGATCTCGGTCCGCCGCGTCGGGTCAACGGGCAGGACGACGCGGCGTTCGGGCGGCGACTTCGTGTCAGTCATCGAGCAGATCCGTCAGTCGTGGAGGACAGCGAGGCAACGCCGCAGATGGTCGTCATAGCGGCCCGCTGATGCCTCCGTCTTTTCTGATTCGCCAGAAGTGCACCGCGAGGAAGATCGCCGCCGCGAGCGGGAACACCATGATGTGGAGCACATAGAACCGCAGGAGCGTGTTCTGGCCGACCTCCAGGCCGCCCAGGAGGAGGCGGTTCACCGGGACGTTCAGGAGCGGCGCGTAGCCACCCATGTTCGTGCCGATCGTGATCGCCCAGTAGGCGATCTGGTCCCACGGCAGCAGGTAGCCGGTGAACGACAGCATGATCGTGAGGAAGAGCAGGACCACGCCGACGACCCAGTTGAACTCACGCGGCGGCTTGTAGGCCCCGTGGTAGAAGACCCGCATCATGTGGAGGAAGACGAAGAACACCATCAGGTGGGCGGCCCAGCGATGGATGTTCCGGGTCAGCAACCCGAACGTCACCTGGCTCTGGATGTCGAGGATGTTCGTGTACGCGAGCGTCGCGGACGGCACGTAGAAGAACATCAGGTAGACGCCGGTGATCGTGAGCACGAGGAAGAGGAAGAACGACAGCCCGCCCAGGCAGAACGTGTAGGCGAACTTGACCGCGTGCTGACGGACGCGCACCGGGTGGATGTGCAGGAAGACGTTGTTCATGACCGCGTACGCCCGCGAGCGCTCGTCGTTGGGGTACGGCTGTCGGAAGATCGAGCGCCAGACCGGGCTCCGCCGGATGCTCTGGTCGACCCGCTCCAGGAAGCTCACCGGGCTCCTCCTGCCACGCCGGGAGTCCCGGCCAGTTGCGCGTCCCGGTACGACTCCTTGTAGAGCCGTCCGTCGGTCGAGATTTCCTGCAGCTCGAACCGCTCCATCGTAATGGCGTCAAACGGGCATCGCTTGACGCAGAGCGCGCACCGGATGCAGCGCTCCTCGTCGAGGACCATGGCGGCACCGTTCTCCCAGCCGTAGGACTCCTCGATCTCCGGCAGGAGACCCTCGGTCTTCAGCTGGTTGACGTCGACCATGTGGATGACGCCCTCGGGGCAGACATCCGCGCAGGCGCCGCACAGGACGCAGCGGAACGGGTCGAACCAGATGTTGAAGTTGCACATCAGGCAGCGGGTCGACTCGGCGACCGCGGCGGTCGCGTCGTAGCCGTACTCGACCGGGGTGTTGAAGTTGACCTCGGGATCCGTCGACGGCATTCGCATGGGCAGCGGCGCCATCGGGATGTGCTGGCGCGGCAGGACGTCGTAGAGCTCCGGCATGTCGTGGCGCCAGGAGCTCGTGATCTTCACGTTCGGCGTGACGGTCACGTCCGTCCGGCCGGACAGGTACCGCTCGATCGCGTAGGCGCACTTCTTGCCGTGGCCGGCGGCCTCGATCAGGGTCGTGGGGCCGGTCACGAAGTCGCCGCAGGCGAAGACGCCGCGGACGTTCGTCGCGTAGGTCGCCGGGTCCACCTTCACCCGGCCGCGGTTGATCTCGAAGCTCGCCTCGACGGGCAGGAACGTCAGGTCGGCGGCCTGCGAGACGGCCGGGATCACGACGTCCGCCGGGATCACGAACTCGCTGCCCTCGATCGGCACGGGCGAGCGGCGACCGGACGCGTCCGGCTCGCCGAGGCGGTTCCGGATGAACTTCACACCGGTGACGTGGCCGTCCTCGCCGAGGACCTCGATCGGGCTGGCGAGGAACTCCATCCGAACGCCCTCGCGCTCCGTCTCGCCGAGCTCCTCCTCGTCGACGACGAGCTCCGAGCGGGTGCGGCGGTAGACGATCGAGACGCGCTCGGCGCCGTGCCGGAGGCTCGTCCGGGAGCAGTCCATCGCGGTGTAGCCGCCGCCGATGACGACGACGTCCTTGCCGACGTACAGGTCCTGACCGAGGTTCGCCTTCTTCATGAAGTCGACGCCGTAGTCGACGCCTTCAAGGTCGCCGCCCGGGATGTCGAGCGCGACCGCGTCCATCGCGCCGGCGGTGAGGGCGATCCCGTCGAAGTCGCGCTGCAGCTCCTCGAAGGTGATGTCGACGCCGACGTTCGTGTTGAACCGGAACTCGACGCCGAGCCGCTCCACGAGGCGGACGTCCATCTCGATCGCTTCGCGCGGGAGGCGGAACGCGGGGACGCCGATGAGCATCGTGCCGCCGCCGTACGGGAGGCTGTCGAAGACGGTGACCTGGACGCCCTTCGAGGCAAGCTCGCGGGCGACCGCGAGGCCGGCCGGTCCGGCGCCGACGACGGCGACCCGCTCCTGGCGCGGCGTGATGGCGGGCATGACGTCCGGGATGCCCGAAGCTTCGTGCCACTCCACGAGGAACCGCTTCATCGCCCGGATCGCCAGCGGCCGATCGATGTCGCCGCGGCGGCAGGCGCGCTCGCAGGGCGCCGAGCAGACGTAGGAGCACATCGCCGCGACCGGATTCGGCTCGCGGGCGAGGATGTAGCCCTCCTCGAACCGCCCTTCGGCCGCGAGATTCAGGTAGCCGCGGCAGTTCGTGCCGACCGGGCATGCCTCCTGGCACTCGATGTTGCACTGGAGCCAGGACGCGTCGACAGGTTGGACGAGGAATTCCTGGAGTGACTCGATCGCCAAGGTCGAGGACGTGCCTTTCGAAATGCGGTCCGGTGACGGGGGTTTCGAGGCGTCCGACACGGCCTGGGAGTCTCGCTGTCGGAGGCCTCAATCTACCATTCGGACGTCAGCCTTCGCAAAAGGCGGGCCTTCGCCGGGAGCACGGAACACGCAGGCCCGGCGACGGGCACGAATCGAGGGCGACAGTGGGCACCAGCCGAACGTCCGTTCGAACCGGGGAATAGTCCCGGATCGCCGCTTCCGCACGATTGCGATGTTGACCCGGGCCCGCGTCGCAGCTACCCTCGGCCGAGGATCGTCGCGAGGCGAGCGGCCGAGGAGGAGCTGGGGATCTTGACCGCGAGTGAGGTTGCCTTTCTGGCCCTCGGCCTCGTGCTCGGCATCGCCAGCGGCGCCGCCCTGATCGAGGTGATTCGCGCTCGACCGCCGGTCGCCCGCGAGGTCCGTCTCACCGTCGCTCCGAATGCCATTCCGTCGCGGATCGCGGCCACGCTGTCCGACTCGACGAATCCTGCCGGCGGGACCGAACCCGCGGTCGGCGGTCCCGCCGAGCTGACCGGCGTCGCGGAGCGTGCGGCCGCGCTGCCGGGCCCGGGGCCGGCGTTCCCCGAGCGGACATCAACACGCGGCGGCCGGCTCGGGGACCGGGCCAACCCGTCGCCGACGTCTCGGCCACTTCCCGACCTCGTCGCCGTGCCGATGTCCAACGAGCCGGATCCCCTGACGACGGCGCTCCGGGCGACCGCCGCGAGGACGGCGACGGTGGCGATGGTCGCCGCCGCGCGGGCCGAGGGGCGGGCCGCCGCGGAGCGCGCGGGCGCTGGCGAAGGATCGGCGGTCGGCGGGACCTCAGCCGGCGACGGCACGTCGGCCGTCGCGACGGCTTCTCGTGTTGCCGCAGCCTCCGTCGCCCCTGCGGCCCGGCTCGCAGCTGCGGCCGCGGCGCGACGACCGGCCGGCGCGGGGGAGGCTCGTCCGGCGGTGTCACTCGGGCAGGCATCGGTCGCGGAATCGTCCGCGGCGGAGTCGTCACCGCCACAGAGCCTGACCGGGCCGACCTGGGCCGCGACGTCGGCCGGCGCGAGCTCGTCGGGACGGGGCGCCGGCACATCACCGCGGCGCGCGGCCAAGGCGCCTGCGGCCGAGACGCAGCCGTGTGCCGAGGAGCGCCGCGTCGCCGACGAGCGCTGCGCCGTCGCGACGCGTGCCCGCGAGGGCGCGACCACGGCGTACGAGGCGTTCCGCGCCGTCCAGCGGACCCACGACGCGCACGTCGCGGCGGCGGAAGGAGCGGCGGTCTCGGCGGATCCCCGCGCCGTGCGATCCGCGAAGGAGGAGGCGCAACGCCAGTTCCGCGCTGCCCGCGCGGCGGCAACGACCCGCGACGACGTCGAGGGCGCGGCCCGGACCTGGCTTGCCGAGATCAACCGGATCAACCGCGAGACGCGCGACGCGGCGTCACGCGCCGAACGCGGCCGCGCGGCCGCGGCAACCCTGTCGCTCACGCTCGAACGTCTCGCCCTGGAGGCGGACGCCGCCCGGATCTCCGCGGAGCGGGCCGAGGAGGCGTGCGTCGCCGCCCGGGAGGCCGTCGCAGCGTGCGACGAGGCCCGGGTTCTCCAGACATCGGCCGCGCCCGCGGCGCGCCCGATCGATGACGTCGCCAGACCCGTTCCCGACGAGCGGCACGCGCCCGTCTCGGACGCGGATCGCTTCGCGGCGATCAGCGAGCCCCGGGAGCGCGACGACGACAGCGAGGTCATCGGCCGCGGCTCGCGCGCGGGCGAGGAGCCGTTGATGATCCGCATCCTGCAGGGCGATCACGAGGCGATGCAGCAGGCCGTCGCGCGGCTCGCGGGCAGCGAGGCGGACGGCGGCCGTCGGTGGCAGAGCCGGCTCAGCGGTCTCGCCGAGGCGCTCATCGCACGCTCCATCGAGGCGGTCGCCTTCGAGTTCCCCTCGGATCACTTCTTCTGGAGCCCGTTCAGCCGGACCCAGAACCGGGACATCGCGGCGGGGCTGTCGTCGCTCGGCTTCCGGTTCGACGGCTTCGGGGGCTGGGTCGACGACCGGGTTCCGACGCACCGGGACCTGTCCCTCGCTGTCGGCTACGCCGGGATCGATCCCGCGCGGATCCGCCGCTGGCCGAACGAGGCGGAGCTGGCCGAGCTGTTCCGCGACGTCCGCGTCGCCGCGGACGAGTACGTCGCGACTGCTGCCGCGGGTCTCACGCTCGGCGAGCTGGTGACCCTGCTCGGCCGCCGGGCGGACGCCCTCACCGACCTCTGGAACGACTGGGGAAGCGTTCGACCGGTGCTGCTCGCCGGGGGCTGAGGAAGATCCTCGGCGGCCCTCGTCCGCGTCAGACGGCCTCCGCCCCTCCGTCCTCGATCGCCTCGGCCGTCTCCGCCGCGAGGCTCCGGTCCGGGCCCTCGTCCTCGTCGTCGTCGATGACGACGAGCCGCAGTGCCTCCGCCGCCGCGACACCGATCGGCTCGCCCTCCTCGGCTGCCCAGGCGCGGATCCGCTCCTCGAGACGCGCCGGCTCGTGGATCTGGCTCTCGTGGGCGCGCAGCGCGTCGATCTTCCGACCGAGCGTCTCGGTGATGTCGATCCGGACGTTCGGCTCGTTCGGCCAGAAGAGGTACAGCCGCCGGACGCGGTGGGCCGCGAGGCCGGACCGGGCGAGCGACGGAAAGGCCATCGGGTTGCGGGCCGCCGGGTACACGGCGTCCACCGCGGCAAGGCCCGCTTCGCGGTGGTCCGTGTGGTTGACCCCGCCATCGCGGTAGAAGATGACGGTCGGGTCCGTGGCGAGCACGGCGTCGGGCCGGAACGTCCGGATCTCCCGGACGAGGTGCTCGCGCAGGACGAGGTCGTTGGCGAGGGCGCCGTCCGGCTGATGGAGGAACGAGACCCCGGCATAGCCGATGATCTCGGCCGCGGCGCGCTGCTCCCGTTCACGGACTGCAGCCAGCTCGAGCGGGTCGGCGTCCGGATCCTCGCCACCGGCGTCTCCGCTCGTGCAACAGACGAGCCAGCCGACGGCGCCGGCGGAGATCCACCGCGCGGCCGTCCCGGCGGGGCCGAAATCGGCGTCGTCGGGATGGCCCGCGATCACCATGAACCGTCCCGGCCGCCACTCGTGGGCCGTGTCATTCACCGCCGACTCCGTGCTGGTCTCGCTGCATGAACCCGTTGTTCCGCGGTTTGCGACCGGTCTATCATTCCGGCCGAGGCTTCGCTCGTCTCCCCCCACGAGCGAAGCCTCACTCGTTGTAGAGCGCGAGGAATCCTCGCCGGGCGCGTCAGCCGGCGATCGCGGACTGCGCCTCGTCGAGCGCCGCGAGCACCTCGGCCGCGTGGCCTTCGGGCTTCACCTTTTCCCAGGTGCGGGCGATTCGGCCGGCCGGGTCGACGAGGAAGGTCCGTCGGGCCGTTCCCATGTACGTCTTGCCGTAGTTCTTCTTCTCGACCCAGGAGCCGTAGGCGTCGGCGACGGCGTGGTCCTCGTCGGCGAGGAGCAGGAACGGCAGCCCGAACTTCTCCCGGAACGATCGCTTCGACTTCGCGCCCTGGGGGCTGATGCCCCAGACGTCCGCGCCCCGCTCTCGGATCGTGTCGTTGGCGTCGCGGAACTCGCAGGCCTCGGTCGTGCAGCCGGGCGTGTCGTCGGCCGGGTAGAAGTACACGATCGTCCAGCGGCCGCGCTGATCCGCGAGCCGATGGACCGTCCCGGTTTCGTCCGGAAGGGCGATGTCTGGCGCGGGATCGCCGGCGGCTGGGATGCTCACTCCGGGAGCCTAGCAGGGGTCTCGACGACGAGCAGTCGACCGGACCCGAGCGTGACGGTGGCGTCGGCGGCGTCGCGGACGTTCGACAGCCCGCGCGAGGGACCCAGCCGCAGCCGCTCGTCGCGGAGCGGGTAGCGCAGCCCGCTCGTCGTGATCCCCTCGGCGTCGCCACCGAACGGCAGGAGCGACACGAGGTCGCCGACCCGGCCGGTCAGGTCGAGCGCGGCGGGGCGGGCTGGGCCGGCGGTGTTGCCGCCGGCCGGGGTCGTGCCGCCGGTCGGGG
>JBHORC010000014.1:0-85875 GCA_042408445.1 Chloroflexota bacterium
CCCGGCGGGCGCGGGCCCCGGCGGGCGCGGCGACGGTCGCGGCGGCGGGCCAGGCGTGACGCTAGCGCGCGACGGTTCGCACAACCCCCGACATCAGCTTCGTCGCGCGGCGAGCGGCCGTCGGTGACAACCGCGACAGCGCCTCGACCAGCCCCAGGACGTCGTCGTCGGGCAGGGACCCGAGGAGGTGGACCAGTCGCAGGATCGTCTCGTCCGAGACCTCGCCGAGGAGCCGCATCCCCCGCTCGAGCTCGCGCGGCGCGAGCTTCGGGATGAGCCCGACGGCCCGGTCGAACAGCCTGACGAAGCCGTTGAATGTCACCAGCCAGTCGCGCAGCGCGGCAAGCTCGACGTCGGCAGGCCGATCGTCCGCGAGTCGCGCCGCCTCGTCGGCCGTCGTCGCGATGACATCGACGATCGGATCGCCCTCGCGAACTTTCCGCTCCGCGATGACCCGCGTGAACCACTGCCAGTGGTCACCGACCGCGACGTAGGCCGTGCCCGCCGGTCCCCGGCGGCCGACCCGCCGCGGCTCGTGGACCCGCTCGACGATCCCCCACGTCTCGGCGTCCGTCAGCGCGAGGCTTGCGGCGCGATGCGACAACCCGAGCGCCTCCCGGATCTCGCGCTCGGTCAACGCCTCGTTGCGGACCATCAGGTAGGCGTGGACGCGCCCGATCGCCGGCGCGACGCCCCACGAGGCGCTCATCTCGCCCCACGCCTCGGCGAAGCGGAGACGCAGCGCCTCGGCCGGGCTCGACGACCCGCCGGACCCCTCGGAACCGGTGGAAACGTGCGACTTGACAGTAGCGAGTTCGGCTGCCATAACTTGCTATGTCAGAGTAGCACGGAGGCTCCGAGTGGAGGTCGAAGGTACCGAGCGGATGGTCGAGCTGCTGCTCGCGATCGCGCTCGCGACAGCCCTTCCCATCGCGGTCGGCATGGTCGGTCGCGACGTCGGCGCGATCGGCCGCCCCGGAGCCCTTCCCCCGGCAGCGCCCCTCGTGGCCGGCCTCGCAGTGGCCGTCGGCCTGCTCGTTGAACGGGGTTGGCTCGGCGCAGCACTCGTCGCGCCGTGGGTCGCCGTCGCCGGGGTGATCGCCGTCGCCACGATGACCCGGTCGGTCCGTCTCGTTCGCGAGGACTCGGCGGCCGCGGCCCTGCCGACGCTCGGGCTCCTCGTCCCGGTCGGATTCCTGATCGTCGGCGTAACGTGGCTCGGCTTCGATCGTCTCGGGATTCGGCCGATCGGCTTCCCGACAGTGATCGTCCTGCTGACCGCGGTCCATTTCCACGTCGCGGGCTTCTTCCTGACGCTCGCGGGCCTCACCGTCCTCCGCGCGCGGACGACCCGGGCGATCCGCGGGCGGACGGGCCGCGCCCTCGTCGCCGCCGTGCTCGCCGTCGCGGTCGGCGCTCCCCTCACGGCGTTCGCGTTCCTCGGAGTCGCGTTCGTCGGCTGGATCGGCGCGCTGCTCGTCGCCGTCGGCGGGATCGGGATCGGGCTCGGCCAGATCCAGACGGCGTTCCGGGAGGCGGCCGGGGCAACTCGGAGCGGCCTTCGGAGCGCCGGTCTCCTCGTCGGCGGGGCCACCCTGCTGATCACGATGCCGCTCGCGGCCGCCTATGCAACCGGCACGACCTTCGGGATCCCGTTCCTGGACGTCCCGGCGATGGCGGCGATCCACGGCACGCTCAATGTCCTCGCGTTTGCGATCCCCACCGCCGTCGGTTGGCGAACGGCAGCGAGTCGCACAACCGGACCGGCGGCGGGGCCTGCGCCCGCGGCAACGCCTCCCCAGAGCGCTCGGACGGCCGAATGAAGGTCGCGATCGCGGGCGGCAGCGGGCACATCGGGCGACGCCTTGCCGCCACCCTCACCGCCCGGGGCGACGACGTCATCGTCCTGAGCCGGAACCCCGAACGAGCCCGCCGCACGGCGGCCAGCGCCACCGTCGCGGCGTGGTCACCGAACGACATCGAAGGACTCGTTCGAACCCTTGCCGGCGTCGACGCGGTCGTCAATCTCGCCGGGATCCCCGTGGGTCCATGGCCGTGGACGCCGTGGCGGCGCGCCGCGATCCGGACCAGCCGGATGGATCCGACGAATGCGATCGTCGAGGCGATGTCGCGGATGGCGGCGGATCGCCGGCCGCGAATCCTCGTCAGCGCTTCCGGCACCGACCGCTACGAAGGCCAGGACGCCACACCCGCCACCGAGGCGACACCATCGTCCGACGGGTTCCTCGCCAGGCTCTGCCTCGAGTGGGAGGCGGCGGCGCTTCAAGCAGAAGCGCTCGACGTTCGCGTGGCCATCGCGCGGATCGGGTTCGTGCTGGCCCCGGATGCGCGAGCCCTCGACCTGTTTGTCCTGCCGTTCCGACTGCACCTCGGTGGCCCGCTCGGCTCCGGCCGGCAATGGATGAGCTGGGTCCACATCGACGACGTCGTCGCTCTGCTCGTCGAGCTGTTGGACGATGACGGCTATCGCGGACCGGTGAATGTCGTCTCACCGGAGCCGGTCCGCGAAGCGGAGCTGGCCGCCTCCCTCGGCGCGGCCCTCGGCCGCCGCTCCTGGTTGCGTGTTCCGGCGGTCGCGATCCGGTTCGCGATGGGCGAGGCGTCGATCCTCGCCCTCGGCTCGCGGCGGATCGTGCCGGCTCGGGCGCTCGAACGCGGCCACGCCTTCCGGTGGACCAACCTCCGGGCCGCCCTCGCGGACGTCCTCGGCCACTCCGTCAGGGCGTGACGCCGGCGAGCACCGTGCCGACCGCCTGGAAGAGCGGGTGTTTCGGGTCGATCGCGACCTTGCACGAATCGATGACCTGGTCGCCGCGCGAGACATGGAACGTGTAGATCGTCTGCTGGCCGTCGAACGCCGTCGGGCACGTCCCGGTGAACGGGCGGCTCCGGATCAGCTGGTAGTTCGCCCGCTCGACCTCGATCTGGAGCGCGTCGACGAGCTCGACGGGGACCGTTGCGAGCACCTCGTCCTTCGGGATCACCTCGTGGATGTGACCGTCCGCCTCGATGTTCAGGAGATGGGTGCAGAGCCCGGACGCGCATTCGCCGCCGCGCGTCTCCACGGAGACGATCGCGTTCGCCGGTTGGCTCGGCGCCGGCGTGGCCGGGGTGATCGAACCGGCTCCGGACCCGCCTGGCCCGCTCGGCCCGTTCGACGCAGGCGCGACCGTGGACCCGGGGGAGGACGGGAAGACGGCCACCGGCGCCTTCGATTCGCACGCTGCGAGCAGCGCGACGGCAAGCACGAGGACAGCAACGAGCGGCGGGGCTGGCAGGCGACGCATGCCCGCCCGACGAGTGCGGACATCGTCCGGTTCCCGCCTATCCTTTCGGGCATGGCCGTCCTGCGGAGTCGACTCGATCCCGAGGCGCCCGAAACGCGCGCGAACGTCGAGGCGACGACCGGCCTCGTCGACGACCTGCGGCGACGTCAGGCCGGGGTCTCGGGGCGGGGCGCCGGCGGTGACGACCGGTCGATCGCCCGGCATCGCGAGCGCGGGAAGCTGCCCGTCCGCGAGCGGATCGACCGTCTGCTGGATCCCGGCTCGCCGTTCCTCGAGCTCAGCCCACTCGCCGCCAACGGCCTCTACGACGACGAGGCCCCGAGCGCAGGGATCGTCACGGGGATCGGTCGGGTCGAGGGCACGACGGTCGTGATCGTCGCGAACGACGCGACCGTCAAGGGCGGCACCTACTACCCGATGACCGTGAAGAAGCATCTCCGCGCGCAGGAGGTCGCCTTCGAGAACCGGTTGCCGTGCATCTACCTCGTGGACAGCGGCGGCGCGTTCCTGCCGCTCCAGGCCGAGGTCTTTCCGGATCGCGACCACTTCGGCCGGATCTTCTACAACCAGGCGCGGATGTCGGCGGCCGGCATCCCCCAGATCGCCCTCGTCATGGGCAGCTCGACCGCCGGCGGCGCGTACGTCCCCGCGATGAGCGACGAGACGGTGATCGTCAAGGGCACGGGGACGATCTTCCTCGGCGGGCCACCGCTCGTGAAGGCGGCCACGGGCGAGGAGGTGAGCGCCGAGGAGCTCGGCGGCGGCGAGGTCCACACGACGATCTCGGGGGTCGCTGACCATCTGGCGCTCGACGACGAGCACGCGATCGCGCTCGGCCGGTCGATCGTCGCGAACCTCAATCGCCGGGCGCCGGACCTGCCGTGGGAACGCCGGGCGCCGGAGCCGCCCGCCCTGGACGCCCGCAGCACCGCGACGAGCGCCGGTCTCTATGCGGCGATCTCCGCCGACCCGCGGCGGCCGGTCGAGGTCCGCGAGATCATCGGCCGGCTCGTCGACGGCAGCCGGTTCCACGACTTCAAGCCCCGCTACGGCGAGACGCTCGTGACGGGCTTTGCCCACATCGACGGTTGGCCGGTCGGGATCGTCGCCAACGACGGGATCCTCTTCAGCGCGTCCGCGCTGAAGGGCGCCCACTTCATCGAGCTGTGCGCCCAGCGGCGGATCCCGCTCGTGTTCCTCCAGAACATCACCGGCTTCATGGTCGGTCGGGAATACGAGGCCGGCGGGATCGCCAAGGATGGCGCGAAGATGGTGACCGCGGTCGCCTGCGCCGAGGTGCCGAAGTTCACGGTGATCATCGGCGGCAGCTTCGGTGCCGGGAACTATGCGATGGCGGGTCGGGCGTACCAGCCGCGCCTCCTCTGGACGTGGCCGAACGCGCGGATCTCCGTGATGGGCGGATCCCAGGCAGCGCGCGTCCTGTCGACCGTCGGCGGGCCATTCCCCGACGATGCGGCCCGCGACGCGTTCGAGGCGCCGATCCTCGAGACCTACGAGCGGGAGGGATCGCCGTACTTCGCAACGGCGCGGCTGTGGGACGACGGGATCATCGACCCGCTGGACACGCGCCAGGTCCTCTCGCTTGGCATCGAGGCCGCGACGCATGCGCCGATTCCGGAGACGCGCTTCGGCGTGTTCCGGATGTAGCGTGGACCGACCCAGCGAGACCTCGAGCCGCCGCATGAAGGAACGCCGCTGATGCCAGACGTCGCGACCGGCCCGGTCGGTCGCGTGCTCCACGTGAACACGTCACCGGGCGGCGTCCCGAAGCAGGACGTGGGGGTGGCCCGCGTCGGCCGGCTCGGGCTGGACGGCGATGCCCATCACCACAGCTACGTCCACGGCGGTCCCCAGCGAGCCGTCTGCCTGTTCGCGATCGAGGCGATCGAACGGGTCCGAGCGGACGGCCATCCGGACGTGCTGCCCGGATCCGTCGGCGAGAACCTGACGACCGAGGGGATCGAGCTCGCCCTGCTGCCGGTTGGAACCCGGCTCGGCGTCGGGGACGAAGTCGTCCTCGAGATCAGCGGTCCCGCGAACCCATGCGACGTGATCAAGGGCGCGTTCGCGAGGGGCAAGTCGGGCCGGATCTCGATCCTCCTCCATCCCGAGGACTCGCGGATGTATGCCCGCGTCCTGGCGGAGGGAATGGTCCGTACCGGCGACGTCATCCACGTCCTCCCGCCGGTGCGCGGTTCGCGGGCCGAGCTGGCCCGTGAGCTCGAGCTCCTCGACAGCGTCGACCGTGACGCCTGGCTGTCGATGTGGCGCGCGGCGGAGGCCGCGGGCCTGGACGTCCGGATCCTCGACCACGGCGACCTGGCTGCGGCGGCCTCGCCGGATCTGCCGGGCTCCGTGTTCAACCGCGCGTTCGGCGTGGGCCAGGTCCCGATCCATCGACCGGAGGTCGAGGCGTTGTTCCGTGCGGCGGACACCGTCGGCTGGCTGGTGCTCGGCGAGGACGACCCGAGCGTCGGAGGCGGCTCGCTCGAGGATCCGGTGGGCGTCCACACCGGGCGGGTGGAGGACGTCATCGCGGCCGGCGAGGCGACCCGCACCGAGACCGACGGCCTGGTCATCCGCGCGGTCGATCCCCTGGACGTCGCCGAGGTCGAGCGCTGGGCGGAGCTGTTCGTGGCCGGGAACGCGATCGAGGGACCGGTCGCAGATGCGTGGCGGACCTTCAACCCGATCCTCGCGGGGACGCGCGGCTACCGGCAGTTCATCGCCGCGCTCGACGGGCGTGACGTGGCCGTCTCGGCGCTGTTCAACCGGCGGCGCATCGGCTGGCTGGGCGGCGCCGCCGTGCTCCCCGAGGCCCGCGGCCGCGGGATCCAGCGCGCGCTGATCCTCGATCGTGCCCGGCGGGCGGCGGCAGCGGGATCGACCAGGATCCTCGCGACCGCGGACGTGGATTCGCCGTCGGCCGCGAACCTCGAGGCGCTCGGCGTGCCGAGGGTCTATACGCGCGGCCACCTCCGCCTCGACCCGCCACGATGACCGACCACCTCCGCGTCGACCGCACCGGCGCCCACGGGGAGATCGCCCGCGTGACGCTCGCCCGACCCGAACGCCGCAACGCGTTCAACGCCGCGGTCATCGCGGAGCTCCGCCAGACGTTCGCGGCGCTGAGCCGCGAAGGGCCGACCGAGCTGCGAGCCGTCGTCCTCGCCGGCGACGGCGCGACGTTCTGCGCCGGCGCGGACATCGACTGGATGCGTGCCGCGACGCAGCTCGATGTCGAGGGCAACGAGCAGGACGCGATGGCGATGGCCGACATGCTCGAGGCGATCGATTTGTGTCCGGTGCCCGTGATCGCCCGCGTCCAGGGCGCGGCGCTCGGCGGAGGCGTCGGGCTGTGCGCCGTGAGCGACCATGTCATCGCCGAGGCCGGCGCGAAGTTCGGCTTCACGGAGACGCGGCTCGGGATCCTGCCGGCGGTCATCGCCCCGTTCGTCATCGCGAAGATCGGCGAGACGCACGCCCGGGCGCTGTTCCCCGGCGGTCGCCGGTTCGATGCCGTTCGCGGCCAGCGGATCGGCCTGGTGCACGAGGTCGTCGAGGGCCTCGAGGCGCTCGATCGCGCGGTGGAGGCGGCAATCGCGGACATTCTCGCCTCCGGCCCGACGGCCGTCCGCGCTGCCAAGGCGATCGTCCGCGAGGTCCGCGGCCTCGGTCACGGATCCGCGAAGTGGCACACCGCACGCGTGATCGCCCGGCAGCGCACGAGCGCCGAGGCGCAGGAAGGGTTCGCGGCCTTCGTGGAGCGCCGGCGGCCGGCGTGGGCGCCGGATGCCGATGACTGAGGTCCGCGCCGGCGTCGACCTCGTCGCGTGTGTCGGTTGCGGCGGCCTCGTGCCCGATCAGGACGGACCGGTCCACCGCTACATGACGGCCTCGCCGGGGTGCTGGCGCGCGTACACCGAGCTTGCCGCGAACGGCTGGCCCCCGTCGCCGAAGGCCGCCCTCGCCGTGGACGCCTACGCGGTGACGCATCCGGGGGTCCGCGGCCCACAGTCGACCCCGTCCGTCTGGATCCACCTCATCGCGCTCTGCCTCCTCCTGGAACGCGGCTGGGCCCTCGACCAGGCGGTGAGGATCCGGCGCGTGGCGGCGGACGCGTTCGACGGGTGGCCCTGGCTCGAACCTCCCGCGTCGATGGGCGAGGCGACGGTCAGGGACGTCGATGAGACCATCGAGGCCGAGGGACGCGACTCGACCGCTGCCGTTGCTGCCCTCGAACGGTGGGTCGCCGCCGCCTGGGATGCCTGGTCCGATGACCATGTGGCCGTCCGGACGCGGGCGGACGACCTCGTCGCTCGCTTCCTTGCCTGACCGTCAGCCCCGTGGACGCGTTCCTTCTCTCGTTCGGGGTGATCTTCGTCGCCGAGCTGGGCGACAAGAGCCAACTCATGGCCCTCGCGTTCGCGACGCGATTTCCCGCTCTCTCGGTGCTCGTGGCGATCTCGATCGCGACGGCGATCGTCCACCTGGGCTCGGTCGCGCTCGGTGCCACCGTCGCGCTGGCGTTGCCGACGAACCTCGTCTCGATCATCGCCGGCCTCGCGTTCCTCGGATTCGCGGCCTGGACACTCCGCGGCGACGTCCTGGGCGAGGAGGACGAGGCGCGCGCGAACCAGGACTCGACGCGGTCCGTGATCCTCACCGTCGGCGTCGCGTTCTTCCTTGCGGAGCTCGGCGACAAGACGATGCTCGCGACGGTGACGCTGGCGACCCACGAAAGCGCGTTCGGGACGTGGCTGGGATCGACGGCCGGGATGGTGGTCGCGGACGCGATCGCCATCGGCATCGGCAAGGTGCTCGGAACGCGGCTGCCGGAGCGGGCGATCCGGATCTTCGCCGCTGTCGCGTTTGTCGTGTTCGGCCTGATCCTGATCATCGATGGCCTCCGCAGCTGACCGACGGCCGTCGACGCGGCGCGGTCGGTTGCAGCGAATGACGCCGAACGCGACAATCGCGCCATGATGAGCGAGGACGTCAGCCCGAGCGAGGCGGCGCGACGGATCGGCGCGACGACGCGCTCGGTTCAGCGCTGGATCGCGACCGGGCGGCTGCCGGCGCGTCGCGTCGGCGGCCGGTGGCGTGTCGCGTCTGACGCGTTGGACGCGATCCTCGGCGAGGATCGGGGCACGGGGACGCCCTTGGGCAGCGTCGGGCCGACCGGCCAGGGCCGTGTCGCCGGGGGCAGTCGCGTCGCGCGGGCACCCATCGCGACCCTGTTCATCGCCAATCGCGGCGAGATCGCGACCCGGATCCAGCGCACATGCCAGGAGCTTGGGATCCGGGCCGTGGTTCCCGAGACCGACGGACCGGACGGTCTCGACCTGCTCGATGTCGAGGCCGTCGTCGGCGCAGCAACCGCCGCCGGCGCCGACGCGCTCCATCCCGGCTTCGGCTTCCTCGCCGAACACGCCGACTTCGCGGCCGCTGTCATCGACGCCGGGATCCGATGGATCGGCCCGCCGCCGCAGGCGATCCGGGCGATGGGCGACAAGGCCGCGGCGCGCCGGCTCGCCCAGCGCCTCGGGATCCCGACCGTCGCGGGCTACGACGGCGACGAGCAGGACGATCCGTCGCTCATCCGAGCCGCGGCCCGGATCGGGTATCCGCTGCTCGTCAAGCCGGCGGCCGGCGGCGGTGGCAAGGGGATGCGCGTCGTGCCGTCAAAGGCAGACCTTGCCACCGCCCTCGCCGCCGCCCGACGCGAGGCGATGACGGCCTTCGGCGACGACCGAGTGATCCTGGAGCGGTATCTCGAGGGGCCGCGCCACGTCGAGGTCCAGCTGCTGTTCGATGGCCACGGCAACGGCGTCCATCTCGGCGAGCGCGACTGCTCGCTCCAGCGCCGGCACCAGAAGGTGCTGGAGGAGACGCCGTCGCCCGCGGTCCGGGCGGCGACGCGCGAGGCGCTCACCTCGGCGGCGCTCGCGCTCGCGCGCGAGGTCGGGTACGTCAGCGCCGGGACGTGCGAGTTCCTGCTCGACGACACCGGTTCGATCTTCTTCCTCGAGATGAACACCCGGCTCCAGGTCGAGCATCCCGTGACGGAGCTCGTCACCGGCCGCGACCTCGTCGCGGACCAGATCCGGATCGCCGCGGGGGAGCCGTTCGGATTCACCCAGCGCGATGCCCGGCCGCGGGGCCACGCCGTCGAGGTCCGGCTCTACGCCGAGGACGCGGAGGCCGGCTTCCTGCCATCGACCGGACCGATCGTCGACGTGCGATGGCCGAGCGGCGACGGGATCCGCGTCGATGCCGGGATTACGCGGGGCGACGAGATCACCGGCCGGTTCGACCCGATGCTCGCGAAGATCGTGGCCTGGGGAGCGAACCGCCGGGAGGCCCTGGAGCGCCTCCGACAGGCGCTCGACCAGACCGTCGTCCTCGGCCTCACGACGAATCTCGCGTTCCTCCGCTGGCTCGTCCGCCAGCCGACAGTGGTCCGCGGGAACGCCCGGATCGACACCCTTGCCTCGATCTGGCCGCCGGCCCCCGGCTCGAGCAACCCTGCGATCCCCGAAGAGGCGTGGACGGTCGCCGCTCGTGCGTTGGGCGGTGGCGGGTGGCGGCTCAACGCAGCCCCCGTTCTCCGGCTCGTCGCCCGCGGCGCGGTCGGCGCCGAGGACCAGGAGCGGACGGTCGCGATCGACGACCGGGCGGGCGGACCGGACGACGGCGCCGCCGCGTTCGCCTTCGTTCGCCGCGGCGACATCGTCCACGTGGACGTCGGCGGACGATCGGTCGCCTTCGAGGTCGCACCGCCGCCGGACGTCGACGCCGCCGCCCGGGCCGCCGCCGCCCACCAGTCGGGATCGACGGCTTCCGATGTCATCGCACCGATGCCCGGGCTCGTCCTCGCCGTGCATGTCGCTGTCGGTGACGAGGTCCGGGCGGGCGATCCCGTCGTCACGCTCGAGGCGATGAAGATGGAACACGTCGTGGCGGCGGGCGGTGGCGGCCGGCTCGCCTCGCTCGACGTCAGGCCGGGTGACCAGGTGACGCGCGGCCGCGTGCTTGCGACGATCACGTGACGGGCGGGCACAGACCGGCGCTGCGGCTGCGCTACCCTTCGGCCGAACAGGAGGCTGGATGGCAAGCGACGAGCTGAAGGATCGCGATCAACCGGAGGCCGACAAGGATCCCGGCGAGCGCGGAACGGCGGGCCACCAGGGCACGGCCGGGCAGGCGGCAGCCGATGGCGCGAGCGACGCGGCCGGCGGGCAGCACCATGCAGCGACCGCGCACGGCCGCCCCGCCCGGATCGACCGGAGCCTGCCCGCCGATCGGGCCCAGCTGATCGCCCTTCACGCGGAGGCGCGCCGGCGCCGCGCGGCCGCCCCGCTCGGAAGCGAGGCGTACCGCGCCGCCGCCGACGAGGTCGGCCGGATCGAGGTCCGGATCGCGGACGTCGACCGGGCAGCCGATCCGCCGCGAGGCTGATCACCGGATCGTGACCGGCGATCGCGTCCGGATCTACGAGGTCGGGCCACGGGACGGTCTGCAGAACGAGGCGCGGCCCGTTCCGCTCGCGACGAAGCTCCGCTACCTGGACCTCCTCGCCGACGCGGGCCTCCGCGAGATCGAGGCGACGTCCTTCGTCTCGCCAACGGCGATCCCCCAGCTCGCCGATGCCGACGAGCTCCTCGCCGCGCTGCCGCGCCGGCCGGGCGTCCGCTATCCGGTTCTCGTTCCGAACGCCCGCGGGCTCGCACGCGCGGAGGCCGCCGGCGTCGACGCGATTGCCGTCTTCACCGCGGCGACCGACGAGTTCACAACCCGGAACATCGGGATGACCGTCGACGCCTCGTTGGACACGTTCGCCCCGTTGCTCGCCCGGGCCGGCGACCTGGGCTGGTGGCGCCGCGGCTACGTCTCGACCGCCTTCGGCTGCCCCTATTCCGGCGCGGTGTCCGCGGAACGGGCGGTCGACGTCGCCCTGCGCCTGATCGCCCTCGGCGTCGAGGAGATCTGCTTCGGCGACACGATCGGCGTCGGCGTCCCGCCGCAGGTGCGCGAGATCGTGGCCCGCGCGACGGACGCCGGCATACCCCTGGCCCGGATCGCGTTCCACTTCCACGACACCCGCGGCACCGCCCTGGCGAACGTCGCCGCGGCGATGTCGGTCGGGATCCGGACGTTCGACTCGTCGACGGGCGGCACCGGCGGCTGCCCGTACGCCCCCGGCGCAGCCGGAAATCTGGCGACGGAGGACGTCGTCTACCTGCTCGACGCGATCGGTCTCGAGCACGGCGTCGAGCTCGACGGCGTCCTCCGGGCGGCGCGATTCATCGCCGACGCGCTCGGCAAGCCGCTCGCCACGAAGGTCGGCCAGGCCGGTGGCTGGGACGCGTCGACCGGCGCCGCGACCGGCCGGATCGACTCCGCCTCCTAGGCGCGTCACCCGCTCGTCGGACGCCCCGCCGCGAGCGTCCGCGGCAACCACGCCTCGCCCTGCCAGCACGTCGTGCGGTTCTTGGTATCGTGCGTGGACGATGAACGGCGTCGTCCTCGTCCTGAACCAGAACTACGAGCCCCTGAACGTCTGCAATCTGCCGCGTGCGTTCCGGCTCGTGTTCGGCGAGAAGGCCGAGGTCATCGAGTACGACCACCAGGTCATCCGCACGCCGCGGACGGAGTACCACGCCCCGTCCGTCATCCGGCTCCAGTACCAGGTCCGCCGGCCACGGCCGCGCGTCAAGCTGAGCCGCCGCGAGATCTTCGCGCGCGACCGCCACACCTGCCAGTACTGCGGCCGCCAGAGCCACGACCTGACGCTCGACCACATCGTCCCGCGCCACCGGGGCGGCGGGCACACGTGGGAGAACCTCGTCACCGCCTGCAAGAGTTGCAACCACCGCAAGGGCGGGAAGACGCTCGAGGAGGCTCGATATCGCCTGCCGAAGGCGCCGTTCGAGCCGCGCAGCGACATCTACTCGATGTTCACGCCCTACCTGGAGGACGAGCGCAACGAGGCGTGGCGCTCGTACCTCTTCCTGGGCCGGAACTGAGCGAGGCCGATCGACGGGAGGACGAGCGGCGCGACGATGCCGTCGTCGCAGCCGGGATTCCGGCCGGTGCCCGGAGCCTGCTCGAGACGCTCTGGTCCGCCGGGTTCGCGGCCTACGCAGTCGGTGGCGGTCCGCGTGACGTCCTGATCGGCCGGCCGACGGCGGACTGGGATCTTGCGACATCGGCGCTTCCGGAGGAGACCGTCGGCCTCTTCGACGACGCTGCCTACGAGAACCGGTTCGGGACAGTCGCCGTTCGTCGCGCCGGCGCGACGTACGAGATCACGACCTTCCGGAGCGACCACGACTACGCGGACTTCCGGCGGCCGCATCGCGTCGAGTTCACGCGATCGATCGGGCAGGACCTGAACCGCCGCGACTTCACGATCAATGCGTTGGCGTGGGGCACGGACGGCGATCCCGAGCCGCCCCGGCTCGTCGACCTGCATGACGGACGCGCTGATCTCCGCGCCGGGTTGATCCGCGCCGTCGGCGAGCCGCGGAAGCGGTTCGAGGAGGACGCGCTCCGGATCGTCCGGGCGATCCGCTTCGCGACGACGCTCGGCTTCACGATCGAGCCGGCGACGCTCGACGCGATCCGGGAGACCGCACCTCTTGTCGCGCACCTGTCCGGCGAGCGGATCGCGGCCGAGCTCGAGCGGATCCTCGGCGCCGACCAGCCGTCGGTCGGGCTTCGTCTCCTCGCCGACACCGGCGTCCTGGAGGCGTTCGCCCCGGACCTGGCCGCACAGCGCGGCGTCCCCCAGAACAAGATCCCGGGCGAGGACCTCTGGGACCACACGCTGCGGACGGTGGACGCCTCGGCGAACCGGCCGCGTCTGCGTCTCGCGGCGCTCGTCCACGACATCGGCAAGCCCGCGACCGCCGCCGAGGGCCACTTCTACCGGCACGAGGCCGTGGGCGCGGACCTCGCCCATGCCCTCCTGGAGCAACTCCATCTGCCCCGGGCGATGGTCGAGGGTGTCTCGCACCTCGTCCGCCAGCACATGTTCCGCTACGAGCCGAACTGGGGCGACGGGGCCGTGCGGCGGTTCCTCGCGAAGGTCCGGCCGGACGCGGTCGAGGACCTGTTCGCCCTGCGGGAGGCCGACAACATCGGCAGCGGCGTGCCACCCGATGCCGACGGCCTGCCGATCCTGCGCGAGCGGATCGCGAAGGAGCTCGCGGCCGGTGCGTTCCTCGACCGGTCGGGTCTCGAGATCGACGGCTCGGACCTGATCACGGAGCTCGGGATGCGGCCGGGACCCGAGATGGGGCGGCTCCTCTCGAGTCTCTTCGAGCGGGTGGTGGACGACCCGACGCTCAACGAGCGGGCTGCCCTCCTTCAGCTCGCGCGTGAGCTTGCGTCGTCGCCTGGTCGCGAGACCGCAACCCACGATCCGCGACAATGACCGTCCCGCGAGCGGCCCCGGATGCCGACAGTCGCGACGACGACGAGGAGTCGATGACGGACGTGACTGAGACGTCGCCTCGGGCGAATCCCGGAGGTCGTCGCGCTGGCGACCTCGGAGTCCAGCTTTACACCCTGCGAGCGCGGCTCGCCGAGGACGTCGACGCGACGCTCGGTGCCGTCGCGGACGTCGGTCTGCGGGTCGTCGAGCCGTTCGATCTCGTCCGGTTCGGCGACGCCCTCGCCGCGTCGATGGCGCCCCACGGACTCCGCGCGGAGACGGCCCACATCGAGCTGCTCGAAGGGGACATCGAGCGGGTAGCGGACGTCGCGGCCCGCCTCGGGATCCGGACCGTCATCCAGCCGTGGACCGAGCCCGAGCGGTGGACGACGCCGGACGGAGTGCGACGCGTCGCGGACGGGTTGAACGACGTCGCCCGGCGACTGGCGCCGAGCGGACTGCGCGCCGGGTACCACAACCACCACTTCGAGCTGGCGTCGCGCTTCGACGGGCGGCACGCCCTCGAGGTGTTCGCGGATGCGCTCGACCCCATGGTCGTCCTCGAGGTCGACACGTACTGGGCGCTCGCGGGCGGCGCCGACGTCCCGGCGCTCCTCCGCCGGCTCGGCGACCGCGTCGTCGCCCTCCACATCAAGGATGGCGACGGATCGCTCGAGACGAAGCGCCAGGTCGCGGTCGGCAGCGGCCGGCTGCCCGTTCGGGACATCCTCGCCGCCGCGCCGGACGCGCTCGCGGTCATCGAGCTCGACGACACCGACGGCGACCTCCTCGACGCGGTTCGGGCGAGCCGCGCGTTCCTCGTGGAGCTCCTGGATGCGTGACGGCGTCGGGACGGCGGTGCGTGTCGGCGGCGAGCCCGGACCGGCGACGACCCGGGACAGCCGGCGTGGTCCGGTCGGCATCGGGATCATCGGCGCGGGGGTCATCAGCGGCGAGTACCTCGTCAACCTCGGGCGCTTCGCGGATACGCAGGTCGTCGCAATCGGGGACCTGCGCCCGGATGCAGCGCAGGCCCGCGCCGACGAGCACCGGATCGCGACCGCGGGCACCACGGAGACCGTCCTCGCGGACCCGGATGTCGAGATCGTCGTCAACCTCACGGTCCCGGAGGCGCACGCCGCGGTCGCGGAGCAGGCGCTGGGCGCGGGCAAGCACGTCTGGAACGAGAAGCCGCTCGCGCTCGACACGGTCGCCGGCCGCCGGTTGATCGAGCTGGCGGCGGAGCGTGGCCTCCGGCTCGGCTGCGCGCCGGACACGTTCCTCGGCGAGGGACTCCAGGCGGCACGCCGGGTCGTCGACGACGGGACGATCGGCCGGCCGCTCACGGCGCTCGCGCTCATGCAGTCCCCCGGTCCGGACGCCTGGCATCCGAACCCGGCGTTCCTCTTCCAGCGGGGAGCGGGGCCGCTCTTCGACATCGGGCCCTACTACCTGACGGCGTTCGTGCAGCTGTTCGGCCCCGTGTCGGCCGTCGCCGCGCTGTCGTCGACCGCGAGCGACACGCGTCGGATCGGCTCCGGTCCGAAGGCCGGCGAGACGTTCCCGGTGACCGCACCGACCCACGTCGGCGCGCTCATCGAGTTCGTCGGCGGGCACTCGGCGCAGCTCATCGTCTCGTTCGACTCGCCGCAGCCCCGGATCCTGCTCGAGGTCACCGGCACCGACGCGACGCTGATCCTCCCGGACCCGAATCGGTTCGACGGGGAGATCGCGATCCGTCGCCGCGGCACCGACGCCGCCGAGACGCTGGCCAGGACAACGGCCCAGTCCTCGCGCGGGACCGGCGTCCTGGACATGGCCCGGGCGATCCGCGAGGCGCGACCGCACCGCGCGGACGGGTCATTGGCCCTGCACGTCCTCGAGGTGATGGAGGCGATCGCGTCCGCCGCCGAGTCGCGAACGGTCGTGGCCGTCGAGAGCCGGGTGGAGCGACCGGCCCTGCTTCCCGCGGACTGGGATCCAGTCGCAGCCACGCTCGTCTGATGATGGAGCTGATGCTCGAGGCGGAGCGCGCGCTCGCCGTCGGGCTGAACGATCAGGCGGAGCGGCTCTACCGCCAGGTCGTCGCGGCCGACCCGCGGAACGCGATCGCGGTCGTCGGCCTCGCACGGGTCGCCCTGGAGCGGGGCGACGAGCGGGGCGCGTATGTCGAGGCGCGGCGCGCGCTCGCGCTGGACCCGGACAACCCGATGGCGAGCCACCTCGTGATGCGGATGGCCGAGCTGATGCGACGGCGCGGCGAGGAGATCCCCTCGGATGCCGTGCCCACGGCGCCTGCGGCGGGCAGCGGCGCGCCGGCGAGCGGCGGCCCGGCAGACCGCGCCACCATCTCGGAGCGAACCGGCCCGACCCTCCTCGACCGACTCTTCCGTCGCGGCCGATGACCGGAACGAACCTCGATCCCCGGAGCATTCGATGCGCATCCTGGTGACCGGCGGAGCCGGGTACGTCGCCTCGGTGTCCGTGGAGCGGCTCGCGGACGCCGGCCACGATGTGGTCGTCCTCGACGACCTCTCGACCGGCCATCGGGAGGCGGTGCCGGACGGCGTGCCCCTGGAGGTCGGCAGCTACGGCGACGCGGCGACGCTCGATGCCGTCTTCGGCCGCCATCCGGTCGACGCCATCCTCCATTGCGCGGCTCGATCACTCGTCGGCGAATCCGTCCAGGAACCGGCTCGCTACTACCGGGCCAACGTCGCCGGCGGGATTGCCCTGCTCGACGGTGCGCTTCGGGCCGGCGTGAAGCGGATCGTCTTCAGCTCGACCGCGGCTGTGTACGGCATCCCGACCATCACGCCGATCCCGGAGACGGCGCCGCCCGCGCCGATCAACCCGTACGGCGAGACGAAACGGACGTTCGAGGGCGCGCTCCGCTTCTACGGCGAGGCCTATGGCCTCCGGAGCATCGCGCTGCGCTACTTCAACGTCGCCGGCGCGAGCGAGCGGAACGGTGAGCTCCATGATCCCGAGACGCACCTGATCCCGAACATCCTCAGGGCGGTCGAGACGGGCCGGCCGATCACCCTCTTCGGCGAGGACTACCCGACGCCGGACGGGACGTGCATCCGCGACTACATCCACGTCTCGGACCTCGCCGACGCACACCTCCTCGCGCTGGAGGCGACCGCCGGTTCCCTGCCGGCCGGTCCCGCCGCCCCGGCCGCCGGCTCTGCCGTGGCACCGTCCGCGGCCGAATCGACGACCGGTGCGCCGAGCGCACCGACCTCGAACGACGCGCCTTGGGCGGCGTTCAACCTCGGGATCGGCGGCGGCTACAGCGTCCGACAGGTCGTGGCCGCGGCGGAGCAGGTGGTCGGCCGAGCGATTCCCACGACGATGGGGCCACGCCGGCCGGGAGACCCACCGGTCCTCGTCGCGGCGGTCGAGGGCGCACGAACGGTGCTCGGCTGGGAGGCGCGCCGCCCGACCCTCGAGGAGATGATCGGCTCGGCCTGGGAGTGGCGCCAGCGCAACGCCGCGCGGCTCGCCGTCTGACCGCGCTCGCGGGCCCTCAGGTTCCTCGATTGCGACGATAGGCGATCGCCTGCGCAATCAGAGCGGTCCCGAGGCCCACCTGCAGCACGACCTGGATCACGAACAACGGCTGGACGGGCTGATGTCCCGTAGCGAGCTGCAGAATCAGCCAGCCATTCCACCCGACGATCGCCAGGCCGAACAGAAGGCTAAGCCGCATGAGCCGGTCGAGCCACAGTCGCATTCGGTTGTTCGAGTCCATCCGTCAGGCTCTCGGCTCGAGCGGCGCAGCCAGCGGCGCGAGACGTTCGGGTGGCGGCGCGGCGTCGCCGAGATCGTGGCGGTCCCAGTGCTCCTGCGGCGGCTCCGCCACGCCGCGGAGGAGCCAGACGCCGATCGCGAGCAGGATCAGGAAGCTGAAGATCCCGACCTGGTACGCGCCCGCGCCCCAGCCCTGATCGAGCAGCGTCGAGACGATCACGCCGTAGAGGAGCGGCCCCGACACGGCGCTGAACTTGCCGGCGATGCCGTACAGGCCGAAGAACTCGCCGACCTGGTCTGGCGGTGAGAGTCGCAGCATGAACACGCGATCCGAGGTCCAGACGCCGCCGAGCCCCGCCCCGAGGAGCGCGCCGCCGAGCAGGAACGTCGGCAGGCTCAGGACCGACCCGACGATCACAAGCCCGACGCACCATGTCCCGAGGACGATGAGGAGCGTCCGCTTCGGGCCGATCCGCTCGACCAGCTGCCCCCAGCCGAAGCTGGCCGCGACGGCGACGACGGTCAGGACCAGCAGGACGACGTTCGCCAGGCTCTCGCTGATCCCGATCGCCTTCACCGCGAACACGCTCATGATCACGATCACGGTGTTCACCGGGTCCGTGTAGAAGAACCGACCGAGCAGGAATCGGCCGAGCCCCGGCACGGCTCGGGCGTCCCGGATCGTCGTCCCGAGCTGCGCCCAGGAGCCGATCAGGTCGCGCGGCCTCAGCCGCACGGCGTCCGCCCGCGGCGGCTCGCGGACCACGCGGAATATCGGGATCGAGAAGATCGCGAACAGGGCGGCCGCAAGAAGGAACGTCAGGCCGCTCGCCCGCGAATCGAGGACGAGGATCAGGATCGCAATCACGATCGTCCCGAGGTAGCCGATCGCCACGCCCATCCCGGAGACGCGGCCTCGCGCCTCCGGCCGGGCGACGAGCGGAAGCGTCGCGTCGTAGTAGATCAGCGCGGCCTGGTAGCCGAAGTTCGCAACTGCGAAGAGCGTCAGGCCGATCGCGGCCGAATCCGTCAGGGCGATCGCCGCGCTCGCGACGACCGTCATCCCGGTGAAGAACAGCAGGTACTTCATCCGGCCGCCCGTTCGGTCGCTCATCGCGCCGAGAACGGGCGACACGATCGCGTTCAGGAGGACGCTCGCCGCGCCGGCGAACAGCACCCAGAACTGCCCGTCGGACGCCCCGAGGCGGTCCACGGACCACAGCCCGATGGCGTACGACACGATCGCGTAGCTGTAGATCGTGTTCGCGAAGTCGTACAGCGCCCAGCTGAGCGGCACCGACGCGCGTCCGGTCGGCGTCAACTCGCCCAGCGCGCGCCCGATCCGGCCGCCGCCTGCGCCGCCTCGATCCACCTGGACGGGAAGGTCCGTCGCGGTCACGCCGGGATCATAGACATGCGAATCCTGAGCTCGCTGGGCCGGTCTTCAGGCCTGATCGTATGATCGCGGGGATGCTTGCCCGAGACGCGGCCGCCGCGGCCGCCACCTGGCGTCCCCAGCTCTTCGGCGACCGGCGCGCGGCGACGATCGACGACCCGCTTGTCGAGCCGCTCTGGACCGGACCGCGGGTGCTCGCGCTCGTGACGGACGGGGCGGTCCGAATCAGTGATCTCGAGGGCGAAACCGTTCCCGGCCACGACGAGCTGCGACGCGAGCTCCGCGCGGCCGCGCTCGACGCCACGCTGCTCCTCGAGGGCTCGCTCACGCCGGATCCACTCCAGGCGCCCGAAGATCTGGCGGCGCGGGACATCGTCCGCCTGCCGAACGCGGGCCGGGTGATGAGCCGGATGGTCGTCGGGGATCGCGGCGACCGGAAGGATCGGCTGGCGGATCGCGTCGACGAGGTCCGGCGGCGCGCGACCGCGCCGCTGCTCGAGGTGGCGTTCGTCGCGGTCGATCTCCTGTGGCTCGACGACGAGCCGCTCCTTGACGTCCCCCTGCTCGAGCGGAGGCGCGTCCTCGAGTCGGTCATCGCGGAGTCGCGGCTCGTCCGGGTCGGAACGTATGTGCGACCGCCGGTCGACGCGTGGCTCGGCGCGTGGCGGGCGTTCGGATTCAGCCGGATGTCGTACAAGGCCGCGAACAGCCGCTACCGTCCCGGCGAGAAGAATCAGGACTGGGCGCACGCGGAGATCCCGCGCCGCTGATCGCTCCGGCGCCGTTCTCGCCGCCGATTCGCGCGGCGCGTGCTCCTTGGCGGCCGCATGAGCGGCTCCTGCTCCTTGCGTCCGCCGGCGCGCACGACGCCGGCGGGTTCCGTGCGTGGGACCCTCGGCTCGGCGATCCATCCGAGCGCGCGGCGCTCGGAGCGTCGCTCGGAACGGGTCTCGGCCGACGTAGCGAGCAGGGGGCGCTCGCACGGGGCGCTCGCACGGGGCGCTCGCACGGGGACGCTCCCACGGGGCGCTCCCACGGGGCGCTCGCGCTGCGCCGGCGCGCTCGCAGAGCGGCTGGTGAGCCAGCCGCAACGCCGAACCGGCGCCGGAGCTCCTCAGCCGCGACGCCCGCCGATCGGTGGTAGGGTGGGTTTCGTGCCGACGCGTGGATTGACGCCCGCCATCCGCGACGAGATCGCCCGGCTCGGCCACGCAGACATCATGGTCGGCATCCCGAGCTTCAAGAACGCGGCGACGATCGGCTACGTGGTGCGCGCCGCCCAGGCCGGCCTCGTCCAGTACTTTCCGGACCTTCGACCGGTCGTCGTGAACAGTGACGCCGGCTCGCCGGACGGCACCGGCCGGGTGGTCGTCGAGACCGAGCCGCCGGACTATGTCGAGCAGATCCTGCTCGTCCGGCCAACGAACAAGTTGTCCCGCATCAGCCTCACCTACCCCGAGATCGACGGCGTCGGTGGCAAGGGCGCCGCGCTCCGGACGATCTTCGAGATCGCGGACGCGCTCAAGGTCCAGGCCCTCGTCGTCGTCGACAGCGACCTCCGCTCGATCATCCCCGAATGGATCGAGCTGCTCGCCGGCCCGATCATCAAGGGCGGCTACGACTACGTCGCGCCGTTGTACGCGCGCTACAAGTACGACGGCACGATCACGAACACGGTCACCTATCCGCTGACCCGGGCCCTGTACGGCAACCGGATCCGGCAGCCGATCGGTGGCGACTTCGGCGTGAGCGGCGACCTGGTCCGGCACTACCTCGAGCTCGACGACTGGACCGAGGACATCAGCAAGTTCGGCATCGACATCTGGATGACGACGTCGGCGCTCACCGGCGGATTCGCCGTCTGCCAGGCACGGCTCGGGGCGAAGGTCCACGACCCGAAGGATCCCGGCGCGGACCTGGGGCCGATGTTCCGGCAGGTCGTCGGGACGATCCTCCGGCTCGCGGCGAGCCATCCGGAGAACTGGCTCTCGATCCACGCCAGCCACGACGTCCCGGCCTACGGCTTCGAGCGGATCATCGATCCGCCGCCGCTCGAGGTGAACACGCTCCGCCTGCTGACCGAGCTCCACAGCGGATCGCTGACCCTCGCCGACACGTGGAAGCGGATGTTCGCGCCGGCGAACGCCGAGACCGTGATGGTCCTGGCGGCCGAAGCGGGCAAGCTCGCCGACCAGGCCCGGACGAGGCTGGGGATCGGTGGCGGCGACGGCTCGTCCACGACGGCGACGACACTGGAGATGGCCGAGGCGCTCGCCGCCTTCCACTTCCCGGACGACCTCTGGGCGCGCCTGATCTACGACCTCGTGATCGCCGCGAGGAGCTCCGAGCCGCCGATCGAGCAGCTCGTCGCGGCGCTCGTCCCGATCTACTTCGGTCGGGTCGGCAGCTTCGTCATCGAGAACCGTCACCAGACCACCGACCAGGCCGAGGACCGGGTGGAGCGCCAGGCGCGCGAGTTCGAGCTGCTGAAGCCGTACCTCGTCGAGCGCTGGCGGGAAGCCGAGGCGCATGCGGGTGGCACCGCCGCAGGAGCAGCCGCCCCGGGCGGCAACGCCACCGCGGCCGGTGAGTCGCTCGCCGAGGTGCGCCGGTGAACGCCGCCGCCGCCGCCGCCCGCGGCCCGCTCCCTGCCCGGATCCTCATCCCGGTCGCGAACCCGGCCACCGCCGAGGAGCTGATCCGGCTCGGTGCCGCGCTTCTCGACCCCCGCGCCGGCGAGCTGACGGCGCTCGGCATCGTCGAGGTGCCCGAGGGCATGCCGCTCAGCGAAGGCGCGACGCGGGCGCGCCACGCCCGCCGCCTGCTCCAGCGTGTCCTCGACTTCGCGCCGGACGGGACGACGATCCACCCGATCGTCCGGATCGGACGGCATGCCGCCGAAGGCATCGTCGAGGCATCGGCCGAGCAGGAAGCGGACCTGATCATCTTCGGCTGGGGCGGCAAGGCGCCGGCGGGCCGCGACGGTGGCTCCGTGATCTCGCCGACGATCGACGAGGTCGTCCGCGATGCGCCGGCAGACATCGCCGTGATCAAGCAGCGCGGCAGTCGGGAGATCCGCCGGATCGTCGTGCCGGTCCGCGGCGGCCCCCATGCCGAGCTTGCCGTGCGGTACGCGGACGCGATCGCCACTCGAACGGGCGCGACCGTGACCGTCCTCCATTTCGTGCCGCCGGGCATCACGCTCGCGGTCCGGGCGCAGGCCGAGCATGCCCTCGCCCAGTTCGTCCGGCAGCACCTCAAGGGCCACGGCGAGGGCGTCGTCCGGGAGGCCGCGAACGTCCGGAACGCGATCCTCCGCGAGGCGGATCGGGCGGATCTCGTCGTGATGGGCGCCTCCGCCCAGCCGGCGGGAACGAACGGCGACCCGTACCTGTTCGGTGCCCTGCCGGAGGCCGTCGCGACGCGTGCCCGGCCGAGCGTGATCGTGGTGAAGACCCGCGAGGTGATCGGCCGGGCGACGTTCGAGCAGCTCGCGTCACGGGCCGAGACGCTCGCCGCCGCCGATCGCGCGGCCGAGGAAGCACGCGCCGTCCCGATCCGGGTGGAGCGCTGGTTCGGCGAATCGAACTTCCACCACGCCGAGTTCGCCGACCTCCGCCGGCTCGTCCAGCTCAAGGAGAAGCAGGGCGTCACCGTCTCCCTCGTCCTGCCGACGCTCGACGAGGAGGAGACGATCGGACCGATCGTCCGTCGGGCGATGCGGGAGATGATGGGCCGCGTCCCGCTGATCGACGAGATCCTCGTCATCGACTCCGCCTCGACGGACCGGACCCGCGAGATCGCCGAGGCCGAGGGCGCCCGCGTCGTCCAGCATCCCGACGTCCTGTCGCGCTACGGCTCGTTCCGTGGCAAGGGCGAGGCGCTCTGGAAGTCCCTCTACGAGACGAGCGGCGACATCGTCGTCTGGGCCGACACGGACGTCCGGAACTGGCACCCGCGGATGGTCTACGGGACGCTCGGGCCGCTGCTCCATGAGCCCCGCCTCCAGTACGTCAAGGGCTACTACCAGCGGCCGATCGTGGAGGCCGGCGTCCTCAAGGAAGGCGGTGGCGGCCGGGTCACTGAGCTCGTCGCGCGGCCGCTCATCAACCTCTTCTATCCAGAGCTGTCCGGGATGATCCAGCCGCTGAGCGGCGAATACGCGGGGCGGCGGGCACTCCTCGAGACGATCCCCTTCTTCACCGGCTACGCCGTCGAGATCGGGCACCTGATCGACGCGGCGGAGCGGGTCGGCATCGAGGGCCTCGGCCAGGTGGACCTGGAGCGGCGGGTGCACCGGAACCAGGAGCTCGAGGGGCTGTCGCGGATGTCCTTCGTGATCCTCCAGGCCGTGATGAAGCGGCTCGAGGAGCGGCGCAAGGCGCGCCTGTTCGCGGAGATGGGCTCGACGATGAAGCTTCCGCGCTCCGGCCGCGGCCGGCTGTCGCTGGAGGTGATCGAGCTGGCCGACCAGGAGCGGCCGCCGATGATCCGGATCCCGGAATACCTGGAGCGGCGACGACAGCTGGACGCCCCGAACGGCAACGGCTCGGGCTCGGGCTCGGGGACGGGCGCTGGCCTGGGGGCGGCGAGCGAGAAGCTCGAACCCGTCGGGCGGTGAGCAGAGCGCCGGACGGCTTCGCCGCGGAGGGGTCCGGACCGCCGGCGCCTCGGCCACTCACGATCCTCGTCGCTCCGGACTCGTTCAAGGGATCGTTGACGTCGCTTCAGGTCGCGACGGCCCTCCGTGACGGCTGGTGTCGCGCGCGGCCCGGAGACGAGGTGCTCCTGGCGCCGCTCGCCGACGGTGGCGAGGGCACGCTCGTCGCGATCGCCGCGGCCGGCGGCTGGGCATGGCAGCGAGCCGACGTCCACGACCCGATCGGCCGGCCGGTCGCCGCGGCGTGGCTCCGTTCGGTCGATGGCCCGGCCGCCGTCGTCGAGCTGGCGGCGGCGTCGGGCCTCTCGCGCCTCGCGGCGGGCGAGCTGGACCCGCTCGGCGCGTCCACGTTCGGCACCGGCGAGCTGCTGCGGGCGGCGCTCGATGCCGGCGTCCGGGACATCACGCTCGGGATCGGTGGCAGTGCGACGAACGACGGCGGCGAGGGAATCCTGCGGGCACTCGGCGCACGGATCGAACTCCGCGAGGACCGCGTCCTCGTCGACCTGACGGACCTGGACGCGCGCCTCGCGGAGACGCGGTTGCGGATCGCGTGCGACGTGACGAACCCGCTGCTGGGGCCGCGCGGCGCGGCCGCGACCTACGGACCCCAGAAGGGCGCGTCGCCGGTGGTCGTCGAGGAGCTGGATCGTCGGCTCGGCCGCTACGCGGACGCGCTGGAAGCCGCGAGCGGCCGGCGCGAGCGCGAGACGCCCGGCGCGGGTGCGGCCGGCGGGACCGGGTTCGGCCTGCTCTGCCTCCGCGACCGGCTGCGCTCGCTCGAGCTCGTCCCCGGCGTCGACGTCGTGATGGACGCGGCCGACTTCGACGGGAAGCTCGCCCGGGCGGGACTCGTGGTCACCGGCGAGGGCCGGATCGACGAGCAGACCGCGTTCGGCAAGACGGCGCTCGGCGTTGCGCGGCGGGCGGCCGCGGCCGGAGTCCCGTGCGTCGCCGTCGGTGGCGGCGTCGAGCCGGGCGGGATCGAGGCCCTTGCGGCGGTGGGCGCGGTCGTCGTCCCCGTGACGGAGCGTCCGCAGAGCGTCGAGGAGGCGATGGCCGCCGGCGTGGCGCCGGTCGAGCGCTGCGGGGAGCGGATCGCGCGACTCCTCTCGATCCGTTGACTTAGTCCACGACTTAGTCCACTCTTCACCGATGAGCGACGTCGTCAACATCCACGATGCGAAGACGCACTTCTCGCGCCTGATCGAGCGTGTCCAGGCCGGTGAGGAGATCACGATCGCCAGGGCCGGCAAGCCGGTTGCGCGTCTCCTCGCGGTGACCGATCGGCCGGCCCGTCGCGTGCCGGGCATGGATCGCGACAAGGTGATCGTGCACGGGAACTTCGACGACCCGGTGCCGGAGTGGGACGTCGAGGAGACGCATCCCGACGATCCGCTCCGCGACCTGCTCCGGTGAGGGCACTGATCGACGCCCAC
The DNA here is from genome assembly GCA_042408445.1 of Chloroflexota bacterium. GTDB lineage: Bacteria > Chloroflexota > Limnocylindria > Limnocylindrales > CSP1-4 > CF-46. The sequence continues at coordinate 25,022 of JBHORC010000014.1, forward strand.
GTGTTCCTCTGGTGGGTCCTCGATCACCCGGAGCTGTCGGACGCCTGCCGCGACGTGCTCGTCGAAGGATCGAACGAGGTGTTCCTGAGTGTCGCGACCGCGTACGAGATCGCGTACAAGGCGGGTCAGGGCCGCCTGACGCTGCCAGAGCCACCGGAGACCTACGTTCCGAGTCGCGTCGCGGCGAACGGGTTCACATCGCTGCCGCTGTCGCAGGCCCATGCACTCCGCGCCGCCGCCCTGCCGTTGATTCATCGGGACCCGTTCGATCGGCTCCTGATTGCGCAGTCACAGCTCGAGGACCTGCCGATCCTGACTGCGGATGCCGCGATCGCTCGATACGACGTCGAGGTGATCTGGTGAACCCGGAGCGAGGACCGACGCGGCGTCCGAACATGACCGGCGCGAGGACGACCGCGTCCGCCGGGCTCAAACCGAAGGCCAAGGCGAAGCCGAAGAAGCGGATCCGGGCGAAGCCCGATCCCGCGATCGCCTGGGCTCGCCGGCTCGCGCGTTACCGGCCGCGTCTGCTCGAGGACACCCTGGACCGGCTCGGCGAGCTGTACGGCCCGCAGATCTGGCGCCGCCGCCTCGATCCGACGTCCGAGCTGATCCTCACGATCCTCACCCAGAACACCGCCGACATCAACGCCGAGAAGGCCTATGTCGCGCTCCGGGTCGCCTATCCCTCGGAGCGGGACGTCGAGCGGCACGAACCGGGCGTCGGCTGGGGCGGCGACGGGCTCCCGGACGGCCGACCGCCAGACTGGGCGGCGGTCGAGGAGGCGCCGCTCGCCCAGCTGATCGACGTGATCCGGCCCGGCGGACTCGCGCCCCAGAAGGCGCCCCGGATCCAGGCGACGCTCCGACGGATCCGCGAGGAGCGCGGCGACCACTCGCTCGAATTCCTCGGCGACCTCTCTCCGATCGCCGCCCGGGACTGGCTGACGTCGATCCCCGGGATCGGCAAGAAGACCGCCTCGGTGCTGCTCCTGTTCTGCTTCAACCAGCCGCTGATGCCCGTCGACCGCCACGTCGAGCGCGTCTCGAAGCGGATCGGGCTCCTGCCGGCGAGCGCGCCCGCGGACCGAGCCCACGATCAGTTCATCGCGATGCTGGCCGGGACGCCGGAGCGCACGTACGAGACGCACGTCCTCCTGATCCACCACGGCCGGGCGATCTGCCAGGCACGAAGCCCCAAGCACGAGCTCTGCCCGATCCGGGACCGGTGCCGGTTCGTCGACCCGAAGGCGCCGTAGAGCGTTGGGGCCGTCGCGCCGGCCGCGATCCCCTGGGCCCGGCCGGCGCCGCTCCTCAGGCCTCCGGAGGCTCGCCCGGCAGGTACACGGTGAACGCGGCGCCACGTCCAAGCGCTGACGGCTCCAGCACGAGATCGCCGCCCATCGCGTGGCACAGGGCCCGCGAGACGTACAGCCCCAGGCCGCTCCCCTCTCCGGTCGCGGTGGCGCCTCGCTCGAAGCGGCCGAACAGGCTGCCGCGATCCTGTTCCGCGATGCCCGGGCCGTCATCGGCGATCGTCACCCGGATCATGGGCGGCGCGGCGGCGGGGTCCGGCGCCACCTCGACCGCGATCGGCGCGCCTTCGCCGTACTTCAAGGCGTTGTCGAGGAGCGCCCAGAGCACCTGGTCGAGCTGATCGACGTCAGCAACGGCGAGCCAGCCCGCCGATCGATCGTCGAGGGTGAACGCGACGTCGTCCGTCGCGAGCGCCTCCCACGCCCGGCGGATCCGGTTCGTGACGGCGACGACCTCGATCCGCGGCCGCAGCCCGCCGGACTCGAGTCGGGTCACGGTCAGGAGCTGGCGAACCATCCGCGACAGCCGATCGGTCTGCTCGATGATCATCCCGAGCCGCGCATCCGGACGGGCTCCCCGGAGCTGGTCGGCCGTCGCCCGGATGCTGGTCAGCGGCGTCTGGAGGTTGTGGCTCACCCCCCGGAGGAAGTCGTCCTTGGCCGCGTCCAGCTCCAGCAGCTGGGCGTTCTGGGCCTCGACGCGGGCGAACAGCTCGGCATTCCGGATCGCGACCGCGATCTCGCTCGCGAACACCTCGAGGAGGTCCTGATCGGCCCGATCCCACTGACGGGTCGCCGGCAGGTGACCGACGAGCACGCCGACCTGATCCGTGCCGTTTCGCAGCACGGCTCGGACCGGGAGCGGGTCACCGGGGATCCGCTCCTCCACGGGTACCTCGCCCGGGTCGACGAGCCGGACGTCCGCGTCGATCATCCCGAAGGCGGCTCGGGCGTCCGCGGCCGCGCGGCCCACGATGAACTCGACGCTGTCCCGGGGCGACGTCGACTCCACCGCCGCGAGGATCCGCCCGAGCTCGCGGTTCCGCCGCTCGATGTCCGCGGCGAGTCGGTTGTGCGACTCGGCAAGACGGGCGATGTCGTCCTCGCCCGGGACGACGATCGGGGTGGAGAGGTCGCCGGCGGACGTTCGCTCGACCGCCGCCGCGATCGCCCGCAGCGGCGCGGTGAGGTCGGCGGCGAGGAGGTAGGCGAGGAGGATCGCGATCATCGCCGCGATCACGAGGACGAGCAGCAGGACGCGACCGATCGTGACGTCGTCCACGGTGTGGCCGAGCAGGAACAGGACGGCACCGAAGGCGACGAGCGGGGTGATCGCCGCCGCCACGAGCCCGATCAGCAGTCGCGACCGGAACGACAGGCGGAGCCGAAGCGTCGCCGAGGGCTCGGATGGGCCGAACCGCGGGGTCTCGAAGCCGTCCGGATCGTCGAACGTCAGGCCGTCGTCCGTTGCGCCGGCCGATTTGAACGCTCGGCCCCGATCAGGCATCCGAGGGACGGAGGGATGCGTCGATCCGTGGGGCTGGACCGGGCTCCGCGGAGGTCCCGGCGTCGGACGAGCGGTCGGCGTCGGCGCCGTCAGCCGCACCGTCGGCCGGCGCGTCCGCCGCGGCCACGAGCCGGTAGCCGATCCCGCGGACCGTCTGGAGGTGGACCGGGCGGTTCGGGTCGACCTCGACCTTCTGGCGCAGCCGACGCATCGTCACCCAGACGTACGACGGGTCCGCGTCCTCGGTGTCCGCCCAGCCGCGAGCGAGCAGCGTCTCGGTTGTGACCGTCTGGCCGAGGTTCGCGGCGAGGGCGTAGAGGAGCCGGGATTCCGTCGGCGCAAGCGGCACGGCCTGGCCCGCGACCGTCGCCTCCCGGCGATGCAGGTCGAGCGTCAGATCCGGCCCGAGGACGAGGCTCTGGCGGGGCACCTTGTCGCCGAGCCGGCGAAGGATCCGGCTGATCCGCGCCCGCAGCTCGGGGTAGTGGTACGGCTTCGTGACGTAGTCCTCGGCGACCTCCTCCAGGAGATCCGCCTTGGAGTCGCCGGCATCGACCGCGGACAGGACGATGATCGGCAGGTCGGCGAGCGCCTTGATCTCGCGGGCGAGGGACAGGCCGTCCATCCGCGGCATCATCATGTCGATCACGAGGAGGTCCGGCCAGCCGCTCCGCAGCCGCCGGAGCGCCTCCGCCCCGTCCCGGGCCGTCTGGATCTCGAAACCATCCGAGCGCAGCTGCTCGGCGAGGAGCAGGAGCAGGTTCGGGTCGTCGTCGACGATCAGGATCCGCGGCGAGGCAGCTCGGTCGCCTGGTCCCACGTTCAGCATCCGATCGAGTATACGAACGCGCTATCCGGCCGAGCCACGGCTCGGCCGGCGGCGCGACGCGCGTCAGTGAAGCGAATGGACCGGCTGCATGATCAGCACCGCGGCGACGAGCCCGGCGAAGGCGACGACGACCACGGCGATGACCACGAGGGCCGTCGCCCCGAAGCGCGGCCGCGTCACGGCACGATCAGGTGGACGGGGTTGCCCTTGATCCGGACCGTCCAGGTCGTGACGTCGTTCGAGGTTCCGGTGCCGTTCATCGTGTATCGGATCTTCCACCAGCCGCTCTGCGCGGCGGTGTAGCCAGCCGGGATCGGGATTTCCAGCGTCAGCCAACAGCCGTTGAAGGTGCCGTTCGTGGCGCCGACGTTGGTCTGGACGCTCGAGACGCCTGTGCCGCCCGCCATGGCATCACAGTTCGCAGCGTTCGTGTTCGTCGTCCCCTTGGCGGCCGTCCAGTCGAAGGTCGTGGGCGACCAGCCGCCGCCGTTCGGGACGAGGATCTCGACCGACGCCGAGAGCGGGTTCGTGTCGCCCGGGTCCCAGAGCTGGATCTCGACCGTCTTGCCGGCGTGAACCGCATCGATCTGGGCCAGGTAGAACTCGGACTGGACCGCAGATCCGGACGCCGACAGCGGCGTGAACATCTGCATCGCACCGAGACCGTAGATCTTCGGGGTGCCGCCGGTCGCGGAGGCGTACAGCGCGTAGCTGTTCTCGCCGTCCGTGCCGCGCTGGGCGGCGACGTTGGCGGGGTCCGTCGACGTCGTGTGGAGCCGATAGATCGTGCCGTTCGCGCCGCCCGTGAGGCCGGACGCGAGCAGGTACCAGTTGTCGTGATAGTCGCGACCGTCGCCATACGGGCCGTCCGTCGACGTTCGGCACTGGCTGATCGTCCCGCTCGTCGCGGGGCCGCCCATCGTGTCGTCCGACGCGCTGACGTTCCGGAACAGGCCGCCGCTCTGGGCGATCGGCGCGCCGTCGTCGGTCATGTCGTACAGCGTGTTCTTCGAGTCGTAGAGCTCGAAGAAGGAGCTGACCTGGTCGCCGGATCCGCTGAACCAGCGGTCGGCGGTGCCCTTGTTGATCGCCGTTGCGCAGAAGACCGGGTCGTAGACGTAGACGGATCCGTTCGTCGTGCCCGCGGGCATCTCGACGGCGTAGTTGTAGTAGGTGTCCGCGTCATAGGCGGGGTTGGTCGCGCCGCCGACCGTGTCGTAGTACGGCTGGAAGGCGTCACCGTTCACGTTCGCCGCGCCCTCGGTGTTCATCGTCGCCCAGAACCCGCGCGGGTTCAGGACGGCGCCGTCCGCCTTGTAGCACGCGGTCACGCCGGTGCACGCCGTTCCGGGACCCTGGAGATTCTGGTCGGCGATCGGGGTCGTGACGGTGGACGTGGACGAGGTCACCGTGTCGATCGTGTAGGTCGCCTGCACCTCGATCATGTCGAGGCGGAGGTTCGTGCCGGCGGTCGCACAACCCTTCACGGCCTGGATGCGGACGCGGAAGTTCGCATCCGACAGGTCGGATTGCGTCCAGGTCGGATGGCCGGCGTTCGTCCACGCGGCGAGGGAGTTGTTGGCACCCAGCGTGTAGTCGCCGGTCGTCGTGTTCGTTCCGAGGGCCGGTGTCGCGGTCACCGCCGTGGACCAGGTCGTGCCCGCGTTCCACGACACGGCAACCTGGATCTTCGAGTTGGCGCATGCGGCGGTCACGAATGCGTCCGTGAGCCGGACCTCCAGCCCGTTCACGGCCGTCACGCTCTGGTTGAACGCGAGGCCGCCGAGCAGGTTGAGGTTGCCGAACTGCTGCAGGTTGCCGTTCGTCGCCGTCTGGGCGTAGGTCGTGTCGTTGCTGGTGATCGCCGGGATCAGGTTGCCGGCGGTCGCCGTCCAGCCGGCCGCGCCGGGCACGGTCGTCGGCTTGAGGAACCCCGAGTTGCCGGACGAGGACGCGTGGTTGGTCGTCGTGACCGTTCCCGTGGTGGTGAGACCGCGGGTCAGTCCGAAGACGCCGTAGTAGTTCTCGGGACTGCCCATCGGCACGGGCAGCACGAACTCGGCCTTGCCCGTCCGGACGATCGGGATCTGGTTGATGCCGAAGATCCGCATGAAGAACGTGTTGAGCGGCGCCGAGACGGTGACGTTCAGGCGCCGACCATTCCCGGGCGGATCCTGGACGGGGGTGATCGCGACCGCCGCGACGGCGTCCGTGTAGCCGTTCTTCGACGCTTCGAGCTTCGCGACGGCGTACGCGTCCGTGGGATTGCCGGGCAGGTAGACGACGCCCGCGAGCGCCGCGGCGTCGGCCGTCCGCTGGACGCGGAGCGAGTTGATCCAGTACCAGGAGACGTCGACGACGAGGGCGACCATCCCGGTCAGGACGAAGATCGCCATCGCGAGGATGATCACGATCTGGCCCCGGGAATGCTGCCGCCCGTTGCGACGCGATGTCGCGGACGCAGACGAGCGCCGGGCGGGTGCGGGCTGAAAGTCAGGGGTCATGGCGTGCGTCTCCGCAATCCGGTCGTTCATCAGCCGGCGCTCGGGTTGAGGGCCATCGTGGTCCGGTCACTCAACGTGAGCTGGCCGGAGCCGAACATGTGGAGCAGCCCGCCAAGGGGCGTCACGAACACGTAGGTGTAGTTCACGCTCACCCCGATGGAGTCGGTGTTCGGGGTCGCGCCACCGACGTAGCCGGAGCCGTTCTTGCGGTTGCCGGACGTGCAGGCGTTCCAGCCGACGCTGGAGACCTTCCACAGGAGCGTGGAACCGTCCACGACGGTGCCATCGCTGCCGGGGATCCAGGTGTTCACCGCGCTGCCGATCGGCAGCCCGGCGGAGTCCGCGTCGTAGATCTGGATCGAGTTGATCCGCGCGGCGTTCACCTGGGATCCGGGCGACGTCACGACCCGCTGGAGCGAGGCGATGATGTTGTTGTCGACGTCGGAGCAGGCGACCTGGCTCGTTCCGTTTGCGAGGGCGGCGCCCATGCGGGCACCCTCGCGCGTGGCGTACTCGAGGCCCAGGTGATGGGTGAACACGAAGCCGAACTCGAGCATCCCGAGCAGCAGCACCATGAAGATCGGCAGCGCGACCGCGAACTCCACGAGGCTCTGGGCCCGCGAGGCGCGGCGCGTGAACGGGGAGTGCAGGCGAGTCACAGGATCGGCTCCATCCGCATGGCGTTGGCCTTGACGATCGTGTAGCCGGTCCCGGCCAGGCTGATCAGGTAGGACAGCGGCGTGTGCCAGGAGTAGGCGTAGGTGATCTGGACGCCGATGTGGTCCAGTGGTCGCACCGGGCCCTGGCAACCGGCGAGGTAGTTGCACCGGGCCGTGTCCGGATACCCACTCGTCGTCTGGCGGAAGGACACCGTGGCGGTCGGGTTGCCCGGGAGCGGGCACGACGTCGTGCCGGCCCGGTCGTAGTTGTTGCCGGTTCCGGTGTCGACGCCGGCGGTCGTCGCCTTGTAGATCCGGACGCCGGTGATCAGGCGACTGTCCGCCGGGGCGCCGATGCTGTCCTCGATCTTCCGGAGGATCACGCAGTCCGCGCCCGACGCACTCCCTGCCTCGGCGCCGATCAGGGCCGCCTCACGGCTCGCGAAGTTGACGGCGAGCAGGGCGTTCAGGACGAGCGAGAACTCGATGATCCCCATGATCAGGACGACCGAGATCGGGATCACGAGCGAGAACTCGACGAGCGTCTGGCCGCGGGCGCGACGACGACGGCCGGAGCCGAACAGCCAGAACGATCGCCGGCTGGGGCGGGTCGCGGGCTCGGAGAGGATGTCGGTCTGGATCATCGGAGCGGCCACTCCATCGGGGAGGCGTTGCGGGATGACAGGCGATCGGTGGTCCCGCGGAGAACGCAGGCGTGTTGCACCGTCGCACCGAGACCCCGATCGTTCGTTGCCCCAAAGGTCCCGTTCCGCGTCGTCAGCCTTCCCATGGCGCGCCACGCGGTGGCGCCGTTCGCAGGCCGCTGACGCGGTCGACGAGGTGCGGGTCGGGTGGCGAGGACGGACACGGCAGGCTCCGGAGCGATCGATTTCGTCCGATCCTCCGCGCCGGACCTCACACGCCACCTTGAAGCGGTGCGAGGGTGCATAGCCCGAACGGCCCATCGGCCGGGGGCCCCTTCGGGTCAGGCGGGCGCGTGCACAGAAACGGCGCCCCGTTCCCGGGGCGCCGTCTGGTCGCGCGAGTGACGCGCGGGTCAGCTGGTGAAGTAGAGCGGGGCGATCACGTAGAAGTACACGGCCGCCAGCCCCACCACCGCCACGATGAAGACGGTCATGAGGATCAGCGCGAGCAGCGATCGATTGAACGCTGGCTTCGGATCGTTCATCACCTGCGGATCTCCGGTCGTTACGGCGTGACGAGGTGGACGGGGTTGTCGCGGATGGTGACGCGCCAGGTTGTGAGGTCCGTGGACGGCGAGGTGCCGTTGCCCATCGTGTAGCGGATCTTGTACCAACCCGCCTCGGTCTCCCCCGGGGGCTTCGGCTGGTTGTAGTTGGCAGGGATCTGCAGGCAGAGCCGGAGCCACTGGCCGTTGTAGATGCCGGACTGGTTCGGATCGCCGTTGCTGGTCCGGATGCTGGTGCGCGACGAGCTCGTCGTCGGGCCGCAGGTGAAGTTGGCCGGGATCGTCGTTCCGGACACGACGTTCGTGTAGAACGGCGTCTGCGAGTAGCCGCCGCTCGTCGGCTGCAGGATCTCGAGGTCGGCCGTGAGGTCGCCGGTGTCGCCCGGGTCCCAGAGGTCGATGTCGATCCACTTGCCCGCGTACTGCTTCTCGATCTGGGTCATGTAGAAGATCGACACCTGATTCGCCGGAAGGGCGAAGTAGGCCTCCATCGAGCCGAGTCCGTAGACCCTCGGCGCCGGGCCACTCGACGAACGAGTCCAGATCGCGAAGTCGTTCACGCCGGTGGCGTCCGCCTGATTCGCCGGCGCGTCGGCCAGGATTCGCGACGCCGTGTGCACCCGGTAGATCCCGGGCCCGAGGTTGTTCGCGAGTCGCCACCAGCTGCCCCGCGTCTCCGCGCTCGTCTGGGCGTGGTACGGCTTGCCCTCGCAGCTGTTCGCGGCGTCTGTCCGACCGTCCAGGAACTCGTCGCTCTGGTTCATCGCCTGTCCGGTGAACAGATTGCCGGACGAATTCACGAGGACGTCGTCGACCCGGTCGTACGGCGTCTGCTTCATGTCCCAGAGCTCGTAGTACGCGTTGACGTACCGCGGTGCCGACGCGCCGTTCGATCCGCCGATCGTCCAGTTGTCCCCCGCGCCCTCGCCGACGTTGTTGCTGGCAACGCCGGTGTCGCAGAACTCGGGATCGAAGATCCAGACCTCGGCGCCGGATGCGTTGCTCGGAACCTCGACTGCGTAGTTGTAGTACTGCTCCGGGTCGTACTCGGCGTTGAGCGTCGTCTTCCGCGTCTGGTAGCCGGTCATGTATGCGTCACCCTGGACCGACGGCGCGCCGTAGCTCTGCATGCTGCCCCAGAAGTTCTGGGGGGCAAGGACGGTGCCGTCGGGCGCGAGGACATTGGCTGCGGCCGGCAGCTGCTTGGTCTTCGTGGTGGTCGTGCTGGACCACGTTGCGGATGCCTGGAGCTCATCCAGCGCCACACCCCGGTCGACCTGAGCGCTGCCGCAACCGGGATTCTCCACCCAGGTGAGACGCACCTCGAGGTTGCTGTCGTCGAGGTCCGCATAGGTCCAGTTGATCGCGTTCCACGCCGCGATGTCAGCTGCCGTCGTCGGCACGACCGGGTCCGGGTTCATGTCCGACTGGGAGTTGATCGTGACGAGCGCCGCCGGCGACCATTTCTGCTGCGAGTCGATCCAGGCTTCGACCTTCACCTGGCAGTTCGCCATGGCGACGTTGTTCGTGTTGCCGCCGGTGGGCGTGAGATGGATTCCGTGGAGACGGACGGACACATGGCCGATCGTGACGGCGACGGTCGTCGTGACGTTGCCGTTTGTCGTCGTGCCGGGAGTTGGCACCCCGTTGTTGCTGGCGTTGTTCTGGAGTTGGAATGTGTTCCAGCGCTGGCTGTCGCCGTTCACGGTTTCGGTCGTGTCTCGCCCCTGGTTGTCGCTGTCGGTCGCGTTATCCGGGTTGGTCCAGCGTTGCGACGACTGGTTGCTCGAGATCGAGCCGTCAGTCGCGCGAAACCCTGTGTCGCCGTTGCGGTTCGTCGTGGCCGTCGTGATGTTCGGCACCATGAACCGCCCGACGCCGTAGTAGTTCTGCGGGCTGCCCATCTTGAGCGGCAGGTTGTACTCGGCGATGCCCGTCCGGCTCACGTTGACGGTCGGGATGCCGACGATCCGCATGAAGAACGTGGTGACGGGGGCGGTGATCCCGACGTTCATCCGGTTCGGGTTCGTCGCATCCTGGGCGGGCCGAACGGACACGGCGCCCGCGTTGATGTACCCGTTCTTCTGGGCTTCGGCGAACGCGAGCTGAACACCCTTGTTCGGGTCGTTCGGCAGTGTCACGGCGCCGGCCAGCGCGGCCGCATCCGCAGCCCGCTGGACCCGAAGCGCGTTCGACCACAGCCAGCTCACGTCGACGACGACGGCGACGAGCATCAGCATGACCGCGACGGCGCCGGCGAAGATCACGACGACCTGGCCGCGCGAGAGCGGTCGATCGTCACGGCGGCCACCCGGCGTCGCGGCAAGGGTGGCCGAACGCCGAGCGCTCGCGGGCCGACCGGTAGCGGTTCGATGCAGCAACATGGGGCGCCCCTACGGATCCTGGAACGGATTGAGAGCCATGACGGTTCGGTCGGTGATCGAGATCGTCCCGCCGCCGAGCTTGAGGATCAGCCCGAGGGGGGTGACCGTCTGGTAGTCGTAGGTCAGCGACACGCCCATGGAGTCGGCGCTGCCGATCGGCGACTTCTTCCGTGTGCAGGCATCCCACTGCTGGGTCGTCGGATGGAACTGCAGCGGGACGCCATCGACGATCTTTCCGTCGCCGCCCGGAAGCCACAGGTTGGCCCGGTTCGGCATTTCGTTGCCATTCGCATCGGATTGGTAGATGCGGACCGTCTTGACGTTGCCGAGAACGACCGGCGAGCCGGGCGAGGTGAGGACGCGCTGAACGGCCGCGATGACGTCCCAGTCGACGGGCTCCGGCTGTCCGGCGATCTGCTTGCAGGGCGACTGGGACGTCCCGTTGCCGAGCGCCGAGCCGACGCGGGCGCCCTCGCGCGTTGCGTACTCGAGCGTCAGGTGATGCGAGAACACCAGGCCGAACTCGAGCATGCCGAACAGGACGATCAGGAAGGCCGGAACCAGGATCGCGAACTCGACCATGCCCTGCCCGCGGCGGCGATCGCGTCGTCGCTCGAAGTGCCGGATCACAGGACGGGCTCCATCCGCATGACGTTCGCCTTCACGAGCGTCGCGCCGCCGTTCTTCGTGAAGAAGTCACCGATCGGGGTGTGGCTCGAGTACTGGTAGGTGATCTCGACGCCGATCTGGTCGATCGTCGTGCGGCCGAAGCAGCCGGCGAGCCGGGGGCAGCGCGTGCCGGGCTCATAGCCGAAGGCCGTCTGGGAGAACGGGACCGTGATCGTCGACTGGTTCGCGCGAACGCACGTCTTCGGGTTCGCCGCGTTGTAGACCCAGACGTTCGTCTCGAGGGCGGCGCCCGCTGTCGTGGATCGATAGATCCTGACCTGCGAGATCAGGGCGACGTTGGCCGGCGCCTGCATGCTCCGCTGGATCGCGGCGAGGATCTCGCAGTCCGCTGCACCCTCGTCGCCGGCCTCGGCGGCGACGAGGGACCCGTCGCGGCTCGCGAAGTTGATCGCGAGGACCGCGTTGAAGATCAGCGCGAACTCGATGATGGCGGTCAGCAGGAGGACGAACAGCGGGAAGACGAGCGCGAACTCGGCAAGTGTCTGGCCGCGACTCGCGGCGCGCCTGTGCTTGTTCCTGGCGCCGTTGGTCGGGCGCCGAAGCTGGAACAGCATCCGTGAGCCCCTCGTCCCCCGAGATACCGGTCGAGCGCCGATCGGCGCCCGAGATGACATCCAGCCAAACGTACTGGTCGACCATTGCAGCGAACCTTGCAAGGTTGCCGACCTGCAACAGGCCCGGAGTGCCCTCCGGAGCGGTCGGCCGGGGTCTGCATCAGTACGAAGGTCCCAGAGGTGATGAGGCGAGTTGCTTGAAGCGCGCGAGGTGGCGGACGCCGACGAACCTGCGCACCGATCCAGGGTCGGTGAATTCGGCCGGCGGGGTGGAACGCCCCAGTGACCGAGCGACACACGACTAAGCCGGCACCCGATATGGGTGCCGGCTCGATCGGCGCTCGGATCTGTGCTCGAGCGGAGCTCGAGCGGTGGATCACATGGACGGGGCCGCAGTCGCTGAGTGACCGCGCGGGGCCGGCTTCGACGTGGGACGCGTCGTTTGGGTCCAGATGAACCCGCGGGGATCCACCCCGACGATCGCCGCGGCGGCGGTCCCGATGATCAGGCCGAGCACCGGGGACAATCCGACGACCTGGGCCAGCAACGCGCCGGCATACCAACCGGTGTAGAACCAGAGAACCGTGGCGAGAGCGCGCTTCTTCATGTGTCGACTGTCGCCGCCGGGCGGGCGAATCGCCATCGCCCATTCGTACCGCCCGCTGGCGGCCCGATCAGCGGATGCCGGTGTCGTAGGCCAGCTGAACGGTCGCCGTCCCGACAGGAACGGTGACCGCCAGCGGCTCCGGTCCATTCATCATGCCTGGCACCGGATCCGCCGCCAGCACGTAGGCGCCCGGCTCGAGGTCAACGGCGAACCGGCCATCGCCGTCGGCGGTGAGCGTCGCCACCTCTCCGCCGTCGCCTGACTTCACGTGGATCGTCGCGCCCGCAACCGGGCGGTCATCACACGCCGGGTCGCTCGGCCGCACGACGGGACACGTCGGGCCGGCCGTCACGCGTCCGACGATCCCCTGCGTCGTGGTCGGTCCGCCGGTGTCTCCACTCCTCTCGGGGGCGGAGGAGCCGGCGGTCGTCCCGCCCGCGCCGGACCCCGGCAGACCCGCCGGAACCTGTGGGCCGGACTCCCGCTGGAGGACGACCGCACCCGAATGGTCGACCGAGTAGACCCAGGTGTGGCGGTCGATGCAGCCCGCTGGGCAATCGCCCCAGCCCACCTCCACGGTCACGATCCAGCCGTCGGCGGTCGACGTGACGCGGTAACCGCAGCACTGGCCGATGGCGTTGGCGTCGAACGGGTGGAGATTGCCAAGTCGAGGGTTGGCCGCGAGAACGGCGGCGACGGCCGCGACGGCGGAATCCATGGAGACCCCGCTCGCCGCGGGGCCCCCGGAGGACGCGGCCGTCGGAGCCGGGGCCGCTCCGGACGCGCAGCCCGCAGCGATCGCGGCGGAGGCAAGGAGTCCGAAGAGCAGGCGCGGGATCGAGCGGTTGATGTTCATGCCGCGCCGACGATCACCGTCCGCCGGCAGTTCCGGCCTGGTCCGCCGCCGCGGTGCACCGGGGCGATCGTGGGACTCAGCGTGCGCGCGGCCAGAGGAGCACGGCGGGCTCGTCGGGCGTCCCGGCCGCTGGCTTGTCGGCCCAGTCCGTCCGCACCGGCGCGAACACGTCGACGACGACGGCGCCCTCGGGACCGGCCCTCACCTCGTGGGGCGTGTTCCCGACGATTCGCCAGGTTCCGCCCGGGCCGAGGACGCGGACTTCGTCTGCGATCCGGAAGTGCATCTCGCCCTCGATGACGAGGCCGCACTGCTCGTTCGCGTGACGATGCTCTGGAACGAGCGCGTTCGGTGCCAGCTCCACGACGGCGAGGGTGAGCTGCTCGCCGTCGACGCGCCGGGCGACGACGCCCTCCCAGACCTGGATCGGGCTGATCTCGGCGAGTTCCACGAGGTTCGGCATGGCGGACTCCCGGGTGATGTCGACGCGGTCCGCGGCATCGCGGCGGACGCCGCAGCGCGACGCGCGACTCGCGGTCAGCCTACCCGACGCCGCCGCTCACCTGACGTTCGAGCCGGCGGCGCGCTCCACGGTGCCGCCTGCGCCCGAGCCGCCTGCCCGAGCCGCCGGTCAGCTCCCCGCCGCCGACGCCGTCCCGGCCTCGTCGTCGTCCGCGTCCGCCTCCGCACCGGACTCTGACTCCGCGCTCGACAACGGGGTCGCGATCGACTCGAGCGACTGGCGCTCCGCCCGTACGCCGAACGCGAGCTCGGCGAGGCCACCCACGCCCATCGCGATCGCGCCGACGACAAACCCGGTTGCGACCGCCGACTGGCCACCGGACATGAGCTGCCCGAACAGCTCCGGTCCGATGATTCCGCCGAGTCCCGTCCCGACCGCGTAGAAGAAGGCGATCGCCAGGGCTCGGGTCTCCATCGGGAAGATCTCGCTGACCGTCAGGTACGCGGAGCTGGCCCCGGCCGAGGCGAAGAAGAACGTGATCGCGACCAGGCCGATGAACGTCCACTCCGTCAGGCCGCCGTTGATCATCAGGAACGCGAGCACGAGAGTGAGGACGGCCGAGATCAGGTACGTCCCCGCGATCATCGGCTTCCGACCGACCGTGTCGAAGAGCCGGCTCAGGAACAGCGGGCCCAGGAAGTTGCCGGCCGCAAAGATGACGAGGAACAGGGGCACGGTGCCGGACGGGACCTTGAAGAACGAGCTGAGCATCGTCCCGAGGTTGAACGTCACGGCGTTGTAGAGGAACGCCTGGCCGATGAAGAGGGCGAGGCCGAGGACGGCGCGGCGCGGGTACGTCTGGAACGCAACGCTGGCGATCTCCCGGAACGGCACCGAGTGGCGCTGGTGGATCGTGAGCTCACCCTCGGCCGGCGGCAGGTCGCCGTCCGCTCCGGCTTTCGTCTCCTCCTCGATCGAGGTGACGATCTCCTCGGCTTCCTTGTCGCGACCGTGGATGAGGAGCCACCGCGGACTTTCGGGCACCGTCCGTCTGACGAGCAGGATCGTCAGACCGAGGATCGCGCCGGCGCCGAAGGCGATGCGCCAACCGACATCGGTCGCGAACAGGCTCTGGTCGAGCAGCAGAAGGCCGACGAGCCCGCCGAGCCCGGATCCAATCCAGAAGCTGCCGTTGATCGTGATGTCGACCTGACCGCGGTGGCGGGCGGGGATGAGCTCGTCGATCGCGGAGTTGATCGCCGAATACTCGCCGCCGATCCCGGCGCCGGTGAAGAACCGGCAGATGAAGAAGTACAGCGGCGAGAACGCGAACGCCGTCGCGACCGTGGCGAGGATGTAGACGGCCAGCGTGAGCATCATCAGCCGCTTCCGGCCGAACCGGTCGGTCAGCTGGCCGAACAGCAAGGCACCGAGGCACGCGCCGGCGACGTAGACGGCGCCTGCGGTTCCGACGTCCGCCGCGGTCATCCCGACACCGGAGCCCTGCTCGGTCAGACGCGACCCGATCGCCCCGACGATCGTGACCTCGAGCCCGTCGAGGATCCAGACCGTGCCGAGCCCGGCGATGATCCGCCAGTGGAACCCCGACCACGGGAGTCGGTCGAGGCGACCCGGGATGCGGGTCGTGATCGTGCGCAGGTCCGCGGGTGCGTTCGTCGTCATGCAGCCTCCGCCGCCCGCGATGCGCAGAGCGGGCGCGACGACATCATTCCGCGACCGCCGCGTCAGGGCTCGGCGGCAGGGCTCGGCGCGCTATCGAAGGCGTTGCAGGCGCGGCGGGTCGCGTCGACGGGGTCCGTGCAGGCCGTCGCGGCGCTCCCGTACCGAAGGGCCACGGTCGTCGGGACCATTCGGGGGTGCGCTGGACGGCCCCTCACGGCCGATATTACGTGTCATGCGACACGGATATTCCCCATCGCCCGGCGTCGGGCGACGGCGCCGCCAGCGCCCTGCCGGCCAGGCGCTGGTCGAGTACGCGCTCATCCTGGCCATCGTGGCTGTGCTCGCGATCGGGGCTGCGTCCGTGCTCGGCGGCGCCGTCAGCGGAGTGATCGACAGCGCCGGAAACGGCCTCACCTTCGGCCCGGGCCATCAGGTCACGCCGACGGCGAAGCCGAAGCCGACGAAGACCCCGAAGCCCACCAAGACTCCGAAGCCCACTAGGACCCCGAAGCCGACGAAGACGCCGTAGCCCTGGCGAACCTCCGGCTCAGGCCGTGGCGGTCACGTCGGCGACGAGGCGGAGGAACCAGCCTGGCGCGGCGCCGGCGGCCGGATCGCCGACCGCCTCGCGGATGAGCTCGCGCCGACGATCGACGATCGTGGTTCTGAGGGTCTGGCCCTCGTGGGTGAGGCGGACGACGACGGCCCGCCGGTCCCGCTGGTCCGGCGACATCTCGACGAGGCCCCGCCGTGCGAGCCGTTGGGAGAGGCGGCTCGTCGACGGGCCGGAGGCCGCGATTCGGGCGCCGAGGTTCGAGACGCGCAGACCGGCAGGCGCGGTGCCGAGGACGACGAGGATCCGCCATTGCTGGAACGTCAGCTCGCCGCCGGTGGCCTCCGCGATCGCCCGTGACGTCATCGCCACGAGACCGAATGCCAGCTGGTCGAGCGCGTCGAGCACGGAGACGTCTTCCCCCGCTCCCGTCGCGACCGGCGAATCCCTCGGCCCTGACATTCGTGCGATGCCTCCGACGTCCCGGCCGAACGCCGCCGCTCGGCGGCGGCCACCAGCCAACCGAATGGAGAGGCTACACACCCGGCGCGGCGCCGACCCGGGACTCGAGCAGGTTCCATGTGCGGACAGGTTCGATACGGCCACGTCCGGCGGCACGCCGGTGCTTCCCGAGCCAACGCTCCCGAGGATGTGGGCGACCGTTCGTTTCTCTTTACCTATGTAAACTACTCGGCATGCCGCATTCTGCCATTGAGAACGACCTCCTGCTCGACCTCGAGCGCATCGTTGTCGCGTCGGTCGCCGTCACGGCGCGCGCCCTTGCGGACGTCGCGCCGGAGCTCACCTTCGTGCAGTGGCGGGTCCTCGTCCTCGTCGACCAGCCAGGCGGCAGGACGGTCGGGTCCGTTGCGGAGGCGCTCGGCGCGAAGATCGCGGGGATCAGCCGGCTCATCGGTCGGCTTCGCGCGCGCGGGCTCGTCGAGCGACGGCGGGGCGATGACGACGGGCGTCTCGTCCACGTGTCGCTGACCGAGGCCGGGGCAGACCTCCGGAACCGGGTCATCGAGCGCCGCCGCGCGGAGCTCCGCTCCGCGATCAGCGATGCTCGGCTCGCCGACGACACGACGACGGCCCTGCACCGGCTCGCAGCCGTTCTCGAGTTGATGACGTGAGGATCCTCCCGTCGCTTCGGTCGCGACTGCGATCGGCCGAGTACCTCCGGAAGTGGGTGCTCCTCGGCGGCCTCATCGGCGTCATCAGCGGGCTCGGCGCCGCGGTCTTCTTCATCGCGCTCGACGTTGCCTCGCGAGCGTTCCTCGGCGTTCTCGCGGGGTTCACGCCGGCGTCGCCCGCCGGCGAGGGCGCGCACGGGATCGCCGACGCGGCGCGCCCCCTGGCGATCCCGCTCGTCGTCGCCCTCGGCGGCCTGATCTCCGGGATCATCGTGTTTCGGCTCGCCCCGGAGGCCGAGGGCCACGGCACGGACGCGGCGATCGCGGCCTTCCACCACGGAGCACGACGGATCCGGGCCCGGATCCCGATCATCAAGCTGGTGGCGTCCGCGATCACGATCGGATCCGGCGGGTCCGGAGGACGTGAGGGGCCGACCGCGCAGATCGGCGCCGGGTTCGGGTCGTGGCTGGCGCGGGTGCTCGACCTCGACGCGCGCGACGCGCGGATCGCGGTCGCCTGCGGGATGGGCGCGGGCATCGGGGCGATCTTCCGGGCACCGCTCGGCGGCGCGGTCCTCGCCGCTGAGATCCCGTATCGGGACGACGTCGAGTCGGAGGCCCTCGTCCCGAGCTTCGTCGCCTCGATCGTGGCGTTCTCGATCTTCGGGGCACTCATCGGGTACGCGCCGATCTTCGGGCGGGTCGCCGGAGCGGGCTTCACCGACGCGCGCCAGCTCGTGTACTACGCGCTCATCGGAGTCGCGGCCGGCCTCGTCGGCCGCCTCTACATCCACGGCTTCTACGGCGCCACCAGATGGATCGCGAAGTGGCCGCTCCCACGCGCCGTTCGGCCGGCGATCGCCGGCTTTGCGGTCGGATGTCTCGGCCTGGCGATCCCGGGCGCGCTCGGCACGGGCTATGGGTGGGTGCAGGCGGGGCTCGACCGGTCGACCCTGCTCGCATTGCCGCTCTGGATCGTCCTCGTGCTGCCGTTCGCGAAGATCCTCGCGACGTCGCTGTCGATCGGGTCGGGCGGCTCGGGCGGCATCTTCGGCCCGGGAATGGTGATCGGCGGGATGCTCGGCGCGTCGGTCTGGCGGCTGCTCGAGCCGATCGCCCCCGCCGTCCCGGCCGATCCCTCCGGTTTCGTCATCGTCGCGATGGTGGCCCTGTTCGGGAGCATCGCCCATGCGCCGCTCGCGGTCATGCTGATGGTCGCGGAGATGACCGACAGCCTGGCAATGCTCGCGCCGGCGATGCTCGCGATCGGTCTTGCGAGCCTCGTGGTCGGCGAGCGGACGATCTATCGCTCGCAGCTGCGGAGCCGGGCCGAATCGCCCGCCCACCAGTTCCGGTTCGCGCTGCCGCTCATGGCGTCGGTGGCGGCGTCACACGCCGCGCGCGCCCCCAGGCTCGTGCTGAAGGCGCACGAGACGGCGGGCGCCGCGCGCCGGAAGCTGGAACAGGGTGGTCTTCCGGGAGCGCCGGTCGTCGATCGCGGGCAGACGCTCAAGGGAAGCATCTCGCTGGAGGACCTGGCCGGGGTCGAGGACTCCACGGCGCTCGCCGAGCTGTCGCTGAACGGGCCGGTCGTGACCGCTGACGACGGGCTGGACGACGCGCTTGCGGTGCTCGCCGAGGGCCACAGTCCGTGGGCGCCGGTCACCGCGAACGACGAGCTGATCGGCGTGGTCTCGGTCGGTGACATCCTGGGCGCGTATCGCACCGCGCTTGCGGCGAACGTCCGACAGGTCCGATCCGTCGGCCAGTCGGGCGCGCTCATCGAGGCGGAGGTGATGCGCGGATCGCCGCTGGTCGCTCAACCGGTCTCGGGGACGGGCTGGCCACGGGACGCGGTGCTCGTGTCGATCACCCGAGGCGACCGGGTCATCGTGCCGCGCGGCGACGTCGTCCTGGAGGCCGGCGATCGCCTGACGATCTTCGCGACGGCAGCAGCGCGTGGTCCGCTCGCCGCGCTCCTGGCCGTCCCCGGTCGGGCCGGCTGAGCCGCCTCAGGAGCCGACCGAGGTGCTGCGTGCCACTTGACCAGGCGCTGCTCGCGGCCTTGTGGGGAGGCGTCAGCGCTTCGGCGCTGCTGGCAGGCGCGGCGATCGGCTACTTCGCGGACGTGCCGCGACGGCTGATCGCGGCCGTCATGGCCTTCGGCTCCGGCGTCCTGATCTCGGCGCTCTCGTTCGACCTCATGGAGGAGGCCTACCGGCGCGGCGGGTTCGGCGGCACCGCTGCCGGCTTCGTCGTCGGCGCTGCCATCTTCACCGGCGCGAACTGGGTGCTGGCCCACCGGGGCGCGCGGCACCGCAAGCGCTCTGGCGACCAGCAGCCCGAGCCCAGTGACCAGGGGTCAGGCGATGCGGGCCTCGCGATCGCGGTGGGATCGCTGCTGGACGGCATCCCGGAATCCGTTGCGATCGGGCTGACGATGATCGGCGGCGGCGCCGTGAGCACGGTCGCGGTGATCGCGATCTTCCTGTCGAACATCCCCGAGGGCATGTCCTCGTCCGCCGGCATGCGACGCGCCGGACGGTCGAAGACGTACGTCTTCGGGCTCTGGGCGGCGGCGCTCGTGCTCTGTGCGTTCGCCGCGTTCGTCGGGTTTGCCGTCTTCGCCCGGCTCCCGGACACGGTCGTCGCCGCGACGACCGCTCTCGCCGCAGGGGCGATCCTCGCCATGCTGGCCGACACGATGATCCCGGAGGCGTTCGAGGTCGCGCACGACTTCGC
This sequence comes from Chloroflexota bacterium, assembly GCA_042408445.1. GTDB lineage: Bacteria > Chloroflexota > Limnocylindria > Limnocylindrales > CSP1-4 > CF-46. The sequence goes on from JBHORC010000014.1 coordinate 44,712, forward strand.
CGGCCTGATCACCGTGCTCGGGTTCCTGGCCGCGTTCGTGCTGACGAAGATCGGCTAGGCGGCTGAAGGCCGACGGACCGTCCCTGTCGCGCGCGCCCTCGACCTGGCCGGAACGAGCGCGCGTCGCGAATTCGTGCAGGCGCGAGGCGGGCGTCCCTCAGCGCTCGAGCAGCCGGACGCGACCGGGATCGAGATCGGCGAGGCGGGGAACGCCGAGCAGCTGAAGGGTCCGGATCGCCTCCTGGCGCAGGAGCACGCCCGCCCGCTCGACGCCGCGCTCGCCGCCGGCCATCAGGCCGTACAGGTACGCCCGGCCGACGAGGACCGCCCGTGCGCCAAGCCCGACGGCCGCGATCACGTCACCGCCACTCAGGACACCGCCATCGACATAGACCTCGATTCGGTCGCCGACCTCGCTCGCGATCACGGGCAGCTGTTCAAGCGGCGTGGGCGCCCGATCGAGCTGGCGGCCGCCGTGGTTGGAGATGACGATCGCATCGGCTCCGGCGTCGATGACCGCTCGGGCGTCGTCGACCGTCTGGATCCCCTTGATGACGATCGGGCCGTCCCAGGCGTCGCGGATCCAGCCAAGATCCGCGACGGTGATCGTCGGGTCGAAGACCCGGTTGATCAGGTCGGCAACGGTGCCCTGGGTCTCGCTGAAGGCCGCAAACCTGAGCGGCTCGGTGGTCAGGAGGTTGAACCACCAGCCCGGATGGCGAGCAATGTCGAACACCGTCCGGACGGAAAGGGTCGGCGGGATCGTGAAGCCATTGTGGACGTCCCGCAGGCGCGCGCCGGCAACTGGCGTGTCGACCGTCAGGATGAGCGCGGTGAACCCGGCCGCCCGAGCCCGCCGGACGAGCTCCAGCCCGGCCTCTCGGTCGTTCCAGAGATAGAGTTGGAACCACTTGTTGGTGTCGGGCGCGGCGGCAGCGACGTCCTCCGGGGAGGTCGTGCCGAGCGTCGAAAGCGCATACGGGATGCCGAGCCGGCCCGCAGCGCGCGCGACGGCCGACTCACCCTCGTGGTTCATGAGCCGGGTGAATCCGGTCGGAGCGTAGACGATGGGCAGGGCCGAGGCGTGGCCGAGGATCGTCGTCTTGGCGTCCACGGACGAAACGTCCCGGAGGACGCTTGGTCTGAACTCGATCCGGGTGAACGCCTCTCGGGCGCGACGCAGGCTCGTCTCCGTCTCGGCCGCCCCGTCGACGTAGTCGAACACGGCTCGCGGGACGTGACGCAGCGCCACCGAGCGCAGGTCCCAGATCGTTGCCGCCGATGCGAGCCGGCGATCCGTCGGGGACCACCGGACCGGGCCCGTGCGGAGATACGGTTGGAGCTCGGACCAGCGCGGAACTCGGCGGTGGACCATGGCTACGTCCGGACCGGCGCGAGGTGCCGCCGCGGCTCGAACCGACGCAACTCCTGCGTCCCCCGCACGAGCGCCCGAAGGGCGCCGAGGTCGCCGTCCAGCAGGCCGCGTGTACGGGCCTGGACGAGGACGTTGCCGATGGCGCTCGCCTCGACGGGCCCAGCGACCACTGGTAGCTCGGACGCGTCCGCCGTCAGCTGGCAGAGCAACTCGTTTCGACTCCCCCCTCCGACGAAGTGCACGACGCGGACGTCGCGGCCCGACAGTCGCACGGCATCGCGGACGGCACGGGCAAAGGCGGCCGCGAGGCTGTCGAGGATGCATCGGACGAGCGCCGGCCGCGTGTCGGGCACGCGCTGGCCCGAGACGCGGCATGCGTCGCCAATCCGGGACGGCATGTCGCCGGGTGGCAGGAACGCCGGGTCGTCGGGGTCGACGATCGGGCCGGCCGGCGGCAGGTCTGCAGCGGCGGCCAGCAGCGCCTGGAGGTCCGGCTCGGGACCGCTCCGATGCCACGCCCGGATCGATTCCTGGAGGAGCCACAACCCGGTGACGTTGCGGAGGAACCGGATCCGGCCGTCAACGCCGCCCTCGTTGGTGAAGTTCGCCGCTCGGCTGTCGTTGGTCAGAATGGGCGCCTCGAGCTCGACGCCGACCAGCCCCCACGTCCCGCAGGAGATGTAGGCGAACGACTCGTCGGCCGCGGGGACCGCAGCGATCGCGGACGCCGTGTCGTGCGACCCGACGAGGGTGACCATCGTCGAACCAGCGAGGCCGGTCGCGTCGGCGACGGACGGGCGAACGGGACCGAGTGGCTCTCCGCTCGATCGCAACGGCGGCAGGATCCGCCCCGGGATTCCGGCCGCGGCGACGAGGTCCCTGGCCCAGTCCCGCGTTGCCACGTCCAGCAGTCCCGTCGTCGATGCATTCGTGAGCTCGCCGACGCGCTCGCCGGTCACCCAGTACCCCATGAGATCGGGGATGAGGAGCATCGTCGCCGCGCCGTCGAGCTCCGGCGTGCCGAGAGACGCCGCGAGCTGGTAGATCGTGTTGAACGGAAGGAACTGGATCCCGGTCCGCGCGTACAACTGCTCGGGCGGGATGCGCTCGTGGACCCGGGCGACGCCGCGGGCGGCTCGCGGGTCGCGGTACGCGTGCGGGTTGCCGAGGAGCTGCCCCTCGTCATCGAACAGTCCGATGTCGACGCCCCACGAATCGATCCCGATGCTCTGGACGTCTGCCGTCGCGCGGGCCGCGGCCCCGAGACCGGCGAGCACCTCCCGGTGGATCCCGAGGGCGTCCCAGTGCAATCCATCGGGCAGGTCGACCGGCTCGTTCGGGAACCGGTGGACCTCGAGCAGCTCGAGCCGACCAGGTCCCACCGATCCGACGACGACGCGGCCAGATGACGCTCCGAGGTCGACCGCCGCGACCAGGCCGTCTCCCGCCGCGTCCGTCACGGACGTCCCGCGCCGTGCGACGCCGCCATCGCAGCCAGGAGCGTCACCGCAGGAACGCCGCCGCGACGCCCGCATCGACGGGGATGTGGAGTCCCGTCGTCTGGCTCAGGTCGCCGCCGGTCAGCGCGAAGACTGCCGCGGCGACGTGTTCCGGGAGGACTTCGCGCTTGAGGAGCGTCCGCTGCGCGTAGAACTCACCGAGCTTGTCCTCGCTCACCCCGTAGGTCCGGGCCCGGTCCGCGCCCCAGCCCTTTGCGAAGATCCCGGAGCCGCGGACGACGCCGTCGGGATTCACCCCGTTGACGCGGATCCCGTACTGGCCGAGCTCGGCGGCAAGCAGCCGGACCTGGTGCGCCTGGTCCGCCTTGGACGCACCGTAGGCGACGTTGTTCGGGCCCGCAAAGAAGGCGTTCTTGCTGACGATGTAGATGAGGTCGCCACCCATCGCCTGTTCGATGAGGACCCGGGCGGACTCCCGCGAGACGAGGAACGACCCGCGGGCCATCACGTCGTGCTGGAGGTCCCAATCCGCGGCCGTCGTCTCGAGGAGCGGCTTCGAGATCGACAGCCCGGCGTTGTTCACGACCAGGTCGACGCCGCCGAACGCGAGGATCGTCGCCTGGATGGCTGCCGCGACCTGACCCTCGTCCGTCACGTCGGCCGCGAGGCCGATCGCGACGTCGTCGTTGCCGAGCTCGCGCGCTACCGCCGCGGCGCTGGCGCCGTCGATGTCGGCGACGACCACACAGGCTCCCTCGGCAGCCAGCCGACGAGCGATGGCCTTGCCGATCCCCGATCCGCCCCCGGTGACGAACGCCACCCGGGCAGCGAGCGGCCGAGGCGCCGGGAGCCGGGCGAGCTTCGCCTCCTCGAGCGCCCAGTACTCAATCGCGAACTTCTCCGCCTCCGCGATCGGTTGATACGTCGAGACAGCCTCGGCGCCTCGAATGACGTTGATCGCGTTGATGTAGAACTCGCCGGCCACCCGGGCGGTCTGCTTCGTCGCACCGAACGAGAACATCCCGACCCCCGGGACGAGGACGATCGCGGGGTCGGCGCCGCGCATCGCGGGGCTGTCCGGTGTCGCATGGCGCGCGTAGTAGGCGGCGTACTCGGACCGGTAGGACTCGTGGAGCTGGCGCAGCCGGGCGATCGTCTCCTCGAGCGGCGCCGTCGGCGGCAGGTCCAGGACGAGCGGCCGGACCTTCGTCCGCAGGAAGTGATCGGGGCACGACGTCCCGAGGGCCGCCAGCCGCGGATGCTCGGCGGACGCGAGGAAGTCGAGGACGACCTGGCTGTCGGTGAAGTGGCCGACCATCGGGCGGTCGGTCGATGCCAGGCCCCGAACCAGCGGGAGGAGCGCAGCGGCCCGGGCGCGCCGGTCGGTTGGCGCGAGCGGCTCGTTGGCCGCGATCCTGGGACCGAACGGCTCGGGTCGACCGTGCTCGGCGAGATACGCGGCCGCTACCCGGATGATCTCGAGCGAGTTGGCCTCGCACGCCTCCGAGGAGTCGCCCCAGGCGGTGATCCCGTGACCACCGAGGATCACGCCGATCGAATCGGGCCGTTCGCGCCGGATCGCGGCGATGTCCAGACCAAGCTGGAAGCCCGGGCGCCGCCACGGCACCCAGGCCACGCGGTCGCCGAACGCCGCTCGGGTGAGGCGCTCGCCATCGGCCGCCGTCGCGAAGGCGATCCCCGAGTCGGGATGGAGATGGTCGACGTGGGCGGCATCGACGAGGCCGTGCATCGCGGTGTCGATCGACGGCGCCGCGCCGCCACGGCCGTGGAGGCAGTAGTCGAAGGCGGCGACCATCTCGTCCTCGCGGTCCTGCCCCGGATAGACGTCGACGAGCGCCCGCAGGCGATCGAGTCGGAGGACGGCGAGGCCGGCCTCCGTCAACGTGCCCAGATCGCCGCCCGAACCCTTGACCCAGAGCAGCTCGACCGGCTCACCGGTGGCGGGATCCACCGCCGAAGCCTTCACGGAGGTGTTGCCGCCGGCGTAGTTCGTGTTCGCCGGATCGGCGCCCAGGCGGTGCGAGCGCTCGAGCAGCTCGTCGACAGGGTTGCGCGACGATGCGTGTTCCGCGGAGGACGGCGTGACGGGCGCGGTCATGCACCCCACCCCGCCGCCTGGCCGCCGACCCGTTCGGCAGCGATCCGCTCGAAGTAGCCGGATCGCGCATACGCGGCAAGTGGGTCGGGGTCCAACCCGATCTCGGCGCGGACATCGGCAAGGAGCGGCCGCACGTCGGTGTTGTAGGCGTCCATCAGGACGGCGTTCGCGCCGAGGACGTCCCCGGACGCCTGCGCGGCGTCAAGCGCATCGCGGTCAACCATCAACGCCTTCGCGCTTGCCTCCTGGACGTTCATCACCGACCGGATCTGACCGGGGATCTTCGGCTCGATGTTGTGGCATTGATCGAGCATGAATGCAATCCCGACCTCCGGACCGAGACCGCCGGCGCCGACGACCTCGACCATGATCCGGAAGAGCTGGAACGGATCAGCCGAGCCGACCATGAGGTCGTCGTCCGCGTAGAACCGCGAGTTGAAATCGAAGCCCCCGAGCCTCCGGAGCCTCAACAGCGAGGCGACGATGAACTCGATGTTCGTCCCCGGCGCGTGGTGTCCGGTGTCGACGACCACGGCAGCCTTCGGTCCGGCGGCGAGGCACTGGACGTACGCGGTTCCCCAGTCCGGCACGTCCATGGTGTAGAAGGACGGCTCGAACAGCTTGTACTCGAGAAGCATCCGCTGCTCCGCGCCGAGGCGCGCGTGGACCGCGGCCAGTGCCTCGGCGAGGCGGTCCTGGCGTGCCCGGATGTCGTCCTGCCCCGGGTAGTTCGTGCCGTCGGCAAACCACAGCTTGAGGTCCCGCGAGCCGGTCGCGTCCATGATGTCGACGCAGGCGAGCAAGTGGTCGAGCGCCTTCCGCCGGACCCGCGCGTCGGGGTTGCAGACGCTGCCGAGCATGTAGTCATCGTCCTGGAAGACGTTCGAGTTGATGGCCCCCAGGCGAACGCCCTCGTCGGCGGCGAATCGAGCAAGGTCTGCGTAGTCCTCGACGCGGTCCCATGGGATGTGGAGCGCGACGCTCGGCGCCACGCCGGTGAACCGGTGGACCTGAGCGGCGTCGGCGATCTTCTCGCGCGGCGTCCGGGGGACCCCCTGCTGCGCGAAGACCTTGAACCTCGTTCCGGAATTGCCGAACGCCCATGACGGCAGCTCGATCTCCTGCGCCTTGAGCGCCGCGATGACGGCCGGATTGCTGGTCACCTGTGCCTCCGTCGCGCCTCGGCGCGGTGATCGTCGTCCCCCATGCATGGTGATCGCCCCGGGTCGACCGCGTCGGCTCGGAGGAGAGACCCGGATCGTGCCGGCCCGAGGCGACCGCCAGGCATCGACGCCCATCGCGAGCGTCGACACAGGCTGGCACAGGTTTCGTTTGATTGCAATTGCTTTCTTGACATTGCGATTGCCGTGCGCCTAGTGTGCCCGGGCAACGAATCGAAACCCTTCGTGTCCGTGGCCCCGTCCCCGCATCCACGGTTTCCCGGCTCGGAAGGAGCATCTGTGCCCGGTTCCGCGAACGGCGCGTCGAGGGACGTCTTCGCGCAGGAGCGCCAGGATCGCATCGCCGGATTCGTCGACGAGCACGGTCGGGCGCGCGTCGCCGACCTGGCGGCGCGATTCGGCGTCTCCGCGGTGACGATCCGCAAGGACCTTCTCGCCCTCGAGGCGACCCACCGCCTCGTTCGTGCGCACGGGGGCGCGATCGGGATCGACCGGAGCCGGCCCGAGCTCGCGTTCGACGTCCGGGAACGACTCCAGGCCGACGAGAAGGCCCGGATCGGGGCCGCGGCCGCTGCGCTCGTCGAGGACGGCGAGTCGATCGTCATGGATGCGAGCACGACTGCCCTGTCGGTCGCGCGCCAGCTGAAGACGCATGGCCCGTGGAGCCAGCTGACGATCATCACGAACGGACTCCGGATCGCGTTCGAGCTGGCAGGTCACCCCGGGATCACGGTCCTGATGCTCGGCGGACGGGTGCGGTGGGAGGCGATGTCCGTCGTCGGGCAGCTCGGCGACGGCCTCTTCGACCGGATCAACGTGCAGAAGGCGTTTCTTGGTGCGGCCGGCTTCACGGTCGAATCCGGTCTCGCGGACGCGACCGAGGAAGAAGCCCAGATCAAGCGCTCCATGGTCGCAGCCGCTCGCGAAGTCATCGCGATCGTGGACCACACGAAGTGGCAGCGGACAGCCTTTGCGACGTTCTGTCCCACGGACGCCATCGGGCTGATCCTCGCGGACGATCGAGCGCCAACAGGAATGCTCGAGGAGCTTCGCCGGCGAGGCGCCGATGTCCGGCTGGTCGGTCGCGGGAACGGCAGATCCGGAACCGCAAAAGCTCGCCTCGGCGGCAAGGCGACGAGGTCGAATCGATGACCACCGAGCCTCCCTCCGGCGGGACAACCGAGGAACGCCGGCGGCCTGCCGTCGTCCGGGCCGAGCTCGTCGGGATCTCGAAGTCCTTCGGGGCCACCCACGCACTCCGGGATGTTTCGCTGCAGCTCGCGTCGGGGGAGGTCCATGCGCTCGTCGGAGAGAACGGCGCCGGGAAGAGCACGCTGGTCAAGATCCTTGCCGGGATCCACCAACCCGATACGGGGGTCGTCCGCCTCGACGGCGAGGAGGTCGAGATCACCGGGCCAGCCCGGGCTCGTGCGCTCGGGATCGCCGTCGTCCACCAGGAGCCGCGGCTCTTCCCGGACCTGACCGTCGCCGAGAACGTGTTTCTCGGCCATGCCCCGTCGGGCCCATTCGGCACGATCGACTGGCGCGCGACGCGTCGGTCCGCCCAACGCCTCTTCGATGAGCTCGGCGTCCGGTTCGACGTCGGGGCCCCCGTCCGCGGCCTCTCGATGGCCGACCAGCAACTGATCGAGATCGCGAAATCCCTTTCGGTTGAGGCCCGGGTGCTCATTCTCGACGAGCCGACGGCATCGCTCTCTGCGCACGAGGTCGAACGGCTGTTTGCGATCGTCCGCCGGCTGCGGGACCGCGGCGTCGCGATCCTGTTCGTCAGCCATCGCCTCGATGAGGTGTTCGAGCTGTGCGACCGGGCGACCGTGTTCCGCGACGGGCAGCACGTGATCACGACCGACACGCGGGCGCTGTCAACAGCGGACCTCGTCAGACACATGGTCGGGCGAGCCGTTTCGCTCTTTCCCAAGATCGAGACAGCCGCCGGCGACGTCCTCCTCGACGTCCGCCACCTGTCGCGGGCCGGTGCATTCCGAGACGTCTCGTTCTCGGTTCGGGCCGGCGAGATCGTCGGCTTCGCGGGGCTCGTCGGAGCGGGCCGGACCGAGATTGCGCGCGTCTTGTTCGGGATCGACAGGCCCGACAGCGGTGAGGTCGTCCTGGCCGGAATGCCCATTTCCTTCCGCTCGCCCTCGGAGGCGATGACCCGTGGGATCGCATACCTGCCTGAGGATCGCCATCAACAGGGGCTGATCCTGGACTTCTCCATCGCGCAGAACGTGACCCTGCCGATCCTTCCCCGGCTCTTTCCGAGGCTCTTCCTTCGCACCGCAGCCGAGCGCCGCGTCGCCGGTGAGTACACCGGCCAGCTGCAGGTCCGGATGACGGGCGTCGATCAGCTCGTCGGGGCGCTCTCGGGCGGGAACCAGCAGAAGGTCGTTCTTGCCAAGTGGCTCGCCTCGAGGCCGCGCGTCCTGATCCTCGACGAGCCGACTCGCGGCATCGACATCGGGGCGAAGGTCGAGGTCCACCGGATCATCTCGGACCTCGCCGCGTCCGGTCTGGGCGTGATCCTGATCTCGAGTGATCTTCCCGAGATCCTGGCGATGTCGGACCGGATCGTCGTCCTGCACGAGGGTCGCGTCAGCGCGGAGATCGCGCGGCCGGACGCCACCGAAGAGGAAGTGATGTTCGCCGCGACCGGGAGTCGGGGCGACCGGTCGACGGTGATCGCGGAGCCGGGCAACGCTCCTGCCCGGGTTCCAGCCCGTGGCTGAGGCGGCGGTCGCGATCCGCGCTCGGGCGCCGTTCGGTCGACGAATCCTCGGGGCGGTCGCCCGTCAGCGCGAACTCTCCCTCGTCGGGATCATGGTCGTGCTCGGCGCGTTCGTCGCGATCTCGGCGCCACAGTTCCTGACCGGCGACAACCTCAGCCAGATCGCCGTCCTCGCCGCGGTGACGGCCGTCGCGGCGATCGGCGAGGCGCTGGTGATCATCACCCGGAACGTCGACCTCTCGGTCGAGGCAACGATCGGACTCGTCGCGTACCTCGTCGCCAGCTCGCTCGAGAGTCACGCGTTGAGCGGGCCGGCAGCGATTCTCCTCGGACTGGTTGTCGGGCTGGCCCTCGGGATGATCAACGGCGTCGTCATCGCGTTCCTGCGGGTCCCGGCGATCGTCGCGACGCTCGGGACGTTGAGCATCTTCCGCGGCATCGACTACTTCATCGCCGGAAGCCACCAGGTCCCGGTCGCGGCGTTGCCCGCCGGCTTCACGGATCCGGCGAGCGACGACATCCTCGGCATTCCGATCTTCGTCGTTGTCGTGGTCGTCCTCGTGGCGATCGGCGGATTCGGCTTGCGGTCGACGCGGTTCGGCCGCCACATCCATGCCGTCGGCAGCAACCCGGAGGCGGCGGCGATCCTCGGCATCCCGTCGCGACGGGTGGTGTTCGTGGCATTCAGCCTGTGCGGCCTCCTCGCGGGCGCGGCCGGCGTGATGTGGGTGATGGAGTTCGGGACGATCAACGGAACGGCCGCGAGTGGCGCGACGCTGGCGATCGTCGCGGCCGCGGTCGTTGGCGGGGTCAACATCTTCGGCGGCTCGGGGACGGTCGCCGGCGCCGCGATCGGCGCCCTGTTCCTCGGGTTCATCGCGAACGCGTTGATCCTCGTCGGGCTGTCGCAGTTCTGGCTGCAGGCGATCTACGGGCTCGTGATCCTGGCCGCCGTCTCCGCCGACACGGTGATCCTCCGTAGGGTCCAGCGTGCGTCGTCCCGGCGGGCCGGCCGATGACCACGGCCGCGACGGTACGGGGCCTTGCGCCCGGCTGGCAGGGCGTCCGCCGCTGGGAGGCCCTTCTCGTCCTCATCCTCGTGGTGCTCGTCGCAGCGGGAAGCCAGCTCTCGCCGTTTTTCCTGAGCGCCGGGAACTTCGCGAACCTGATCGCCGCCCTGATGGAGGTCGCGATCATGGCCATCCCGATGACCCTCGTCATCGTCGCCGGCGAGATCGATCTTTCGGTGGAGTCGATGGCGGGACTCGCCAGCTCGATCCTCGGCTTCCTCTGGGCTGCCGGCGTGCCGCTGACCGTGGCGATCCCGCTCGTCCTGCTCGCAGGCGCCACCGGCGGCCTGCTCAACGGGTTGCTCATCGCCCGGTTCGGGCTGCCATCGCTCGTGATCACGCTCGGCACGCTCGCGCTGTTCCGCGGCCTTGCCCTCATCGTGCTGGGTCCGCGGGGCGTCAGCGACTTCCCGAGTGCATTCACCCAGCTCGGCTTCGGGCACGTGCCCGGCACGCTGATCCCCTGGCCGTTCGTCGTCTTCGTCATCGTCGCTGCGCTGCTCGGTGTCGTCCTGCATCGGACGTGGATCGGCCGCCAGATCTACGCGATCGGCCGGAACGCCGAAGCGGCGCGCTTCTCGGGCGTCCGCGTCACCCGGATCAAGGTCGGGCTGTTCGTCCTGTCCGGGTTGGTCGCCGCGCTGGCCGGGATCATCCTCACCTCACGGCTGTCGAGCGCGCGGGCAGACGCCGCGACCGGCATGACGCTCACCGTCGTGACAGTCGTCCTGCTCGGCGGCGTGAACATCTTCGGCGGCCGTGGGTCGATCCCCGGCGTCGCCCTCGCCGTGATCGTCGTCGCGGTGATGCAGAACGCGCTCCGACTCGCGAGCGTGACGGTCGAGGTCCAGAGCGTCGCCCTCGGGCTGCTCCTGATCCTCTCGGTCGTCCTCCCCAACTCCGCTCACCAGGCCAAGTCGGCCATCGATCGAGTCCGTGGAGGGCGGCCTCCCCCGGCCGGCTCGGTTCGCGATGGTGAGGAAGGTCGAACCCCATGAGGAGGAACTGGATTTGAACGTGCGGATTCGAGGGCGACTCGTCGCCCTGGCGAGCGCGACGATGATCGTCGTCGCGGCATGCGGTGGCGGCGCCTCGCCGTCTCCGTCGGGGACGACGGGCGGCGGTGCGTCTCCGTCCAGCGCCGGTAGTTCCGCGGCCGCTGGCGGCTCGGCCGCGGCGGGCGGCCCGGTGAAAGTCGGCTACCTGCCGAAGGACATCGTCAACCAGTACTTCGCGGCCGCGAAAACGGGCGTCGACAAGGCCGCGTCCGAGCTGGGCGGCACGGTCGTGCAGGTCGGCCCGAACGAGGCCAAGCCCGACCTGCAGATCCCGTTCATCACCGATCTCACGACCCAGAAGGTCAGTGCGATCATCATCTCGGCCGACGGCAAGGACGAAGTCGCACCCGCCCTCAAGGCCGCGATGGACGCGGGCATCAAGGTCGTCGGATTCGACTCGAGCCCCGCGGTCGGCGCCTACAACGTCTTCGTCAACCAGGTCGACTTCAGCGGCGTCGGCGTGAACCTGGCCGACTGGGCGTGCGAGCTCGCGCCGAGCTGCACCGGCGACATCGCGATCCTGTCCGCGGCAGCGACCGCGACGAACCAGAACGCCTGGATCGACCTGATGAAGACGACGCTCGCCGGCGACAAGTACAAGGGCCTCAAGCTCGTCGACACCGTCTACGGCGATGACGACGCCACGAAGAGCACGCAACAGGCCCAGGCGCTGCTGACCAAGTACCCGAACCTGAAAGTCATCGTCGCGCCGACGACGGTCGGAATCCTCGCGGCCGCGCAGGTCGTCCAGAAGGCCGGAAAGTCCGCCAGCGTGAAGGTCACCGGCCTTGGATTCCCGAATGACATGAAGCCGTTCGTCAAGGACGGAACCTCGCCGGTCTTCGGCCTGTGGAGCGTTCCGGATCTCGGCTACCTGTCGTATGTCGTGGCCGACAAGCTCATCAAGGGCGAGATCACGGGAAAGGAGGGTGAGACCTTCACCATTCCGAGCCTGAACGCTGGCAAGCCCTACACGATCGGCAAGGACGGCGTCGTCATCCTCGGTCCGGCGTTCCGGTTCGACTCAACGAACGTCGACCAGTTCAACTTCTAGCGGCTCCCTCCAGCCGCTCGCACATGGCGTCGCGGCGCCCCGGAGGCCACGCCTCCGGGGCGCCGGATTCCGTTCCCCGTGCGGTCCGCATCCCTGAGCTCCTGGAGATCCCGATGGAACGCGTCGGATTCACGATGCACCTGTTGCCCGGCGCGGAATCCGAGTACCGGCGGCGCCACGCCGCCGTCTGGCCGGAGATGCTCGAAGCACTGAGGGACGCCGGCGCGATCGACTACTCGATCTATCTCGATGGCGATCGGCTCTTCGGCTATCTCGTCGTGGAGGACTTCGAGACGTTCCGGCAATCGATGGACGAGAGCGAGATCAACGCTCGCTGGCAACGCGAGATGGCCGGCCTGATCGATCCGCTCATCGATCCGGCAACCGGGTTCCATCGGCGACTGCCAGAGGTGTTCCACCTCGCCCGCAATGGCGCGCCAGACACGCGCGCGGAGACCCACGAGGCCTGATCGTCGACTCCGCAGCTCCGCGGCCTGGATCCGCACCAGATCGGCGCCGGCGAGGCTCCGTCGTCCTCCGACTGCAGCAGTTTCGTCGAGTCGTCACCTATACTCCCCGTCCGGGCCGACATAGCTCAGCGGTAGAGCAGCTGTTTCGTAAACAGCAGGTCCTCGGTTCAAATCCGAGTGTCGGCTCCACTTCCCCTCGATCGGCCGGGCAGTGCGATGCCCTAGCGACCCGGGACGGGGCCTTCTCGCAGCCCGAAGACGTTGCCATCGGGATCCTTGAACCAGGCGCCGCGCGCCGGCCCGATCTGGGCCACGAAGTTCACGGTCTTCGGCGCCTCGTACTCCTCGAAGACGATGCCGCGCGCCTGCAGGTCGCGCATGACCGCGTCGAGATCGTCCACCTCGAAATGGGCGACCGTCTGACCGACGTTCGGCTGGCCCTTCCGAACGGTCAACTGGCCGCCGCCCGACGAGGCGAACCGCCACGAGAACGGGCCCGCGTCGAGCAGCGTCAACCCCACCTGGTCCCGGAAGAACGCCCCGCTGGCCTCGAGGTCGCTGACGGCCACGGTGGTCACGATCATCGCCGAGCTGAGCATCGAATCGCCTCCTCATGTGCAGGGAGAAGACCGGGAAGCCGTCAGGCGCGCCACGCGCCGCGGCGCCCCGGTCGGCATTAGCAGAGGGTTCGACCGTCGGCAGTCGTCAGGTACTGCGCCAGCGGATCGGACATGCGAAACAGTGTGAACGGCTGCGTCTCGGCCGTTGACGCCAAACGCCTCCTCCCTTGTCGCGTGCGCGACACATCCGCAACAGCCTCCGAGACCGCGCGTCTCCTGGCTCGTATGGACACACGGCAACGGATGGCAACCGAACGGCACGGAGACGGCCGAAACATATCGTCCGTCGTGCGCGGAGCGGCTTCGGATGAGGAGATGGATGTGAAGAACCGTCGGCTCGCCCGAGCGCTCGGCGTTGCCGGCGTGGCGCTGGTCGCCGTGGCTGTCCTGGATGGAGCGACCGGACATGGCGTCGGGCTCGGCAATGCCGAGATCGGCAGCGTCGTCCTCGTCGGGTCGCTGATCGCGTTCGCGCTTGGTGCCGGTGTCGTCGCAGCGACTGGCTCGGTGGCGCGACCGACGCGGGTCGGACTCACGCTCCTCGCGATCGGTCTCGTCCTGCTCGTCGTGTCGAGCCTGATCGGCGCGACGTTGCCGTACGACCCGCTCGAGAACATGCCCCTGGTGATCCTGACCCTCTCCGGTCTTGCGGCAACGCTGCTCGGGGCGGTGGTCACCATCGTGGCGTGGTCCAGCCAACGGGCGGAGCCATCTCGACGCTGACACACCGTCCGCCCGATGTCGGTCATGGCCACTCGAAGCATCAGTCGATCGTCCCTACGCGACCGGGATGACGTCCACAGGAGGTCGAAGATGAAGACTTCCCTTGATTCCTCGGCTGGGGACGACGACCTTTGACCGTCCGGCCCGCGTCGTCGACGACCTGGGTCGCCGATGATCGGCTACCGAATCAGGGGCGGCAACGTAAGGTCCGGCGGGACGGCGTGTGGCTCGGGCTCGGTCAGCTTGCCTGTGGCGGCGTTCTTCGCGGGTCCGGTGGCGAAGGCGCAGTCGGATGACGCGAGGGCGCTCCGGGTTCGGCATGCGACCGCCTCGGGCGTCCAGTCCAGTCCGGGGCCGACCAGAGCCCAGAGGTGGATTGGCCTCGTCGGATTGCGTGGTGGGGCCGCACCGCATTCGGCGGCCGACCGTGGACGAAGCGGGAAACGGCTGGTCAGATGGACGAGAGGACGGGCGGCCGACGCCACTGGGGGGCGGCGCCCACTCGCTCGGGGAGGTCCAGCCAATGCTGTCTGCCACCGCCGCTACCCGCCGATTGAGCCGGGCCGTCGGTCTCGCTGCAGTCCTCTCGCTCTTCACGGCGAGCCTCGTCGCCGCGGCGCCTCCAGGCAACAACGGCACCGTGAAGATCCATTCGGGAGCGACCGATGAGGGACCCGCGCTTGCGAACGACGCCAAGGTCTGCACGTTCCACCTGCACTTCTTCTTCGGCGACCCCTCGCAGGCCGGTGGGTGGCACATCGACCAGCAGGCGCCGACGGGCAACGCGACGATCCTGACGGGCGCGTATTCCAGCGGCGCGAACGGCGAGTACCAGACCGTCGAGATGGGCCTGCCGATCGGCCACTACGCACTGTCCTGGGACGGCCGCGACGCCCAGAACGAGAAGTCGAAGAGCTTCTGGGTCACGTGTGATAACCCGCCGGGTCCGATCGGCGGCGGCATCGGCTGAGGCTGTAGGTCGGCCAGAGAAACGTGCGTCCGTCGCCGGATCGCCGGGATCGCGGTCTTGTCGGGTCGCGGACTGCTGACTGATCCTGCTCTTCGGTTCGAACGAGGGCCGGCCGCGCCGTAGCGCAGCCGGCCCGATCTCTTCGCGACCGACTCTCGCCTCCCGCCGCCCACGGGCCGCTTCCGGACGCATCCGGACGCACCAGGACGACGAGGGTCAGGCCGTTGGCCTGATTCCGCCGTGGGTCTGGCGTTCGCGATACCCGCGGGCGCGGGCTCGATTCCCGCAACCGCCGTCGTCGCACCACCGCCGCGTGTGGCTCTTCGAGTCGTCGAGGAAGAGGAGCCGGCAGGCAGGATTCGCGCAGGCGGACAGGCGCGACCGGATCGCGGCCAGCTGCACGAGGGCGACGAGCAGGTCGGAGACGAACGGATCCCAGCCGGAACCGTCCGCGGCGAGCGTTCCGCCCGGTGTGAGCTCGAAGCGGCTCCTCGAGAGAAGGCGTGCGACGCCGGCTTCGAGCCCGGCGAGCCGTCCCTCGGCGAGCCCGCGGGCGGCGTCACGGATCGTCGCGAGCGAGGCGAGCTGAGCGGTCGTCGGCGTGCCGGGTGGCACCGACACGTGGTGATCGACGAGGTATCGGACCGCGTCGGCCGGCGACTCGAGGTGGTCGTGGTCGGGGTCACCGACGTGCGGCCGGGCGAACCAGTGCGCGCCCGAGCCGTGGCTCGTGTTCGCGACCCAGAGGAGATCGGCGATCGAGCGACGGCCTGTGACCAGTATCGCGGCGGGCTCCGTCGAGGCGATGTGGCTCACAGTCCGAACACCGCGCGCTGCCGTTCGCGCCAGGTGTTCATCGCCCGGGCGTGAGCCAGACCGTCGGCACGTAGGAGTCCGGGGCGCCGAACGATCCGACGACAATCGCGCCCGGTCCCCCGGGCGTGATCGCGTAGAACTCACCCTGCTCCTGGACGGGCGCCGTCCGGGCTCGCTCCCACGACATCCCGTCCCGCGACACCCACGAGGTCGCGGTTCCCCGCTGCAAGCCCTGGTATTCCCCGATCCCGATGACGACGTCGCCGACGACCTCGACGTCGGTCATCCAGACGTATCCGGCGTACTGGCGCGAATGCTCGCTCGGCGCTCGAGTCCAGGCACGGCCGTCCCTCGACGTCCATGCGACGGCTTCGCGACGGTCCGCGTCCGACCCGACGGCGACGACACCGCCGAATGGCGCGGCGACGACTGCGACGGCGACGCCATCGACGAAGGACGGAGCGTCGGCGCGAGTCCAGCGGACGCCATCCGGCGACGTCCAAGCGACCGCGCCGGTGTGTTGCTGGGCCGTGCCGACAACCCCGACGGCAACAAACCCCGCGCCAAACCGGGTGATCGCCCGGACTTCGGAGTTCGCAAAGGTGTTCGCGTCATCGGGGACCGGAACCCAGTCGGCGCCGTTCGTCGACGTCCAGAAGCGGGCGTGTCGATCCGCCAGCTCCGGACCGACCGAGCCCCCGGCGACGAAGCCGTTCGGGCCGGCGACGACGGTCGTCATCCGCTCGGCGATGGCGCCACGACCGAGCACGGGCACGGCGTGGCGGACCCAGCTGGCTCCGTCGGTCGTCGTCCACGCGACGGGCTCGTTCCTGGACCGACCGACCGCAACCACCGTCCGATCACGTCCGGCCGCGAGCGCGACCGGAAACGTGAAGTCGGTCGTCCCGAGCGAGTGGATGGACCACGTCTCGCCGTCGGACGAGGTCCAGGAGGCCGGCGTCCAGTCCGGCGGCAGATACCCGACCGCCGTGAATCCGCCCCCGGGGAGCGCGACGACGTCGGTCATCATCGCCTGGCCCGCGATCCGCAGAATCGGGTGCGTCCCCGGATAGCTCGGCGAGACCGACTCCTCGAAGTTGACCGGTCGTTCGACCGAGGCCGCCCGCATCCAGTCGATCCCGAGGACGGCCGGGCCGTCGGGCTGCGCGCGAGTCGAAGGGGATGGCAACCCGCCGATCACACTTGACGGGGTCGGCGGCGGCGCGCCGCACGCGGCGGAGACCGCCACGATGACGGCGACTCCCAGCGGCAGCAGGAGGCGTGCGAGGGCGTCGCCCCCGCGTGCAGGACGTGGCGCGCCCTTGGGGATCGTAACGGTCATTCACGTACTTTGACCGTGTCGGCACGTCGGGTCAACCAAGGGCCACGACTACGCGGCGCGCACCTGGCCCTGCCTCCGACGCGCCGCGCAACGCGCCTCTGCCTAACTTCTCGAGGGTCGACCCCTGCCTTCGGTCGCCGCGATCTCCTCGATCGTCAGTCCGATCACACCGACCTCGTGCCCCGTCCGCTCCTGGTCGATGGCGTCGGCCATCATCCTCCGCGACGTGGCCGCGATCTCCTTCGCGAGCTCGGCGTGGCGCGGCGAGCCGACCGGCTCCGCCTGCCGCTGGACCTCGAGACGGCGCAGCCGGCGAACGTCCTCCAGCACGGAGTCGGCATCGGCGGCCAGGTGCGTCTTCGGGTCGTCCACCGGTCGACGATATCCCGTCCGCCCTTGCAAAGACCCGTGACGGGCGGGGCCACCGCCCGGCGGTGGGGCTAGGACGGGACGCACGCGTACAGGTAGTGCGTCCCGACCGGACCCGGGCTCGCGACCGTGAACCGATAGACGTCGGAGGGCAACGGCCCGGACGGCGCCGCCGTGAAGAGGACGACGCCGCCCGGTCCCGTGGACGGCATCACGAAGCGGCGGCCTGCGCCCATTCCCTGCAGCTCGACGGTCGGTGAGATGGCCCGACTCATGGAGACGCTGGAGTTGCCGAGGACGGTCGTCGACACCGCAGGCCTCGGAACGCTGCCCGGGATCGTGACGCCGAGGTAGGCGACGCGGCCGCGCGGGACCGGGACTACGGTCCGGTCGCGGGGGACGGTGGTCGAGACGCAGAGCCGAGCGGGGTCACGGGCATGTCCGACCGCGTCCTCGATCGGCGACGCAACGGGGATGAGTCCCTGCTGGAGCACGAGGAACGGTCCGTCGGGCGACCACGCGCCGGCGGCCGGGTGCTGGATCGACGGCTCCTCGGTCGATGGCGCCGCCGCCGGGGCGAGCAGCGCGACGACGGTCCACTCGTTGTCGGTGATCGAGACGAAGACTTCGGGGTCCGCAGTGGACGAATACGAAGCAGGGGCGGCCGACGCCGGTGGGAGGCCGGGGACGGTCCTGGGCGACGACGCCGACGGACGGTTCGGCGACACGGCGGTCGCGGCGCGCTGCGCCGCCCACGGCTGCCAGACGGCGAGCGCAAGGCCGGTCGTGATGATCAGGGCGACAGTACCGGGCCCGCGGCGGCTGCCGGCGCGAAGGCGCTCGGTCGGCTGCTCGTAGGCACCGAGGGTCGGCGAGACGAGCGGTTCGCCTGGCTCACGGTCGAGCTGGCTCCGTCGCGTCACCTGACCGCCTCGATCGGCCTCGCGTGCTGATCCACGGGAACGGCTCCTTTCCGTGGTCACGCATGATGCGCCCGAGCCCGGCAACCTGCCGACACGAGATGCGAACGGAAAGGATCACGACCCATGTCGCTCGCGCGCGTGCAGTTCTTCTCGGTCTCGCTCGATGGGTTCGGCACCGGCGAGGGCCTGAGCCTCGAGGAGCCGTTTGGCCATGCCGGGGAGCGGCTGCACGAGTGGATGCTGCTGACCCGGTGGTGGCACGAGATGGTCGGCGAGCCCGGCGGCACGCGTGGAATCGACGACGCGCTCGTCCGCCAGCACGATGCGGGGGTCGGGGCCGAGATCATGGGTGCCGGGAAGTACGGCTATCCGGGGTGGCACGAGGACCCCGAGTGGAAGGGTTGGTGGGGCCCGAACCCGCCGTTCCACACGCCGGTGTTCGTCCTGACGCACCACACCCGTCCGCCGATCGAGATGGAGGGCGGAACCACGTTCCACTTCGTCGACGCGCCGGCAGCCGAGGTCCTCGAGACCGCGCGCGCGGCCGCGAACGGGCAGGACGTGCGGATCGGCGGCGGCGTGACGACCCTTCGCGAGTTCCTGACGGCGGGGCTTGTCGACCACATGCATGTGGTCGTCGTCCCGATTCTGCTCGGCCGGGGCGTGCGCCTCTGGGACGGGCTCGAGGGCCTCGAGAAGGACTACGCCATCGAAGCCACCGCCTCCCCCAGCGGCGTGACCCACCTGACCTTCACCCGCGCCGGTGTCTGAGGTTCGCCGACGATGACCGCTCGAAGGGCGACGCTCGCGAACGCGGGGACCGTGGCGACGATCATCGCGAGCGCCTTCGCGACGGATCCGGTGTGGAGCGTCGCTCTCGCTCGACCTGATGGTTCGACGAAGCATCACCACGAGCACTGGCGGCGGTATGTCGAGGGTGCGATCCCGCAGGGATGGGCGTGGGTCTCTAGCGGACTCGAGGCCGCGTCGGTCTGGATCCCGCCCGGCGGGCACGAGCTGCCGCCGAGCGGTGAGGCGTCGCTGGGTCCGTGGCTGGAAAGGATGCTGGGTGCGGCCGGGCGGGACGCCTATCTGGAGCTCGCCGCCCGGTTTGAGGCGGCCCATCCTGCCGGGCCCCCGCACTACTACCTGAGCCTGCTCGCGACCAGCCCCGAGCATCGTGGCCGCGGCTTCGGCATGGCGCTCCTCGCCGAGAACCTGGCCGCGATCGACGCGGAGTCGATGCCCGCCTATCTCGAGTCGACGAACCCCGCGAACGATCACCGCTACGAGTCCGTCGGGTTCCGGCGAGTGGGTCAGTTCGAAGCGGTGAGCGGAGCGGCGACGATCTCGACGATGTGGCGCGACCCTCGATAGGGCTGCCAGGCCGGTCCGCTCTCTCCCGCCCCATGACGGTCGCCGCGCCGGCTCCCGCGCCGCAGTTCTTGTGCAATGACGCGATCCGCGACCTTCGGCGGCCGGCCTCGCCGCGCGCCTGCCTCGGCCGCCCCCTGAATCCTCGAACGCGGCCATGAGCGGCATCGGACAAGGTCTGGGGCGGCGCACTCAGTGCGCGGTCGACGTCCGGGCTCAGAAAGACGCTCACCGCGACAATCGACAAGTTCCCGCGGTCGGCGCACTGCTCGCGACGCCACGCCGTCAGCAGCGTCCGCCACGAGGAGGCCGAATGACGTCACCGCGAACGGCGGCGCGACCGGCGTGCTGTTCATCCTCACGTTCGGCACGGCGCACCAGCCCCTCCCCGTCGCGATAGCGGCGAACCCGGGACGAAGCTTTCAGCCCGCCGGTGACGAGGACGGTCTTCCCTGCATCTGGCGCCCGGGAGTCGCGCTCACGCGGTGGGGGCCGAGCCGGGGGTCGACGCCCGCGGCTAGCCGAGCGGAGCGGCCTCGGGGTCCGGGGCGTAGAAGGCGGTCGTGTTCGCGACGGCCCTGGCGACTGCGTCCGGATCGGCGCCCGACGCCCGGTTCGCTTCGCCCCAGGCGACGCTGCTTCGCGTGAAGAACTCGCGGCCCTCGGCCGACATCTGCCAGGCGATCGGATCGTCGATCGACCCGCCCTGGAGGTGGAGCGCCAGGCCCAGCACGCCACCGTCCCAGCCCACGCCGACTGCGCCGGGTCCGAATTCCGCCCAGCGATCCTCCGGCACGACGGCGGTGTGCTCCAGCTCGAAGCGCGTCCGCTCCTCGCTGAGCGACGAGAGCCGGATCTCGACCTCGGACACATCCTCCGGGCTCGCGGCCATGCCGTAGACCCAGGTCAGCTGGAGCCGGTTCGGCCGCTCGCAGGCGACGATCTCGCCGCCGGCGTTGCCTTCCAGCTGGTAGCGGCCGCCGACCCGGAAGTCGCCGCTGATCGGCAGGAACCACCGCCGGATGCGAGCGGGGTTGGTCACCGCGTCCCAGACCTCGTCGATCGGCGCGTCGTACTCGCGCTGGAGCCGGACGGCCCGGCCGACACCGGCAGCGATCCGGCCCTCGCCGACCTCACGGTGGGTTGCCTCGATCTGGCGAACGATGTCGATCATGGCTGCTGGTCTCCCTCTGGATCGTCGGTGGCGGTTGGGGTGGCGGCGGTGGTGGCGGTGGTGGTCGATGCTCGGGCTCTGGCAGGACCGGCCGTCGGCGCGGTGGGGCCGGCGCCCCGACCGCCGGCGCGGCGCTCGCGCTTGCCGCGGGCGAGCTCCGTCGCGAGCGAATCCAGACGCTGACCCCAGAACCGTCCCAGGCGATCGAGCCAGTCGTCGAGCTCGCGAAACGGCCCAGCCTCGACGGCGTAGAGCCGGCGCGTTCCCTCCGGCCGGACGGACGCGAAGCCGCTGTCCCGAAGGACCTTCAAATGCTGCGACACCGCAGGTTGCGAGATGCCGAACTCCTCCTGGACGACCGAGGCGATCGCCCCGGCCGGGAGCTCGCCTGCGGCGAGGAGCTCGAGGATCCGGCGACGAACCGGGTCCCCGAGGACATCGAAGGCGTGCACGGACGCATGATGCAGCACGGACTTATATAAGTCAACGGTGAATTACCCGCGGCGCGGTGACCCCGCTGTCCGCGCCCTCCCCGGCAACCGGCGACGCGGCTCAGCCGAGCTGGCGCATCAACCCGGCAATGTCCTCGACGTGCCAGATGTCCCTGATCCGGCCGTCAACCACGCGTTCGATGTTGATCCCGGTCATCGCGATCGCTCGTCCGGTCGCGGGCACGCCGAACAGGTCGCCCCGGTGGGTTCCGCGGTCGACGAACCTCGTCACGACTCGATCGCCCTCGGCGATCTGGTCCTCGATCGTCCGCTCCAGGTCCGGGAGCGCGGCGTGAATCATCGCGATCACCTGGAGCAGGCCCGCAGCGCCATCCTCACGACCCGGAAAGGGTTGGGCATCGTGGTCGACGAGGTCCGGCGCCAGAAACCGCCCGGCCTCACCGAGTCGACCGGCGCTCCAGACTGTCGCGTAGAAGTCCCGCACCAGATCCTTGCCGTCCATCACCGCTCCGCCTGTCAGATCGTCCTTATAACTCCGGACCGGAGTATTCGGCACTCTACTCCGAATCGGAGTAACGTCAAGCCGATGCCTGCTCCGCAACGCGGCGAGAACCTCAGCCCGACCTCGTTCGCGCTGCTCGGCCAGCTCGCGCTCCGGCCGTGGAGCGTCTACGAGATGACCGGGAACGTCGGCCGGACCCTCCACTGGTTCTGGCCGCGCGCTGAGAGCGTCCTCTACGACGAGACGAAGCGGCTCGCGTCCCTTGGCCTCGCGACGACGCAGCGACAGCCCGGTCGGCGTGGCCGCCCGCGGACGCTGTACACCATCACCGCCGCCGGTCGCGAGGCGCTCGCTGCGTGGCTGGCAACGCCGCCGGAGGGCTTCACGCTGCACGACGAGTCGCTCCTCCGCCTCCATCTTGCTCCCTACGGCACGAAGGAGGACCTGCTTCGCTCGCTGCATGCCGCGCGCGATCACGCGGCGGTCCTGCTGCGGCAGGCGGTCGTCATCGGCACGGAATTCGCGGAAGGGCGGCACCAGTTCCAGGACCAGGTCCACATCCGGGCCGTGCTGTTCGACGCCCTGTGGACGTTCGGCCTCGGCGTCTCCCTCTGGGCGGACCGCTCGATCGGGGAGGTCGAGTCGTGGCCGGACATTGCCGCTGATCCCGCGGCGCGGAGTCGGGCCGTCGGCGTGATCGTTGATCGGCTCGAAGCGGCCACCGAGGTCGGCCGAGCCTGAGGTTGCTCGCCGAACGGACGCCACCGATCCGGGAGGGCCCAGACCGGGGCGGGACGATCGTCGCATGGAACCCAGCGCGAATATCGCCGACAGTCCCCCTTATGCCGGCCCCTACGCGCGCAATGTTCGGCTCGCTTCCCCGCGTGCCCAGGCCGATCCTCCTGCTCATCGTCTACGGCCTGTTCCTCGTCGTCGTGGGCGTGACGGCCATGGCGCAGACGATCCTCGTCTCGATCCATTTCTCCAATGCCGCACTCACCGAGGTCGTCGGCAGCGACGCGGCGACCGTCCGCACGTTCGTGAACCTCACGCTGCTCGAAAGCGACCTGGGACCCGAGACGACCCCGGCTCGCCGGGCAGAGCTCGCGACCGGGCTGACGTCGCTCATCCGCAACGGCAACCTCGCCCACCTGGAGGTCCGCCTCCCGGACGGGACGATCGTGGTCAGCGAGGATCCGGCGCTTGTCGGCCAGCGTGCCCCGAGCTCCCTGGACTTCCAGACCGCACTCGCCGGCCAGATCGCGCCGACGGTCGTGGAGGCCGGCACGCCTTCCGAAGCCGCAGCGAGCCTGAAGCCGCCGACGCTGATCCGCGAGTACCTGCCGATCAGCACGAATGGCACGGTTCGGGCGGTCGTCGGGGTCTGGAGAGACGCGGCGCCGGTCCTCTCCGCCCTCGATGACGTTCGCCGCGAGGTCGTCCTCGTGACCCTGTCCGGGGCCGTGATCGCGGCGGTCTTCCTCTTCTTCGTCTTCCGCGCGGCGCAGGGACGGATCAGCCGCCAGACGGCACAGCTGGTCGAGGCCACGCGACGGGACCCGCTCACGAACCTGCTCAACCACGGAGCCCTCGTCACCGCCCTCGCCGACCGCGTGGAGACGGCGCGCCGCGACGGCGTGGCGATCGGGATTGCGCTCCTCGACATCGACGGGTTCCGGCTCCTCAACGACACGTACGGCCACGATGCCGGGGACACCGCGCTGAACCGGGTCGCCGAGGCGATCGCGAGCGAGTTTCGCGACGCAGCCATCGTCGGGCGGCATGGCCCCGACGAGTTCCTCGTCATCGTCGATGCGGCGGGGATCGTCGGGCTGGAACCGTCGGTCGAGCATCTCCGGGCCACCCTCGCCGACGCCGCGCTCGAGTTCGATGCGAGCGAGCGTCTCCCGCTCACGGTCAGCGCCGGAATCTGCACCTACCCCGCCGACGCCGACTCGGTGACCGACCTTCTCGTCAAGGCGGCCCAGACGTTGACCGAGGCGAAGGCGTCCGGTGGTGACGCCGTTCGGGTCGCGGGCCGCGTGCCTGTGCCTTCGGCGGACGCCCGGACGTTCGACGTCTTCCAGGGCCTCGTCCTCGCCGTCGACGCGAAGGACCGCTACACGAAGCGTCACAGCGAGGACGTGGCGCGTTACGGCGAATTCCTCGCGCGCCGCATCAATGCCGATCCCGAGACGACAAGAACGATCCGCGTCGCGGGTCTCCTCCACGACGTCGGCAAGATCGCGATCCCCGATCAGATCCTGCGCAAGCCCGGCCGGCTGACGGCCGAGGAATACGAGATCGTCAAGCAGCACGTGGCCCTCGGCGACCGGATCATCCGGGACCTTCCGAACATCGAGCTCGTCCGGTCCGGCGTCCGCCACCACCACGAGCGCTGGGACGGTGATGGCTACCTCGATCGGCTCGCCGGCGAGGAGATCCCGCTCGTCGCGAGGATCCTCGCGGTCGGCGACGCCTTCTCGGCGATGACGACGACCCGGCCGTACCGCAAGGCGCTGTCGATCGACGAGGCGCTGCGTCGCCTCGAGGATGTCGCGGGAACGCAGCTCGACGAGCAGCTCGTCGTCGCGTTCGTCGAGGGCATCCGCTCCGACCGCGACGCGCCGCTGCCGGGCGTCCCGGAGGTCGCCTCGAGCCGCCTCCAGCCGCCGACCGAGCGCGTGGCGTGACGCATCGGGGGGTGCCGCGCCGTTCCAGTGCGCCGATCGCGTTGGGCTACGTCGCGGTTGTCGCGATGGTCTTCCTGATCCTGGCGGTGTCGCGCGTGACCGCCGCAAGCGGAGGCTGGACGATCAGCGCCTTCCCGACGGCGTTGGTCCGGACGGTGAACACGACCGTGACCGCGACGGGAACGAACCTCGGTGGCGGGAGCACGGTCGGCTGCATCCAGCTGATCCTTCCATCCTCGTTCGTCGTCAACACCGTCGGCGTGAGCTCAGCGACATCTGGCTACACCTGGACCGCAGAGGCGCCATCGGCCGGGCCGAACAACTCGACGGTCGTGCAGGTCCACGGCGCAACAAAGAAGGACGAGCTCACGAAGACCGGTGACCACGTCGTCTTCACCGTCAACGTGAAAGGAACCACGGCCGGGACGTTCTGGTGGAATCCGCTGTCATACGACAAGTTCTCCTGCTCGTCGGGTGCGGACAGTGCGAGCCTCTCGGTGATCGTGGCAGGCCTGCCGACGCCGGCGCCCACTCCGACACCTACCCCGACACCCGCGCCGACACCGACTCCGACGCCGGCTCCCACTCCGACTCCGACGCCGGCTCCGACGCCGACCCACACCCCTGCTCCGACACCCACCCCGACACCGTCCCGCACGCCGACCCCGGCTCCGACGGCGACCCCGCGGCCGACCGCGACGAACGGGCCGACGGCAACGCCGAACGCGACGGTGGACCCATCGGCGTCGGCATCCGACAGCCCGACACCTGAGCCGAGCGGGAGCGACGTGCCGGCATCGGCCGAGCCATCCGGCTCCCTCCAATCGGCACCCGCGACGCCACCGACAGCGAGCGAGGATCCGGGACCAGGGGCGATCGTGCCGCCCGGAAGCGGATCCGGTGGCGGCTCCACGGGCGGAGGCGGCGCCGGTGGCACCGTCGACCGCTTCACGGTGGGCGATGTCGGCGACGCAGGCGCGGGCGGCTCGGGCGGCGGTGCGAGCACCGGGACGACCGACTTCACCTCGCTGACGACGCGGCTCGCCGGCTTCGGCGGCATGCTCACCTGGGCGATCCCGAGTCTCGTCCTGTCCGTCCCGGGATTGCTCCTCCTGCTCGCGATGCTCGCCCAGATCGGCAGCGCGGCCGTCTGGCTGCCGATCGTCCGACGGACGCTCGGTGTCGTGGGCGGCGGACGGCGGAGGCGGCAGGCCCGAGCGTCGTAGAGTCCGCGAACCGGCCGGATCCGCGAGGACGGCCGGGCGACGACGCGCACCGTCACGCAACGTTAGGCGTCGGCGCGGCCGATCTCTCGCGCCGCTCCTCACCGCGAACCGCGGACGTCAGCCCTTCGCGATCTCCTCGGCGAGGCGGTCGTAGGTATCGAGTGCGCCGCCCGTCATCCCGCTCGCCAGTGCGGTTTCGAGATCCTCGATGGACGGGAAGCGGGTCCTGCCGACGTATCGCGTCCGGCCGCCGAGATCCTCGAGCACGACGGTGTTGATCGCCGCTCGGTCGTCGAAGCCGGGCACGTCCCAGATCTCGGTCTGGACGAGCCGCTCCGGCGGAACGACTTCCAGGTACTCGCCCTTGAACGGGACGTCCTCGCCGCCGGTCGTGTGGTTGATCCAGCGCCATCGACCGCCCGGGCGGACGTCCATCGTCTCGACCGTCGTGGTGTAGCCGCGCGGCCCCCACCAGTTCGTGACGCGCGCAGGGTCCGTGATGACCTTCCAGACGAGCTCGCGCGGCGCGTCGAAGATCCGCTCGAAGACGAGGTCCTGGCCATCGGTGTAGACCGTCGTCCGGTCGTTGCCGAGCTGCACTGCCATCGTTGCTGCTCCTCGTTCTGCCCGTCAGCGGGCGTCGCTGCGTGGATCGCCGGAGTCGGCGGGGTTGGTCGCGTCCTTCGAATCCGCTGGTTCCGCGGCGGCCGTCGTCTGGAGCTCGCGGAGGTAGTCGTCCAGGCGGTCGAGACTTGCCTCCCAGTGGCGCCGATACTGGTTGACCCAGTCGGCGACGTCGCGGAGGCGCTCGGGCTTCAGCCGGACCGGCCGCCATTGGGCGTGCCGGCCCTGTTCGATGAGGCCGGCCCGTTGCAGCACCTTGAGATGCTTCGAGATCGCGGGGAGGCTCAAGTCGAACGGGGACGCGACTTCGGTCACCGTTGCCTCCCCGCTCGCCAGCCGGGCGAGGATCGCGCGGCGGGTCGGATCGGCGAGGGCGGCGAAGGTCGAGCTGAGGGAGTCGGCGGAACTCGGCATGGCGCTCCGGTTATTTCTCCAGTTGGTTATTTAACCTTTGGGAAGAATACACGCGAACGGCCACCTGTCAACCGGTTCGTGCTCGGTTCGAGCGAAGGGGAGGTTCACCCCTTGATCGCGCCGCCGAGATCGTGACGATGTTCCCGTGAAGACACCGGCGGGATCGATTGCCGCGGTCCTTGCGCGCGAGTCGCACGCTGCCGAGGGATCCTTCCTCGGGACACGCGAGGTTGCGGAGCGGCTCGGCGTGACGCGCCAGTGGATCGGCCGCCTGGCGCGCGCGGATCGCTCGTTTCCCGTGCCGGTGACTCACCGGTCCGGCGGGTCCATCTGGTATGCCGCAGGCATCGAGATCTGGATCGCCTCGCATCGGCCCGCGGATCGCGGTGCTTCCGGGCGGTTCGGGGAGGAGGCGGCCCGGATCCTCCGCGCGGCGGAGGCTCTGGCGGCGCGGCATGAGCACGGGTACGTCGGCGAGGGCCATCTCGTCGCGGCGATGGCCGAGGTCGAGGGCCTGACCGTCCTCGAGGTCTTCGCCTCCCTCGGTGTCGATCGCGCGGAGTTGCTTCGGGCCACCGGCGCGCTCGCCCGCCGCCCGGACCCGCCGTCGGCCGCTCGGCGCATGAATCCATTCGTTCAGCAGCTGCTGTCGTTGGCATCCGCAAGGGCCGAGCCCAACAGCAAGGAGGTTGCCGCGGAGGACATCGTCATCGGGCTGATCGACGGCGATGAGAACCGTCGCGGTCGGCGGCGGACGCTGCTGCTCGACTACCTCGAGCGACGCGGCCTGGAGATCGACGAGCTTCGAAGCCGGCTCGTCGCCGCTCGGGATGATCAAGCTTCGATCACCTCCTTCGAACGGCGGAAACTGCCCAAGCGCCGACCGGCCGATCGCCGCCGCAAACGGCCGCCGGGCGTCGAGTACGCGCTGAACCCACTCCGACATGACCCAAGCAAGCTGTCGAGCGGCGCTGCGTTCGCGGGTCGCAAGGACGGTCGACTGCTCGTGATCGACGGGGAACAGTGGTTCTTCCGGATCGACGGCGACGGCTTCTTCGTTCGAACCCCGGATGGCCGACCGGTCGGCTACCGGTATCGCGTCGATCCGCCGCCAGGGCGTGGTCGGGGAAATCCGCGTCCGGTGAACGGCTTCGAGGAGGTGCTCCCGATGCCACCCGACGACGTCGCCGACTGGCCGGATCATCGGTTCGAGCCGGAGACCTAGGCCGCCAGACACCTCACGGGTGAGGACGCGATTGCGCCCAGTGCTCCGGCCGGAGACCGAGGCACGCCGGCTCGCCCCGGTCGCGGCCGCGGACCGTCCCCGTCATGAGGTCGCGGTACCAGGGCTGCCAGGTGTCGGTTTCGGCGTGGTGCTCCGGGTAGGTCCGCCCGAACGGCGGGAGGTCCGTGGCGCGACACGATGTCCGGCGGTCGACGTCGTGGAGCGTCGGCATGACGTCCGGGCCGACGCCCCGACCGCGCAGGACCGACTCGACCTGGTGGAGCCACTCGTGGACGAAGCCCTCCTCGGGATGGAGACGCTCCGGGTAGCCAGCCCAGCCGTCGCTCACGATCGAGGAGAAGCCCGCGCCGTGCGTCTCGCCGCCCGGACCGACTGTGCAGCCCCACCCGCACAACGGCAGCACGCCGTCGCTCGGCCAGAGGGCGAAGACGGCATCGATCGAGCCGGGCCGGAACGCGCGCCACGCAGCGGCCGGCACATCGTTCGGGCCGACCCACCACCGTCCGTCACCGATCGGTGTGAGGGTCGTGACGGGATCGTCGACGATCTCGACGCCGACCAGATCCATCTCGACGGAGCCCTCGCTCCAGTCGCGGATCGCCGCCGGCACGCGAAGGAGGACGGCGCGACTCGCCGAGATCTCGGCGGCGCTCATCCGCCGCCCGAGGCGGTGAGCACGGCCGCGACGGATCCCTGTTCGGGGTTCGCGCCACTCCGCGTCGACCTCCGTCAGGAGGAACGCCCGGGCGCGCCAGGTGGCCGTCGACATCGGGAGATCGTCGCACCTCCGCCATGCCGTGACCCGGCGTCCGCCCACCGCCCGATCAGTTGAGGCTCAGCTCCCGGAGCCGCCGCTCGAGAAAGGCTCGTTCCGGCGCATTCGCCGTCAGCTCGAGCGCCCTCGTGTACGCGGCCGCAGCCTCCTCGCGGCGGCCGAGACGCCGCAGGAAATCCGCCCGGGTCGAGTGGAGGTACGGGTAGTCGTCCAGCGAGCCGGCCGCGGCGAGCGCCTCGACGATCGCGAGACCGGCCTCCGGGCCGCTCGCCATCGAGACCGCCACCGCCCGGTTCAGCTCGACGACCGGTGACCGGGTCATCTGGCCGAGGATCGCGTACAGCGCGGCAATCTGCGGCCAGTCCGTCGCCTCGCTCGACCGCGCCTCGTCGTGGAGGGCCGCGATCGCCGCCTGGAGCTGGTACTGCCCGACACGCCGCATCCGCATCGCTCGGTCCAGGGTGGCGCGTCCCGCCTCGATCTTCGTGGCGTCCCATCGGCTCCGATCCTGGTCCTCGAGGAGCACGAGCTCGCCGCCCGGACCCGTCCGCGTCTCGCGCCGGGCGTCGTGGAACAGCATCAGGGCGAGGAGACCGAGCACCTCGGGCTCGTCCGGCATCAGGTCCGCGAGCGTCCGCGTGAGCCGGATCGCCTCGGCACACAGCTCCCGACGGACCAGTCGATCCCCTGCGCTCGCTCCATAGCCCTCGTTGAAGACGAGGTAGAGCACGCGGAGGACGCCGTCGAGCCGATCCGGAAGGGCGGCGTCGTCCGGGACGCGGTACGGAATCCCGGCGTCCCGGATCTTCCGCTTTGCCCGGACGAGTCGCTGGGCGAGCGTCGGCTCGGGAACGAGGAAGGCGCGCGCGATCTCCGGCGTCGACAGGCCGCCGAGCGTCCGCAGCGTCAGCGCGACCCTGGCGTCCATCGCGAGCGCCGGATGGCAGCAGGTGAAGATCAGGCGCAGTCGATCGTCGACGATCGGGCTCATCCCATCACCTCCGTCCGGCTCGGTTGCCGGGTCGAGCTGCGAGAGATCGGCTTCGATCGCGGCCTCACGCCGAAGCACGTCCTCCTTCTCCGCGAGGCGCTTCCGCCGACGCAGCCGGTCGATCGCCCGGTTCCTCGCGGTGGTCGTGATCCACGCACCCGGGTTCTCGGGGACGCCACGCTCCGGCCACGTCTCGAGCGCCGTCGTGAACGCGTCCTGGACCGCCTCTTCGGCGAGGTCGAAGTCACCGAGCACGCGGATCAGGGTGGCCACGGCCCGGCCCTGCTCCTCCCGGAACAGGCGGTCGACGACGGCGCGCGCGTCATCGACGAGTGACGCGGGCGGTCGCTGAGCGGCGACGCGCCGGGGCGTGGAGCTCAGCCCGACGACTCCCGGCGACTCGCGACGACCAGCGTCAGGCGCCGACGCCCGCGGCGTCGGCCGCTGTCGTCTCGGCCGCCCCGTACTCGTAGATCGGGCGAATCTCGATCGAGCCGTGGGTCGCGCCCGGGATCTTCGCCGCGAGCCCGATCGCCTCGTCCAGGTCGGCGACATCGATGAGATAGAAGCCGCCCAACGCTTCCTTCGTCTCGGCGAACGGCCCGTCGGTCGCGATCGTCTCGCCATCCTTGACCCGCACGGTCGTCGCCGCCGACGTCAGGTGGAGTGCCTCGCCGGCGCGGAACGCGCCGCGGGCATGCAGCTCGCGGGTGAAGGCGTCATAGGCCTGCGTCTCGTTCCGGACGGTGTCCTCCGGTGTGGCCTGGCTCGGCTCCTCGGTGTAGATCAGCAGCAGGTAGCGCATGGGATCTCCAGCTCGTGGTGTCGCGGCAGTCGCCGCCTCTGCGGATTCAACGAATGGCTTCCGGCGAAATCGACACGGCCCGTTGCTGGACCCTAGCCGACGCGGGCAACGATCGGTTCACGGAGATGCCGGCCGTCGGCGACGGGCACCGCCGGCTCCGGGGCATGGTTCGCCTCGGCTGCTGCACGCTCCACGGCATCGGCCTCGATCAGCGGTTGCAGCGCCTCGAGACCCGCCCGGAACTGTCCCGCGAACATCGGAACGAGTGGCTCCGCGATCGCCCGATCCTTCGCGGACTTCGGGCGCCCGAACCGCAGCTCGATGTGCGTTCGACCGTCGCCGATGTCCTCGAGGACGAACGACGTCATGAGCTTGGGCACGTTCGGGATCGGGACCTGCGAGCGGAGCGTGACATGCTCGTACGGCCGCCAGTCGAGGACCTCCTCGACGATCGCGTCCTTCCCGTGGATGCAGTGGTTCACCGTCCCGACACCGCGGCGGGCCGCGCCCCCGACGACGTCGATCGCGGTGATCCCGTTCTGCCACTGGATGCGCCGAGCGGGCGAGGTGATCCAGTCCCAGACGATCGGCGCCGGGGCGGCGAACGTGTGCTCGACGGTGGCGGCGGCGTCTGCCGGCCGGATGACGATGCGAGCGCGCTCCTGCTCCTCGGCCCACGCGGCGTCGAGGTTGCGGACCCATCCACCGATCTCGCCGACACCTTCGAACGCCTCGCGGTGGGCAACGAGACCGACGGCAGCGGGATCCGCGAGGCCCATCGCCGCGATGCACTGGTCCGTGTAGAGGGCATACGCGGCGAAGCCGGTCGCCTCCTCCACGTGGTTCTTCAACAGGCGGTGGACGACGATCACGTCGCTGCCGACGAGCTCCTCGCGCGATGCGATGCGCTGGCGGACGACCTCGCCGTGGTGGGCGACGATCTTGAGATCGAGGTTCGGGACGAGGATGCAGGCGTTGCAGTCACAGGTCGAGGCCTGCCGGATGTCGCGGAGGCGCCGCTGGAAGGTGAAGTAGCAGCGCTCGACGGCGTCCTGGAGACTCGACGCGTCGACGGTCGCGGCGATCGTGAACACGAACGCGGCGTCACCCTCGAGCTTTGCCAGCTTGAACGCCGGCCGGAGCGAGTTGACGACCGTCGCCATGAGGTCGCCGAGAATGTCCTGCGCGTGGTCGAGCTCGGCGCCGGCGAGGAACCCGGTGTAGCCGGAGATGTCGGCGATGACGAGGCAGGCGGGCTCGGGCTGGTTGAGCATCGGTTTCGGCGTCCCTTGCGCGGATCGTGATCATCGGCGGTTCGCTGCCGCTTGTCACGAGCCTCCAATCGAAGGTTCGCCGGGTCGCGGTCGGCGGATCAGACCGCGATTCGTGGAGACCGCCGGCCGGCGTTCACTCCGCCTCCGGCTTCTCGCGCTTGCGATCGCGGCTAGCATCCGGGCATGGCGAGCCGCAAGGAAGTTCTCGAGATCGGCGGTCGCGAGGTCTCGATCTCGAACCCGGACAAGGTCTACTTCCCCGAGACGGGCTACACGAAGATGGATCTCGTCTCGTACTACCTCTCCGTAGCGGACGGCGCGCTGCGCGGCGCGGGTGGGCGGCCGATGGCCCTCAAGCGGTTCGTCGATGGCGCCGCGGGCGAGCCGTTCTTCCAGAAGCGGGCCCCGGACAACACCCCGGACTGGATCCGGACCGCCGAGCTGACCTTTCCCTCGGGTCGCACCGCGGACGAGATCGTCCTCGACGAGGCGGCCGGCCTCGCGTGGGTCGTCAATCTCGGCTGCATCGACCTGAACCCGCACCCGGTTCGCGCCGAGGACCTCGATCACCCCGACGAGCTCCGCGTCGACCTCGACCCGATCCCGGGCGTGCCCTGGTCCCAGGTCCGCGACGTCGCGATGGTCTGCAAGGAGGCGCTCGAAGCCGTCGGGCTCGTTGGGTGGCCGAAGACCTCCGGATCGCGCGGGATCCACATCAACGTCCGCATCGAGCCGCGCTGGACGTACACGGAGGTCCGCCGCGCCGCGCTGGCGCTCGCCCGCGACGTCGAGCAGCGGGCGCCGTCGATCGCGACGAGCAAGTGGTGGAAGGAGGAGCGCCACGGCGTCTTCCTCGATTACAACCAGAACGCGAAGGACCGAACGGTCGCCTCGGCCTATTCGGTCCGGCCGCTGCCCGATGCGCGGGTGTCGATGCCGCTCCGCTGGGAGGACGTGCCCGACGTCGTCGCCGAGGACTTCACCCTGGCGACGGTGCCGGCGATCGTCGCAGAGCGCGGTGATGCCGGCGCAGGCATCGATGGCGCCGTGGGCTCGCTCGAGGGGCTCCTCGAGCTGAGCCGGCGGCACGAGGCTCAGGGCGAAGGCGACGCGCCGTGGCCGCCGAACTATGCGAAGCAGGCCGGCGAGCCGCCGCGCGTCCAGCCGTCACGCGCCCGCCGACCGAAGAGCGAGTACGACACGGGTCGGGGCGTCGAGGGCGGGCCGCCCCCGGACGTCGCGGCCGCGCGGGCTGCCGCTGTCGCGGCGGGCGATCGCAACGCGGGGCTCCCGACGGAGTGGCCGGGGATGCCGCCGCGCGGGACGCCGGGCGGGGGGTCGCGTCCCACGCCGACCGGCCGCCGCAGGACGAACATCCCGGTCATCGAGATCAGCCGCGCGGCGACGAAGCAGGAAGCGCTGGAAGGGCTCGATCGCTGGAAGGCCCGCCACCCGGAGGCGGCCGCGCATTTGGAGCCCGCCGACATCCTCACCGACGGGATGCGCGGCCGGTCCTCGCTCTGGTACCGCGTTCGGGTGAACCTGATCCACGTCCCCGAGGCGGATCGGCCGCCCCAGGAGGCTCTCGATCCGGACTTCGACCCGTGGGCCGGCTACGAGTGGCCGGACCGGTCGGGCCAGCAGGAGCGGGCGCCGCGCAGGAAGCCGACGGCCGGCTGAGCGGATGCGGCGCCGGCCCCTGGCGTCTAGGTCTCGCCCGGAATTGCGAGGTCACTGGCGCGTTCCGCGGCGGTTTCGCGGCCTTGGCGGACTGTCCGGCCGCGAGGACCGGCGAGATCATCGGCCGGTCGACCGACCCAGCGGAGGCCACCGATGCAACTGACTGTCCGGACCCTGTGCCTGCTGATCGCCGTGATCCTGTTCGTTGTGGCGGCGATCGGCGTCGACGTGCGGGGGATCTCGCTCACCGCGCTCGGGCTCGCGTTCTTCGCGGCGGCGTTCCTCGTTCCGGACACGGTCGTCGGGCGTCGTCCCTAGCAGGCGAGGCGGCCGGCGTCTCGGCACCAGTGCCGGGGCGGCGCACCGCGCGCGATCGCCGCGCCGGAGCGACTCAACTGCCGAAGATCTGCCCGATCAGGTAGGGCACGCTCTCCTCGAGCTGGTCGTACCGGCAGGTGTCGACGGGCTTGTCCGGCCGCCAGCGCTGGAACGTCGTCGCGTGGCGGAATCGATCGCCCTGAAGGTGGTCGTACGCGACCTCCGCGACACGCTCGAGCCGGAGCGGCTCCCACGACAGGTCCTTGCCGCGGTTCCAGCGACTCGTCGCGCCCGGGAGTCGCTGGCCGGAAGCGTCCGCCGCGCCGGCCGAAGCCCACTCGGCCCATTCGGACCACGGGTGTCCCTCTGTGGCGTTCTCGCGGAGCGGGGCGAGCTCCGCGGCGAGCGCCGCGCGCCGATCCCATGAGAATGACGACGTGATCCCGACGTGATGCAGCTTGCCGTCGTCGTCGTACAGGCCGAGCAGCAGCGAACCGATGTGCGTCCCGGGGCCGTTCTTGTGCCACCGGAACCCGGCGACGACGCAATCCGCCGTGCGCTGGTGCTTGATCTTCAGCATCGCCCGCTTCCCGGGCTGATACGGGGCGTCGAGCCGTTTCGCGACGACGCCGTCCAGGCCGGCGCCCTCGAACCGGTCGAACCAGTCGGCGGCGATTGCCCGATCCCTGGTCGCCGGCGTCAGGTGGACGGGCGGCTCGACACGGGCGAACGCCTGCTCGAGCGCGGCGCGGCGGTCGCCCTGCGGCGTTGACCGCAGATCGTCGTCGGCCAGCGCGAGCAGGTCCCAGCCGACGAAGCTCGCCGGCGTCTCCGCCGCCAGCATCCGGACCCGCGACGCCGCGGGGTGGATCCGGAGCAGGAGCGCCTCGAAGTCAAGGGCGCCGTCGCGCGCGATGACGACCTCGCCGTCGACGATGCATCGGTTCGGGAACGCGGCGCGGATGGGGTCCGCGAGCTCCGGAAAGTAGCGGTCGAGCGGCTTCAGGTCGCGGCTCTGGATGAGGACCTCGTCGCCGTCGCGGAAGACGATCGCCCGGAAGCCGTCCCACTTGGGCTCGAACAGCCAGCCGTCGCCATCGGGCAGTCCGTCTGATGCCTTGGCAAGCATCGGCTCGAGCGGCGGGTCGAAGGGAAGATGCATCCCCGGAGTGTAGGCGGCGGTCCGCCACGAGCCGAGGGTGCCACGGGCGAGGGCACCAGGCGAAGCCGCGGCGCCGCGGCGGCTGGGCCAAGCCGGCGACCGGCGGAACCCGATCCACCGCTCGAACGTCCCGGGCACCTGCGCCGCCGGCTCACGGCGACGACATGGAGGACGCGCGATGCGCACCCCATTCCGCTTGCGGCGTGCCGTCCGGGCACGCGGCCTGCTGCTCTGCGTTGCCGTGATCACGGCCGTCATCGCCGCCTGTGGCAGCAGCGCCGCCGCTTCTCCGATGAGCGCGGTGGGTGCCCCGGTGGCAGCCGCCAGCGCCGGAACCGGCGCCAACGACGGCCTCGACAGCCAGGGAGGCGGCACGGACCTGGGCAACGGCGGCTCGACGTCCGGTGGCCAGACCGGCGGCACCGGAGGTGGACCCCTCGCCGCCGTCGACACGGCGAAGATCGTTCGAACCGGCAGCCTGCAGCTGACGGTCGGCGACGTCCCGA
Organism: Chloroflexota bacterium; assembly: GCA_042408445.1. Taxonomy (GTDB): domain Bacteria; phylum Chloroflexota; class Limnocylindria; order Limnocylindrales; family CSP1-4; genus CF-46. Next base: position 80,224 of record JBHORC010000014.1, read on the forward strand.
AGGCGCTATCCAGCGCCCGCGACAGCGTCCAGCGGTTGGGCGGCTACATCGGCGCGTCGCAGCAGCAGTGGAACGGCGATCGGCTCGTGGCAACCGTCACCTACCGGATCCCCGCTGGGAGCTGGGAAGGCGCGCTCGACGCGATCCGGAACCTCGGCGTCGTCGACGGCGAGAAGACGGACGCGCTCGAGGTGACAGGCCAGCTCGTGGACATCTCGGCGCGGCTCCGGAACCTGCGTGCGAGCGAAACAGCGCTCGTCGGGTACGCGACGAACGCCCCGAAGGTGAGCGACCTGCTGGAGATCGAGGCGCGACTGACCGACACCCGCGGCCAGATCGAGCGCCTGGCAGCCCAGGAGGCGGAGCTCCAGGACCAGGTGGCCCTCGCGACGCTGACGGTGACGTTCGGCACCGAGCCCGTTGCCGTGCGGGAGACCGCGGCACGGTGGGATCCGGCGGCGGAAGTCGACCGGGCCACCGCGACGCTGATCTCGCTCGGCCAGGCGGTCGTCAGCTTCGCGATCGTATTCGCGATCGTCTGGCTGCCGCTCCTGATCGTGATCGGACTGGCGGCCGCCATCGCGTTCGTCGTGGCTCGGCGGCTCGGGTGGCGACGGCCGCCGGCGCTCCCGCCGGTCGTCCCGCCGCAGGCGCCGACGAGCGCCTGACCCGCGGCAATCGCGGGGGAGGCTTCCGCGGGCCCCCAGGGGCGACGAGCCCGACGTGGCACGATGCCCGGGTGACGGAACAGGCGGAGCGATACGACCGGATCGCCGACGGCTACGGGCGTTGGTGGGGGCCGATCATCGCGCCGGCGGCCGTCGGCGTGCTCGACCTCGTGGACGAGGCCGTCCGGAGCGGGGCAAGCACGATCGTCGACATCGGCACCGGGACCGGCGTCCTGGCGATCGCGGCAGTTCGCCGGTGGCCCACCGTCCGCGTGGTCGCCCTCGACGCCTCCTCGGGGATGATCGAGAAGGCGCGCGGCGACGCGGCCGCAGCGCTCACACCGGCGCAGCTCGAGCGGATCGACTTCCGCGTCGCGTTCGCCGACGAGCTCGGGCTGCCGGATGCCGCGGCCGATATCGCCGTCTCGTCGTTCGTCCTCCAGCTCGTGCCGAATCGGTTCCGCGCGCTCCGCGAGGCGCGGCGTGTGCTTCGCTCCGCCGGCGTCTTCGCCTGGATCACGTGGCTTGCCGGCTCCCGGCCGTGGCTGCCCGACGACGACTTCGACGATGCCCTCGACGACATCGGCGAGGAAACCCGGGAGTGGGATGACCGGCCGGGCGACCTGCCGGACGCCGAGGCCGCGATCGCCCAGATGCGACGGGCCGGGTTCCGGAGCGTCACCGCGACGGCCGGGACGCTCGTGCACCCGTTCGATGTCGACGGCGCGGTCGGCTTCCTGACCGAGTTCGACGAGGAGGACCTGATCGACAGCCTGGGTCGCGACCGGCGCCGCCGGTTCGAGGCCGCGCTTCGGCGCCGGCTGGAGCGCCGCCCGAGCCACGAGCTGGCGCTCCACAACGCGACCGTCTCGGTCCGGGGCGTCCGCTGACCGGCAGCGCGCGAGCGGCGCGACGCGACGCGACGCGGAGCCCATGACCGTCGTCGGCGCCGACCACGTGCAGATCGCGATGCCGTCCGCCGGCGAGGACGAGGCGCGCGCGTTCTACGGCGGGATTCTCGGCCTCGAGGAGATCCCGAAGCCGGACGTGCTCGGCGACCGCGGCGGCTGCTGGTTCCGTGCCGGCCCGGCGATGGCCATCCACCTCGGGGTCGACCCGGACTTCCGCGCCGCCCGGAAGGCCCACCCGTGCCTCGTCGTCGACGACCTCGCAGCGATGCGGGTCGCCCTGGGCAAGGCGGGCGTCGCGATCGTGGAGGACGCCAGCGGACTGGGCGTGGACCGCTGCTACGTGGCCGATCCCTTCGGCAACCGGATCGAGCTGCTCTCGGCGAGCGACGCCGGGTTCAGCCTCAGCATCAGCCTCGCGGAGCGACCGCCGTCGCGAGTCGCGCGAGACGCCGGCGGCTGACCGACGGAACGGGCTCAGCCCTCGGACGAGCCCTCGCCGCCCTCGCCGCCGCTTCCGGAGTCGCCGCTCGCCGTATCGCTGGCGGCAGCCTCGCCCTCGGCGGCCTCGCCCTCTGCGGCCTCCGCGACGGGCTCCGTCTCGACGCGTGGCTGCTGGACCTTGGCGATGATCTCGTCCGGATCGGTCAGGAGCGTGACGTCGTCCGGGATCACGAGATCGCTCACCTTGATCACGGCGTCGAAGTCGACGAGCGTGTCCACGGAATACTCGAGCGACTGCGGCAGGTGATCCGGAAGCGCCTTGACCCGGATCGTCTCGATCGGGTGCAGCAGCGTGCCGCCGTCGCGGTCGACCGCGGGCGAGACGCCGGTCGCCTCCAGCCGGACGTCGACGGTGAGCTCCTCGGTCATCCGGACCAGGAACAGATCGACGTGGACGGGTCGGCGGTTCACCGGATGAACCTGGATGTCGTGGACCAGCACGGGCCGTGCCCGCTTCCCGTCCACGGACAGGTCGATCAGCGCGTTCTGGCCGGCCTTCCGGCGAAGCAGCTCGAACTCGTGCGCATCGAGGGAGAGCGTCTCCGACGCGACGCCGTGGCCGTACACGACGGCAGGAAGGCGACCCTCGCGACGCATCGCGGCGACCTTCTTGCCGAGGATCGTGCGCGGCTCGGCCTTCAGGCTGGGACGGCTGGACGTGGCGGTGGCCATGGCGGGGTGACCTCGGTTGGTGGCTCGTGTCGGTCGGGGCGCGGCTCGCCGACACGTCGTGTCGGGGCGCCCGGAACCGCGACACCTTATCACGACGGGCCTCCCGCACCCACTCCGGCCGACCGAACGGCGCCTCGGTGTACAGTCGGCCGGCCATGAGCGCCACGATCCTGATCGTCGAGGACGAGTTCGCCGTCGCCCGCGGCATCCAGTACGCCCTTCAGCAGGAGGGCTACCAGGTCGCGGTCGCGAAGAGCGGCGAGGAGGGCCTGGACTTTGCGACGAACCAGGCGCCGGACCTCGTCGTCCTCGACGTGCGCCTGCCGGGGATGGACGGGTTCGAGGTCCTGCGACGCCTGCGCGCGACGGGCTCGAAGGCACCCGTGCTCGTCCTGACCGCGCGCGACGACGAGGTCGACAAGGTGATCGGGCTCGAGCTCGGCGCCGATGACTACCTGACGAAGCCCTTCGGCCTGCGCGAGCTCATGAGTCGGATCCGGGCGCTCCTGCGGCGCGCGTACGGCGACCTGAGCGACGCAGCCGGCGGGCGGGTCATCCGCCACGGCGACCTCGTCATCGACCTGGAGCGGCGACGCGTGCAGCGCGGCGACCGCCGCATCAGCCTGACGCCCACGGAGTTCGAGATCCTGCGCCACCTCGCGTCGCGACCCGGCCGCGTCTACACCCGCGGTGAGCTGCTCGAGCTGCTCCGCGACTACGAGGCGCTGGACCAGGACGAGAAGACGATCAACGTCCACGTCAGCCACCTTCGGGACAAGATCGAGGACGACCCCGCGTCGCCCGCCTTCGTCATGACGGTCCGTGGTGTCGGCTACGCCTTCGCCGAGCGGTAGCCAGCCCGCCGAGCCCGAGCTCGTCCACCGTCGGTCGCTGATCCCCTACCGGATCCGTCGGCTCGGCCCGAAGACGCTCCAGAGCCGCCTGACCGTCGGCTTCGCCGGCGTCGTGGCGCTCACCCTGTTCCTCGTCACGATCTTCGTTCTCAACCGGCTCGACGACGAGTTCCGGCAGCAGCAGCTCGCCGACCTCCGCGCCCGAACGGAGCTCGTCGCGGGATACGTCGATGCGCTCGCGTGGCTCCAGATCGGTCCGGCGCCGGTCGTGGACGCCGACAACGTCGTCAATCCACGGGTCGCCTCGGCGATCACCGCCGACCGGTTTGCCCGGTTCATGGCGGACCAGCTCGCCGAGGCGGACGTCGACATCGTCCTGGGGCACGCGCCGTCGGAGGGCGGCGACGCGACGACGGTGATCCCCGCAACGAACGGCGCGTTCCATCTGGCCGTGCAGTCCCCCGGCCGGCCCGGTCTGACCCAGGAGACGCTCGCCGCCGATCCCGTGATCCGGCCGGCGACGTTCGGGACGTATCCCTACGTGATCGTCGTCCAGCTCTCCAACCCGTACACCTTCCGGCAGACCGCGATCGAGAACGTCGCAACCGTCAGCGCGGCCGTGGGCGCCCTTGCCCTCGGGATCGCGGTGATCGTGGCGGCGGCGATGGCGCTCCGCGTCACGACGCCGCTCCGGCGCCTGACCGAGGCCTCCCGCGCGCTCGCCGAGGGCCAGCTCGGCGAGCGGATCCCGCGGGCCGACATCGCCGGCGGCTCCTCGGAGATCGCGGCCCTCGCGACGCAGTTCAACGCGATGGCCGACCAGGTCGAGGAGAGCGTCGAGCGGATCCGGCGGGACCGCGACCGCGGCCGTGACTTCCTCGCCGACGTCTCGCACGAGCTTCGGACGCCGATCGCGGCGCTCCTGACGTTCAACGAGCTCCTGACCGAACGAGCCGGTGACGACCCGAAGGCACGGGCCGAGTTCCTCCACAACAGCCGCGTCCAGCTGGAGCGGCTGGATTGGCTCGCCCAGAACCTCCTCGAGCTGTCGAAGCTGGAATCCGGGCTCGTGCTCCTCGACCTGCGTCCAGACGATCTCCGCGTCGCCGTCGAGTCGGCGGTGGAGCAGGCGCGGCCGGCGGCGCGGCGGCGGAACCTGGCGCTGGACCTGGCGCTCCCGGACTCGCCGGTCCGCGTCCGGCACGACCCGCAGCGGATCGGCCAGATCGTCACGAACCTCGTCGGCAACGCGATCAAGTTCACGGCACCGGGCGGCCGAGTAGCGGTGACCGTCGCCGGGTCCGACGACGGCGCGACGATCGAGGTCCGCGACACCGGCGTCGGCATCGAGCCCGAGGAGCTGCCGCTGATCTTCGACCGCTTCTACCGCGGGTCCCTCGCGAACGAGGCCCGCGCGAGCGGCAGCGGGCTGGGGCTCGCGATCGTCCGGTCGATCGTCGACATGCACCACGGGACCGTGGCGGTGTCGAGCAGCCTCGGGGTGGGGACCGCGTTCACCGTCCATCTCCCGGCCGACCCGCGCAGCGAGTCGGCCTCGTCACCGCCGACACCATCCGTCCCGGCGACGGCGGCCGCACCCGTTCCGGCTCCGGCGCCAGCGGCGCCGATCGCGCCCGCGGGGCCGCTCGCGCCGCCCGGCACGGTGGACAGCGCACCGAACGTGGCGGATTCTTCACCGAGCGGGCGCCCGAGCCTGAACAGCGATTCGTCAGGCTGAGGCCGTTCGGACGTCCGGGCCCCTCGCTGCCGGTTGTCCAAGCGCGCATGAGATCACCACACCCAGATGACTGATCAGTCACGCCGTCCCTTCGATGACACGCAGCCGCACGACAGCGGCGCGTATGGCCGCCCGGCCGCCTCGTATTCCCCCGCCCCGGACCCGCGCAACGAGTGGAGCAGCGCTCGCTGGTCCAACCAGGAGCCGACGCCCGAACGTTGGTTCGAGGCGCCGGCTCCGGCGGTCGCCCGGCCGGTCGACCCTCCCGCGCGTCGCGCGCCGGGTGCCGGCACCGTGCTCGCCGCCGC
>JBHORC010000015.1:0-11720 GCA_042408445.1 Chloroflexota bacterium
GTGCGGCGGGCGCCGGGGACGGGGCACGCGCCGGGGAGGCGGCGGGGAAGGGCGCGCCGGCCAAACGAGCCGCCGCGAGCCGGGGGCGAGCCGCCGAAGCCGCCTCGGAGGTGTCCCTACCGGAGGCAGCGACCCCGTCGAACGACCCGCAGACCGCGATCGCCGAGGCGCGGGTCGAGGAAGAGGGCTCCGTCGAGCGCCGCTGACGTCGGTTCACCCGGCGCCGCGGAACAACAGGGCGGTCCGCAGGACGCTGACAGATCGGCGGCGGCCATTCAGAATCGCGGTCCCGATCCGCGCAGCAGCTGGAGTTGACCCATGGACATCCAGAACCTCCTCGGCAGCCTGACGGGAGCGGCGAACGCGGCGGGGCAGGACCCGGCGACCGCGGTGAGTGGCGCCCAGCAGCTCGTCAACGACCACGGCGGCGTTGACGGACTCCTCCAGAAGCTCCGTGGTGGCGGGCTCGGGAGCCAGGTCGATTCGTGGGTCGGGACGGGACCGAACCAGCCCGTCGATCCGCAGCAGCTCGGCCAGGCGCTCGGGCCGGATTCCGTGAACCGGCTGTCGTCCTCGACCGGCATCTCGATCCAGAGCCTGCTGCCGATGCTCGCCGCCGTCCTGCCGCTCGTGATCAACCACCTCACCCCGAACGGCAAGGCCCCGCGGCCCGGCGAGCCGACGAACCAGCCCGATCTCGGCGGGCTCCTGGGCGGGCTCCTCGGTGGAGGCGGCCTCGGCGGGATCCTCGGCGGTCGCTGACCGCGCATCGACGGATGTCCATCCGACCCGACGTCGCGCGCCAGGTGATCCCCGCTCACCCGCTCGTCACGATCCCGGCATGGACAAGCAGACGCGCCCCGACCCCGCCGCCCGCGTCGCGCGGCTCCTCGATTCGGAGCCGGTGGTCTGGCTGAGCACGGTCCGTCCGGACGGCACGCCGCACATCGTGCCGATCTGGTTCAGCTGGGACGGCGAGTCCGTCCTGATCGCGAGCAAGCCGCAGGCGAAAAAGGTCGCGAACCTCCGCGTCAACCCGCGGGTGATGCTCGCCCTCGGCGAACCCGAGGACGACTTCGACGTCGGGCTTCTCGAGGGGGTGGCCGAGGTCCTGGACGAACCCGCGGCCCGAGCCCTGCCGGCGTCGCATCTCCGGAAGTACCGCGAGGAGATGGCGGCGATCGGTCTCGATCGGGATGAGTTCCTCGCGACCTACTCGCTCGTCATCCGGATCCGGCCGACGCGGTTCCTGCCGTGGCACGGCCGGACGACGCCGAAGAGCGCGTCGAGCGGCTGGACGCGCGCGGACCGACGGCTCCAGGCCGCCGTCCACCGGGTGGCGGCGTCGGTCGGTTCGGTTGCTTCGGCGGCGTCCGCGGCGACCGGTGGCGGGTCGCACGGCGGGACCCTTCCTGCGGCCACCACGCCGGGCTGACCCTCAGCGGCGCCGCTTGAGGTCGGCGAGGATCTCGCGGGCCGCGTTCTGGCCCGGCTGGCCGGTGATCCCGCCGCCGGGGTGGGCGCCCGAACCGCAGAGATAGAGACCGTCGACGGGCAGCCGATAGCGGCCGCTGCCGAGGAACGGCCGCCACAGGAACCACTGGTCGAGTGCCTGCTCGCCGTGGAGCGGATGACCGCCCGTCAGGCCGTATTCGCGCTCCAGGTCCAGGGGCGTCAGCACCTCGCGCTCGCGGATCGATGAGGCGAAGCCCGGCGCGAGCTGGTCGATGACGTTGACGACACGATCCGCGAAGGCATCCGAACGCCCGGGGTCGGACCACGAGCCGTCGCGCAGCCGGTACGGCGCGTACTGGGCCGCGACGCTCACGACATGCGTGCCGGCAGCCGCGCCGTCGACGAGCGACGGGTCGACGAGCGACGGGATCGTCGCCTCGAGCACCGGCTGATCCGACGTCCGGCCGTACTTCGCCGCATCGAAGGCCCGTTCGACCGCGTCGATGCCGGGGGCGACAACGATCCGGCCGCGGAGCAGCTCCTCGTCGGCGCCGGCGGCGGCGAGGAACCGCGGCAGCCGGTCGACGACGAGGTTGACCTTCGCCACGACGCCGGGAGTCCGATAGTTGCCGGCCCGCCACCGCATCGTCGGCCCGACGGTCACCGGATCCAGCAGCTCGAGCAGCGTCCGCTTCGGGTCGAGCCCGGAGACGACGACGCCCGCCGCGATCTCCTCGCCGCCCGCGAGCACGACGCCCGCGACGCGGTTGTCGCGGGCCGTGATGGACACGACCTCCGCACCGCAGCGGATCTCGCCACCCGCGGACCGAACCGCCGCGGCGAGCGCCTCGCTGACGGCACCCGGACCGCCGACTGCGAACACCGTCTGCCCGGCGGCTCCCGCGTCCGTGCCCGCGGAATCACCGAGCAGGATCGCCGTCGAGCCGGCCGACCACGGGCCGAGGAACGAGGACCGGACGCCTCGCCACGCTATGGCGGCGCGGACGGCGTCGGTGTCGAACGCCTCGGCGACGAAGTCGGCGACGGCCATCGGCAGGACGCGGAGGATCGTGTGCGCGTCGTGCTTCCCGAGCCCCCGGAACGTCCGACCGAGCTTCAGCCCCGCCAGCGCGTCGCCGAGGCCCGGGGACTTGATGTCCGGCGGCGTCTGGCCGGCCAGCTCCGCGAGGAACGAGCCGAGGGATCGAACGAGGCGGTCGAAGCCCGGCCAGGCGTCGGCATCGTGCCCGCTCCACGCGGCGAGCCCGTCGACGGTTCGGGCCTGATCGGTCCAGAGCGTCACCGCCCGGCCGTCGGGCTGTGGCGCGAAGACCCGGACGTCGGGCGCGACGAGGCGCAGTCCCTGCGAACGCAGGTCGAGGTCGCGAACCACGGACGGCCGAAGCCGCCCGACGGTGTCCGCCAGCCGGGGAACGCGGACGCCACCGAGCGCGGAGGTCTCCGCCGCGCCGCCGACCCGCTCGCGTCGCTCGAGGACGAGGACCCGCCGACCGGCCCGCGCGAGATAGGCCGCCGTCACGAGCCCGTTGTGGCCGCCGCCGACGACGATCGCGTCGTACGTCCCGTTCACCGCGGTCATCAGGCCGCCCGCCGGCCGCGCGATCGAAGGACCTCGAGGGCGGCGATCCGGCCGTTCGCGCCCATGATCCCGCCGCCGGGATGGGTCGACGACCCGCACAGCCAGAGGTCGCGGACCGGCGTCCGGAACCGGGCGAAGCCCGGCGCCGGGCGGTTGAAGAAGAGCTGCTCGAGCGTCAGCTCGCCCTGGAAGATGTTGCCCTCGGTCAGGCCGGTCGTCCGCTCGATGTCGAGCGGCGTCTGGACATTCCGGAACAGGATCGAGTCCCGGAAGCCCGGCGCGAACTCGCTGATCCGGTCCACGACAGCGTCGCCGAACGCCTCGCGCTGGTCGTCCCACGTCCCGAGCTCCGGAGCGAGGTGATACGGCGCGTACTGGACGAAGCAGCTGATCACGTGCTTGCCGGGTGGCGCCATCGTCGGGTCGACCAAGGTCGGGATGATCATGTCGATGTACGGCTTCTTCGAGAAGTGGCCGTACTTCGCGTCGTCGTACGCCCGCTCCATGTCGTCGACCGACGGGCTGAACGAGATCGCGCCGCGGAGATGCTCGCCGGCTCCCGGGAGGCACGTGAAGTCCGGCAGCCGGGCGACCGCCATGTTGACCTTGCCCGACGAGCCGCGGAACTTGAAGCGACGGATCTCCTCCTCGAACTCCGGTTCCAGCGCGCCAGGCTCCAGGAGGGACAGGTAGGTTCGACGCGCGTCGACGGACGAGAGGACGACGTCGGCGTGGATCTCCTCGCCGGAGCCCGCGAGCGCGACGCCGACCGCACGGCCGTCCCGGACGAGGACTCGCTCGACCGGTGCCTCCATCCGGATCTCGGCGCCGAGCGCGCGAGCGGCGTTGCCGATCGCGTTCGAGATCCCGCCGGTCCCGCCCTTCGGAATGCCCCAAGCGCGGAACGCGCCGTCGATCTCGCCCATGTAGTGATGGAGGAGGACGTAGGCCGTGCCCGGCGACCGCACGCCCAGGTACGTCCCGATGATCCCCGACGCACTCATCGTCGCCTTGAGCGGATCCGTCTCGAACCACTGGTCGAGGAAGTCTGCCGCGCTCATCGTCATCAGCTGGACGAATACGGCCTGCTGCCGCTCGGGCAGCTGCTGGAAGCTCCGGAGGAGGCCACCGAGTGGGAGCAGCGGCCGCGGGTCGCGCGACGTGAGGTCCGGCGGGGTGATGCCGAGGATCGGCTTGATGAACCTGGCCATCTCGACCATGAGCTGGCCATATTCCTCGTAGGCCTCGGCGTCCGTCGCAGACCAGCGGCGGAGCTCGCGGACCGTCCGGCCATGGTCGTTGACCCGCCACAGGTAGTCGCCGGTGCCCGGCACGTCGGGATCCGGCGTCGCGGCTCGCGTGGTCGCGCCCGCCGCTCGCGACCCTCGCGCCGATCCGCGACCGCTCGGCCGGGCCTTCGGGCCCTCACCGGGGTGGAGCGGGGTGAACGTCCCGTCGAGCGGCAGGATGTCGAGCCCGTGGCGAGGCAGCTGGAGGTCGCGGATGATCTCCGGCCGCAGCAGCGAGACGACGTAGCTGAAGACGCTGAACCGGAACCCGGGGAACAGCTCTTCGGTCACCGCGGCGCCGCCGAGCACGTGCCGCTGCTCGAGGACGAGCGTCTTCATCCCGGCGCGGGCCAGGTAGGCCGCGCTGACGAGGCCGTTGTGCCCGCCACCGATGATCACCGCGTCGTAGCGCTCGGCCACGAACCCCTCCGTCCACTGCCGCTGGTGCCGACGAGCCTACCGGAGCCGCCTCGCCGTGCAGTGCCGCGTTCTGCATGACGGCGGGCATCCGTCCATGGCCGCGCCCCGTACGATGGCCATACTCGCCTTGCCCCTGTCGCCGAGGTACCCGATGCCCGACCGCCGCGCGCTGCTCCGACAGACCGCCGACCTCGCAGCCGACTTCCTCGACGGGCTGCCCGAACGGCCGGTCCACGCGACCGCGTCGCACGACGAGCTGCTCGACGCCTTCGGCGGACCGTTGCCCGCGAAGGGCGAGGCGCCGGGCGAGGTGGTCTCGGAGCTGGCGAGGATCGCGGAGCCTGGGTTGATCGCCAGCGCCGGACCGCGGTTCTTCGGCTTCGTGATCGGCGGGAGCCTCCCCTCGGCGCTCGCGGCCGATTGGCTGACGAGCACGTGGGACAACAACGCCGGGCTCTACGTGATCGGCCCGTCCGCGTCCGTCGCGGAGGAGGTCGCGGGCACCTGGCTGACGGAGCTGTTCGGGCTGCCGGCTGGCGCGTCGATCGGCTACTCGACCGGCGCGACGATGGCCTCGTTCACGGGACTCGCCGCGGGTCGCCATCGCGTCCTGGAGCGAGCCGGCTGGAACGTGGAGGAGGATGGCCTCACCGGCGCGCCGGAGATCGCCGTCGTCGTGGGCGCCGAGGCCCACGTCACGATCCACGTGTCCCTCCAGATGCTGGGGCTCGGCCGCAACCGGGTGTACCGCGTGGACGCGGACGAGCAGGGCCGGATGCGGGCGGACGCGCTCCGAGACGTCCTCGCCGGGTTGCGGGATCGCCCCGTCCTCGTGTCGGCGCAGGCCGGCAACGTCAACACCGGCGCATTCGACCCGCTGCCTGGGATCGTCGCTGCGGTCCGCGAGCTGCCGAACGCCTGGCTCCACGTCGACGGCGCGTTCGGTCTCTGGGCCGCGGTCTCGCCGGAGCTCCGTCACCTCACCGCGGGTCTGGCGGACGCCGACTCGTGGACGACCGACGCGCACAAGTGGCTCAACGTCCCATACGACTCGGGGATCGTGATCGTCCGCGACGTGGCGGCCCATCACGCGGCGATGACGCTCGGCGCCGCGTACTACGTCGAGACCGAGGGCGGCGAGCGCGATCCGTACAACTGGGTCGCCGAGTCGTCGCGACGCGCCCGCGGCTTCCCGATCTACGCCGCGCTGCGGGAGCTCGGCCGCGACGGCCTCGTCGAGATGGTCGAGCGGTGCTGTCGGGTCGCGCGCCGGATGGCGGACGGTCTCCGGGACGCGCCGGGCGTGACGATCCTGAACGACGTCGTCCTGAACCAGGTCCTCGTGCGGTTCGCGCCGCCGTCATCCCCCGGGGCGGATGCCGGGGCCGGCGGCGGCGTCGAACGCGCCGCGGTCGACGCGTTCACGCGCGAGGTCATCGCCGAGGTCCAGCGGGACGGCACGTGCTGGCTGGGGGGAACCACGTGGCATGGCATGGCCGCCATGCGGATCTCCGTCTCGAACTGGTCGACGACCGAGGCCGACGGCGACCTCTCCGTCGCGGCGATCCGGCGCTGTGCCGACCGGGTCGCGTCGGCAGTCGCGGCGCAGTAGTCCGGGCCTGACGCATCGGCCGCGACCGACGCTGTCGCGGCGTCCGCTTCGGCGATACTCGCGGGACCGTCACCGGAGGTCGACCCACTCGTGAGCGTCGGAACGCCGTTCCATCCCGTCACCGCGCCGCTGAACCGCAAGCAGCAGTGGCGCGAGTGGTCCGGCCACTTCGCGTCATCCGCCTACGCCGACGCCCACGACATCGAGTACAACGCGATCCGCGAGGCGGCGGCGCTCATCGACGTGAGCCCGCTCTACAAGTACGTCGTCAGTGGGCCCGATGCCCGCCGGCTCGTCGACCGTGTGATCACCCGTGACGCGACGAAGCTGACGGCCGGGCGCGTGTTCTACACGCCGTGGTGCGACGAGCACGGCAAGGTCATCGACGACGGCACCGTCCACGCCCTGGACGATGGCTCGTTCCGCTGGACGGCGGCCGACCCGCAGCTGCGCTGGCTGCGGATGAACAGCGCCGGCCTGGACGCGGCCGTGGAGGACGTCACGGACCGCACCGCCGCGCTCGCCCTCCAGGGGCCGCTGGCACGGGCCGTGCTCGAGGCCGCGACCGGCGAGTCGTTCGCCGATCTCGGCTACTTCCGGCGGCGCACCTCCGCGATCCGCGTCGGCCGACGACGCGTCGCCCTCGACGTCTCGCGGACCGGCTACACCGGCGACCTCGGCTACGAGCTGTGGCTCGACGCGGACCAGGCGGTCCCGGTCTGGGAGGCGCTCTGGACAGCCGGCCAGGATCACGCAATCCGCCCCGCCGGCATGCTCGCCCTGGACGTCGTCCGGCTCGAGGCCGGCCTGATCCTCCTCGAGGTCGACTACACCTCGGCCCGCCACGCGATGAACCCGGAGCAGAACTACAGCCCGTTCGAGATCGGGCTCGGCCGGCTCGTCTCGTTCGACAAGGCGGACTTCGTCGGTCGCCTCGCGCTGGAGCGCGAGCAGCGGGCGGGCGGGCCGTCGCGCCGGCTCGTCGGGCTCGAGCTGGATTGGTACGGGATCGAGGGCCTCTTCAGCGCCCAGGGCCTGCCGCCGGCGATCTCGCCGGTCGTCGACCGCTCGCCGCGGCCCGTGTTCGTCGGCGGCCGCCAAGTGGGGCGGGCGACGTCGGTTGGCTGGAGCCCGATCCTCAAGCAGGCGATCGCGCTCGCAGCCGTTCCACCGGCGCAGGAGCCGCTGGGATCGCGCGTCGACGTCGAGTGGACGGTCGAGGGTCGCCGCGGCCGCGTCGCCGCCACGGTCGTTCCGTTGCCGTTCCTCGACCTGGAGCGGAAGCGCGCCTGATCGCGGCCGAGGAGGGCTGGCCCCGCCTCAGTACGACTTGTCGAGCGCGGCGCGGGCAACCTTCACGGCAATGCTCCCGCCGGGAACGAGGAGGCCGACCGTGTCGGCGCCGATGTCGAAGAGCGCATCGCGGGTGATCACCCGGCCGAGCTGCGGCAGGAGCGAGCCGCCCGGACGAACCGCACCCGTGGCTCCGTCGATCTCGACCACGCCCCGCCGATCCTTCGGCCGCCAGTGGAACTCGAACGCCCAGACCGGCCGATAGACGAGATCCGTCGCAGACAACGTCAGCGACTCCTCCAGGATCGTGTCCGCCTGGACCGGCTTGAGCATCTCGGCGAGGAGCTCCCGCACGACGTAGGCGGCGCGGTGCTCCGGCGGGACGACGACCGTGTTGTCCGCGGTGAGGGTCGTGGGGTCGGCGATCTCGCGCTTCGGGCCTGCCAGCAGCGCCGCAGCATCCGCGACCTTCGCCCCCGTTCGCGCGTCGGCGTTCAGCTCGTGGGCGATCTCCTCGCGACAGTGCTCCATCGCGCTGATCGAGAAGGTCCGACCGCTGCGCCCCGCCTCGACCGGATAGGTCACGCCGCCGAACGTGACCTCGCGCACCTCGGCGCCGCTGGCCGGGATCGCGTAGTCGCGACGGCGCTCGTAGGCGTACGTGGCAACGCCGGCGATGTGCCAGAAGGGCTCCAGGCGGCGCTGGCTCGCGACCAGGTCGATCTCCTCGGCCTTCGGTCGCTGGAGCAGCGAGCCGAGACCGGTGACGAACGCCTGCGAGCGCTTGTCCATCGCCCGCTGACGCAGCTGCTCCACGGATTCGCGCTCGTCGAGCGCGATGATCCGCTGGGAGCCGAGATGGATCTCCATGGCGGGATTGCAGTCCTCGTGACCGGCGGCCCCTCGCCGCCGCGGCCGCATTCTCCGCGTTCGACGGGGCGAGGACAACCTCCCAATCGACGAAACGCACCGCTCGGTGACCCGAACGTCCTGGGACCGGTGCGTTTCGTCAATCGCTGCCACAGCCAAGGCATGGCGTGCGGCGGGGATGAATGCGACTGCTCGCTCAGGCCAGCCCATTCGGAACGCGGCCGGCTTCCGCCTGACGTGGCGGGTTCGCGGCGAGGAAGCGCTCCAGGCCGGCGAGCGCGTCGGGCAGGTCCGTCCGGCCGAACCCGACCCGCGCGTGGTTGCCCGGATGGCCGATCACCGGACCGGGCAGGAGCAGCACGCCCTCCGACTCGACGAGGCGGGCGGCGAACGATTCGACCGGCTCGTCGTCGAGGAGCCGCGGGAAGCCGATCGAGCCACCGCGGGGCCGGACCCACGACCAGCGATCGGCGTGCGTCGCGAAGAACGCGTCGAGAAGCGGCAGATTGGCGTCGACGATCGATCGCGATCGGGCCAGCACCGCGTCTCGCGCCCGGAGCGCGATCAGGGCGAGGATCTCCGCCGGTGCCGAGGAGCAGATCGTCGTGTAGTCCTTGAAGGCCGCGCAGCGCCGGAGGGCGTCGCGATCCCGCGTCGCGAGCCAGCCGATCCGGAGCCCCGCGAGCGCGAACGACTTCGACATCACCCCGAGCGAGATCCCGCGCGGCAACGCGTCGGCGCCGGCCATGAGCCGATCAAGCTCGTCGAACTCGAGGAACCGGTACACCTCGTCGGAGAGGAGATGGATCCCCCGATCCGCCAGCGTCGAGGTGAGGAGCCGCCACTCGCCGTGCGTCGGCAGCATCCCCGTCGGGTTGTGCGGCGCGTTCACGACGACGAGCCGGGTGTTCGGGCGGAGGGCGGCGATCAGCCGCTCCGGATCGAGCTGCCAGCCGTCCGCCTCGCGGAGCTCGTGGAGCGTCACCTCGGCGCCGGCCGCGCGCGCGACCTCGTACAGGCTCTGATAGGCGGGCCACGTCACGACGACGTGATCGCCGGGACCGACCAGCGTGCCCGCGAGGCAGAAGATCGCCTCCTCCGCACCGGCGAAGACGAGCACATCGTCGGCGGTAAGCGTGTCGTACAGCGACGCGATCTCGGCCCGGAGCAGCGGGTGGCCCGGTGCCTCCGTGTAGCCGAGGCGCAGATCGCGCCACATCCCAGCCGTCTCGTCATCGGCCAGGTCGATCAGGTCGGCCATCCTCCAGCCCTCGACGTCCGAGGCGCACAGGAGGCGACGCGCGGCGAACTCCCAGCGGGCGAAGAACCGCTCGAGAGCGAAGTCGGCGATCTGCATCGGCGGTCGGGTGGTCCTCCGCGGGTCGGGCGAGTGCGTGGGCCTCGGGCTCGCCTGCGTTGGCGTGGCTAGTCGATCAGGCCAGAAGCATGATCGTCGAGCCGGCGCCGCGACCGGCAGTTCTGATGGACGGCGCTCGCGTCCCCGCGCCGTGGCCGAGAGCATGGTCCGGACGCCGCTTCAGACCCGATCCGCGACGCCCGCCTCCTCGAACGTCGCCATCCCGCCGATGATCGCGGCGGCCGCGCGGACCACGGGGATCGCGAGCGCGGCACCGCTGCCCTCCCCGAGTCGCAGGCCGAGGTCCAGGATCGGCTCGAGGCCGAGCGCCGCGAGGACGACGCCGTGGCCGCGCTCCGCGGAGCGATGGCTGGCGATCAGCCGGCCCGGGAGCTCCGGTGCGAGACGGACGGCGACGAGCGCGGCCACACCGGTGATGAAGCCATCGAGCACGACGGGGACCCGCGCCGCCCCGGCGGCCAGCATCGCACCGACGAGCGCCGCGATCTCGAGGCCGCCGACCGTCGCGAGGACGTCGAGCGGGTCGGCCCCCGCAAGGTGATGTCGGACGAGGGCTGCGTCGACGACGGCCGCCTTCCTCCGGATGCCCTCGGCGTCGAGGCCGGTCCCGGCGCCGGCCAGCTCGATCGCCGGACGCTGGAGGATCGCGGCGGCGATCGCGGTCGAAGCGGTGGTGTTCCCGATCCCCATCTCGCCGAGGGCAAGGAGATCGCAGCCGGCGTCGATGAGCTCCGTGGCGATCGCCGCGCCGACCTCGATCGCCCGTCGCGCGTCGTCGGCCTTCATCGCCGGCTCGACGGAGAAGTCGGCCGTTCCGGCGCGAACCCGCGCGGTCCGGATCGACGCCGCGCCGTTGGCGGTCCGGTCCGTGCTGACGGGCTCACCGAGGACGCCGACGTCGACGACGACCAGGTCGGCTCCGGCTTCGCGGGCAAGGACGTTGATCGCGGCCCGGCCGGACGCGAAGGTCGCGAGCATCTGTCGCGTGACATCGCTCGGATAGGCCGCGACGCCCTGGCGCGTGATCCCGTGATCCCCGGCGGCCACGACGATCGCCGGTCGATCGATGCTCGTGACGACCGAGCCGCGGATGCCCGCGAGCTGGATCGCGATCGTCTCGAGCCGACCGAGGCTGCCCGGTGGCTTGGTCAGCGCGTCAAGTCGCTGGCGGGCGGCGTCCATGGCCTCGCGATCGAGCGGGTCCACCCGCCCGCGCATCGCTCCGATCGCGGCCATGCTCACGAGATCTCCGGCATTCGGCGCACGGCCGCCGGCGCGAGCGGAGCTGCCAGCGGGTCGGCCGTCGCGTCCAGGAACCCCGCGACGAGCTCCAGGACATACCCGTGCGAGACGACGAGGACGGGGCGGGTGGTCGCGAGGTCGGCGACGCGCGCGGCCGCCCGCGAGGCGCGGGCTCGCAGCGATTCGTGCGGTTCGCCGGCCGGCCAGTCGACGGGCTGCCGGGCAAGGATCCGCTGGGCGATCGCCGGGTAACGGGTCTCCAGCTCGGGCCAGGTCAACCCTTCGGCGTCACCGAGGTCCACCTCGACCAGGTCCGGATCCGACTCCAGATCGATGCCGGCGGCGGCGGCGATCGCGGCCGCGGTCGAGATCGCGCGCCTCGCGGGACTGGTCCGGACGGCCGCCGCGGGCGCGGCCGGACCCCCACCGAGCGCCGGGGCCAGCGCGCGGGGCGTGAGCGTGATGCGCCACACTGGCGGGGCCGGCGCGCGGGTGACCTCGACGTAGCGGGCGGAGCGCAGGGCCGCCGATCCGGGGAAGAGCGAGGCGATGTGGCCGTCC
>JBHORC010000017.1:0-23004 GCA_042408445.1 Chloroflexota bacterium
GGTCGCTGGCAACCGCGGGCCGGCCGCCGAGCGGCGGCGCGCCGAGGTCCGACGCAACGCCGAGCCGCCGACCAATCCGCGCCCGGCGCCTCGCCGCCGCTGGCGACGCCGAGTCCGTCACCCCTTGATGCCGGACGAGGCGACGCTCTGGACGATGTACCGCTGGAGCAGGACGTAGATGATCAGGACCGGGATCGCGGCGACGACCGCGCCGGCCATGAGCAGGCCGTACTCCGCGGTGAACGTTCCCTGCAGCTGGCGGAGGCCCGGCGGCAGGGTGCAGTTCCGCTGGCACACGACGAGCGGCCAGAGGTAGTCATTCCAGAAGGTCAGGAACGTGATCACGCCGAGCGTCGCCAGCGCCGGGGCCGCCATCGGCAGGACGACCGACACGAGGGTGCGCAGGCGGTTCGCGCCGTCGACGTACGCGGCCTCCTCGAGCTCGACCGGGATCCCCAGGAAGAACTGGCGCATGAAGAAGACGCCGAACACGCCGGCCAGGCCCGGCAGCATGTACGCCGGCAGCGTGTCGTAGAGGCCGAGCTCGCCGACCAGCCGCGACTGCGGCACGAGGAACATCACTGCCGGCAGCGACAGGGTCGCGATCAGCAGCCCGAACAGGACCGACTTGAACCGGAAGTCGATCCGGGCAAAGGCATAGGCGGACAGCGACGTCAGCGCCAGGACGAGGACCGTCCCGATCACCGACACGATCGCGCTGTTCGTGAACCACTTCACGAACGACGCCTGCGAGCCCAGGAGCGACTGGTAGTTCTCCAGGCCGGGGTCCGACGGGATGATCCCGGGATCGGTGAAGACCTCCGTGCCCTGCTTGAGCGACGTCGAGACGACGATCACGAGCGGCAGGATGAAGAAGATCGTCAGCAGGATGAACAGGATGTACGTGCCGACGCGGGCGGCGGTGATGCCCCGGTGATGGGCACCCACGACCTGCGCGGAGGGCGCGTCCGTCGTGTCCAGCCCGCGCTGGATGGCTTGCGTCATCGTCGGCTCCTCATGACCGTTCCGAGCTGAAGAACCGGAAGTTCAGGACGCTGACGATCAGCATCAGGACCGCGACGATGATCGCCATCGCCGCGCCGAGGCTCAGATCGCGACGGCCCTGGAAGGCCGTGTTGTAGATCTGGAGCATCACCGGCGCCGTGTCGGCCGGTGGCGGGCTCCCTCCGGTCATGATCTGCGGCTGGCCGAGGAGCTGGAACGAGGCGATCACCTGGAGCGTGATCACCAGGAGCAGGACCGGCCGAAGCGCCGGCAGGGTGATGTGCCGGAACTGCTGCCATCGGTTGGCGCCGTCGATGGAGGACGCCTCGTACAGGTCCGCCGAGATCCCCTGCAGACCGGCCAGCAGGATGATCGTGTTGAAGCCGATGGTCCACCAGAGCGTCGCGGTGAGGATGGCGATCCATGCCCAGGGGTTCGATGTGAGCCAGCCCGGGCTCCCGCCGAGGACGTCCTGCATGAAGACGGTGATGAATCCGGCCTGGCCGTTGAACAGCCACCACCAGATCAGGCCGACGACCGCGACCGACAGGGTCCACGGCGCGAAGAAGACCGCGCGGAACAGGTTCCGGAAGCGGACCTTCTGGTTCAGCAGGACGGCGAGGAAGAGGGCGAACCCGATCAGGGTCGGGACGCTCATCAGGACGAACAGGACCGTGTTCCAGACGGTCTGCCAGAACCGCGGGAAGTAGATGCTCGCGGGGTTGAAGAGGTCGATGTAGTTCTTGAAGCCGACAAACGGCCCCGAACCGCGGAACCCGTAGTCGTGGAAGCTGATCCAGATCCCGAGGAAGAACGGGTAGCCGATGAAGATCGCGAACAGCAGGAAGTGCGGAAGGATGAACAGGTACGGGACGTACCAGCGCTCGCCGATCCGGCGTCGTCGGTCGCCCCTGGTACTCGTCGACCGAGCCGGTGTCGCCACTGCCGACGTCCTCGCTTGACCAGCCGCGCTCATGTCGTCCTTTCGTGGGTCGGGAATGGCCGCGAGCGGATCGGCCGGAGCGGTCGATCAGTAGCCGTACTTCTGCTTGTTCTCCTGGAGAACCTGGGTGAAATAGCTCGCCGACGCGTCGAGCGCGCCCTTCGAGTCCTGCTTGCCGTTGATGACCTTCACCGCCGCTTCGGCCGCACCGTTCTCCAGGAACAGGAGGTCGCCGCCGCCGGGGATCGCCGGCAGGAACTTCGCGTCCGGGAACTGCGGTGCGATCTTCGCGATGAGCGGCAGGAGGCCTTCGCTCGAGGAGCTCAGCTGGTCACGGACCGACTTCGCGGCGGGGATCTGGCCGCCGTTCGCGAACTCGAGCGAGTGCTTGTTGAACCAGTCGATAAAGTAGTAGGCGCCCGCTTTCTGGTCGCCCTCGACGCCGGCGGCCACGGTCGCGTTGTGCGAGCCTGCCCAGACGCCCGGGCCGAAGATCTTCGGGATGACGCCGACGCCGAGGTCGTCACCGAGCGCCTTGCTGTTCGCGCTTGTCTCCCAGATCCCGGCGAAGAGCATCCCGTTCTTGCCCTGCTTGAAGGCGTTGATCTCCGAGTCGCCCTCGACGACCGGCGCCTTCAGGTCCTTGACGAGATGGGAGAGATAGTCGGCGGCCTGGATGCCCGCCTGGCTGTTGTAGGTCGCCTGGCTGAAGTCCTGGTTCGTCCACTGCCCGCCGCCCTGGTAGAAGAGCGTGGCGAAGACGAGGCCCTGGAGGAAGTTGGCGCTCGCGCCGCTGCCGACCACCATGTAGCCGGGCGTGCCGGTCTTCGAGTTGATCGCCTGGATCGCGGCCTCGAAGGACGCCTTGTCCGTCGGCGGCTTCTCGGGGTCGAGGCCGGCGGCCCGGAAGATCTTCTTGTTCCAGAAGAAGCTCAGCGTGTGGGCGTCGACCGGCACGCCGTAGCGCTTGCCCTGCCACTGGCCCGCGTTCCACGTCTCGGCGCTGAAGTCATCGCCGGACAGGCCGCTCTGCTGAACGAAGTCGTCGATGGGCTGGATGATCTGGGTGACCGCGTTCTGGGCGATCATGTCGTAGCCCATCACGATGATCTGGGGGACCTGGTTGGCGGAGGCTGCGGCCTCGAGCCGCTGCTGGAACTCGGCGCCCGGCTGGGTCTCGACCGTCACCTGGACGTTCGGCGTTTCCTTGTTGAAGTCGTCGACGATCTTGTTGAACGCCTCGCCATCAGGCCCCGTGAGGCCGTTCCACAGCCGCAGCGACACCTTCGTGGCCGGCGGCTGGAACGCCGTCCCGCCGCTCGCGCCAGCGCCCGTGCCACCCGATGCGCCTGCGCCGGTCCCGCCGGAGGCACCTGCACCCGTGTCGGAGCTCGCCGCCGCGCCGCCACCACCGCTGGTGCTCGCGCCCGGAGCCTGCGAGCCGCCGCTGCCGCTGCACGCCGCGAGGGCAAGGGAGAAGGTCAGTCCCAGCGCGCCCAGCGAGGCGAATCGCGGATGGCGACGGGGATGGGCCGTCGGCGGCCCGCCGGCGAGTCGCGGCGTCCGCAGCAGATCGAAGTCCACGGGTCTCCTCCTTGCATCCGTCACCGCATGGGCGGTCACTGACGGGCTGTGGCCGAAATGTCCCGGGACCGCATATCCGTGCTCCGGTGGCAGGGTCAGGCCGCTATTGCGACTTCGTTTCAGCCAAATTCCGGTGCCGGCGGGGTCCCGTGGACCGCGAGCCGCGCTCAGGCCGTCGGGTCGTCCAGCTCCGCGCCGGCTTCGACGGCGTCCTCGCGGAACGCGTCGATCTCGTCCGCGTCCATGGCGCTCGCCCGGACCATCGTCATCACCCGCGAGACGCCGGCGTCCTTGTACGCGGCCAGATGGGCGGCCCGGTCCGGCGCGTTGTCCAGGTGCTCCCACCAGATGTGCGCGGATACCCGGAGGGTCGACGGATCGCGGCCGATCTCCTCGCAGCGCTGGCGGATGATCGGCATCGCCTCGTCGCGGAGCTCGTCCGCCGGCATCGAGTCCACGTTGATCTCGTCCGCGAGTCGGGCCGCGATCCGCCACGTCACGTCCCGGCCGTTCCCGCCGACGAGGATCGGGATCGAGGGCTGGACGGGCTTGGGCAGGTTGATCGCGTCGTCGACCCGGGCGTGCTCGCCGTCGAAGGTCGCGTGGCCCTTTCCGAACATGCGGCGGGCGATCTCGAGCGTCTCCTCGAGGATCGCGAGGCGCTCGCGGGTCGGTGGGAAGGTGTAGCCGTACGCCTCCCATTCCTCGCGCTTCCAGCCGCCGCCGATCCCGAGCTCCATCCGGCCGCCGCTGAAGGCGTCCATCGTCGAGATCATCTTCGCGAGCAGGGCCGGATTGCGGTACGAGGCGCAGGTCACGATCTGACCGAGTCGCACCCGGTTCGTCAGCGCGGCGAGCGCGGACAGCGACGTGAAGCATTCGAACGTGAGCTCGTCGGTCGGCTCCGGCGTCGTGTGGAAGTGGTCGTACAGCCACACGGATTCGAACCCGAGCCGGTCGGCTCGCCGGGCGACCTCCGCGGATCGCGACCAGGCTTCGGTCGGCGAACAGCCGGCGAACTCCCCGGTCCAGCCCTGGGGGACGATGACCCCGACGCGCATGCAGTTCTCCCACTCCGGTTTCCGTGCCGACAGCGATCGTCGGCGGACGCTGCTGGCCCGGAACGGCGAGCCGGCGTCCGGTTCTTTCACTCCGGTTGCAACGACCCGGGCGCATGGCCCGCGGGAGGCCCGCCCGTCGCGCGCCGCGGGAACGAGCGGCAGCGACGCGCCGCGGTCGCGCTCCGCTGATATGCCGTTGCAACGTCCCTCCGGAGCGAGATCAGCCGTCGTGCGGCATGCGGCGGCAGGATCGCTGCATGGACATCGACCCGCGCACCACCTTCCGTTCGATCACCCCCGTTGAGGACGGGACCGACGATCTCGTCGTGGACGCGTGGTCCTCGCGCCTTGCGGAGCCTGATCGGGCGTGGCGCGACCGGCTGACGCAGGAGCTGCAGCCCGTCGTCGAGTCGCTCGGCCGCCTCCGGGAGCACGACCTGCTCGACTGAGGGGTTGTCAGTCCGCGCGATCCTCCTCGCGCGGCACCGAGCGGCGGTCCGCCTGCGCCGCGTGCTGCATGAGCTGTTCGAGCAGGAGCGTCGCGACCGGCCCGGTTTCGGGTGCGACACGGAACGTGGTCAACGTCACCGAGCCACGGCCCTGACGGAACTGCCACACGATCGCCGCCGGCGTCTGGACCCACCCGACGAACATCCCGGCCGCGACCTCGTCGCCGTGGCGTCGCGGGTCGTAGCCCAGCATGACGTGGTCCGGCAGCACTTCCTCGTAGGCGAAGTCGAGCGGGTTCCGGAGCGGCAGGCCCGGCAGCAGGTCGTGGAGGATCCAGCTCCAGCTCGTCACCCAGTCGCCCTCCCACGGGCTCCGCTGGCCCGGCCAGCCGGAATGCGGGAGACGCCGGAGATGGATCGCGACCCGCCGCGCGAGGTCATGGCCGACCGGGATCGCCGCTCGCGTGCGGATCAGGACGAGCGCCCGGGCACCGGCATCGACCTGGTCCAGGAGGGTATCCGTGACCTCGGTCGCGACGAGGAGATCGGCCGCCGCCGTCGGTGACGTCCCGTGGCCGATCGCCTCGACCCGGCGGGTGACGCCCCACACGTCGAGCGGGTCCGTGACCGCGATGTTCAGCGGCTGGGCGGTCCGTTGCGACGAGGCCGGCACGACCGCGAGCCGCATCTCGTCCATCGCCCGCTCGCGTCCCTCGTCGTCGAACGCCCGCACGACGAGGTGGCCGTCGCAGGTCGTCGAGACGTCCGGGATCGGGACGTTGATCGCCCCGACCATCACCGCGCCGGCGCTCGGCCAGCTCGTCACCTCGAGCTCCCCGGCGAGGCGGTGCTCCGAGCCGATCGTCAGCTCCCACGTCACCCGCCCGCGTTCCGAACGCGGCCCGTAGGACGACAGGTGGATCGTCGCGTCCAGCGGCTCGCGGCTGCAGAGGTCGCGCCGTCGAACGTCGGCGACGACGGCGTCCGGGCCGTTCAGCTGGGCGAGGCGATCGTGGTAGACCTTCTTCCCGCGCATCGGGTCGAGGAGGCCGTTCGCCTCCCAGTACGCGTCCGAGAGCTCCGTGATCACGTAGCCCTGGATCGAGTCGTGCTTCCGGAGCTGGCCGATCTCGTACTGCAGCCCGTCGAACTGGTGCCACTGGGTCGCCTCGGCGAGGGCGTCGACGCTCGGCCAGATCCGATCCAGGCCGAACGCCTCGAACCGGCGGCGCAGGCCGGCGGGCCGGTAGTAGTGGCGACCGGTCCGGAACCACCAGGGCTCGCGACCGTGATGGGCGACGAGCCGGTCGAGCCGCGGCAGCCCCCAGGACCCGAACTCGCTGAGGATCAGCGGCTCATCGCCGCGTGGTCTCGCGTCGCCGTGCGGGCTCCACAGCCAGTTCGGTCGGCGGGCGAAGTCGTCGATCATGTTCCGCCAGCGCCGGGCGTTGTCCGGCGCGACGAAGTACACGTGGAAGTCCGCCAGATCGGACACGAGGTGGAAGTTCGGCGTCTGCGGCGTCTCGCAGGCGGAGTTGTCGACGACGAGCCGCGTCGGGTCGAGCGCCTTCAGCCAGTGGAACGTCTCGATCAGCCAGTGGCGATCGCGGGCCTCGTACCGGAGCGAGGTCCCCCAGTCCTCGTTGATGATCGTCCAGATCACGATCGACGGGTGGTTGTCGAGCTCGTCGACCATCCGCTCGAGGGTCGCCCGCCCGCGCGCGGCCGACGTCGTCGTGAACCGCGTCCAGTTCGGCAGCTCCGCCCAGACGAGGATCCCGGCCTCGTCGGCGGCCTCGAAATACGCCGGATCCGGCACCTTGATGTGGCAGCGGAGCAGGTTGAGGCCCATCTCCTGCGCCAGCCGGATCTGCTCGTCGAGGTACTCCCGGCTCGGCGGGTTCACGATCGTGTCCGGGTAGAGGTCCTGGTCGAGCGCCGCCAGCACGTAGATCGGGCGATCGTTCAGGAGGATTCGGCCGTCCTCGGTCGAGATCTTGCGCATCCCGAACCGGGCCTCGACACGGTCGAGGTGCTCGCCACCGGCGCTGAGGGTTGCCTCCACGCGGTACAGGTTCGGCACGCCGATGTCCCACAGCCGGGGATGCTCGATCGGGATCCGGACGATGCCGTCGCGGTCGCCGTGGACCTCGGCCGTGGCCGTCGCCACCTCGGCGCCGTCGGGGTCCAGGACGCGCAGGTCGACGCGGCCATCGGCGGGTGGCTCCAACCCGTCGGTCTCCAGGCCCCAGCGGACGATCGCCTCCGACGCGTCGACGTCGGGACGGACGCGGATCGGTGCGAGGCCGAGCGGCGGTCGCCGATCGAGCCAGACGGACTGCCACAGACCACTCGTGCTCGAGTACCAGGTCTGCTTGCCGTGTGGCGCCTCGGAGAGCGGCAGGTCCGGCTCGAACTCCTCGGCGAGGAGCATCTCCTCGACCGAGAACGCCGGATATTCGTCCATTGCGTTGAGCGGGTTCACGACCAGGACCGCCAGCTCGTTCGGCCCACCGAATCGGGCCGCGGCCGTGACGTCGATCTCGAACGGGATATAGCCACCCTCGTGCTCGCCGAGGCGCTGGCCGTTCAGGAAGACCGCACAGCGATACATGACCGCGCCGAACCGGACGACGATCCGCGAGCCCGCCCACGACTCCGGGATGTCGACCATGCGGGCATACCAGGCCGTGATGATCCGGTACGGTCGGGCGACCTGCGCCTCCCAGCAGCCCGGCACGGTGATCGAGTCGCCCTCGGGCAGGGATTCGGGGTCATAGAGCCGCTCGGGATCGGCGATGAACCGCCAGGTCCCATCGAGGGACTGACGCTCGCGCTCGGGACGAGGCTCCCGGTCAGCCGAGGGTCGCTTCGGCGCCGAGCGTCCGGGGCGCGCCGAACTCGGGACGTCGACGGTCACGGTCAGGTGCTGGCCGACGGGATCCTGGGAGGCCGGCTCGATCCCCACCGCGACAGATTCGCGATCGACGGGGTTTGGCGCCTCGTGGCACACCGGGGGCCGGCGTTGCACCCGTCTTGCAGGACGCTGACGTACGATCGGAGGCATGAGGCCAGCCCTGATTCGCGGAGGCGTGCGGGCTCGGTGACGAGCGCTGACGAGCTGTTCGCCGCGATCGATCGCGGCGATGTCGCGGCGGTGGAACGGCTCGTTGCCGCGGAGCCGGCGATCGCCGCCGCGCGCGACGACGCGGGTGTCAGCGCGACGATGCATGCCCTGTACCACGCCCAGCCGGCGGTCGCCCGCGTCCTGGCCGAGGCCGTGCCCGCGCTCGACGTCTTCGAGGCGGCGGCGCTCGGGCGAGCCGATCGGCTGCAGAAGCTCCTCAAGGGCAAGCCACGTCTCGCCAGGTCCGTGAGTCCCGATGGCTTCACGCCGCTTCACTATCCGGGCTTCTTCGGCGAGGGCGAGGCCGGCCGATGCGCTGCCCTGCTCATCGCCGCGGGCGCGGACGTGGATGCCCGCTCGGCCAACGACTTCTCGGTGCTTCCGTTGCATTCCGCGGTCGCGGGCAATCACCGGGATGTCGTCGAGGCGCTCCTCGCGGCGGGGGCAGACGTGAACGCGACCCAGGCCCGCGGCTACACGCCGCTCCACGGCGCGGCCGAGGCCGGCGCCGAGGCGGTCGTCGGTCGGCTGCTCGCTGCCGGCGCGGACCGCTCGAAGCGGACGGACGACGGCCGGACGGCTGCTGATATCGCGGCAGCTGCCGGCCACGAGGAGCTCGCCTCTCGCCTTCGGTGAACGATTTCGAGACGGGTGTCGCCATACCCTGTCGAGCACGACCGCCCAGGCCGTGCCGCAGTCGAGGCGACCGTGGACCAGCGAGGGATCGTCGAGCGGGCGAGGGGAGGCGATCATGACGCCTTCTCGATGCTCGTCGACGTCCGACTCGCGCGGCTGGACGCGGCAGCCCGGCTGATCCTCCGAGACCCGGAGCTCGCGCGCGACGGGGTACAGGAGGCGCTCATCCGCGCCTGGCGGGACCTTCGCGGATTGCGCGATCCGGATCGGTTCGACGCCTGGCTCCACCGACTCGTCGTTCACGCGTGTCTCGACCTCGTCCGCCGGCGTCGACGCCGCCCGATCGAGGTCGAGCTCACGCCACTCGATACGCCGCACGCGCCCGATCTCGCCGGTGCCTTCGCCGACCGCCAGCTGGTGGACGACGCGCTCGCCCGGCTCGACCCCGGACACCGTGCGGTCGTCGCCCTGCATTACCTGCTCGGGATGCCGCTGCCGGACGTGGCGGCGGCGCTCGGGATCCCGCTCGGCACCGCCAAGTCACGGCTGCACTACGCCCTCGCGGCGATGCGGTCGACGGTGGCGGCGGATGCCGAGCCCATTCCTGCTCCGGTTGCGGGAGGGCAGCTCGCATGACTGCTCCGCAGCGCTTCGAGCAGGAGCTTCCGGCGGTCCTCGGCGAGCTGTATCTCGCCGGAACGCCGGACTACCGAGATGACCTCCTCCGGGCCACCGCGGCCACGCGCCAGCGACCGGCCTGGACGTTCGCCGAAAGGTGGCTCCCCGTGGATCTCACGATGCGGCCAGTGCCGATCCGTCACCTTCCGTGGCGGACGCTGGCGGTTGCCCTCCTCGTCATTCTCCTCGCCGCAGCGCTCCTGCTCGTGACCGCCGGCTCGCGCCGACGGCTCCCGCCCGAGTTCGGGCCGGCCGGCAACGGCCCCTTCGCGTTTGCCGCAAACGGCGACATCTTCCTCCGCGATGGCCTGAGTGGTGCGATCCGGCCGCTCGTCACCGGGCCGAGCGACGACGATGGGCCGGGCAACTCGCCGGACGGGACGAGAGTTGCCTTCATCCGAACGGATGGCGGACTCCACTACCTCATGGCGGCCGACGCTGACGGTTCCAACGTGGTTCGCCTGATCCCGGACCAGCTCGTCGACGACTGGGAGTCGTGGTCGAACGACAGCAGCCGGCTTGCGGTCGCCAGTCGCGTCGACGGGAAGCCGGTCCTCCGGATCGTCCGGGCGGATGGATCGGGGATCACCAACGTCCCGCTCGGGCCGATCGAGCCGACGGAGGTCCAGTGGCGGCCGGACGACCGCCAGCTTCTGGTCCGCGGGATCAGGCCCAACCACCCGATGGACCTCTACACGGTCAACCTGGACGGATCCGATCTCCACCCGCTCGGCCTGCCGAGCCGGCTGCTGTTCGGCCCGGACTGGGACCTGACCGGCATCGCCTGGCTGCCGAGCGGTGATCAGGTCGCGTACAACGCAGTCGAGCCGGACCCGACCACTGGCGATACGGAGTTCCGGATCCACCTGGTGAGGCCCGACGGAAGCGGCGACGTCCGCCTCCCGGGCCCCGCGGCCGGGATCAACCAGGCGTGGACGACGCTGTCGCCAGACGGCAAGACGATCCTCGCGCAGCGCTTCACGTTCAATCCGCAGGAGGGCTGGCTGGTCCTCATTCCAGCCGATGGGAGTGGACCGGGACGCGAGATCGGGAAGCATCACGCGAACGGCGACACGATGCACCAGATCTGGTCGCCGGACGGCAAGCAGATCCTGCTCTACTTCGGGAAGTCGGACTTTGTCGCGATCGACCCCCTCACCGGCGTCGAGACGAAGGTCGACTGGCAGGTCGACGACCTGCCGGACTGGCGCCGCGAGGCGTCCTGAGCGTCCGGAGCGGCGGGCTCAGCTCTGGGCTCGCCGCTCCCGTTCCTCGAGCAGGGCGGACCGGGCGTCCGCGAACGCGGACGTGATCGCAGCCACGTCGTCACCGGGAGCCTGCGGGGCGCCCGATCGGGCGGCTTCCTCGAGGCTGCGCGCCAGCTCGCCGACCACGAGCGCCCCCAGGTTGAGGCTGCTCGACTTCAGCGAGTGGGCGGGTCGGACCAGGCCTTCGACGTCGGCGGCGCCCGCCGCCGTCTCGAGCGCGGCGATCTGCGCCTCGCCGTCCTCGAGGTAGGTGTCGACGAGCTCGTCGACGAACTCGAGGTCACCGCCCGTCATCTCGACGAGCTTGTCGAACGTCGCCGCGTCGATCGGTGGCCGGGTCACGAGGCCTCGGCACGCGCGGCGACCGCGGAGTCGGGTGCGACCCGGAAGACCCCGAGCGGCCGGCTGAAGCCCTTCAGCTGACGCTCTCCGGCGTCCTCCGCGGGAACGGCACCGTCGAGCGCGGCGAATGTCCGCTGGGCGATGAGGATCTCGCCCGGCGCCGCCTCGCCACTGAGCCGGGACGCGAGGATGATCGCGTTGCCGACGCCGCCGTAGTCGTAGCGACCCTCGAACCCGATGCGGCCCATCGTCGCGTAGCCCGTCGCGATCCCGATCCCGACCTGGAGGACGTGGCCGCGGCGTCGCCACTCATCGCCGATCTCCGCGAACCGCTCGCGGATCGCGACGGCCATCCGGACGGCGCGAGCGGCATGGTCGGCCTGGAGCTCCGGGTCGTTGAAGAACACCATGATCCCGTCCCCGGCGAAGTGCTCCAGGGTGCCCTCGTGGTCCACGACGAGCGCGCCGACCGTTGCGTGATAGCGGCGCAGGAAGCCGAGGACCTCCTCGGGCTCCGCCGACTCGGAGAAGCCGGTGAAGTTCCGGAGGTCGCAGAACATCGCGGTGATCTCGCGGCGGTGGCCCGCCAGCATCGCCTCGCCATCCGGGCTCGAGACGAGCGAGGCGACCTGTGGCGAGAGGAACCGGGCGAGCTGGCCGCGCTGCCGTTCGATCGTCTCGAGGAGCTGGGCGTTCGCAATCCCGATCGCGGCCTGCTCGGCGAACCCGGTCGCGAGCGCCCGCTCGGCGTCGCCGAACGGGCGGACCTCGTTGCGGGTCAACGCGAGGACGCCGGTCACCGCACCGTCCTGGGCGATCGGGACGCCGAGCAGGGTTCGATAGCCGGCGACCTGCTGCCCCGGCGTCGCGAGGTATTCGCGATCCGCGAGGACGTCGTCCAGCGAGATCGCCTCACCGATGAGCGCCACACGGCCCACGACACTGTCCCGGCCCGGACCGATCGGGTGGCTCCGCTCCCATTCGTCCAGCTCCGCGGTTCCGCCCGCCGAGGCTGCGACGCGGTACGCGCCACCGTCCAGCGTGTAGGCGACGCCGTAGTCCGCGCGGCACAGGCGGACGGCGGCCCGGACCACGGCGTCGAGCACGACCTGGAGATCGAACGCGGACCGGCTCATGATCGCGAGCACGTCGTTCGAGGCCGCCTGCCGCTCGATCGCCTCGCGCTCGGCATCGTGGAGCCGCTTCCGGGCGAGCGACGAGGCGATCCGCGCCTTGAGGATCGCCGGATCCACCGTCTTCGGGAGATAGTCGGCGGCGCCCATCTCGAGGCACCGGACGACGCTGTCGAGCTCGTCGACGCCCGAGATCACGATGACCGGAATGTGACTGAGCGCCTCGTCGTCGCGGAGCGCGGCGAGCACCTCGTAGCCGTCCATCTCCGGCATGACGATGTCGAGGAGGATCACGTCGATCGGCGATGCGTCGGCATCCCGCAACCGGGCGAGCGCCTCCCGTCCGTCGCCCGCCTCGACGGGTTCGTGTCCGAGCCCGCGCAGGAGGCGGGCGAGCAGCTGGCGGTTGAACGGCGTGTCGTCGACGACCAGGATCCGGCCGGCGGCGCCCGGCTCCGCCGTCCGGCGCCCGGCTCCTCCCGACGCGGCCGTCCCCGCGCCGCTGCCGGCGGTCATGCGGGCGCTCCCGTCGCGGTCGGCCGCGCGGCGGACTGGCCCGGCCGCGCCTTCTCGATCGCGGCGGCGAGCTCCTCGGGCCGAATCGGCTTGCTCACGTAGTCGTCCATCCCGGCGGCGAGGCACGCCTCTCGATCGCCGGCCATCGCGTTCGCGGTGAGCCCGATGATCCGGATCCGGCGGTCCGGCCAGCGCGCCCGGATCTCGCGCGTCGCGCCCAGCCCGTCGAGGTCCGGCATCTGCACGTCCATCAGGACGAGGTCGTAGCCACCTGCCGCGACCGCATCCACGGCGGCGCGCCCGTCGCCGACGACATCGGCCGCGAGCCCCATCCGCTGGAGGAGCCGGAGCGCGAGCTTCTGGTTCACGGCGTTGTCCTCGGCGAGGAGGATCCGGAGCGCTCCGGGATCCGGCGCGCCGCTGGCGGCCGCGGCGACCGGCGCCTTGCCGCGACCGCGGCTGCGCGCTGCTCCGGCGGGCACACTCGCCGTGCTCTCGTCCGCCTCGCCAAGCGCGTCGGCGAGCGCGTCGTGGAGAGAGGACGGCTTGACGGGCTTGACGAGCATCGCGACGACATTGGGCGCGGTCCGCGAGTGCTGCCCGATCGACGACAGGATCACGACGGGGATCGGCCAGGCGGGCACGGCCGCCGCGAGATCCTCCGCGAGCTCGATGCCATCCCGCTCCGGCATCTGGAAGTCGAGGACGGCGATGTCGAATCGCTGCCCGTCCCGAACCCAGCCGAGCGCCTCCAACGGCGACGCCGTGGCCGCCGATTCCACGCCCCACCGCTCGAGAAAGCTCGTGAGGATCCGGCGGTTCGTCGCGTTGTCGTCGACGACGAGGATCCGGCAGCCGCGGATGCTGCGCTCCGGGGCCTTCGGCGGCGCGTCCGGCAGCACGGTCGCGACGGCCGGGAGCACGAGCCGGAACGTGCTGCCTTCGCCGGCGATGCCGCTGCTCGTTGCGGTGAGGCTGCCGCCCATCGACTCGGCGAGGCGGCGGCTGATCGCCAGCCCCAGCCCGGTCCCGCCGTACCGCCGCGAGATCGAGGCGTCGACCTGGCTGAACGACTGGAACAGCAGGTCCATCCGGTCCGGCGGGATGCCGATCCCGGTGTCCCGCACCTCGATCGAGACGGTCCACGGGTCGCGCGGCCTGGGTGGCGGCTCGGCATCCACGGACAGCACGACCTCGCCGTGCTCGGTGAACTTGATCGCGTTCGACAGGAGGTTGAGGACGATCTGGCGGAGCCGGCCGGCGTCGCCGACGATCGCCTCGGGCAGCGTCCCGCCCATCGCGTACGCGAGCTCGACGCCTTTCTTCGCCGCCGTCGGCGCGACGACGTCGAGGCCGCTCTCGACGGCCACGCGCAGGGAGAACGGCTCGGCGGCGAGATCGACCTTGCCGGCCTCGATCTTCGAGAAGTCGAGGATGTCGTTGATGATCGTCAGGAGCGCGTCGCCGGAGGTCCGGATCGTCTCCGCAAAGTCGCGCTGCTCCGGATCGAGCTCGGTCTCGAGGAGGAGGCCGCTCATGCCGATGACCGCGTTCATTGGTGTCCGGATCTCGTGGCTCATCGCGGCGAGGAACGCGCTCTTTGCCTGGTTCGCGGCCTCGGCCGCCGTCTGCGCATCCTGCGCCTCGGTGTAGAGGCGGGCATTCTCGATGGCGATCGCCGCCTGTCGCGCGAGGCCGACGAGGAAGTCGAGATCGGCCTGGTCGAACGGGTCGCCGGCATCGCGCCAGACGGCTGCCGCGCCAATGACTCGCTCGCGAGCGATGAGCGGCGCGACCATGAGCCGCTCGACGACGTCGTCCCGGTCCACCGTCCCGGCGATCGTCACCGTGCGGTTGTCGAGCCTCACGTCGTTGATGAACTCCGGCGACTGTGCCTGGATCGCGCTCCCGATGATCCCTTCGCCGACGCGAACGACGTCGGCCCGGATCTCGTCGGCGATCTCGCCCAGGGCGATCGTCGCTCGGAACTCACCTTCGGCCGCGTCGGCGAGGAACAGCGCGACGGTGTCCGCGGCGAGCAGCGCCTGGACCCGCTCGCCGATCCGCTGCAGGACGCCATCGACATCCAGGGTCGCCGAGATCTCCTGCCCGACCTCTGCCAGGGCAGCCATCTCGTCGCCGCGACGGTGCGCCTCCTGGAACAGCCTCGCGTTCTGGATCGCGACGCCGACATTCGCGGCGATCGTCGCCATGAGCCGAACGTCCGACTCGCCGAATCGATTCTCGCGGGTCGTGCTCTGGACGCTGACCGCGCCGATCGCCCGCTCGCCGGCCCGGATCGGCACCCCGAGGAACGACTTCGTCGGCGTCCCGACGCCACGCGTGCCGAGCGCGTCCCAGTCGGCCGCCCGGTTGAGGACGAGCGGCCGGCCCTCCGAGATGATTCGCGAGGTCAGGCCCTGGCCGAAGGGGATCGGCGCCTGCCCGGTGGGTTGCCCGAACTCGTTGAAGTACGGGAACTCGATCCGGTCCGCCTGGACGTTGTGCAGGCCGACGTACGTGATGTCGGCCTCGAACGTCCGACGCATCTGCTCTCCGACCAGCTGGATCAGCTCGTCCAGATCGAGTTGGCTGGCCAGCGCCTGGGAGAGCTCGTTGACCGTGGCAAGCTCGGCGAGCCGCTGGCGCGTCTCGTCGATCAGGCGGACGTTCTCGAGCGCGACGCTCAGGCTCGAGGTCAGCGTCGTCAGCAGCTCGACGTCCGCCTGGCTGAAGGCGTCCGGCACGTCAAGGTTCTGAACGGTGACGACGCCGCCGACCTCGCCGCCGACCGTCAACGGGGCGAGCATCATCGATCGCGCGGGCTCGCCCTGAAGAACCGGAGCCTCGCCCGCCGTGAGCCCGGCCCAAAGGGCCGCCTCATCCAGGCGAAGCGCCTCGCCAGTGTCGATCACCCGCTTGCGGTAGCTCCTTACGACGGTCGGCTCGTCCGGGAAGCGCTGGCCCCGCTCGATCGTGTACGGGAAGTGGATGAGGCCGTCGCGCGGATCGACGATGCCGATGTCGACGACCTGGGCGTCGAAGATCGCCTGGATCCGGTCTCCGACGAGGTCGTACATCGCCTGCATGTCCAGCCGTTCGGCAAGCCCGCGCTGGACGTCGTTGATCAAAGCGAGCTCGGCCGCGCGCTCGTTCGTTTCGGTCAGCAGGCGCTTCGTCTCATCGAACAGGCGGGCGTTCTCGAGGGCGACACCCATGCTCGTCGCGAGCGTCGAGAGCAGACGCACGTCGGCCTCATCGAACGCCCGAACGCGGACGCTCGCGAGGGCAATGACGCCGAGGACACGATCGCCCGTCATGACGGGCACGCCAAGCCACGATTGCGTCTCGACGCCGCTCCGGATGGCCGCTGAGGCCTCGGGATCGTCCTGGGTGATGTTCAAGGGCTTGCGCGACTCGATGACCTTCGAGGTCAGGCCCTCGCCCAGCGGGATCGGCGCCATCTCGAGAACGCGGCCTTCCTCGACGGCGTACGGGAACTCGATCCGGGCCGCCGCGGGGTCGTAGAGGGCGACGTACAGGGAGGTCGGCGTGTTGAAGATGTCTCCGACCTGCCGGCCGACCAGCTCGATGATCGTCTGGAAATCGAGCTGGCTCGCCAGCGCCGACCCCACCTCGTTGATGAGCGACAGCTCCGCCGCCCGTTCGTTCGTCTCGGTCAGCAGCCGCTTCGTTTCGTCGAACAGGCGGGCGTTCTCGAGGGCGACGCCCATGCTCGTCGCGAGCGTCGAGAGCAGTCGGACGTCTCCATCGTCGAAGGCGTTCGGCCTGAGGCTCTCCAGCGCGATCGTGCCCAGGACGCGGTCGCCAGCGAGGATCGGGACCCCGAGCCACGATTGCGTCTCGAGACCCTGACGGACTGCGCCCTGGGCGGCGATGTCGGAGCTTCGACCGATCAGGAGTGGTTTCCGGCTCTGGATGACCTGGGTCGTCAGGCCTTCCCCGAACTGGAGCGGCGGCGCCTGGAGTCGCCCGCCCTCCTCGACGATGTAGGCGAAGTCGATCCGGCCGGATGGCTCGTCGTAGAGGGTGATGTGGAGCGACCGGGTCTCGAAGATCTGGCCGACCCGCTCGCCGACGAGCTCCACGACGGCCTGGAACTCGAGCTGTCGGGCGAGCGCAGCGCCGATCTCGTTGATGACGGAGAGCTCGGCCGTGCGCTCATTCGAGTCCTGGAGGAGCCGCTTCGTCTCGTCGAACAGCCGCGCGTTCTCCAGGGCGACACCCATGCTCGCGGCGAGGGTGTTCAGCAGGCGCTCGTCCGCTTCGCTGTAGGCGTCCCGCTGGAGGCTCTCCAGGCCCAGGACACCGATGACCCGATTCGCGCCGGTGATCGGCACGCCCAGCCACGATTGCGTATCGGAGCCGCCGATCTGGACTGCGCCGGCCGCGTCCGACTCCTCGGTCGATCCGACCCGCAGCGGCTGGCCGCTCAGGAGCACCCGAGACGTCATCCCCTGGCCCAGCGGCCGCGGGTCGCGATGGAACGGCGCGCCCTCATCGAGGTCGTAGGGCCACGAGATCAGGTTCGTCTCGGGGTCGTGCAGGGCGATGAAGATCGACCTCGCCTCGAAGAGGTCCCGGACCCGGTCGCCGATGAGCCGGATGATCGCGTCGAACTCGAGCTGATTGGCGAGCGCGCGGCCGATCTCGTTGACGAGCGCGAGCTCCGCGTTCCGCTGGCGGGTCTCCTCGATCGCGCGCACCCGGCTGAGCGCGGAGCCGACGTGCTGACCGACGAAGGCGAGGAGGTCCAGGTCCGCGTCGTCGTACTGCTCGTCCGCGGCATAGCTCTGGCACACGACGACCCCGATCGGTCGTCCGTCGGCGAGCATCGGCGCCCCCAGCCAGTCGCCGTCGCCGACGACGCCGACGGATTCCAGCTCACCGCGCGCGACGAGCTCGGCGTGGCGCGACGGCCCGATCCGCTGCGGCTGGCCGGTCCGAAGCACGTACGCCGTCGTGCCGCGAGCGTTCCCGACCCCGAACGGCTCCCAGATGCCCGGGTCCGGGATGTCGGGGTCGACCGAGTCGACGTAGTAGGGAAAGTTGATCGCCTGCCGACGCTCGTCGAACAGGGCGATGTAGAAGTTCGCGGCGTGCATCAGCGTCGCGACGGTGGCGTGCACCTCCCGGTAGAACGCCTGCAGGTCGCTGGCCGTCGACGCCGCCTCGGCAATCCGGTAGAGCGCTGCCTGGACGCGGGCGCTCCGCTCGTGCTCGGCCTCGCGCGCCTCGAGCTCGGCGACGCGGGCGCGCAGGGCCGACTCGTCCCCGCCCTGCTTCGAGATTGGAATCCGGCCGGTGGTGCCGCGATCTGCGCCCAAGCTGCTCCCATCCGGCGCCGCGGGAGGGACGGCGCGCTCGTTGGCCGAGGATAGCGCGCGGTTCGACGTTCGCGGCGGGGTCGTGGTTGGCGCTCGCCCCCGGTTCGTGTCGCCCCGGCCCTAGGATTCCCGGCGTGTCCCGATCCGTCGCCGTCCTGTGGTTTCGACGCGATCTGCGGGTCCACGATCACCCCGGTCTCCACCACGCGCTTGACGCGTTCGATGCCGTCGTCCCCGTGTTCGTCGTCGACGATCGGATCCTCGGTGGCCGCTGGCGAAGCCCGAACCGGCTGTGGTTCCTCTCGGGCGCGGTCCGGTCGCTCGGCGAGCAGCTGGCCGAACGCGGCGCTCCGCTGCACGTCCTCACGGGTGACCCGGTCGACGTCGTCCCCCGGTTCGCCGCCGAGACGGGCGCGACCACTGTGATCGTCAGCCGCGATTACTCCCCGTACGGCCGTCGGCGAGACGACGGCGTCCGCGCGGCGCTCACGACCTCCGGGGTGCGATTCGCAGCCGGCCGAGGTCTGCTCGTGCACGAGCCGGAGGCGATCACCCGCGACGCCGGTGGCGCGTTCACGGTCTTCTCACCGTTCCATCGTCGGTGGCTCGCGTTGCCGCGACGGCCGGTGCTGGCGGCGCCGGAGGCGATCCCGAGCCGCGGCGATCGTCCGAGTGGCGGGGGTCCGGCGGCCGCGGGTGGGGCGCGCCCAGGTGCGACGTGGCCGGGCCGGTCGCGGACGTCTGCGGCGACCGCCGGCGAGATCGACATCCTGTTCGGCCGCCCCGAGCCGACGGCCGACCCGGACCTCCTCCTCGAGCCGACGGAGGCAGCGGCACGGGAGCGTCTGGCCGTCTGGGCGTCGTCGCCGGCGCTCCGGGACTACGACACGGGCCGCGACCGCTTGGACCTCCCCGGCACGTCGCGACTCAGCCAGGACGTCAGGTTCGGCCTGCTGTCGCCGCTCGAGGTCGTAGCGGCCGTCGAGGCGGCGGCGTCCGCCGGCCCCGGCCCATCGCGGTTCATCTCGGAGCTGGCCTGGCGCGACTTCTACGGCCATCTGCTGTTTCACGAGCCGCGCGTCGCACGCGAGTCATTCCGGCGCGAGCTCGACGGAATTGCCGATTCGACCGACTCGGAGCTCGTCGACGCCTGGAAGACGGGGCGGACCGGCTATCCGATCGTCGACGCGGCGATGCGTCAGCTCCTCGCCACGGGCTGGATGCACAACCGCGGCCGGATGATCGTCGCGTCGTTTCTCACGAAGCATCTCGGCGTCGACTGGCGCGTCGGCGAGGCGCACTTCATGACCCATCTCGTCGACGGCGACCCGGCGAGCAACAACGGCGGCTGGCAATGGGCGGCGTCCACGGGCACCGATCCGCAGCCGTACTTCCGGATCTTCAACCCGACGCTCCAGGGACGGCGCCACGACCCGGATGGGGCCTACATCCGCCGCTGGGTCGAGGAGCTCGCCGATCGCGAGGATCTCGGTGACGCCATCCACGAGCCGGGCGCCGGTGGCTACCTGACGCCGGTGGTCGATCACGCGGAGGCTCGACGGCGCGCCCTGGCCCGGTACGCGGATCGCCGCAGTCCGGAGTAGCACCGCGATCGACGACCGCCGGGCGCGGGCCGGCGAGGGCCGAGATCGACCAGAGCCGCGAACGACTAGCGCCGCGGCCGACGACCGCTGGGGCGAGTCACCTCGGCGACGGCCGCGACCGCCCGCCGCAGGTCCGCGTCGAGGACGACGATCGCGCCGGCTCCCGGGGAGGGTTCGCCGCGCGCACGCGCCGCCCTCGCCGACCCCTGCAGCTTCGCCGCGGCGTCTGCCCCGGCCGCGCCGCCGAAGGCGATCGGCAGGGTGGGGTCCGCCTGCCGAAGCGCCTGACCGACCTCCGAAGCAGCCGTCACGTCGACCGCCATCGGCGCACCGATGACCGCGGCTCGTGCCTTCGTCCGCTCGGCCGTCGAGACCCAGTCAGCGAGCGGGAGGTCCGGCCCGAGATAGAGCACCGCCAGGCCGGCGCGTCGCGCCGCGATCGCGAACATCAGCGCGCCGAGCTCGTGGCGCGCGCCGGGCGGCAGACCCACCAGCACCGGCCCATCGCCGCTCGAAGGTGTGCCCGCGGCCTGAAACGCGGCGGCCAGACGGCGGAGGACCGCGCCGCTCGCGGCATGCTCGCCGGCGATCCCGATCCGGCCCGCTTCCCAGCCGTCGCCGAGGGCGGCGAGCGTCGGCTGGAGGTGGTGATCGGCCACGGCCTCGAACGAGCCGGTCGCGAGCATCGCGTCGAGCGCCTCTTCGATGCCGGCCTCGTCGAGGCGCGCCGCGGCCGCGAGAAAGGCCTCGCGGGGAGCGGCTGCTCCATCGTCGAATGGCGCGGTCCTGGGCCCGGCGTTGCCCGACGAGTCGGCCCCGGATCGGCCGCTCTCGCCGTCGCCGACCTCGCCCCCAGCGGGCGCCGTCGGCGCCGTCGATCGCTGGTCGGGGAGCGGTTCGACCGCGGGCGCGCGGCCATCCCGAATCGCCGCCGCCGCTGCGCTCGGCGTCCAGCCGTCACCCACGAGGCTTCGCATCGTCCGGAGGCGAGCGAGCGCGGCGTCGTCGTAGAGGCGGTAGCCACCGCTCGTCCGGGTCGGCGCGACGACGCCGTAACGACGCTCCCAGGCGCGGAGAAGCTCGACGGTCACGCCCGTCCGCGCGGCGGCTTCCTTGATCGTGTACATGGCTTGTCCAAGGATAGCCATCCCGAAAGACTTGACAAGCCCTGAACAACGCGGCAGACTCCGGCCAGAGCCTGAACAAACATTGAACAACCACCAGTCAGGCTCGAGACGAAAGGGACCCGCCCAGATGCGCCTTCTCCGCTCGCTGTTCCTCCTCCTCGTGATCGTCGGTGGCCTGAACTGGCTGCTCGTCGGTCTCTTCAAGTTCGACCTGGTCGCCGCGATCACCGGCAACACGTTCGGTCAGACGAACGTCCTCTCGAGCCTCGTCTACGCGCTCGTTGGCATCTCGGCCGTCGCCCTGCTGCCGACGCTCCTCAGTTGGGTCCAGGCCGACGACCGTCGCGCCTGATCACTCCTGCACTTCCCTCTGCCGGCACGGCGGCCGACGCCTTCGCGTCGCCGCCGTGCCACTCTTTCCGGACAGAACATGACCCTGCATCGCCTCTCCGCCAGCCAGCTCATCCCGCGCCCGATCGACGAGGTGTTCGCCTTCTTCGAGCGGCCGGAGAACCTCAACCGGATCACGCCGGCCTCGATGGGGTTCGAGTTCCTCACGGACGACCACGAGATGCGCGACGGACTCCGCATCGACTACCGGATCCGGCCGCTGTTCGGAATCCCGTTGACGTGGCAGACGGCGATCGCGGACTACGACCCACCGAACGGCTTCCGGGACGTGCAGCTCCGGGGACCGTATCGGCGCTGGGAGCACCACCACACGTTCGAGGCCGCCGAGGGCGGCACGATCGTCCGCGACGAGATCGACTATTCGATCCCGTTCGGTCCGCTCGGTGACCTCGTGAACCGCTTGGTCGTGCGCGGCGAGCTGCAGACGATCTTCCGCCACCGAGCAGCCGCGATCCGGAGTGTGTTCGCCGAGCCGGGACCCGCTTCGGGGTTGACTGTCGCGGTGGCCGGCGGGACCGGTTTCGTCGGCGGCGCGATTGCGACCGAGCTCGTGCGGCGCGGCCATCGCGTCGTCGTTCTCTCGCACCGTGGCGACTCCGCTCGCGGCGCGCTCCCGGACTCGGTCGAGATCCGGAAGGCCGACGTCCGCGCGGGCGACGGCCTGGACGAGGCGCTCGCGGGCGTCGATGTCGTCGCGATCGCCCTCGCCTTCCGGAACTCCCCGATCGAGGCGCCACGGAAGCACCAGACGTTCATGGAGGTCGATGCCGGCGGCGCGGAGCACGTCGTCGCCGCGGCTGCGCGGGCCGGCGTGCGTCGGGTCGTCTACCTGTCCGGCGCCGGTGCGGCCGCCGATGCACCCCGCCACTGGTTCCGTGCGAAGTGGCGCGCCGAGGACGCCGTTCGCTCCTCCGGCCTGACGTGGACGATCATCCGGCCGACCTGGATCTTCGGGCCGCGCGACGTGTCGCTGAACCGGTTCATCGGGTTTGCGCGGCGCCTCGGGATGGTCCCGATGACGAACGGCGGCGGCCAGCTGCTCGCCCCCGTCTTCGTCGACGACGCGGCACGGCTTGCGGCTGACGCCGTCACGGACGACGCCGCCGCGAATCAGGTGTTCGAGCTGGGCGGGCCGGAGACGTTGTCGATGCGACGGATCATCGCCACCGCCCTGCGGGTCGCGGGGCTGCGCCGGCCGATCATTCCGGGGCCGACGCCGCTGATCAAGCTGGTTGCGGTTCCTCTTTCCTGGCTGCCGGGCCCGATCCTGACGCCGGATGCCGTGGACTTCATCAACCAGCCGGCGACCGTGGACATCGATCCGCTCCTGGAGCGGATGCCGCGGCGGCTCACGCCGCTCGAGGAAGGGCTCCGAACGTATCTGGGACCGACGAGGCCGGACGTCGAGCTGGCGTTCGACGGCCGACCGGTCGTGAGGCGATCCGCCGGTTAGGCGCGGCGGGCCGCGGGCTCGGCGGGCCCGCTCAGCAGTCGCCCGCGAGCAGACCGTGCTCCTGGCGGCCGTCGACCGCCGCGCCGCGCGGCTTCCCGGGGGGGCTCACCAGGGTGCGCGAGCAGCCCGTGCTCCTTGCGTCCGTCGAGAACCACTTCGGGCGATGAATGGAGCGCCGGCCGCTCGGATCGTCCCCCGGGCCGAGCGGCTCGAGCGTGGGCGGCGGCTGGGTGCGCGGGTTCGAGCAACGTAACGAGCACCGGCCGCTCGCAGGCAGGCCGACGCCGCACCTCGGGGGCGCTCGGGCGGGCCGCGCCGC
>JBHORC010000018.1:0-57288 GCA_042408445.1 Chloroflexota bacterium
CCGGCGCGCGGCCGCACGACGCGCGCCGCCGCACCCGCCGCGCCGCGCGCGCTCGTCATCGGCTGCGGCGCGCTCGCCCGCGAGCTGCTCGCGGTCGCCGACCGGATCCCCGGCCTCGAGGTCGCCTGCCTCGCACCTGACCTCCACAACCGGCCCGACGGCATTCCCGGCGCGGTCCGTCGCCGGATCCGGCGCGCCCGGGCCGATGGCTACGAGCGCATCTTCGTTGCGTACGCGGACTGCGGGACCGGCGGGCTCCTGGACCCGGTGCTCGCCGACGAGGGCGTCGAGCGGCTGCCCGGCGCCCACTGCTACGAGGTCTTCGCGGGCAGCGACGCGTTCGCCGCGATGGCCGACGCGGAGCCCGGCACATTCTGGCTGACCGACTTCCTGGCGAGGAACTTCGAGCGGCTCGTGATCCGCGGGCTCGGCATCGATCGTCATCCCGAGCTGCGGTCGACCTACTTCGCCCACTACACCCGGGTCGTGTACCTCTCCCAGACCGACGATCCGGACCTGCTCGCGATGGCCCGCCGCGCCGCCGACCGTCTCGGGCTTGCCTTCGAGCATCGCCGGACCGGCGTCCTCAACCTCGCCGCGCCGATCGAGGCGTGGGCCGGGACGGTGCACTGATGAGGCGCCTGCACCTGATGAGGACCATGCGCTGATGGCGTCGCTCACGGTGATCTGGTGGCGCGACATTCCGGCGCAGGTGCTGGCACGCGACGGCCGCCGGGCCAGCAAGGTCCAGCTCCATCCGCGGTTCCAGGTCGCGATCGACAAGGCCGCGAGTCGGGCCGGCAAGCGCGCCTACAACGAGTACATCGAGGAATGGCGGAAGGTCGCCCGCGAGTGCGGTGACGACCTGGAGGCGGAGGTGACCGCCGAGTCCAACCGGCTCGAGACCGAGTACGACAAGCACCGCCTCGCCGAATTGATCCAGTCGGGTGGGATCGCCGGCGGGCCGCCGTTGCCGCCCGCCCACGACGAGACGCCCAAGGGCGCCCGCGACCAGGCGGCCGAAGGAGATCGCGCGTGACCTGGACGGTCGTCGGGTCGGCGACGCGCGAAGTCGTCATCGGCGACGACCGGCCGTTCGTCGTCATCGGCGAGCGGATCAACCCGACGGGCCGGAAGCTCCTCGCAGAGGAAATGAAGAACGGCGACTTCAGCCGGGTCGAGCGCGACACGATCGCCCAGGTCGAGGCCGGCGCGCACATGCTCGACGTCAACGCCGGCATCCCGCTCGCCGACGAGCCGGCGATCCTGGCCCGCACGATCCAGCTGGTCCAGTCCCTGACGGATCTGCCACTGAGCATCGACAGCTCGATCGTCGAGGCCCTCGAGGCCGGTCTCGCCGTCTACCAGGGCAAGGCGCTCGTCAACAGCGTCACCGGCGAGGAGGAGCGGCTCGAGCGCGTCCTGCCGCTCGTGAAGAAGTACGGCGCGGCGGTCGTCGCGATCAGCAACGACGAGACGGGCATCAGCGAGGACCCGGACGTCCGGTTCGCCGTCGCGAAGCGGATCGTCGAGCGGGCCGCGGACCACGGCATTCCCCGCGAGGACGTCGTCGTGGACCCGCTCCTCATGCCGATCGGGGCGATGCCGACCGCGGGCCGCCAGGTCTTCCGGATCCTCGGCCGGCTCCGTGACGAGCTCGGCGTGAACTCGACGTGCGGCGCGAGCAACGTCAGCTTCGGCCTCCCGAACCGCGAGGGGATCAACGGCGCGTTCCTCGCGATGGCGATCGCCAGCGGCCTCACGAGCGCGATCACGAACCCGATCGCCGAGGGCGTTCGGACGTCCGTGATGGCCGCCGACGTGCTGCAGGGCAACGACCAGGACGCGTCCCGTTGGATCCGCTCGTTCCGGGTCGCGCCGCCGGAGGGCGAGGCCGGCGGCCGCCGGGTCAACCGCCGTCGAGCCGGCGGTGAGCCGCCGCAGCGCATCGCCGGGACCGAGGCCGTCGTCGCGGGCGGCGGCTGACGCGGCGCGCGGACCGGCGAACCCACCGTGACGACGACGACCACGACCGATGACGCCCTCGTCATCTTCACGCCGTCGGGACGGCGTGGCCGCTTCGAGACGGGGACGACGGTGCTCGAGGCGGCCCGGAGGCTCGGCGTCGACATCGACTCGGTCTGTGGCGGTCGCGGGATCTGCGGCCGCTGCCAGGTGGAGCAGAGCGTCGGCGAGTTCGCGAAGCACGGGATCCTCTCGGCGCGCGACCACCTGACGCCATTCGGCCCGGTCGAGGCCGAGTACCGCGAGAAGAAGGGCCTTGCGGTGGATCGCCGCCTCGCCTGCGCGGCGCACGTCCGCGGCGACGCGGTCATCGACGTTCCACCGGAGAGCCAGGTCTATCGCCAGGTCGTCCGGAAGGACCTCGACGTCCGCGAGTTCCACCTCGATCCGGTCGTCCGCCTGCACTACGTCGAGGTCGAGCCGCCCCAGCTCGCCTCGCCGTCCGGCGACCTGTTCCGGCTGCAGCAGGCGCTCGAGCAGGAATGGGGCCTGACCGACCTGGAGGCGGATCTGGGCGTCATCCGGGCGCTCCAGCCGGCGCTCGAGGCCGGCAAGTTCGGGGTCACGGTGGCGGTCCACGACCGGCGCACGATCACCGGCGTGTGGCCGGGTCTCCACGACCAGGCGTACGGCGTCGCGATCGACGTCGGCTCGACGACGATCGCCGGCCATCTCGCGAACCTCGGCGACGGCTCCGTCCTCGCGAGCGCCGGGGTGATGAACCCGCAGATCCGCTACGGCGAGGACCTGATGAGCCGGGTCAGCTACGCGATGATGAACGACGGCGGGGCGGCCGAGATGACGACCGCCGTCCGCTCGGCGCTGAACGGCCTCGTCGCCCAGCTCGCGAACCGGGCCGGGATCAAGCGCGACGCGATCCTCGAGCTCACGATCGTCGGCA
This sequence comes from Chloroflexota bacterium, assembly GCA_042408445.1. Classification (GTDB taxonomy): domain Bacteria; phylum Chloroflexota; class Limnocylindria; order Limnocylindrales; family CSP1-4; genus CF-46. The sequence goes on from JBHORC010000018.1 coordinate 2,927, forward strand.
ACCCGATCATGCATCACCTCGTGCTCGGCATCGACCCGATCCCGCTCGGCTCAGCGCCGTTCGCGCTCGCAACGGACCGGGCGCTGACCGTCCGCGCCAGCGAGCTCGATCTGCTCGCCCATTCGGGTGCCCGGGTCTACGTCCTGCCCTGCATCGCAGGCCACGTCGGCGCCGACACGGCCGGCGTGATCCTCGCCGAAGCGCCGCACGAGTCCGAGGACGTCGAGCTGATCGTCGACGTCGGCACGAATGCGGAGATCGTCCTGGGCAACCGCTACTTCCTGCTCGCAGCCTCGTCGCCGACCGGGCCGGCCTTCGAGGGCGCCCAGATCTCCTCTGGCCAGCGCGCCGCGCCCGGCGCGATCGAGCGGGTCCGGATCGACCGCGACACGCTGGAGCCGCGGTTCCGGGTGATCGGCAGCGAGCTGTGGTCCGACGAGCCGGGCTTCGCGGAGGCGACGGCCGAGATCGGGATCACCGGCATCTGCGGGTCAGCGATCGTCGAGGTCATCGCCGAGCTGTTCCTCGCCGGCGTGATCACGCCGGACGGCATCGTGGACGGCTCGTTCGCCGCGCGCACGCCGCGCGTCGTCGCCGAGGGCCGGACCTTCAGCTACATCCTCCACGAGCACGTCGCCGCGGGACGGGCGCGGATCGCCGTCACCCAGAACGACGTCCGCGCGATCCAGCTCGCGAAGGCGGCGCTGTATGCCGGCGTCCGGCTGCTCATGGACCACGCCGGGATCGATGCCGTCGACCACATCCGGCTGGCCGGCGCGTTCGGCAGCCAGATCGACCCCTTCCACGCGATGGTCCTCGGCCTGATCCCCGATGCACCGCTCGAGCACGTGAAGGCGGCGGGCAACGCGGCCGGCACGGGGGCGCTGATCGCGCTCCTCAGCGCCGCCGCGCGGCACGAGATCGAGGACGTCGTCCGGCGCGTCGAGAAGATCGAGACGGCGGTGGAGGCGCGGTTCCAGGAGCATTTCGTCGAGGCGATGGCGTTCCCCCACCGGACCGCGCCATCCACCCATCTCTCGACCGTCGTCCAGATCCCGCAGCGCAACGCGAGCTCGACCGGGGCCACTGGCGGCGGTCGCGATCGACCGAACCGACGACGAGCCGTGGTCAGCACGGCCAAGGAGGAGCGATGACCGTCGACGGCAGCCCGCGCCGGAGCGGAGGACGCGATGCCCGCCGCGCGGCCCGGCTCCAGGCCCACGTCGCCAGCCAGCCGTTCCTGACCCGGACCCTCGCCCCGTTCGAGGTCCTCAACGAGGAGGGCCTCGCCCAGATCGAGGCCAACGCGGACACGATCCTCCAGGAGGTCGGGCTGGAGTTCCGCGGCGACGCCGACGCGCTCCGGCTGCTCCGCGAGGCCGGCGCCGACGTCCAGGGCGAGCGGGTCCGGTTCCCGAAGGGGATGTGCCGGCAGATCGTCCAGGCGAGCGCGCCGCGCCAGTTCACCCAGTACGCGCGCAATCCCGACAACAGCGTCGAGATCGGCGGGATGCACACCGTCCTCGCGCCGAACTACGGCTCGCCGTTCGTCCGCGACCTCGACAACGGCCGCCGCTACGGGACGATCGAGGACTTCCGGAACTTCGTGAAGCTGACGTACATGACGCCGCATCTCCACCACAGCGGCGGCACCGTCTGCGAGCCCGTCGACGTGCCGGTGAACAAGCGGCACCTCGACATGGTCTATTCGCACATCCGCTACAGCGACAAGCCGTTCATGGGCTCCGTCACGGCACCGGAGCGCGCCCGCGACACCGTCGAGATGGCCCGGATCACGTTCGGCGGGGACTACCTCGAGACGCATCCGGTGATCCTGTCGCTGATCAACGCCAACAGCCCGCTCGTCTGGGACGCGACGATGCTGGGCGCGGCGCGGGCCTACGCCGAGGCGAACCAGGCGACCCTGATGACGCCGTTCATCCTCGCCGGGGCGATGGCTCCGGTGACGGCCGCCGGTGTCTGTGCCCAGACGCTCGCCGAGGCGCTCGGAGGGATGACGTTCGTCCAGCTGGTCCGGCCCGGTGCGCCGGTCGTTCTCGGCTCGTTCGCCAGCTCGATGTCGATGCAGTCCGGCGCCCCGACGTTCGGGACGCCGGAGCCGGCGCTCGTGCTCTACGCGATGGCCTCGCTGGCGCGGCGCCTCGGCGTCCCGTTCCGGTCCGGCGGCAACCTCTGTGCCTCGAAGGTGGCGGACGCCCAGGCCGCCTACGAATCGACGGCGACGTTCATCCCGACGATCCTCGCCGGAGTGAACTTCGTTCTCCATGCCGCCGGCTGGCTGGAAGGCGGCCTCTCGATCGGCTACGAGAAGTTCATCCTCGACGCCGACCAGTGCGGGATGGCGGGCGTGTTCGTGAACGGGATTGACATGTCGGAGAACGGCCAGGCGCTCGACGCGATCCTCCAGAACGGGCCCGGCCAGCACTTCCTCGGGACGGCTCACACGCTCGCCAACTTCGAGACGGCGTTCTACCGCAGCGACATCGCCGACAACAACAGCTTCGAGCAGTGGCAGGAGGACGGGTCGCTGGACGCGGCGCAGCGGGCGAACGGGATCTGGAAGCGGATGCTCCGCGAGTACGAGGCGCCACCGATCGATCCGGGGATCGACGAGGCGCTGCGCGAGTTCATTGCGAAGCGCAAGGCGTCCATGCCGGACTCGGAGGTCTGATGGCCGGACTCCTCGCCCGCGCCCGCGGCCGGGGGGCGCTGGACGACGCCGGTCGCGTCGCCCTCCGGGCGGTCCTCGCGGACCCGATCTTCGAGCTGCTGCCGCTCAAGTCGATCGGCGACCAGGTGCCCCATCTCCCGCCCGGCGCGCGGGTCTCGGTGACGGCCTCGCCGAACAAGGGGATCGACGCGACGCTCGACTGGGCGGCGCGGCTCCAGGCCGACGGCTTTCGCGCGATCCCGCACCTCTCGGCCCGGATGATCGCGTCGCGCGAGGTGCTGGCCGGCCTCCTGGACCGGGCCCGCGAGGCGGGTCTCAGCCACGCGTTCGTCGTCGGTGGCGACGCGGACGAGCCGGGCGAGTACCTCGACGGGCTCTCGCTGCTCCGGGCGATGACCGAGCTGGGGCATCCCTTCACGACGCTCGGCTGCCCCGCGTATCCGCAGGGCCACCCGGACATCCCGGACGCCGCTCTCGCCGAGGCGCTCCGGGACAAGGCGCCGTACGTGGCCCACGTGACGACCCAGATGGACTTCGACACGGGCGCGATCGCGCGCTGGGTCCGGGCGCGCCGGGCCGAGGGGTTCGCGCCCGAGGTCGTCGTCGGCGTCCCGGGCGTCGCCGATCCCCAGAAGCTCCTCTCGATCGCCGCGCGGATCGGCGTCAAGGACGCGAAGCGGTTCCTCGTGAAGAACCTCCGGTTCGTGACCGGCCTCGCGAAGAGCGGCGGCTTCTACAAGCCGACCGCGTTCGTCGAGGATCTCGCGCCGCTGATCGCCGACCCGGCCGCGCGGGTGACGGGCCTCCACCTCTACACGTTCAATGCCGTCGAGGCGACCGAGGGCTGGCGCCAGTCGATGCTGGAGAAGCTGCCGGCCTGACGGCCGAGGCCGCCCGCGAGCGGGCGAGCTGCTGAGTTGGCGAGGGCGCCCGCGACCGGGCGAGCCGCCGAGCGGACGGCGGTCAAGTGGCGGGCCGGCGCTGGATGGGGCCGCCCCACCCCCTGGACATGGAGACGCGGGGCTCGCCCCGTGGCGAGCCCCGCGTGGTCTCGGGGGACCCGAAGGGAGGTGCTTCCGGCCGGCGAGCCGCCCGGAAGCGGGGTGCTAGCGGTTGCGGACGCGGACCCGGGCAAGCGCCCGGCGCGGCGTGGTCATGAGCAGCAGCAGGCCGAGCGCGACCACCGCCGCCAGGATCGGCAGACCGGAGTCGCCCGGCTGAGCCGGTGCACCGGCGACGTCCGTCGGTGGCGGGGTGACGTGCGGCGTTCCGCTCGTCCCCTCGACCTCGCCCGAGGGCGCGGCCTTCGCCACCGTCACGACAGCGTCGTCGTGGGCCGTGGCTTCGTGCTGCTCATCGTCGACGGCGATCGCCGTCACGACGTCGACGTGGGCGCCGGCCTTGGCCGGGATCACCTCGTCGAACGAGCAGGTGTAGCTCTCGTCGGGTGCCAGGACGGCGCCGATGGCGCACGACCCCAGGCCGTCGAGACTGCCGTAGACATCGTCCATGAGCGAGGTGATCGTCACCGGCTCGATGGAGTGGTTCGTGACGACGACCGTGAACGTGACCGATCCGCCCGTCGCGGGCAGGGTGTCGGGTGACGCCGTCTTGTCAACGCTGATCAGCGGCAGCGTGTTGTCGAGGATCGTGACCGTCGCGTCATGGCTGGCGCTGGCCTCGTTCTGCTCGTCGTCGCTGACCGTGGCGGTCACGGTGTCCTTGTGGGTGGAGCCGGCGTTACCGGTGACGGACTGATCGAAGGCGCAGCTGTACGTCGCGTCCGGAGCGATCGAGCCGCCCGTGGCGCACGTGCCCTGACCGTCGAGGTTGCCGTAGACGTCGTCGACGAGCGTGTCGAGCGTCACCGCCTCCGGGCTCGTGTTGTGGACGCTGACCGAGAAGGTCACCACGCCACCGGGCTCGAGGACCATCGTCGGATTGGCCGACTTCATGACCTCGATCGTCGGCAGGACGTCGGTGATCGTCACCGTCGCGCTGTCACTGTCGGTCGCCTTGCCGTTCGCGTTCGACGCGTCGGCGGTGACGGTGTCCTTGTGGGTGGAGCCCGGGACGCCCGAGACGGCGCCGTTGAACGAGCAGGTGTACGTGTCGCCGGCACCGATCGTGCCGCCGGTGTCGCAGCTGCCCTTGCCGTCGAGATCGCCGTAGACGTCGTCGACGAGGCTGTCGAGCGTCACCGCATCCAGCGAGACGTTGTGGACCTTGATCGTGAAGGTGACCGTCCCACCGGGCTCGCCGATCGTGACCGGCGAAGCCGTCTTCGTGACCTCGATCGTCGGGGGCGGCGGTGCGCAGTGGATGGCGCCGAGCAGGTCGCCGGCGAAGGACTTGAAGTCGGCGTCGAAGAACGAGCCGCCGCCGATGTTCTGCATGACTGCCTTGGCCCATGCGACGTCGCCCGCGTTCGAGAACGGGAGGCTCGTGTCGCCCGGATCGCCGGCCGTGCTGAGGTAGACCGCCTTGACGACGTACTTCGAGGCGCCGCTTCCAGCGCGGGCGTCGTCCGCGGCGCTGACCGCCGCGTTCGCCGCCGTGTACCAGGTGTCGGCGTTCGTGAGGTCGTCGCCGTGGCTGTTCGGGATGTTCGGCGAGCCGTCGGTCACGACGAACATCACGTTCGGTGCGCCGGCCCGGTCATTCGCGTTGTTCGCCGCGGCCGTGTTGATGCCGGTCGCGGTGGGGGTGAGGCCGCTCGGCGACGCGAGGGCGTCGACCTTGGCGGTGAAGGCTGCAGCCGTCGTGTAGCCGCTCGTCAGCGTCGTCGCGGTGCTGCCCGAGAAGCGCGTCCCCGAGTAGCGGCCGTCGCCACCGGCTGCCTGGAAGGCGTCGACGAAGCCGGTGATCCCGTCCTTGAGCTGCTGGAGGTTCGACGGGACGTTGCCCTGGGCGCCGATGGAGCCGGACATGTCGATGACGAAGTTGAAGTCGGCCGTGTCGCAGACGTCGGCGCTCAGGGCCGGGTTGTTCGTGCCGCCCGCGATCGTGCTGTAGGCGACCGTCATCAGGATCCGGTCGACCGACGTCGTCGCGTTGTTCGTGCAGGCCTGACCGGGGTCGATGTTGCGGAGGACGAGGCGGAAGTTCGTGTTGGAGAGCTGGCTCGTGTCCCAGGCGCGGCCCCAGCTGTCGGAGCTGCTGCCGAACGTCAGGAGCGTCGAGACGTCCGTGAGCGCCGCCGTCTTGCGGGTCGTGAGCGAGCTGCCCTGATCGCCGGACAGGCTGACCCCGATCTGGCAGCCGGACGAATCCGACGAGGCCGCCTCGACCTTCACGGTGATCCCGTTCACGATCGAACCGGCCGGCAGGCTGAAGCCGAACGAGGCGTAGCCCTGGTCCGCGTTGGCGGTCGAGGTCGTCGCGACCACGCCGTCGTCCGTGCCGTTGAGCGCGTTGGCGGCGTTCGTCCAGCCGTTCGGTGCCGCAGTGGCGGACGGCGTGAGGTCGGCGCTATTGGCCGCGAACGCGGTCGCCGCGCCGGCGCCCAGCGTCGTCGCCGAGGCGATCAGGAAGGTGGCGCCAAGCGTCGCCACACGGTCGACGAGGCGGCGTCGACGAAGTCCCCGAGACATCGTGTTCTCCTCCGGTTGGAGTGGTGGTCGGCCGGGATACGTGACGGATCCGCGTGCCAGTCGGCCGAGTGTCGACGGGGTCCTATCGCCCGTCCAGTACCTCCGGCGGCTCGTGGACCGCACCGGATCGGACCGCTCCGGCGCGGACCCGTCGGGACCTCCGCACGGTTCCGTTGACGTGCCGCAACGAACGGTCCTGCCCCACGGGCGCCGGTCGTCCTGCCGGGTCCTGGGGGTGGCGCGCCTCGTCGCCAGGCGGCGGCGGTTGGTCGTCGCCTCGGACTCGTGCGCCGCCGACGTTTGCACGTGCCGCGCGTCGCGGCGGACCTCGGCTATCCTCTGGTGCCATGCCAGCGACCGGGGACGGATCCGCTTCTCGAGCCGCCTCGGACGCCGCGGGTGGCGGCGTGCCTGGGGCCGCCCCCGCGCCGGGCGATGAGCTGCTCGACGCCGCGCGGGCGATCCAGCCGGACGTCGTCGAGATCCGGCGCCGGATCCATCGCCACCCCGAGATCGGGCTCGATCTGCCGGTCACCCAGCGGGTCGTCGTCGAGGAGCTGGCGAAGCTCGGGCTCGAGGGCCGGGTCGGCCGTTCGGTCAGCTCGGTCACCGCCGTCATCGAAGGCGGCCGGCCCGGTCGGACGGTGCTCCTGCGGGCGGACATGGACGCCCTGCCGCTCCACGAGGACACGGGTCTGGACTTCGCCTCCGAGGTGGACGGCGCGATGCACGCGTGCGGCCACGACACGCACGTCGCGATGCTGCTCGGCGCCGCGCGGCTCCTGAACGACCGCCGCGACGAGCTGCCGGGGCGGGTGATCCTGATGTTCCAGCCGGGCGAGGAGGGCCAGGCGGGCGCCAAGTCGATGCTCGAGGAGGGTCTGCTGGACGCGGCCGGCGCGACCCAGGATGCTCGGCCGAGCGGCGCGCTGGCGATCCACATCTCGACGCACTACCCGCTGGGCGAGATCCATCTCCGACCGGGGCCCGAGATGGCGTCGACGGACGTGATCCGGATCACGGTCCGCGGCCGCGGCGGTCACGCGTCCGCGCCGCACTCCTCGCTCGACCCGGTCGTCGTCGCGGCCGAGATCGTCGTCGCGCTCCAGGTGATGGTGACCCGTCGCATCGACGTCTTCGACCCGGCCGTCGTCACGATCGCCCAGATCACCGCCGGGACGACGAACAACATCATCCCGGAGACCGCGTTCCTGCACGGCACGATCCGGACCGTCTCGGCCGCCACGCGCGACGAGGTTCGGGCGGGCGTTCGGCGCGTGGCGGAGGGCATCGCCGCGGCCCACGGCGCGACCGCCGAGGTGGAGCTTGTCGCCGGCTATCCGGTCACGGTCAACGACCCGGCGTTCGCCGCGTTCGTCAGCGAGACGGCGCGGACGATCGTCGGCGTTGACGCCGTCCACGAGATGCCGGCGCCGATCATGGGCGGCGAGGACTTCTCCTACGTGCTGGAGGAGGTGTCCGGCGCGATGGCGTTCCTCGGTGGCCGGCCGCCCGGCCTCGATTCGAGCACGGCGCCCCAGAACCACTCGAACCTGGTCGTCTTCGACGAGGACGCGATGCCGGTCGGCGTCGCCCTCTACGCGGCGGTCGCGATCCGGCACCTCACGGGGTGACCGACGCCCGAACGGTCCGCGAACGCCTCGCCGGGTTTCCCGCGCGTCTCGCGCGGGCGGCGCACGCCGCGCCGCAGGACGCTCCGGCGCCCGGCGAGTGGACCCCGACCGAGATCGTCCGGCACCTCATCGCGGTGGAGGATGAGGTCTGGCACGTCCGCCTCGGCCAGCTCGCGACCGAGGAGCATCCGCACTGGCGCTGGGTCGAGCCGGGCCAGTGGCTGGGCGCGCCCGGCGCCGGTCTGGAGGACGTGCTCGCGACCCACGCCGCGGTCCGCGAGTCGACGCTCGCGATTCTCGATCGCCTCGGTGACGCGGGCTGGGCGAGGACCGGGACGCACGACACGTTCGGCGCGCTGGACGTCGCGGGCCTGATGTACGTCGCCGCGGACCACGACGACGAGCACCTGGCAAGCCTCGCCCCGATCGGCGCGGCGGCCCCTCAGGACGAGGCGCCGGAGTAGCGCCGGAGGCCGATCCGGAAGAACGCCCGGCTGAGCGCGACCGCGACCGCGGCGAAGCCGGCCGCGAGCACGAGCGTGTCCGGCGTCAGCTGTCTCGTCAGCGCCTGCGCTGGAACCGTCACCGCGAACGCGATCGGGACGAGGAACGTCAGGCTGATCCGCAACCAGCCCGGGTAGATCGTCACCGGCCAGCGGCCGGACTGGTAGACGCCCTCGAACAGCTCGGCGATCTCGTCGATGCGGACGATCCAGAAGGCGACCGTGGTGATGACGAGCCAGAACGAATAGATCATCAGGGCCCCCAGGACGAGCGCCACGGCGAAGGCGAGCGCCTCCGGCACGCCGACCGCGGACTCGAGCTGGCCGACGGCGATGACGAGGACGACGAGCCCGACCACGATGTCGACCGCCCGCCAGATCCGGATCTCGCGGACGCTGGAGAGGACCTGGACGTCCTCGGGCTTGGTCAGCACGAAGTCGAACGTTCCCTGGCGGACGTCCTGGCGAAGCCGCTCCATGCTCGGCTGGATCAGGGACCCAATCACGCCTCCCATCAGGATGTGGACCCCCATCACGGCCAGGAGCGCGGGTTGCGACCAGCCGTTGAGCGCCGGCGTCTGGCTGAAGACGAGCGCCAGGACGGCGAGGCCGGTTCCGAGCTGGATCGCGGACTGGATCAGCTGGAGCCAGAAGTTCGCCCGGTACTGGAGCTCGTTGAGGGCCCCGATCCGGAAGAACAGCCACGACAGCCGAAGGGGTCCCATCAGCCCGCGACCGCGCTGTACCGCCGGATCGCGAAGTGCCACACGACCCGGACGAGGACGGATCCGATCGCGATCCACACGACCTGCGCCGCGAGCCCGCCGAGCAGCTGGTCGGTCGTGAGGTTCCCGACGAGCACCTCGATCGGGAAGCCGAACGTCCAGCGGAACGGCAGCACGTTCGCGAGGTTCTGCACCCACACGGGCATGAGGGCCATCGGCACGAGCCGGCCCGAGAGCAGCAGCTCGGCGGCGATGTACAGCTCGAAGATCGGCCCGACGCGGGTCGTCCAGAACGTGATCAGCCCGAGCGACGACTGATTGAGCGACCGGATCAGATACGCGCCCAGCAGAGACACGGGAAAGACCGCGATCGCGAGCGGCGATGGGTCGAGCACCGGGTGGAAGACGAGCGACAGGAAGAGGGCGATCGGCAGCCAGAGCAGGATCACGACCGGCTTCCAGCCCAGGAAGAAGCCGAGGTCCTCGACGATCGGGAACAGCGGCCGGAGCAGCTGGGCCGACAGCTGCCCCTCGCGGATCCGCTCCTCCCAGCCGAACGGGGTGAAGACGATGTTGATGTTCCGGACGAGCGTCCAGACGATGTAGTACGCCGCGAACGTCCCGGCCGTGTAGCCGGCGACGGAGCCACCCTGCTGCTCCGCGACGGTCGACCAGACGACGAGGTAGATCACCGGCTCGGCGACCATCCCGAGCATGTACATGTAGTTCGCCGCGCGGTACTGGACCTGCTGGGCGACCGCGATCTTCATCTCCTGGACGTAGACATCGAACAGTCCGCGGAGCGGCGAGACGAGCCGCGGAGCGGGCGCAGGGGGGCGAGCCGTCGTCACTGGGTGGTTGCTGCTCACGGCACCCCGGCCGGGACGCGGGCGAGGTCGGCGGTCGCGCCGGCGAAGACGGATTCGATGACGTCCTCGATCGGTGGATCCTCGATCGTGAGGTCCGCGACCGGCAGATCGTGCAGGAGACGCGCCGCGACGTCCGGAGCCCTGCCGCGCCCCACCCGCAGGCTCACCTTGCCGTCCTCGGTGCCGAGCACCTCGCCGTACGGTGAGAAGTCGACTGCCTCGACGCCCTCCTTGAGAGTCACGCCGATCGTCTTGTCGGCACCGAAGTCCGCGGCGAGCGTCGCGAGCTCGCCGTCGAACAGGATCCGGCCGTGGTGGATGACGATGACGCGTTTGCAGAGCGCCTGGACGTCCGCCATGTAGTGGCTCGTCAGCAGGACCGTGGCGCCGTAGCGGCGGTTGTACTCGGCGACGAACGACCGGATGCGCTTCTGCATCGTGACGTCGAGCCCGATCGTCGGCTCGTCCAGGAAGAGGACCTGCGGTCGATGCAGGAGGGCGGCCGCCGTCTCGACCTTCATCCGCTCGCCGAGCGACAGGTTCCGGACGGGCTTCGTGACGAGGTCGCCGAGGTCGAGCAGCTCGATGAACTCGTCCCGCGTCCGCCGGAAGTCGTCCGGATGGAGCCGGTAGATGGCCCGGAGCAGCTCGTAGGAGTCGAGGGCAGGGAGGTCCCACTGGAGCTGGTTGCGGTTCCCCATGACCATCGTGATCTGGCGCAGGTACGCCGCCTCGCGCCGGGACGGGACGTGGCCGAGGACATCGATCTCGCCGGACGTCGGGAAGAGGAGGCCCGACAGCATCTTCAGCGTGGTCGTCTTGCCCGCACCGTTCGGCCCGAGGAAGCCGACGACCTCGCCGGGCTCGATCTGGAACGAGACGCCGGCGACGGCCGGGATCTCACGATGCTCGCGCCGGATCAGGCTTCGCAGCGCCGCGCCGAGCCCGCCCTCACGGACGGGGACGCGGTACGTCTTGCGGAGGTCGGCAATGCGGATCGCTGGGTCGGACACGGGTCGGGCAACCTCCCGGGCATCGGCGCGCGACGGGCGGATTAGCGTACCAAGCGTCCACGGCCGGTCGGGGGTGATGTGCCCGCCCTCGTGGCTGCGGCCGTCGATGCCGCGGGAGCATCACCGTGCGGACGCGGGGAGCAATCCGGACTCCGGGAGCGCGCTTGGGCTCGGAATCAATACCCAGCACGGATCACCGGCCGGTGCGATCGCGCGGCGACCTGCGCGAGGGTGCGATCCTGACGCCTGAGGAGGTGCCATGGACGCAGCGGAACGACGGGACCTGATGGAGCGATATCGGACCGGCATCGACGAGGTCGATGCGGTCGTCGCCGCGCTGGGCGACGACGATCTCGACCGCCGCCCGGACGAGCCGGATGGTTGGACGCCGCGCGAGGTCATCCACCACCTCGCGGACAGCGAGTCGATGGCCTACATCCGGCTCCGCCGATTGATCGCCGAGGACGACCCGGTGATCGTCGGGTACGACGAGCCCGAATGGGCGCGGCGCCTCCACTACGAGCGGCCGATCGCCTCCTCGCTCGCCGTCGTCCGCGCCGTCCGCGCGGCGAGCGTCGAGCTCCTCGAGTCGCTCGACGACGCCGAATGGTCGCGGACCGGGACGCACACCGAGTCCGGCCCCTACGGCGTCGAGGGCTGGCTCCGGATCTACGCCTCGCATCCCCGCGACCACGCTGCGCAGATCCGGGCGATCGTCGGATCCGCCGAGCGTGGCCGCCCGGCGGCGGTCTAGCGGGTCGCGGTCTCCGGCACCGCGGCGGCCGCGAAGGCCGCCATCGAGGCAAAGGTCGCGTCCGGTCGGACGCCGACGGTCTCTGGGGTGGCCCCGGCTCCAGGTCGATCGTGGCGGCGGTCGATCCACACGGACCGGAAGCCGAGTCGCTGGGCCGGCACGTGATCGTGGAACAGGCTCTGGGCGACGTGGAGGATCCGTTCCTTCGGCACGCCGTCCGCGCCGAGGCCTGCCGTGAGTGCGGCGAAGTTCCGCTCGTCCGGCTTGTACGAGCCCACCTGCTGCGCGGTGACGATCCAGTCGAACGTCACCCCGAGCCGCCGGTTCGACGCGGCGAACAGATCGTCGTCGCAGTTCGTGAGGACGCCGAGGCGGAAGCGCGTCTTCAGTCGCCTGAGGGCGGCGGCCGAGTCGGGAAAGGCCGGCCAGTCCACAACCGAGCCACCGGCCCGCGCGACCTCGTCCGGCGTCGGTTCGGCGCCGTGCGCCCGCGCGACCGTCGCGATCCCGCGGCCGAGCACGTCGCGGTACCGGAGGTACGGTCCGGCCTCGAGCGCCGCCTCCGCGGCCGCGTATTCGACCAGGAGCTGTTCGTCGTCCGCCTCCGCGTCAGCGCGGAGCAGCGGCCGGAGGGCAGCGAGGATGCCGGCCTCCCAGTCGATCAGCGTGCCGTAGCAGTCAAAGGTGAGCGCGTCGAACGAGCCGTAGTCGAGTTCGGTCATCGGGGGATTGTGCCGGGTCGCCGGCCACCGCTGCCGGTGCCGCGCCGCCGCCGCGCCGCCGCCGCTGGGCGCCAGCCCTCGCCTCAGCCCTTCGTGCCGCCCGTGAAGTTCCAGCTCGACAGGTGGAGCGCCGGCACGAGGTAGATCGAGTCCCAGCCGCCCATGATCAGCGCCCGCTCCCGCGAGATGCCACGAACCGTGCCCGGCCCGATCGCCTCCAGGAACGACTGGGTGAACCGCAGGTTCGTCACCGGCCGGACGACCTTCCCGTCCTCGACGAGCCATACGCCGTTGCGCGTCAGGCCGGTCACGACCTGCGTCCGCGGGTCGAGGATCCGCGTGTACCAGAAGTCGGTCACGAGCACGCCCCGCTCGACGTTTGCGACGAGCTCGTCCGTCGTGCGATTGCCCGGTTCCAGGACGAGGTTCGCGCCGAGCGCGCCCCACGCCGCACCGCCCTCGACCGCGTGACCGGTGCTGGACACGCCCGCGGCCTTGGCCGTCCGCCGCGTGTGGAGCAGCCCGCTCGTGATCCCGTCGCGGACGAGATCCATCGGCTGCTTCGGCGTCCCTTCGATGTCGAATGGGATCCCGAGCGTCCCCGGATCCGTGACGTCCTCGCGGAGCACGATCGCGCGGTCGAACTGGGCCTCGCCGACGCGCGCGAACGAGCGTCCCTCCTCGACTGCCTTCCCGTTGAACCCGTGGACGAGCAGGAACGAGAGGATGTTCGCGACGCAGTCGGGCTCAAGGATCACCTCGTACCGGCCCGGCTCGAGGTCCGTCGGGTCGGAGGCGTCCCGGGCCTTCCGCGCGGCCCGCTCGCCGACGGCCCGCCCGTCGAGGTCAGAGATCCGGGCGGAGGTCCCGCGGCCGCTCCCGTCGGCCGTCGCCGTCCGGGCGATCCCGTCGATCGTCGCCGCGGTCCCACGGCCGCTCAGCACCTGGCCGGCCGTGTTCGCGAACGTCAGGAGGACCGCGAGGGTTGAGCAGTAGCCGGCCGTCTCCAGCCCACCGCCGGCATCGACGAACGCCCGCACCCGTGCCGCGCGGTCGTCCGGCGTGGCCGCCGCCGTCTCGTCGTCCCAGTGGTCCACCCGGAGCCCCGGCGTCGGCGGCGTCACCCCGGGCCAGTCGGGATCGACCGGCATCGCCAGGGCCGCATCGAAGGCGTTGTCGACGAGCCGTTCGATGTGCTCGCCGTCCGCCGGCCCGTCCAGCGTCACGGCCGCGACGTGCCCGTCGACCGCGACCCGGAGCAGCAGGTGGCTCACCTCGTCGGCGACGTTCTGGTGGACGAAGCTCGAGGCGAACCGCGTCAGCGCCGACATCCCGGAACGGACTGTCACCTCCGCCTCGGCGTCGCCCGAGCGGCCGCGGACGAGCTCCAGCACCTGGTCGACGCGGGAGTCGGGCGTGGCCGCGTGCCCGCGCGGGGAGCCGGTCGTCGTCATCGTCCTACCCGCGCACGCCGACGCGAATGCCGCGGAACCGCGCCGGGACGGCCGGATGGCCGGTGTGGCCGATCTGCTGCGGCTGGCCCTTGCCGCAGTTCGGCGTGCCCCAGAACGTCCACTCGTCGCGGCCGCCGAGCATGTCCATCGCGCCCCAGAAGCGCGGGCTGATCGCGGTGTAGGTCGGGTTCTTCAGGAGCCGGCCGCGCTTGCCGCCCTTGATCTCCCAGCCGATCTCGCAGCCGAACTGGAAGTTCAGGCGCTTGTCGTCGATCGACCAGGACCGGTTCGTGTCCATGAGGATCCCGTCGTCGGTCGCGGCGATCATCTCGTCCAGCGAGCTCGTGCCGGGGAGCAGGCCGACGTTCGTCATGCGCACCATCGGGATCCGGTCGAAGCCGTCCGCGCGGACGGCGCCGCCGGAACGGTCGATCCCGGCGAGGGCGGCCGAGTCGCGGCCGGACAGCGCACCCACCCAGATCCCGTCCTTCACGATGTCGACCGGGTGGGCGGGCGTCCCCTCGTCGTCGAACCCGAAGCTGCCGAGCGCGCCAGGGAGTGTCGCATCGGCGGTGATGTTCATCAGCTCCGAGCCGAACCGGAGCGAGCCGAGCTGTGCCAGATCCAGCCAGGACGTGCCGGCGAAGGCCGCCTCCCAGCCGAGGATCCGGTCCAGCTCCGTCGCGTGGCCGACGGACTCGTGGATCTGGAGCGCCATCTGCTCGCTGCCGAGGATCAGGTCCGTCGCGTCGAGGGCGGGGCACGCGACCGCGGTGAGGAGCTGGCGCGCCTCCTCGGCGATCCGGGCCGCGTTCCCGGCGAGGTCCAGCTCCCGGACGAGCTCCCAGCCGCGCGTCCCGTACTGGCCGCGGATCCCGGGGTAGCTGCGGCGTTGCGTCTCGTGCTCGCCGACGGCGGTCGCGCTCATCGCGGCGCCGGTCTCGACGATGTGCTGATCGACGGACGTCCCCTCGGACGAGACGAACCACTTGCGGGTGTCCCAGACCCGGTGGCTCGCCTCGGCGATGTCGGCGCCGTGCTCCCGCATCGTCCGGGTCACGCCCTCGAGCTGGTCGCCCTTCTCGGCGAGGGAGACGGCCCACGGGTCCTCGCGGCAGTCGCTCTCCCAGTGGCCGGTGACGGGTGCCTCGGGAGCGAGCCGCAGGTCCTTGCCGGCCACGAGCGTGGAGGCGCGAGCGACGCTGGCCGCCTGCTCGCCCGCTCGACGGGCGGCGGCGCTCCCGACGTCCGGAACCGCGAAGAAGCCCCAGCTGCTGCCGATGAGGGCACGAACGCCGACGCCGGCACGCTCCTCTCGATCGAGCGCCTCGATGACGCCGTTGCGGGCGCTCATCGCCTCCGAGCGGATCTCCATGACCCGGGCGTCGGCGTAGGTCGCACCGGCGGCGAGGGCAGCCTCCACGGCACGTTGGGCGATGTCCTGCATTGGTGGAAAGGGTAGGGCGATCCGCCGGTCGGTGCCGTCAGGCTCCCTTCAGGGCCGCGAGCCACCGGTCGCGGGGATGGTCGATTTCGAGGGCCGCTCGGAGCCAGTCGCGGCTCGCGGTCACCGATACTCCACGGATGGACCTGGGCCCCCTCGGCACGATCATCCTGTCGCTGGTCGGCGTCTGGATCGTGTTGATCGTCGTGCTGTGGCTCATCCGGCCGCGCGACGTGGGGGCCGCTGACGTGGTCCGCCTCGTGCCGGACATCCTGCGGCTCGTTCGCGACCTGATCGCGGACGGCTCGGTGCCCGGCGGCGTGCGCGGAGCGCTCGTCTTCCTCCTGGTCTGGCTCGTCAGCCCGATCGACCTGATCCCCGAGTTCATCCCGGTGCTCGGGCCGCTGGACGACGTCATCGTCTCGGTCCTGGTCCTCCGCTACGTTCGGGGGCGGCTCGGTGCCGAGGACCTGCGCCGGCGCTGGCGAGGGTCCGCGGAGGGATGGACGCTCGTCGAGCGGCTTCTCGCAGGTCGTTGACGCAGCGGGTCAATCGCCGGACACGAGCTCCCAATCGGCCGGGACGTCATCCCGGAGGCCGGTCAGCGGTTCGGCCGCGAGGTCCGCGAGCGCCCGCCGCGCGGGCGAGGGCAGGACGGCGAGCTGGGCGGCCCGCTCGAGGTAGTCGATGAGAATCGCCTCGTCGACATCGATCGACGGCTCGAACGTGAAGTAGCGGAACTTGCGGAGTCGCTCCTCGGCGCCGTGGAGCAGCCGCTGCGGATCCGCGAGCAGCGTTCCGTGCTCGAAGCCGAGGTGGATGTGCTTCCGCTCCGGCCCGATCCAGGCGAAGTTGCGGACGCGCCGGCCATCCGGCAGTGAGTAGGCGATCCACCGCCAGCCGGGGCGAACCGTTTCGACGGAGCCTGGGATCGTCCCGAGGATCAGCGCCCGCAGCGACCGACCCGTCGCGGCGATCGGGGCGGGGTAGGCGTCGAGGAGGAATTCGGCCGGCTGGGCGTCCGTCACCCGTCGATCATCGCGCGGCATCGCGTCGAACGCTGTCAGGAATCGCCGGAGCTACCGCCGCGTGCCGGATCGCCTCCGTGTATGGTGCCGACGTGCTCATTGCGACCACGCCAAGGGTCCAACGGCTCGGGCCGCTGGTTCGGCTCGTCGTTCTCACGCTCTTCGCGCTTTTCGCCACGCACGATGCGATCTACCTGGCGCGGTTCGGGGCGAACGGGTCCTACGCCGCGGCGATGTCGGCCGGCGGGCATGACGGCTATTACCTCCCGGCGTCGCTTGCAATCACGATCGCTGCGGCAATCGTTGCTCTCGTCGCCCTGGCCAGGTTGAGCCGGCTGACCGGTCGCGGCAATGGCCGCTCCGCTCGGGCCGGCGTCGGGTCCGAGCAGGGCGTGTCCGTACAGGGAGCCGGCTCCGGCTATCTGCGTGAGTTCCGGAGGATCTGGCCGGGTTTGCTCGGCACGGTTGCGGTCCTGTTCGTCCTCCAGGAGAACGCCGAGGCGCTCGGCTCCGGACAGCCGTTGCCCGGACTTGGCGTCCTGTTCGGCCAGACGAGCGGGCTCGTGCTGCCGATCCTGGCGATCACGACGTTCCTGCTCGCGGCGCTCGGAGCGGTCGTCCGCTGGCGGACCCGCTTGCTCCTCGCTCGCCACGCCACGAACCGGCCTTCTCTCCGTCCGCGCAGCGTCGGTCGCTCTCGAGCGCGGCTGGCGGCGTGCGCATCGATCCCCCACGCGTGGATGATCGACCGGCTCGATGCCGGTCGCGCGCCTCCGCCCCTCCCCGTCTGATCCGTTCCGTCCGGGCGGCTCCTGCCGCCCGGGAGCGTGACGCACGTCGCGACGTGCGTCACATGGACGTCCGCGAACGCGGACGGGAGGTTTGCTCACATGCACGCAATGCATCGATCGGCACGTGTCCGTCTGGCGGCGCTCGGAGCCGTCGCGCTCATGGCGGTCCTCGTCGGCACCGTGAGTGCCCACGAAGCGAGGACCGTGGCCGGCTACGACATGGAAGTCGGGCTGATCAACGAGCCCGTCTTCGTCGGCGACAAGAGCGGTCTCGAATTCTTCGTCCACAAGGGCGACACGGGCGTCGAGGGACTGGAGAAGACCCTTACCGCGCAGGTCATCTACCAGGGCCAGACCCGGGCCCTCGAGATCAGCGCTCGAGAGGATGACCCCGGAGCCTATGAGTCCGCGTTCATCCCGACTGCTGCCGGGCCGTACACGTTCCACATCAAGGGCACGATCGAAGCGACGGCGATCGACGAGCAGTTCACGTCGAGCCCCACCGGGTTCAACGAGGTCCAGGAACAGGCCGCCGGCCAGTTCCCGGTCCAGTTCCCGGCACAGGCGACGATCGTCGCCGACGCCCAGGCCGGCGCGAACGCCGGCAACCAGGTGACGATCGCGCTCGTGCTCGGCGCCGTGGGCGTCCTGCTCGGCCTCCTCGGCACCGGGCTCGCCCTGGCGGCGCGACGGCGTCGCTGAGACCATGGCGGGTCGGCGCCGGGTGGCGCTGATCGTTCTCGGCGTCGCGGCGGTCGTTGCCGGGGCCCTCGGCCCCGGCGCGCCCGCCGCCATGGGTCATTCCCAGCTGGTCGCAAGCGTTCCCGCCGCGGGCGACGTCGTCTCGTCGCCGCCCGCGGCCGCCCGGCTGACGTTTTCCGAGCCGATCGACGGCCAGCACACGTCGATCGATCTCCTGAGCGGCGACGGGACCACGATCGCGCGTGCGATCGGCAGCGTCGATCCGTCGGATCCGTACACCCTTGTCGCACCGCTGCCGAGCCTCGCCGCCGGCACCTACACGGTCGACTGGAGGTCACTGTCGGCGGCGGACGGGCACAGCACCTCGGGGACGTTCACCTTCGGCGTCGGCGACGTGACCCCGCCGCCGATCTCGGCGGATCAGGCGGCCGCCGGCGCGCTTCACGCCGGCCACGACGAGGCGACAACGTTCCTCGAGACGGAGTCCCGGATCGCCAGCGACCTTGGCCTCATGCTCGCGACCGGACTCCCGATCGTGGCGTGGCTCGTTCTTGGCCGACCGCGCTCGTCGGGGATTGCCCGCGCCAGTGCCGCAGCGCTCCTCCTGTCGGCGATCGGCGCGGCCGGGATGCTCCTCCTCGGCGGTCCGGCGAGCGGGATCGATGTCCCGGCGTTCATCGCGACGCACACCGGCACGCTGGTCACCATTCGCCTCGCGGGCGCGATCGCCATCGGTGGCCTCGCGTCCGTCCTGGCTCGTCGCTTCCCGGGCACGGCGCTCACCGCGGCGGGCACCACCTCCGCCGTCGGACTCATCCTCGTCGCACTCGGCGGCCACGCCGCCGCATTCCCGGGACCGGCCTCGCTCGTCGCGATGGTCGTACACCTCTTCGCCGCGTCCGTGTGGCTCGGCGGGCTGCTCGCCCTCGCCTGGCTCGCGATCCTGCCAGAGCACGCGCCTGCAGCATTCGGGACGATCGTGCCCCGGTTTTCGGGCGTGGCGCTCGTCTCGATCGGCCTGGTCGCCGCGACCGGTGCCTATGCCGACTGGCTCCAGACGGCTGCGCTCGTTTCGGTCGCGACGCCGTACCAGGCGACGCTGCTCGTCAAGATCGCGCTGACGGTCTTCGCGCTCGGGGTGGGGTTCTGGAACTATCGGTCGGCCGGGCTCGACGAGCGGTTCCGCTGGCGGGTCGCCGCCGAGGCCACGCTCGGCGTGGCCATCGTCGTCGCGACCGGCGTCCTCGCGAGCGGATCGCCGCCCGGCCAAGCGGCGCCGATCGAGATCGCCCGGGTCGCCTCGAGCGCGCTGGATCCCGGAGATGCTTCGCTGGAGATCTCGCCGGGGCGGCCGGGCCCCGCGCGGTTCACGGTCGTGCTCGGGCATGCTCCCGCATCCGATGCAACGGTGGAGCTAGACCTGTCCCGGCTCGATCAGTCCGGCGAGACTCGGCTCACACTCCGTCCCGCCCCGGATCGGCTCACGTGGGTGGCGCCGGGCGGCCTCCTGCCCGCGAACAGCAGCTTCGATGCCACCGCGATCGTCCGGAACGGTGCGGGCGTCGAACAGAGCCGGACGCGGTTCGCCTTCGCCCTCGACGCGTCCACGATCGTGTCCGGACGCGCGACGCCGCCGGTTGATCCCGTCGCAGTCATCGTCGCGGCGCTCGTCGTCGCCGCGGCCGCCGGGTTCGTCCTCGTCGCGACGGGCCGGTCCCTGCCCGCGACCGACGGCCGCACGGGTCGGGTTGCCCTGCTCGGCGGCTCGGTCGTCTCGGTCGCGCTCGCCGTCATCGTTCTCGTTGGGGGGCCGCCCGCATGAACCTCGGAACGATCGTCGGGATCCAGATTGCTCTGGTCGGCCTCGTCGCGTTCGGGCTGTCGCCGAGCGTTCGGCGGCGCTGGCCAGGGTCAGCGGCCTTCGCCGCGATCATTCCGTCGCTCCTGCTGATCGGCGGCATCGCCCTCGGTGCGGTGAGCGCGTTCGGCGGCGCGACACCGCTGTCGTCTGCGCGGAACCCCGTCGCGGCGACCGTGACGTCCGTCGACGCCGGCAATCGCCTCTACCAGGCGAACTGCGCCGCCTGCCATGGGGTCGACGCCCAGGGCGGCGGTCCGCTCGCGAACACCACGCCGATCCAACCGCCGTCGCTGAAGGCCCACCTGACCGAGCACACGGACGGGGACCTGTTCTACTGGATCACCAACGGATTGCCCGGGGGCATGCCGGCGTGGGCGAGCACGCTGTCCGAGACAGATCGCTGGAACCTGATCAACTTCCTCCGGGCGATCAACCAGCCGGGAGCGTCGTCCGGCGCCGCGTCGTCCGGCGCCGCGTCTGCGGACACCACGCCATCAGCGCCCGGCGCTTCCGCGCTACGTCCGGGAGCTCGCGAGACACTGCTCGGCGCTCTCGCGCTGCCGGTGGCGTGGACGGGCCTCACCTCGGTCGTGCTGGTTCTCCGGAGGCGCCGGCCGCGTCGGAGCGGGCGCCGGTCGGCTGAACCCGGCGACGTCTCGAGAGGTATCCCGTCCGCGGCCCGAGGACCAGCGCGACCACGAACAGCAGCGTCTCGAGCAGGACGATCGCGGGACCGGACGAGACGTTGAGATAGAAGCTCGCGTACACGCCGGCGACCGCGGCGACCGCGGCGATCACGATCGCGACGAGCATCAGCCGCTCGAACCGGTCCACGAGCAGCTGGCCCGTCGCAGCCGGCGTCACTAGCATCGCGACGACGAGGATGATCCCGACGGCCTGGATGCTGACGATGATCGTCACGCCGAGCAGGCCGAGGAGCAGGTAGTCGAGGAATGCGACCGGCAGGCCGGACGCCGCGGCCCCGAGCGGATCGAACGTCACGAACAACAGCTCCTTCCGGAGCGTCAGGACGACCGCGACGACGAGGATGCCGAGGATCGCGACCTGGACGAGGTCGCCGACGTTGATCCCCAGGATGTTGCCGAGCAGATACCCGAGCAGGTCGCCCGCATACGACTTGATCGTCGAATAGAGGAGGACGCCGAGGGCGAAGGCACCGGCGAACAGCACCCCGACCGACGTGTCGAGCCGCAGCCGGCTCCGGCGCGAGACGAGCCCGATCGCGAGCGCGGTCGCGACCGCGGCAACCGCCCCTCCGAGATAGAGCGGCAGGCCGGCGATGAACGCCACGACGACGCCGGGAAACGCGGCGTGGCTCACCGCGTCGCCGATGAACGCGAGGCCCTTGAGGACGACGAAGGTCCCCATGATCGCGCAGACGACGCCGACCAGGATCGCCGCCACGAGGCCGCGCTGGATGAAGCCGTAGGCGAGCGGATCGGACAGGAACCCGACCAGGCCGGTCATACGCCGCGCTCGTGGTAGTGCCGTTCGCCGCCAGCTGCCTGATCGTGGTGGTGGGCGTCGTCCAGCACGACCGGTCCGCCCTCGGACAGGACGAGGACGCGGCCGCCGTACGTCTCCGCGAGCAGCTGCTGGTCGCGGACGAGATCCGACGTGCCGGTCGCGACGACGCGTCCGTTGATGAACGCGACCTCGTGGAAGCGCTGCGCGGCGGCCATCAGGTCATGCGTCGTCGCGACGACGGTCTTGCCCCGCGCGGTCTCGGCCTCGAGCACGTCCATCAGCTCCTCCTGGGTGAGCGGGTCGACGCCCGTGACCGGCTCGTCGAGGAGATAGAGCTCCGGGTCCGCGGCGATCGCCCGCGCCAGGAAGACGCGGCGGCGCTGTCCCCCGGACAAGGCGCCGATCTGGCGGTCGCGCGCGTCGGCCATCCCGACGGTCCGGAGCGCCTCGCCGACGCGCTCCCGGTCCACCTTCGACGGTCGCCGGCCGAGCCCGAGCCGAGCGTATCGACCCATCATCGCGACCTCGTCGACGGTGACCGGGAAATCCCAGTCGACGGTTTCCGCCTGGGGCACGTAGGCAATCTCGCGCGGTCGCCGGCCCGGCGGAGCGCCGAGGACCTCGATCGTGCCGGCCTGCGGCTTCAGGACGCCGGCGACGAGCTTGAGGAGGGTGCTCTTGCCGGCTCCGTTCGGACCGATGATCGCGAGCAGCGCGCCGCGCCGCACGTCGAGGTCGACCCCGACGAGCGCCATCCGGTTGCCGTACCCGCCCTCGACGCCGCGGAAGCGGATCGCGAGGTCGGCGTCGTCTGCGAGGTCGGCGCCCGGCGCGGCCGCGGTCACCGCAGCGCTTCGACGATCTGCTGGACGTTCCAGCGCATCATCCCGGGGTACGAGTCGGCCGGAGCCGGGCCGAGCGCGTCGTTGTACAGCGTCGTCACGACGCGGTGGATGCCGGCTTCGTCAGCGAGCGTCTGGCTCAGCTTCGGGTTGAACTGGGCTTCGGAGAAGACCGCTTTCGTCCCGGTGGCCTTCACCCTCGCGACGAGGTCCGCCAGCTCGGCCGGTGTCGGCTCCTGGCCGACGTTGGCGACGACGACGCCGACCAGCTCGAAGCCGAAATGGCGCGCGAAGTATGGAAACGCGTCGTGGAACGTGACGAGCTTGCGGTTCGGAGCCGGGATCGTCTCGACCTCCGCCTTCAGCTCGCTGTCGAGGGCATCGAGCTGGGCGCCGTACGCCGCGGCATTCGCCTCGAACGTGGCGCGATCCGCGGAATCCAGTGCCGACAGCGACTCGACGATCTTCGGAAGATATTGCGTCTTGACGATCGTGGGATCGAGCCAGAAGTGGGGGTTTGGCTCGCCCTCGACCTCGATGGGCGGGATGCCCTCCCCGAGGACCAGCCGTGCGGCGGCAGTCGAACCCGTCGCGGTCAGCAGGCGGTTGAGGAAATCGTCGAGCCCGACGCCGTTCGAGACGATCAGCTGCGCGTCGGCGAGCGTTCGGGCGTCGGCCGGCTTCGGTTCGTAGTCCTCCGGCCCGACCCCGGCCGGGATGATCGAGCGCACGTCGGTCCGCGAGCCGCCGATCGCCGCGACGAGATCCGCGAACACGGTGGTGGTCGTGACCACCTTCACCGCGTCCGGTGCCGGCGTGGCGCTGGACTGCGTCGAGCCGTTTGCGCTCGGTCCGCTCCCGTTCGACGAGGAGCCGCATGCGACGATCGCCGCCGAGAGGGCAGCGGCGAGCAGGGCAGGCAGGAGGTTGCGACCGAGTCTCAACGTTGGGCGGGCCAACTGTCGCGTCGACATCACTTGCTGCCTCCTCAGCTCGCCGGAGGGCCCGCGGTTCGCGCCCGGCGCTGGCACGGAGGGCACAGGCCGAAGAGCTCGAGCCGGTGGGTATCGATCTGGTAGCCGCTGCTCCGGGCGATCTCCCGGACGGCGTCGTTGATCCCGCTGTCGTCCACATCCGAGGTCCGGCCGCAGCGCGAGCAGACGACGTGGTGGTGATGGGCCGGCCGGCAGGGCACGTACGCGTGGTCGCCGCTCGGCAGGTCGATCCGCTCGACCGCGCCGACCTCGACCATCACGTCGAGCGCCCGAAACAACGTGGCGCGACTGACCCCGACCCGGCGATCGCGCGCCGCCGCGGCCAGGTCTGACGCCGTGAAGTGGCCGTCGTGGTCGACGATGAGATCGGCGAGAGCGCGCCGCGGCTCCGTCATCCGGTATCCGGCGGCGTCAAGGGCCTGGGCGATCGGGTTCTCGTCGGTCATGCCGGCCATGATAGGTCCGGCGGCGCTCCTTGTCGAGACTCAGTCTCAGTTGGGATCAGCAGCTGGCGCCACGGCTGACCGGGCGCGCCACGTGACCGGCGCCCCGCGCGAACGAGCGCAGCCCGCGGACGGTCGATCAGGCGGGGACGACGAAGACGAGCACGTCGTTCTCGTCGGTGAAGCCGAGGAAAGTGTCCGCCGGCTTCGCCTTCACCGTGCCGACGAGCCGGCCGGAGCGACGGGATCCGGCGAGGAGATCGCCGGCAACCAGTCCGTCTGTCGCGGCGGGCCGCAGGCTCACATCCTCGCCACCGGACGTGAGCAGGCTCCACGCCGTCGGGTCGACGTTCACGGCGGTCGTGCCCTTGTTCCGGTACGAAACCGTGGCCGTTACGCGGTAGCCACCGGTCACCTTCGTCGCCTCGATGCTCGACACGACCAGTTCGAGCGATTCTCCGTCGGTCGAGAGCAGGTAGCTCTCGCCGGGCGACAGGATCTCGGGGTCGTCCGGGGCAGCGCTCGGGGTCGGTTCGTCGCTCCCGGCCGGCTCGTCGCTCGCAGCCGGGCCGTCGCTCGGCAGCGGAATGTTGTCGGGCGGCGACTGCTCCGTGCCGATCCCCGGCGCCGACGATGGGCCGAACTGCTCCGCCGGGAGCGCGGCACGGCCCTGGCCGAGCGGCACGACGGCGGTCGCGATGAGCGCGAGCACGATGACGGAAGTCGCGGCGCTCAGCCACGCGATCCGTGTCCGGCGAGGCTCGGTGCTCGTTCGGCCTTCGACGAGCGCGGCCGCGACGAACGTCGTGAAGGGCACCGCGGCGATGATCCCGAGGCTCCCGACCACCGTTCGGATGACCTCGGTTCCGACCTCCTCGGAGTTGAAGACGAGCGCCGCGGGCTGGTTGCTCACGAGGATCGTGACGACGAGCGGGAGGCCGGCCCCGATGTAGGCGAGGAACAGCGTGTTGACCGTCGCCGCGATGTGCGAGCGCCCGACGTCGAGCGCCGATGCGATCAGGTCGCGGCCCCGGGCGCCCCGCTCGGCAAGGCTGCCGACGAGCGCGGCCTGGGTCACCGTCACGTCGTCGAGCACGCCGACGCCGCCGAGGATGAACGCGGCGAGCAACAGTCCGCGTAGGTCGAGTCCCCGACCATCCGCCGTCTGGACGAAGGCGAGGTCGGACCCTGCCGAGTAGGTGAACGCCGCGAGAGCTGTGGCGGCAGCGGCGAGGAGACCCGTGAGGGCAAGCGCGCCGGCGGTGCCCAGGATCGCCGCTCCGCTCGTCCGGGACCAGCCCTCGGTCAGCACGATCGTGATCACCGTGACCGTCGTGGCGGTGAGCACCGCCAGCGGCACCGGCGCGACGCCGCCGATGACGAGCGGGATCAGGACCTTGAGGATCAGGGCGATCGTGAGGCCGAGCGCGATCAGGGCGCGGAGCCCGCGGGCGCCGCCGACGAGGACCACCGCGATCGCGAACAGGAGGATGAAGCCGCCGAGGAGCGGGGCCCGCCACCGGTCGCTCACCGCGACGTACGGCTGGCCTGCCTGATCCGAGGTGATCGTGACGACGACCTCGTCGCCGGGCTGGTAGTTCGCCACGATCTGCGACCCGCCCGGCCCCTCGAGATAGGCGAGCATCGTCTGGCCGACGTGGGGGCCATCGAGGATGTCGACGTTCGCGTACGGCGGCCGGAGCGGCTCGTCCGCCCGCCGCGGGACGATGTCGCGAATCCGGGCGTGCATCGCCTCGACGCCCTGGTTCTGCGTCTGCAGGTTCGGGCCGAGGTTGGGCAGCAGGGCCAGCGCGACGATGGCGGCGACCGCGACGAGACTGGCGAATGCGCTGCGGCTGCGCGTCACATGTGCCCCTTCTGCGCGACGTCGCTGCCCGATCGGGCGCGCGGACGAACGGCGGTCAGCCTGGGCGTTCGCGGACCGTACCGGGCCGAGTGTTCCCTTCGCCCCGGGGCGAGTCAAGAAGGCCGCCTCGTTGCGCTCTCCGAGCGGCCCACCTACACTAATCCCGACCGATTCACTCGGGATTAGGCGGGTGCCGCGCGCGGCGCCGCCGGCCCCGAAACCCCAGCCTCGCGAGGACCCTCCGCTGACCCAGGAGCTCACGACCGCAGCCGCCACATCCGCCGTCCCGGCGCCCCGACCGGCGTTCCACGGCTCGGGTGCGGTCGCCTTCAGCACGAAGGGCGAGTACGGCGTGCGGTTGATGGTCCAGCTCGGTCGCCGCTTCGGGACCGGGCCCGCGAGCCTCGCCGAGATGGCCGCGGACGAGGATCTGCCGCGCGCCTACCTGGAGCAGCTCGTCATGAGCCTGCGCGACGCCGGCCTCGTCGCCAGCACGCGCGGCGCGCACGGCGGGTACCAGCTCACGCGAGCGCCGCACGACATCCGGATGAGCGAGATCCTCCGGGCGCTCGAAGGCCCGATCGCACCCATGGTCTGCGCGACGGACGATCCCGAGCACGCGCTGACCTGCGACCGCAGCTCGCGCTGCACCGTGAACGTGCTGTGGGTCCGCGTCCGCGACGCGATCTCCGGCGCCCTCGAATCGATGACCCTCGCCGACCTGGTCCCCCAGCGCCTGGTCGGCCTCGACGACCTCCAAGGAGCCCTGACGACCCCGTGACCGACTCGAACGCCACCAATGGAACCGCCACCAACGGAACCGCTGCCCGCCCCGCCGCCGCCTCTTCCGCCGAAGACCGCCTCGTGATCCGCGGCCTCCGCGTCGCGCCGATCGCGAACCCGACCCACGAGATCCTGCAGGGGATCGACCTGGAGATCGGCAAGGGCGAGGTCCACGCGATCATGGGCCCGAACGGCTCGGGCAAGACGACCCTCGCCTATGCCCTGATGGGCCACCCCGCCTACGTCGTGACCGGCGGCGAGGTCACGTGGCAGGGCCGCGACGTCCTCAAGCTCAGCGCGGACAAGCGTTCGCGGCTGGGGATGTTCCTCGCGTTCCAGTACCCCACCGCGGTCCCCGGGCTGAGCGTCGCGTCGTTCATTCGCAGCGCGCTGAACGCGAAGCTCCAGGGCATCGACAAGAACGCGGACGTCGACCCGACCGACCCGATGAAGGGCGGCATCTCGATGCGGGACTTCC
The DNA here is from genome assembly GCA_042408445.1 of Chloroflexota bacterium. Lineage (GTDB taxonomy): Bacteria > Chloroflexota > Limnocylindria > Limnocylindrales > CSP1-4 > CF-46. Next base: position 29,608 of record JBHORC010000018.1, read on the forward strand.
GGAACCGGATGCGCGAGAAGATGGCGCTCCTGAAGATGGACGAGTCGTTCGCGACGCGGTACGTCAACGAGGGCTTCAGCGGCGGCGAGAAGAAGCGCCTCGAGATGCTGCAGATGGCGGTCCTCGAGCCGCAGATCGCGATCCTCGACGAGACGGACTCGGGCCTCGACATCGACGCGCTGCGGATCGTTGCCGAGGGCGTCAACGCGATGCTGAACCCGGAGCTCGGCGTCCTCCTGATCACCCACTACCAGCGGCTGCTGAACTACATCACCCCGGACGTCGTCCACGTCCTCGCCCAGGGCCGGATCGTCATGAGCGGTGGCAAGGATCTCGCGCTCCGTCTCGAGGACGAGGGCTACGGCCCGATCCTTCGCGACGCCGGGCTCGAGACGACCGTCTCGGACGAGGCGCTGCTCGTCCCGCAGGGACCGGCCGGTGCGGACGACCGCGAGCCCGCGGAGGCCGCCCGCTAGTCGGGCGGACCACCGATGGCCATCGAGACGAAGGCGACCGGCGCCGGTCGAGCTGATCGCGGGCTCGATGCCGCCGCACTCCGAGCGGACTTCCCGATCCTGGACCAGGAGATCCACGGCCACGGCCTCGTCTACCTCGACTCGGCGTCGACGAGCCAGAAGCCGAAGGTCGTCATCGACGCCGTCGACACCTACTACCGCGAGTACAACGCGAACGTCCACCGCGGGATCTACACGATCGGCGAGAAGGCGACGAACGAGTACGAGCGGGCCCGGGCGAAGGTCGGCCGCTTCATCAACGCGCCGGACGCCCACGAGATCGTCTTCACCCGGAACGCGACCGAGGCGATCAACCTCGTCGCCTACTCCTGGGGCCGGCAGAACATCTCGCGCGGCGACGCGATCGTCCTGACGGAGATGGAGCACCACGCGAACCTCGTCCCGTGGCAGCTCCTCGTCCAGGAGAAGGACGGCGACCTCGAGTTCATCCCGATCACGGACGACGGCCTCCTCCGGCTGGAGGTGTACGAGGTCCTGCTGAAGCTCCGGCCGAAGCTCGTCGCCTTCACCCACGTCTCGAACACGCTCGGGACGATCAATCCCGTTCGGGAGATGGTCGAGATGGCCCACGCCGTGGGTGCGCTCGTCCTCGTCGATGGCGCGCAGGCCGTGCCGCACGTCCCGGTCGACGTCCACGAGCTCGGCGCCGATTTCTACGCGTTCAGCGGCCACAAGATGCTCGGCCCGATGGGCTCCGGCGCGCTGTGGGCGCGGCGCGAGCTGCTCGAGGCGATGCCGCCGTTCCTCGCGGGCGGCGAGATGATCCGTGAGGTCCATCTCCGTCGGTCGGAGTGGAACGACATCCCGTGGAAGTTCGAGGCGGGGACGCCCGCGGTCGGCGACGCGATCGGGCTGGGCGTGGCCGCGGAGTACCTCCGCGACATCGGCATGGAGAATGTCCGCGACCACGAGCGACAGCTCGTCGATCACGCCCTGGAGGTGCTGCCGGCCCGCGTCCCGGGCATCGAGCTCTACGGGCCGCTGGACCCGGATGCCCGCGGCGGCGTCGTGCCGTTCAACCTGCCGGGGATCCACCCCCACGACGTGGCACAGGTGCTGGACCGGTTCGGGATCGCCGTCCGGGCCGGCCACCACTGCACGATGCCGCTCCACGAGCGACTGGACCTCGCCGCGACCGCTCGGGCGAGCTTCAGCGTCTACACGACGCGCGAGGACATCGACCGCCTCGCGGACGGCCTCGTCGAGGTGCAGCGGGTCTTCGCGGGCTGACGGTCAGCTCGGGGGACGAAGCTCAGCTCGCGGGCTGAAGCTCAGCTCGGCGGCGGCTTCGTCGCGTCGCGAGGCGGCAGCACGCCGCCATCGAGGAGCGCCCGTCCGTCGACCTCTTCGGGAAGGTCGACCTTCACCGGAAACGGCGCATTGCCCGGGCAGTCCTGCGCGCCGGGCAGGCGACGGATCCCGAGCGTGATGACGATCGAGGTGTCCGAGAAGTCCATCCGCGGCGGGTCGAGCCGGCCGAGCCCGGGCTGACCGCCGGAACACGACTTCTCGACGGCGATGATGTCGAGGGTCGTCGTGTCGGCGAGCGGGTTCGGCGCCTTCGGATCGAGCCACCACTCGGCCGGACCGAGGCGGTTCTCGACGATGCCTGCAGGAACATCGCTCGCGAGGAGCGGCTTCCGGGCCTCGTCCTGCGTCCGGACCTCGGCGGCCGGCGTCGGGCCGCGCCACCACGCCGCCCACCAGCCGTTGCTCGCCGACGCCTGGACGCTCGAGCCGTCGCGGAGCCCGACCTCCGCGTTCACGACGGCGACGCCGAGGCGCCCGAAGGCGATCGTCCGCTGCCCACCGCCCGCCTCGTCCGGCGTCACCTCGGTGACGATCGCGTCGTTGTCGCCGTCGGGACGGTCGAACGATTCGGCCGCGAGTCGATCGACCGAATCGACGGTCGCTCCCGTTGCCCCGTCGATGTGGGCCATGCAGAGGATCGCGAGGTCGTCGTCGGAGAGGACCGCGAGAACGAGGCCGCCGCCGCGCGCGTCGACGACCGCCGTCGGGAGGTTCGCCTCCGCCTCGCCGAGGGTCCGCCGCGCGGCCGTGGCGCACGCGTCGGAGATGATCGCGATCTGCGAATCGGCGAGCGGCAGGGGAGTGGCGCTCCAATCGCCGAGCATCTGGTCCGGTGGGACGGTGATCGTGATGCCCGAAGGGGCATCGTCGGACTCGAGACCGGGGTCGTCGTCCGGATCCGTGGACGGCGGGCGGGTCGAACCGCAGGCGGCGAGGAGTGCGGCCGCGGCCGTGATCGTGAGAAGGATCGAGGCGAACCGGCGACCGCGAGTCGCGCGATGTCGGCGGGTGCCAGGGCCGGGCGGGATCGTCACCCGAGCGACACCGCGTAGCCGACCTGCCGGCCGTGCTTCTGGCTGAGGACGAGCCACAGCCGAACCATGTCCTCGAGGATCTTCGCGTTCGCGAGCGGACCGGCGTCTTCAGGGACGAACCCGATCTCCGCGGCGAGGTCCATCGCGACGCGCTTCGCGTCCGGATCGTCGCCGGCCACGAACATCGCCGCCGGCACCGCTCGGTCGCGGGCCGTCGTGAGGTTCTCGAAGCCGATCGTGTTGAACGCCTTGGCGAGCTTCGCGCCCGGCAAGAGGTCGGCGAGGTCCTGCGTCGTGCTTCGGAGCGGATCGCTGAACCGGTTCATCGCGTCGATCACGACCCGGCCTTCGAGTGAGCCGATCTCGGCGACCGTCTCGGGCACGGCGTCCCAGCGGAGGGCGAACGCGACGACGTTGGCGTCCCGGGCGGCTTCGGCCGGTTGGGCTGCGGTGGCACCGGGCGCGGCATCCAGGGCTGCCCGGGTCTTCTGGCTCGTCACGTCACGAACGCCGAACACGACGTCGTGACCCACCGCCCGGAAGGCCGCGCCGAGCCCGCCGCCGACGTTGCCGGCCCCGATGATCGCGATCCGCATTCGGCCTCCTCAGCGCGCGTACCCGCAACGGCCGCGCGCCAAGGATTGTCGCCCATCGAACCGGGTCGGGCGATTGACGGGTGGATGCAAGTGGTCGTCTACTCCGCGCATCGAGCCGGACGGAGGGGAGGTCGGGTGAACATCGCGACACGCTTCGTCGCATCGACGCTGCTGATTGCTGTGCTCTTCGTCGCGTGCCAATCCGGCGGCCGCGTCTTCCAGGCGACGCTTCGAGCCGACTCGATCGAGCCTCTGCCGATCACATTGACGGACGAGACGAACCTGGTCACGGGAATCACAGCGGCTCCCACCGATACCGCGACCATTCCCAACGACCCAGCCGTCGGGCTCGACCGGGATGACCCGAATCGGCTGGTCCTCACCTGGCTCGGCGGCGCGTGCGATCAGGACGCCGCGGTCTGGTTCGGGCAGCAGAACGGCGGGTATGTCCTGAGCGTCGAGATCCACGGGCGGTTCGGTTTGGGCGGGTGCACCGCGGTCGGCGTTCCGCGGGCGATCCGGATCGGTGTCTCCCGCGCGATCCCGGTCGAATCGATCGTGGTTGCCGGCGGCTCCTCCTGACGGCGATCCACGCTCGTCCCGACCTCCCCGCGATTGACGGTCCGGCGGGCTCGGCTTACGATCAAATCCGACCAAATTCGTCGGGATTGATGGTGGCGTGGACAGCGGTTGCCTTCGGCTCTTCGGTCTCGGCGTTCTCGTGGTCGCCCTTGCCTCGGTGCTCATCGCCGGCGCGACGGCGATCCTCCTCTAGACTGAACCGGCACCCATGGACGACCTCTACCGCGACTACATCCTCGAGCACTACCGACGGCCCCACAACTTCGGGGTCATCGATGCGCCGACGGCCAGCTTCGAAGGCAGCAATCCGCTCTGCGGAGACCGGATCACGCTCCAGATCGGCGTCGACGGTGGCGTCGTCGAGCGCGTCGGATTCACGGGTCGCGGCTGCGCGATCAGCCAGGCATCGGCGTCGCTCCTGACCGACGAGATCAAGGGCAAGCCACTCGCCGAGGTCGAAGCCTTCCGCGCCGACGATCTGCTCGATCTGCTCGGGATCGAGATCAGCCCGGCCCGCCTGAAGTGCGCGATGCTGAGCCACGAGACGCTCCAGAAGGCGCTCGCGGAGGCCGGCGGCACGTCGGGCGCCGCGGAATGACCGAACTGGCAACCTCCACGAGGGCTTGGCAACCGCTCTCGGAGGTCCACGGCGGAGCCCCGCGACGCCAGTGGCCCGACGATTGCAGGTGTCGTCGGCCGGCCTAGCCGGCGGCCGCTGAGGCCTCATTCCTTCTCGTTCCATCCGCCCTGCCGCGCCACGAGCCGGCAGCCCGTCGTCATCGGAGCCATTCCAACGCCCATGCCACGAACCTACGCCGACCTCCTCCGGGAGGCCCGAGCCAGCATCCGCGAGGTCACCCCGCAGGAGGTCGATCGCCTTCCCGCTGACGGGACGACCGTGATCGACGTCCGCGAGGACTCCGAGTGGGAGCAGGGCCACCTGCCCAACGCCCTGCACATCAGCAAGAGCTACATCGAGCAGAACGTCGAGGGCGCGGTCCCGGACCGTGACGCGCCCGTCGTCCTGTACTGCGCCGGCGGCATCCGTTCGCTGTTCGCCGCCCAGACCCTCGAGGAGCTCGGCTACACGAACGTGGCCTCGATGTCCGGCGGGTTCCAGGCGTGGAAGTCCGCGGGTCTGCCGTGGGACAAGCCCGTCACGCTCACCCAGGAGCAGAAGCAGCGGTATAGCCGGCATCTCCTGATCCCGGAGGTCGGGGCGGAGGGCCAGGCACGGCTGCTCGGCAGCAAGGCGCTGTTCATCGGCGCCGGCGGTCTCGGCTCCCCGGCCTCGCTCTATCTCGCGGCCGCCGGCGTCGGCACGATCGGGATCGTCGACTTCGATGTCGTCGACCTCTCGAACCTGCAGCGCCAGATCCTCCACACGAACGACCGCGTCGGCGAGCGGAAGGTCGAGTCGGCGCGCAAGACGATCAACGCGCTGAACCCCGACGTGAACGTGATCACCCACGAGGAGATGCTCGTCGCCGAGAACGTCGACCGGATCATCAACGGCTACGACGTGATCATCGACGGGACGGACACATTCGAGACGCGCTACCTCCTGAACGATGCCGCTGTCGCGAAGAACATCCCGGTGATCCACGCCAGCGTCTTCCGGTTCGAGGGCCAGCTCACGACCTTCATCCCGTACGAAGGTCCGTGCTATCGCTGCCTCTACCCGACGCCGCCGCCGCCGGAGCTCGCGCCCGGCTGCTCCGTTGCCGGCGTGCTCGGCGTCGTGCCCGGGATCATGGGCATGCTCCAGGCCAACGAGGCGCTGAAGGTGCTGCTCGGGATCGGCGACACGCTCGCCGGCCGGCTGCTCCTGTTCGATGCCCTCGACACGAGCTTCACCGAGCTGAAGCTTCGGCGCGACCCGAACTGCCCGGTCTGCTCGACGGAGGCGGTCGCGGCACGGGCCGAGGGCCGGCCGCTGACGATCCCGTCGTTCGGTGCCCCGGTCGCCGCGGAGGCACCGTTCGTCCTGGGCGGTCGCGCATGAGCGTCGTCCGGATCCCGACCGTCCTGCGGCCGCAGGTCGGTGGCAACAAGGAGCTGGAGCTCGCGGGCGGAACCGTCCGCGAGGTCGTCGACGCCCTGACCGAGGCGTACCCGTCGCTGCGGAGCCAGCTCCTCACCGCCGAGGGCGATCTCAACCGGTTCGTCAACGTCTACGTCAACGGCCAGGACGTCCGCTATCTCGACGGGCTGTCGACGTCGGTCGAGGCGCGCGACGAAGTCCGGCTGCTCCCGGCGATGGCCGGCGGCTGAGGCGCCCGATGGCCCTCCCGAAGCCGCGACTCGTCGACGCCGCGGAGCTCGCCCCGGCCGAGCACGTCCACGCCCACGCCCACGAGGCGGGGGCACGCCACGGCGGGCGGTACGACGACATCCTCGATGCGATCGGCCACACGCCGCTCGTCGAGATCCCGCGGATGTCCCCGAATCCGCGTGTCCGGCTCTACGCGAAGCTGGAGATGGTCAACCCGACCGGATCCGTGAAGGACCGCGCGGCCAAGTACCTCGTCGAGGATCTCGAGCGGCGTGGTCTGCTCGGGCCGGACTCGATCATCCTCGAGCCGACGTCCGGCAACACCGGCATCGCCCTGGCGATGATCGGCCGGCGGAAGGGCTACCGCGTCGCCCTCGTCATGCCGGACAACGTCACGAACGAGCGGCGCCAGATGGCGGCGCTGTTCGGCGCGGAGGTGATCGACTCGCCGGGCCACCTCGGGTCGAACGGCGCGATTGCGCTGGCGAAGCATCTCGTCGAGAAGGACGCCCGGTTCGTCATGCCGTACCAGTACGGCAACGAGGCGAACCCGCGAGCCCACGAGGAGACGACCGGGCCGGAGGTCCTCGCGGACTGCCCGGAGATCGACGTGTTCGTCGCCGGTCTCGGCACGAGCGGGACGCTGGTGGGCGTCGGCCGGTACCTCCGGCGCGAGAAGCCGGGCGTCCGGATCGTCGCCGCCGAGCCGCTGCCGGGCGAGAACGTCCAGGGCCTCCGCTCGCTGGACGAGGGCTTCGTTCCCGAGATCCTCGATCCGTCGCTGCTCGACGCGAAGTACCTCGTGAGCAATGGCGACGCGATCGCGGCGCTGCGTGACCTCGTCGATCGCGAGGGGATCTTCGGCGGCCCGTCGTGCGGCGCGGTGCTGGTGGCCGCGGCGCGTGAGGCGCAGCGGATGGACAGCGGCACGATCGTCGCGCTCCTGCCGGACGGCGGCTGGAAGTACCTCAGCGCGGGGACGTTCACCCGCGACCTGGACGAGATGACCGACGACCTCGAGGGTGGCGTCAGCTGGTGGTGACCGACGGAGCGGTGAGCGCTCCGGTCCGCGACGCGGCGGAGCCGCTCCGCGGCGAGCTGGTCACGCTTCGGCCCGCGACCTCGGCGGACTTCGAGGCCCTCGTCGCGATCATCAGCGAGCCGTCCGTCGTCCCGTGGTGGCAGGCGACGGACCCCGAGGCGGACATTCGCGAGCTGCTTGCGGACGAGGATCTCGCGATCTGGCTGATCGTCGAGGGGTCGACCACGCTCGGTCTCATCATGGCCGGCGAGGAGACGGATCCGCAGTACCGCCAGGCGAGCATCGACATCGCGATCGTGGCCGCCGGCCAGAATCGGAGGCTGGGACGGGATTCGATCCGCGCGGTCGCCCGCTGGCTGTTCGACGTCCGCGGCCATCACCGGATCACAATCGATCCGTCCGTCGAAAACGCCCGGGCGATCCACACGTACGCGTCCGTCGGCTTCCGCCCGGTGGGGACGATGCGTTCCTACGAGCGGTCGCTGGACGGCTCGTGGCACGACGGACTCCTCATGGATCTCCTCGCCGACGAGCTCGTCTGACCGAGAACGCGTCCGACGGCCTCGCGACCGAATCTGGATACGATCCGCGTGATGCCCGCCGCCACCCACCCCGGTCCTGCGTCTGTCCATCTCGACCCGCTGCTCGTCGAGGCGATGGTCGAGCACGCCCGGGCCGAGGACCCGAACGAGGCGTGCGGCCTGATCGTCGGTGACGGCCCGGCCGCTGCCGGCGGCGCGCCGCTCCGCTTCGAGGCGACGCGGAACAAGGCGGCGTCGCCGTACCGCTACGAGATCCACCCGGACGATCTCCTCCGGCTGACGATCGCGACGGACGACGCCGACGAGGTGTTCTGGGCGATCGTCCACAGCCACGTCCGCTCGGCCGCGTATCCGAGCCCGACCGATGTCGGGCTCGCGTTCTATCCCGAGGCGCTCTACATCCTCGTGTCGCTGGCGACCGATGAGCCCGAGATCCGCGCGTACCGGATCCTTGACGGGGAGATCCACCCGGTCGAGATCCTCGTGGGCGGTCCGGCGTGATGGCGCCTGGGAACGTGGAGGCGCGCTCGCCGCAGGCCGTTGTCGCCGCCGGGTACGACCAGGTCGCCGAGGCGTATCTCGCGTGGAGCGGCGCGCGACCGTCCGGCCCGCGGCTCCGGGCGCTCGAGCTGGCCGAGGCGGCGATCCCGGCCGGCGCGGACGTCCTGGAGCTGGGCTGCGGCGCGGGGCTGCCGATGACGGCGCGGCTCGCCGAGGGCCGGCGACTCGTCGGCGTCGACATCTCGGAAGGCCAGCTCGCGTTGGCGCGTCGAAACGTGCCGACGGCGACGTTCATCCAGGCCGACATGACGACCCTGGAGCGAACCCCCGCGAGCCTCGACGCCGTCGTCGCGTTCTACGCGCTGACGCACGTGCCGCGGACCGAGCTGCCGCAGCTGCTTGCCCGGATCCGCTCGTGGCTGCGGCCGGGCGGGGTTTTCGTCGCGTCGTTCGGGGTGGAGGACGACCCCGGGACCGTGGAGGAGGACTGGCTCGGCGTCCCGATGTACTTCAGCCACTTCTCGGCCCGCGTGAACCGGCGGCTCGTCGCGGAGGCCGGCTTCGAGATCGAGGTCGCGGAGGTCCTGCAGGAGCCCGACGATCGACACGACGCACGGTTCCTGTGGGTCGTCGCCCGGGTCCCGTCCGGGGCCGCCGCCGGCGCGCCTGCTCGCCGCGCGCGTCGGCGCCGAGAGCGCACCGCGCGATGAGCGTCGATTTCGAGCCCGGTCATCGCCGACCGGAGGGCGCGGACCGTCCCGACGGCGAGCCGACGCGCCTCGACGACGGTTCCGGTCGGCGGCGGGATCTCCGTGGCGGCCCCGGCGGAGCGGGCCGTGGCTCGGGCAGTGACGCGGATCCCACGCGCCTGGCCTGGCTCCTGGCCGGCGCCGCGGCGATTGCCGGTGGGACGGCGCTGGGCTGGGACGCGAACGCGCTGGCCTCGGTCGTCACGCCGCCACCGATCATCCGCGCCGCGCTGGTCGGCGGCTCCGTTGCTCTCGGGGTCGTCCTGTTGATCGCCGCGCTTGGGCGCCTCGCCGCCGAGCCGCCGCTGGACGATGAGCGGCTCGTTCCGCGGCCGGGCGATCAGGGCCGCGACATCGCGGGCATGATCCGCGGCGTCCGCCTCGTCTTCCTGGCCGTCGCCGCCTTCGCCGCGGCGTCCGGCTGGCTGCTCGGCCACCCGCTGCCGCTCGTGGTTGCGCTCGTGATCGCCGGCGTGGACGTGCTCGAGACGTCGTTCCTGCTGATCGTGGTCGCGCTCCGCGGCCGGGAGTAGCGGCGGGGGCTGCGAGCACCAAGCCGGGCCCTCGGCGGCCGGCGGGGCCGGCAGCGCGGCGGGGCCGGCGGCGCGCGGCTTCCCCAGGCGGCGCTGGTCCACGAGACGGAGCAAGTGACCGGCGAGCGCTCGGATGGCTGGCCCAGAAGGTCCGGAGCCCGAGTTCCTCGGTCGTTTGCACCGCTAGGCCGACCAGGCGGCGGCTGACCGCGCGAATCCCGGGCGATGCCTCGATGGCCGCGTCGTTCCTCGGTCACTTGCTCCGCGACACGGACCAGGCGAGCCGGGATGAGCGAATGTGGGAGTGCGCGAGCAGCGGCTAGGACGGAACCGCCGCGTCGCTCGGGGGTGCCGGCGCAACCGACTCGACGGACGGCGGCGGCGGTTCGACCGTCGGATCCGGCGTGGGGTCGGGCGTCGGTGTCGGAGTCGGAGTCGGAGCCGGGGTCGGCGGGGGAGTGGGCGCCGGCGTCGGATCGGTCGACGGAGTGGGAGTGGCCGTCGGAGCTGGCGTCGGCGTTGGCGGCGGTGCCGAGGATGGGCTCGTCGTGCTGCCCGGCGCCGTCGAGCCGCGCGCGTCCGTCGCACTCGGCGAGGGATCCGGGCTCGTGCTCTCGCTCGGCGGCGCCACGGTCAGCGCAGACACGCGCTCCACGGACGCGCGAAGGAACTTCGTCTCGCAGTTGACGAACGTGTCCTTCCGCGTCCCCTTGCAGATGTCGAAGCCGGGGCCGCCGTCGAGGAGGTCCTTGCCGTTGTCGTTCTTGTCCGAATGGTGGTCGTCGTCGTGCCATCGGTCGTCGTCGTGGTCGTTCTTCGACGTCCCGCCGATCAGGAGGTCGAAGCCCTCCCCGCCGAGCAGGACGTCCTTGCCGTTGCCACCGATGAGGATGTCGTTGCCGTCACCGCCGACAAGGCAGTCCTTGCCGTTCCCGCCGCGGATGATGTCGTTGCCGCCGAGGCCGAAGATCAGCGCGCCGCCGTTCTGGGCCGTGAAGACATCGTCGCCCGGTGTCCCCACGATGACCTGCTTGAACTTCATCTTCCGGCACTCCGCCGGAGTCGTCGGCGGCGGCGGGGTGTCGACGCGGAACACGTACTGCCGCGTGAAGCTCACCGCGTCCGTGAAATAGGCGGCCGTCGTCCCGCCGCCGATCGCGGCGACCGCCAGGAGCGCCAGGAGCAGGCGACGGGTGCGGTTATCCCGCATCGGGTGCCTTCCGCCGATTCCGGGAGAGCTCGGTCCAGATCGACTGCAGCTCGCCCACGATCAGGACTCCACCGGTGCCGAAGAGGAGGAGCAGGAAGACGATCGGCTCATGAAGGAGGTGCAGGACGTAGCCGAGGAATGGCACCGAGAAGTTGACCGTCCCGTAGACCTGGTCGGGCGATCGCCGACCGAGGTCGGCCTTCGCATTCGCGTCGCCCTTCGTCTCGAAGCCGTCCTGGTCGATCGAGATGACCCGGTGGGTCACGATCGCGCCGTTGCCGTCGCGGAACGCAGTCGCGGTCCCCACGGTGGGGGAACGCGAGCTGCGATCCACGAGGACGATCGAACCGAGATGGATGGTCGGCTCCATACTGCCGCCGCGGACGATGAGGACATCGAGCGACGAGACGCGCGGGAGCATGAGAAGCGCGGCGAATCCGAGCAGCGTCGACCAGAGGGCGAGCTGCAGGAGGCCGAGCAGGATGCGCTGGGCTGATGCCAACAGAAGAGGCTCGACGCGGGGCCGGCCGAGCGTCGTGGTTCGGCCGGCCACCGCGGTGAGGTCCTAGACGGTCCGTCCTTCGATGACGGTCTTCAGCTTGATGGTGCCGCCCTGAAGGAGATTCTGGTCACCGCTGCTGCTGTTCCACCGGTTGTAGGTCAGGACATAGAGACGATCGCCGGGGGCGAGGACGATCCCCGAGTTCACGTTCCCGGCTGACTGGGCAGCATAAGCGGACGCCCAGTCGCGGAGCGTCGTCTGCGCGACGCAGCCCGAGTTCGCCTTGTCAGCCGCGACCTCGAGCGCATCACCCATGCCGCCCGGCGACGCGAATGTCACGGTGAGCTGGGTCGACAGTGTGAGGCTGTATGCACCCGCGTTCTGGATGACGATGCAGTCAACGCCTGTCTTCCCCGGACCCGTCACCACGTCCTGAGCCGGCGAGTTGAAGGTGATGTTGTCGATGGTCGCCGCCGTGCCCGAGCAGTCCCCAGGTACGGACGGGCAGAAGCCGAGTTTCAGATCGGCCGTCTGAGTGACGAACGTGTAGTTGTCCTGGGTGATCGTGTCCGTGAAGTACGCGCCGGTCGCGAACACGCCGGCGCCGATGATCGCGGTGATGGAGAACAGTGAGGCGAGAATCTTGCGCTTCATGAAAGCCGTTTCCCTCCAACGCACCGCGGGTCGCGCGAGGGCCGCGCAGCCGGCAGCGGTGCTCTCCAGGCGCATGCGCCCACGGATCGAGTGGGCGGAGCGGCTACGTCGGCGCCGGCACCTGGTACGGCGCGACGGGCGCGTGGGGCAACGCGGGCAAGCCCGGCGAACACCTCCCCCCGGCGACACCATGACGGCGCGCCGTCAACGAATGATTGCCCGCCTACGGTAGTCCGTCGAACGGCCCGCGACTAGCCCGATCCGCACAGGAGCACACCGAACCACAGCAGATGGTGCCGGAGCGCACCGCGGCCGTCAGGCGGTCGACTGTGTGCCGAGCCCCCTGAGGAGCGCGTCGTCGGTGGGTGTCGACCCGACACCCACCCGGGCGCCGATCCGTGCCGCGAGCGTCGGCTCGAGGAAGGTCGAGGCGAGCGTCGGCCAGGCGGCCTCGTCGAAGACCTCCGCCGGCGTCCCGTCGAGAACGATCCGCCCGTCGCGCATGACGATCACCCGCTCGAACGCCTCGGCGACGAACCGCATGTCGTGGCTGATCGCGATGACGGTCCGGCCAGCCGCCGCGAGATCCGCAACGATCCGACGGACCCGCTCCACGCCGCGCGCGTCCTGGCCGGTCGTCGGTTCGTCGAGGACCACGACGGGCGTCTCCATCGCGAGGATCGACGCCAGCGCGAGCAGCTTCCGCCGCGAGTAGCCGAGGTCGTACGGGTTCGTCGCGGCGTCGTTGTCGAGCCCGGTCGCGGCGAGCGCCTCAACGACGACGCGGTCGAGCTCGGTGCCGCGCTTGCCCACGTTCCGCGGCCCGAACGCGACCTCGGCACGGACGTTCGACGCGAAGATCTGCCGATCCGGATCCTGGAACGCGAGGCCGACGGTCGCGGCGAGATCAGCCACTCGCCGCCCCGCGGCATCGCGGCCGTCGACGAGGACGCGGCCCTCCGTGGGCCGAAGGAGCCCGTTGAAGTGCCGGACCAGGGTCGACTTTCCCGATCCGTTCTGGCCGATGATCGCCACCCGCTCGCCGGTGCGGATCTCGAGATCGACGCCGTTGACGGCGCGAGTCGCGCCTGCATAGACGTGGACGAGGGATTCCGTCCGAACGATCACGTCCTGTTGCCCGGACGCGGTTTCCGCGACGACGGTCGCGTCGCCTCGCGCGTCCGTCATGCCGCGGACTCCCCGAGGGCCTGTCCGATCACGGACGGATCGAGGCCGGCAGAGACGAATGCGCGCGACAACCTCGCACGAGACGGCGGCTCGACACCGAGATCGCCGAGACGCTCGTTGTCGAAGACCTCGCGGGTCGGGCCGTCGAGCAGGATCCGGCCGCCGTCCATCACGACGACCCGGGAGCAGAGGCCGTCCAGGAGGTCCGTCTTGTGCTCCGCGATCATCAGCGACGTCCCGATGCCCGCGAGCGCACGCAGGGCGTCGGCCACGAGCCGTGTCCCGGCGGGATCGAGCTGAGCGGTCGGCTCGTCGAGGATGATGTGCCGCGGCCGCATCGCGAGCAGTGATGCGATCCCGACGAGCTGGGCCTGGCCCCCCGAGAGCCGCTGCGGATCGCGCCGAACGATTGACTCGAGGCGCAGCCGGGCGATCGCCTCCTTCGTTCGGTCGACGGTTTCGTCGACCGGCAGCCCCAGGTTCATCGGCCCGAGGGCGATCTCCTCGAACACCGTCGCCGCGATCCCCGATCGCTGGGTGTTCGGGTTCTGGAACCCGACGACGACCCGTTCGGCGAGCTGGTGGGTCTCGAGACCCGCCGTCGGCTCGCCGTCGAGCGTCAGCGTCCCCCGGAGCGAGCCGCCGATCGACGCCGGTGCCAGACCGGATGCGACGAGACACAGCGTCGACTTGCCGGCCTCGTTCGGCCCGATGAGCCCGACGATCTCGCCGTCGTCGAGGCGGAGGTCGATGTCGTGGAGGACTTCGGTCGCGTAGCCGGCGTACCGATACGAGACACCGGTTAGCTGGAGCACGAGGCTCCCCAATCCGCTGGGTGCGTCACGGTAGGGCCGGAAACGTGTTCGTGATCCGCGCGACGAGCGCGGCGACGAGGGCCAGCAGGATGAGTCCGCGAGCGGCGAGTTGCACCGTGGAATCCGGCATCCGCCACAGCAGGTGGCGATGGCCTGGCTTGCCGAAGGCGCGGACCTCGAGCGCCAGGCTCCGCTCCTCCACCTCGGTCAGGGAGGAGAGGATCACGGGCCCGACGAGCGGCAGCAGGCCGCGGAGCCGCGCGCGGACGCTTCCTTCCGTGTCGAGGCCGCGCGCGCGCTGGGCGCTGGCGATGACGCTCGCCCGCTCGACCATCGCCGGAACCGCCTCGAGCGTTGCCAGTGCCACGAATGCGAAGCGCGGCGACAGTCCGCGGCGCTCGAGATCGAGCACGAAGCTGCGCGGCTCCGTCGTCAGCCCGAAGAGACCGATGGACGTCGAGATCGCGAACAACCGAACGAGCGTCTGGCCGGCGAAGTTCACGCCCTCCAGCGTCGCGTCGAACGGTCCGACCGTGAACAGGACCGTGGTGCCAGCTCGCGTGAACACGCTCACGAGAACGACGGAGATCGCGATCGGCAGCGTCAGGAGCGCGGAGATCCGGACGAGCCGGCCGGCGACCCCGGCGATCACGGCGGCCGGCAGGATGGCAAGGACGATGATCGCGAGCGGCCCCAAGTAGCCGCCGATGATGAACGCGCCGAGTGACTCGGCGGTCGCGATGACGGCCTTCGTGGCCGGGTTCAGGCGGTGATAGACGCTCGGCGTGGGCGGCGCGAGGGACGCGAGGAACGTCGCGTCGGCTGCCGAGAGGGCGAGCGCGTCGGCGCTGAGCTGCTCGCCGTCACCGGCCTCGGTCTCGCTGGACGGGTCGATCGGCTACGCCTCCGCGAGCCCGACGGCCTGCTCTCCCTGCGGGAAGCGGGCGACGAAGCGATGGCTCAACGCGCCGAGGATGGCGAAGACCACGAAGTAGGTGATCGTCTTGTCGATCGGGTCGGACAGCAGCCCCTGCTGCAGCACGGCCGTCCCCAGGTCGTTTCCAGCTTTCTGGAAGGCCGCGACGAGGAGGTCTGTGCCCGATCCCGTTACGCCGCCGAGGGATGCAGAGATTGGAGCCGAAATGATGGCCGAGACGATCCCGCATGCGAGGCCGGCGACGAAGACATACGCCGCTCCCAGGTCTCGACGAACGAACAGGAAGGCGAGAAGTCCCACGATCGCGGCGATCAGTCCCAGCGCGATGACCCAGCCGAAGATCACGAAGACCAATGGGGTATCGCCGCCCGCGAAGAAGACCGCGCCGTTCTGGTTGTAGAACGGGATGTAGCCGTACACGACGATCACAGCGAGGATCGCGACCACGACGATGCCGCCGAGAACGAGACTTTGCGACGACGCCCGCGGCCGGCTGCGGAAGAAGCCGAGCTTGCCGAACAGGCCCGCGAGAAGTCCGATCTCGACGGCGACAATGAAGAACGGCGCGGCATAGTCGGAGTGAAAGGGCGCCGGGAGCACGTACGTCCAGATGAGGTTTGCAAGGCCGCCCGTCAGGGCGCCGGCGAGCGGCCCCGCCAGGACGCCGACGAGGATGGTTCCGATCGAGTCGAGGTAGATCGGCACCTTCAGGGCGGCGGAGACAGTCTGGCCGAGGATGATGTTGATCGCGATCGCGATCGGGATCAACACGATCGTCCGGGTATCGAACTGCGAGCTGATCGACTCGAACTTCTTGGTTTGGGCGTATTCAACGAGCGCGTAGGCGATGAACCCGGCGATCAAGGCGATCCCGAAGATCAGGATCAGCGTGTTCCGGCCGACGATGAGGCCCGTCGCTTGATCGACCGTCGTGTCGATGGCGCCCGCCGCGACGACTCCGACGATCAGAACGACGAAGAACGCGATGATCCCGGCGAGCGCGCGAGTCCACGTGGACGTCATCACTCTTCCTCCTGCCCGATCGCCGGTGGCCCGTTCCCGCAACGAGCTCGGCGCCATCCCTCCGGATTAGTGTGCTACGTCGCGAGCCTCGCCGCCAGCCGTCCGACGCGTTCCACGAAGCGTCGCAGGAACTCCTCCGCGTCGGCATCGACCGCCACGTCGACGTTCGGTGGCCGGCCCCAGACGCCCCGCCAGTCCGCGACCGTGGTGCCCGTTGTGAGCGTCCCGGCAAGCTCGACGTCCACCGTGACGGCCTGCGTCGTCACGAGGCCGGGGTCCAGGGCGGCCGCGAGCGCGAGCGGATCGTGGATGAACGCCCCGTAGAAGCCGTCGTAGTGGCTGTGGAACTCCATGTAGAACCGGAGCGCATCGGCGACGTAGCGGACGATCGGATTGCTCGCCACGGAGCGGCTCGCCTGCATCGGGTCCTCGCCGCGCGCGAGCGCGATCGAATCGTCCGGCGTGCTGCCCGCCGCCCGGGCCAGCGCCACGACATGCTCGGGCAGGATCTTGGCCTTCTCCGTGACGTCCAGCCCGAGCGCGACCGGACGCCCATGTCCGTTCGCCGTGGCCGAGGCACCCCACGCATCGAAGGCGATCTTCGCGGCCTCCGGATCGCAGTGGATGTTCCACTCGGTCGTCGGCGCGGTGTTTCCGGGGTGGCGATACGCGCCGCCCATGAGCACCCAGCTCCGGAACAGGCCGGGGAGCGCCGGCTCGCGGAGGATCGCAGCAGCCAGGTTCGTCAGCGGCCCGCACGTGACGAGGGCGATCTCGCCGGGTCGCCGCCGCGCCTCCTCCACCAGCAGGTCCACGCCGTTGCGCTCGCTGAGAGGCCGGCTGGGTGGCGGGAGCTCGGCGTGACCGAGGCCCTGCGGGCCGTGCGTCTCCGGGGTCGTCTCGACCGGTCGAAGGAGCGGCCGCTCGAGGCCCAGGGCGACCTCGACGTCGAGCCGGCCGGCGAGCTCCATCACGGACCGGGTGTTCCGCTCGACCTGGCGCGCGTCGACGTTGCCGCCGACGCAGGTCACCGCGACGATCTCGGCCTCCGGTGAGGCGGCCGCGTACAGGAGGGCGAGGGAATCGTCGATCCCGGTGTCGACGTCGAGGATGACCGGTGTCGTCATTGCGCCTTCGCGATCTCCCAGATGTGCCCGGCCGGGTCGCGAAACGATGCGGTTCGGACGCCCCACGGCCGGTCGATCGGGCCGTTGAGCAACTGGACGCCGCGGCGTCCGAGCTCGGCGCACATCGCGTCGACGTCGTCGACGTCGATCGTGAACTGGAAGCGCGACCCGGCATCCTGCGGCGCAACGGCGGCAGGGGCGATCAGCTCCGGCGCTTCGCTCGCCTTCAGCACGTTGACGAGCATGTTCGCGAACTTGAACACGGCCGATGCGTCGTCCTCGAACACGACCGGCAGGCCGAAGACCTCCTCGTAGAACCGTCGCGTGGCGGCGAGATCGTCGGCAAAGAGCGTGATCGTGCTGATTCCGCTTGGCCAGGAGCTCATGTCGTGCACCTCATCGGGGCGGTCGCGTCGGTCGGCGCGCCGGCGGATCGGTCAGAACGCCACGTGCCGGGTGCGGACGATCTGGGTGGGAATGTACGGCAGGACGAGCACGTACTTGCCGGCCAGGGCGCTCATCGTCAGCGCGCTCTCGGTGCCGACGACCGCGCCGGCCCAGGTCCCCTGGCGGCGCGGGACGAACTGCTTGCCGAGCGTCGCGGGCGTGATCGCCTCGCGTGGTTTCGGGCTCTTCCCCCACTGCTTCGAGCCGTAGGGATAGAGGGGATCGAGCACGATCGCGCGGGTGACCTTGAAGGTGCCGGTCCGGGCCGGGTCGGCTGTCGCCTGGAAGCCGCTCATCACCCAGGCATGGCGGCCGGCCCAGACGAGCAGTCCGACGGGCTTGCCGGTGGTCCGAATCGCGCCGGCGGCGAGGCGCAGGGCTTCCTCCAGGCTGGTCGCGCCGACGAGCCGGTACGGGCCGGCAGCGAGCGTGTTCAGACCCGCGGTCCAGCCCCGGACGCTCGCCCCCTTGCGCTGGAAGCCGTCGCGAACCGGTCCGGACAGAGATCGGGCGAGGTTCTGGAGGCGGAGCTGCGTCCGCGACGAGCGGTCGTCCGTCGGGCTGTCGATGTTCAGCATCATCTGCATGCTCGCGCCGACGCACTGGACGAAGTTCCGTTGCGCGACGAAGTCACCACTCCGGGCGAGGTCGAGGCGATAGGCCCTGGCGGCGTCGGCGTCGGCGGCGGCGGGCGTGATGCCGCCAGGTGAGGCGGTCGTTGGCTGTCCGGCGGCTGCCGGGGTCGCCGGGGCGCCGGCGATCAGCGTGGCTGCGGCGAGGAGCGCGGCGAAGGCGGCGTGACGCGGTCGTCCCACCGCGTGCCGAGCCAGCTGTCCCATCGCGTCGATTCTATCCGGCGCTGCCGAAGGAGCCGAACGGGGCCGAGGTGGGTGGCCGGGCTCGGCGGGCGGAGGCGGCGCGAGCGGACGAATGACGCCGGCCGAGTCCGGCCGAGTCGGCGGCGTTGGGCCGAGTCGCGCCTCGACCGGCGCGCCGGCGACCCTACACTGCCACCGTGCCAGCGTCACCGCCCGCGCCACCGTCACCGTCTCGAATGCCATCGCCGACGCCGATCGGGCCATATGAGCGTCGACGTGCGTCGGTCGGGCCGTGGGATCCGAGGGTCGAGGCCGTGGCGGCGCGGGTCATCGAGCTGATCCGCGGCGTGTGGCCCGGCCTCGAGGTCGAGCACATCGGGAGCACCGCGGTTCCGGGGCTGCCGGGCAAGGGGATCATCGACCTCGGGACGGAGGTCGATGCGGCCGACATCCCGGAGATCACCGAGGCGATGTACGGGCTCGGGTTCGGGCCGCAGCCGGGACCGAATCCGTGGCCGCCGACCCGGCCGATGCACGTCGGGTCGATCCGGCACGACGGCGTGGAGTACCGGATCCATTTCCACGTCCACCCGCGCGGGACGGACGACCTGAGGAAGGACCTGCGGTTCCGGGACGCGCTTCGGGCGGATCCGGCGCTTCGTGATGCCTATGCCGCCATCAAGCAGGGGATCGTGGGGCCGAGCGGTGAGCCGGTCGAGGCCGTTCGATACCAGGCCGAGAAGGGCGACTGGATCCTCGAGGTCTTCGACCGGCTCGGGATTCCCCGGCCCGTCAACGCCCAGGGTGCGGCCGCGGGTGGCGATGCGGGCTGATGTGCCGGCGAGTTCGTCGAGGCCTGTGGGACGCAGCGGCAAGCAGTTGAAGGAGTTCGATCGTTGACCACCGCGAATCGTGTCGGAATCGTCGTCGGCAGCCGAAGTGACATTGCGGCGGCCGAGAAGGCGTCGGCCGTCCTCGAGCAACTCGGCGTCGAGTCCGAGACCCGCGTGATCTCGGCCCATCGCGCGCCCGAGCTGCTGAGCCGCTGGATCGGCTCGTTCGATGAGCGTGGGATCGGCGTCGTCATCGCGATCGCCGGGCTCGCCGCGCACCTCCCGGGCGTCGTCGCCTCCCAGACAACTCGACCCGTGATCGGCGTGCCGATGGCCGGCGGCGTCTCGGACGGTCTCGATGCGCTGCTGGCCATCGTCCAGATGCCGAAAGGCGTGCCGGTGGCGACGGTCGGCGTGGGCAACGGCGAGAACGCCGGGTTGCTCGCCGCGGCGATCCTCGGCGTGTCGGACGCCGCCCTCACCGAACGCCTCCAGGCGCGGCGCGCGTCCCAGGCGGCCGACATCGCGGCCGACGAGGCGAACACCGGACTCTGAGCTGGGGGCCGGCGCCACCGTCGTCCGCCGAGGTCGGCGCGCCCCGCCCGGCGCCCCGTCGTTCGCCAGGGTCGTCGCGCTCCCGCCGTCGCGGCGCCGTTCCGGGGTTCGGCGGGACCGGACGTACACTCGCCGCGATGGATGACGAGCGCTGGGAACGGGGAATGCCGGCCCTCGACCGGCAGGCCGTTCCTGACGGGGGGACCGTCGGCCAGCCGCCGCGACCCGCGCGGACGACCGCCCTGCCGCCGAGCCTGCAGGGATTGCCTCCGCGGTCGGTCCCGGAGAGCGCGCCAACGCCGCTACAGAAGCACTACGTCCTGCTGTCCGTGCCGGTGCTGATCCTCGGCGCGATCGCGATCACAGCGCTCGAGCTCGGCGCCCCCCTCGGCAGCCCGCTCGTGAAACTGTGCGTGCTGGTGGCGGCGCCCTTGCTCGTCGTCACGACGGCCGACGCGATCGTCCGGATCTGGCGATCCGCGTGGGCGTGGATGGCGGTCGATCGAACCCGCGGCCTGTTCCGGCTCGCGTGGGTCGTCGTGAGCATCGTCGGGTTGTGCGGGCTCGTCGCCGCATCGGCCGCTGCGTTGCTCGCATGAGCGCGGACGGCGCCGACACCGACAGCGGGGGGCCCGACGAGGTCGGCGACCTGCTCGACGCCTTCGGCCGCGGTCCCGACGCCCGATCGACCTCGATCCCGTCCGGCGGCGGCGTTCCGTCGTGGATGGCCGCGTCCCTCAACTACTGCTCGCGCTGCGGGACCGAGCTGCAATTCGGCCCGATCGAGGGTGAGGACCGCGACCGGCTCGGCTGCCCGGCCTGCGGCCACATCGCCTACGTCAATCCGCGGCTCGTCGTCACGACCCTGCCCGTCACGGAGCGCGGCGAGCTGATCCTGCTGCGCCGCGGCATCGAGCCGGGTCGCGGCTGGTGGGCGCAGCCCGGCGGCTTCCTCGAGGTCGACGAGACAGTCGGCGAGGCGGCGATCCGGGAGACGCTCGAGGAGACCGGGCTGATCGTCGAGCCGGGCGAGATCGTCGGGCTGTACTCGCGCCTGGAGGCGGCCGTTGTCGTGCTCGCGTTCGAGGCGCGCGTCGTCGGCGGATCGCCACGGCTGAATCCCGAAGCCCTCGAGATCCGGGCGTTCCTGCCCGAGGCGATCCCCTGGCCGGGGATCGCGTTCAAGACGTCGTACTGGGCGATCCGCGACTGGCTCCATCGCCGCCGCCCGGACATCCACCCGGCGGATCGCCACTGGGACGAATAGGGCGGCGGGGGCCTCACGGCTGATCCGAACCCATCTCGAGCGGCGCCCGCTTGCTTCGCCCGCTGGTCTCGACGTAACGCGCGATCCTGAGCGGCCCGTGCTCGCTAGGTCCGCTGGGCTCGACCTACGGCGCGATCGTGAGCGACGCGTGCTCGCTACGTCCGTCGGGCTCGTCGCACGCGGCGATCCCGAGCGACCCGTGCTCGCTACGTCGGGCGAGCCGGGGTTCGACGCACAACACGAGCAACAACTGCTCCCGTTGTTCGCGGGGAGGGCTGGATACAGGACTTGGCACGAGGCTGACCGCCTGTCGACGTACCCAAGGAGCACGTGCTGCTCGCTCGGCCCGCGGTTGCGACGCCTCGACGGCGCGGGCCGCGCGGCGCCCAATCGCACGGAGCCACCGAACCGAGATGATCGCGATCTAACCCGGAGTGAAGGTCCCCCGGTCAGGATCGGACCATGACGCGACGGGACGGACCGATTGCTCGAGCGGCTCGAGTCGCCGCGAATGACGCACGACGCGTGCTGGAAGAGATCGCCACCGCGCAACGGGTTGCGGGTCTGAGCCATGCCGACATCGGCCGGGCCTGCCGGATGTCCCGATGGATGGTCGCTCGGATCATCGCGGGTTCGAGACGTGCCTCGGTGGTCGAGCTCGCATCGATCGGCGGCGCCGTCGGCCTCGACGTTCGTCTCCAGGCGTATGTGTCGGGCGACCCGATTCGCGACGCCGGCCAGCAGAGGGTCCTCGAGAGGTTCCGGGCGATCCTCCACCCCACCATTCGTGTCCGAACAGAGGTCGGGCTCCCGATCGACGGTGACCGACGAGCCTGGGATGCGGTGATCTCGGGGAACGGGTGGCACGCGGGCGTTGAGGTCGAAACAGTGGTCAGGGACCTGCAGGCGATCGAGCGGCGGTTCGGCTTGAAGGCCAGGGACGGCGCGGTCGAACTGGTCGTCCTCGTGGTCGCGGCGACGACCAGGAACCGCAAGGCGCTGGCTGCGGCACCAGGAGCGTTCGCGGGACTCAGCCGCGACAGTCGAGTGACGCTCGCAGCGTTACGAACGGGTGAGCCGCCACCCGCGAGCGCGATCCTGCTCCTCTAGGGATTCGGCGGTCGGATGTCGTCCGTGACGAAGCGGTCGTGGCGCTCGGCCGGGACGAGTGGCGTGTCGTTCGGGAGGCCGAACGGGAGGCCGCCCATCAGCCCGTCCGTCCCTTCCTCTCGGCCGCGGCGGTACGGAGGCGGCGTTCCGCGAATTGCCGCGGGCCAATCTGACCGCCACGCCGTCCCCGGGACTTCGGCGGCGGCGACATCGGGGGGCGAGGGATCCGCGGAGGTGGGCGCGGGCGCGACCGAAGCGGTTGCGGCCGGAGTCAGCGCGGGGGCGGCGTCGGCCGACTCACCCATGACGCGGCCGCCGATCGCAAACGCGAGGACCGCGGCCAACGCGGCTGGCGGGATGAGGAGCGACAGCCGCGGGCGGCGGCCGCCCCCGACCTCGGCACTGGCCGCGAACCCGACCGCCGACTCGGGCGCCTGGGGCGCCACCTGCGCGACCGGTGCGGGCTGGACCGCGGCCCCGCCGCGGCCTCCCTCAGGAGATGTCGATGAAGACGTTCTTCGTCTCCGTGTAGAGGTCGAGCGCGCCCATGCCGAGCTCGCGCCCGATCCCCGACATCTTGTAGCCGCCGAACGGCGCCTCCGTGTGCACCGACGAATTCGAATTCACGGAGATCACCCCCGCCTGGAGCGCCTTCGCCGCGCGCAGCGCCTTGCCGATGTCGCGGCTCCAGATCGAGCCTGACAGCCCGTACGGCGTCGCGTTCGCGAGCCGCAGCGCCTCCTCCTCCGTGTCGAACGGGATCACGGACACGACCGGCCCGAAGATCTCCTCCTTCGCGATCCGCATGTCGTTCGAGACGCCGTCGAAGACCGTCGGCAGGAGATAGGCGCCGTCGGCGAGCGCGGGATCGTCCGGCGCGGTCCCGCCCACGACGACCGTCGCGCCCTCGCCGAGGCCGATCTCGATGTAGTCGGCGACGCGGTCGCGCTGCTTGAAGCTGACGAGGCTGCCGACCTCGGTCGACTCGTCCGCCGGATCGCCGACCTTCACCTTCCGCGTCGCCTCGGCGAACAGCTCGACCACCCGCTCGTGAACCGATCGCTCCACGAGGATCCGCGACCGCGCGCAGCAGTCCTGGCCGGTGTTGTCGAAGACCGAATACGGCGATTCCTTGGCGAACTTCTCGAGGTCCGCGTCCGCGAAGACGATGTTCGGACTCTTGCCGCCGAGCTCCAGGCTGATCTTCTTCACGTTGTTCGAGGCGAGCCGCATGATCTCCTGGCCCGTCGTCGTCTCGCCGGTGAACGCGACCTTGCCGATCCCGGGATGCGCGGCGATCGACGCGCCCGCGGTCCCGCCGGGCCCGGTCACGACATTCAGCACGCCGGCCGGAAGCCCGGCCTCCAGGGCCAGCTCCCCAAGTCGGATCGCGGTCAGCGGCGTGTACGAAGCCGGCTTGAGGATTGCCGTGTTACCGGCGGCCAGCGCCGGCGCGACCTTCCACGAGGCCATCAGCAGCGGGAAGTTCCACGGCACGATCAGCCCGACGACGCCGATCGGCTCGCGCAGCGTCAGGTCCAGCCCCGGCTTCGAGACCGGGATCGTCTGGCCGAAGAGCTTGTTGGCGGCGCCGGCGTAGTAGTCGAAGACGAGGCTCGCGCCGATGATCTCGCCGCGGGCGCCGTTGATCGGCTTGCCGACGTTCCGGCTCTCCAGCCAGGCGAGCTCCTCGCTGTGCTTCTTGATCAGGTCGGCGAACTTCGCAAGGGTCCGCCCGCGCTTGCCGGCAGCCCAGCTGGCCCAGCCCTTGCGGTCCTCGAATGCCTTGCGCGCCGCGGCGACCGCGCGATCGACGTCCTCGCGGCCACCGAGCGGTGCCGTGGCGATCACCCGGCCGGTCGCAGGATTGACCACCTCGAACGTCTGCCCGTCGGCGGCATCGACCGACTCCCCACCGATGACCATCCGGGCGACGACGGGCGAATCCGGAGTGGTCGCAGCAGCGTCCGCGGCACGCGGTTCGGTCGTCATCGGCGGGTCCTCGTCAGCGAAGGCTCAGGGGCGGCGGAGGGCCGCGGTTCGTCCTCGCATGGTACGCCGAGTCGCGTTCGGGTCAGCCGCCGGACCCCTCGACCATCCGCTCCGCCGCCGCCATCGCGGCACCGACGATGCCCGCGTCGTTGCGGAGCGTCGCGGCGACGACCGGCGGCCGGACGGTGAGCCGGGGAATGAATTTGTCCGCGTTCTTGCTCACGCCGCCGCCGAGGATGATCAGGTTCGGCCAGAAGAGCTTGTCGATCGCGTGAAGATGCTCGTCCAGGTCACTGGCCCACGCCTTCCACGAAAGACCGCGACGCGTCCGCGCCACGGCAGCGGACCGGCGCTCGGCGTCCCGGCCGCGGATCTCCATGTGCCCCAGCTCCGTGTTGGGGACGAGCACGCCGTCGTTGAACATGCCGGAGCCGAGACCGGTCCCCAGCGTCAGCACGAACACGACCCCACGACGGCCGACGCCCGCCCCGAACCGCATCTCGGCGAGGCCCGCGGCGTCGGCGTCGTTCAGGACGACGACGGTCCCGCTGAACGCCGACCGCAACCGGGCGCCCAGATCGAAATCTGTCCACCCGGGGTCGATGTTCGCGGCGGTCTTCGTCACGCCGTCGATCACGACGGACGGCATCCCGACGCCGACCGGGAAGGACACGCTCGTGGAACGGCCCGCCTGGACGCCGGACTCCTTGAGCGCGCGGAGGACGGTCCGGACGATGACCGGGACGACGACATCGGGCGTCGACGGCTGCGGCGTCGCGACCCGGAGCCGTGGTCCGACGAGCACGCCGTGCGCCACGTCGACGACGGACACCTTGATCCCACTGCCGCCCACGTCAACGCCAACGGCGAGCTCTGGGCCAGCAATCTCCGTCATCGCGGCTCCCTCGCCTTCGCGGCGGCGTCATCGACGAGTCGGAAGACCGACGATGCGTCGTCGATCATCGAGAACGAAGCGCTCATCGTCCGCATCATCGGCCAGCCGGCAGGCAGGGAAGACTCGTACGGCGCACGTGGGCCGAACGTGATCGTTCCGACGCCATCGGATCCCGACTCCAGCGTTGGCGAGGGCAGGGTTCGGAGCAACAGTTCCGTGATCCGAACAGAGAAGGCGCCTCCGATGATGAGGACGCGCTCATCGGTCAGTCCGTAGATGGTCCGACGCGCTTCCCGACCGGCTACGAGAAAGCGGCCGAAGGCGACGTAGAGCCCGATCGCGACGAACGGGATCCCCCAGAGTGCGAAGATGCCGGGCGCCTTCGAGCCGAGGACGCTCGCCTCCCAGAAGACCGCGAATGCGAGCCACAGGAGGGTGAAGGGGATCAACAGGACCGAGCCCCTCATGACGAACCGACGCATCACCGGGCGTCCGGACCAGAGGAGGCGCTCGCCCGGGCGGAGCATCGCGCGCAACGCGTCTCGCGTGTCGTCCACGCCGGTCGTCAGAAGTAGTTGACGGTGATCCCGCCGTCGATCACGAGATTCGATCCGTTCGTCCAGCGGCTCTCGTCGGACGCGAGGTACACCGCGACGTGGACGATTTCCTCCGGCTTGCCGAACCGGCCGGTCGGGTTGCGCGCGAGGCGGAGCTTCTTCGCCTCCTCGTCCTTGACGAGCCAGTCCATGAGCAGCGGCGTCTCGATCGGCCCGGGCGAGATCGAGTTCGACCGGACGCCGTGCGGCGCGAACTGGACGGCGAGGCTCTTCGTCAGCGCGAGCACCGCGCCCTTCGAGGCGGTGTAGGCATCCTGGGGCACCGAGCAGCCGAGGATCGCGACGAACGACGCCACGTTGATGATCGATCCGGAGCCCTGGTCGACCATCTTCGGGATCGCGTACTTGCAGCCGAGGAAGACGCCCCGGACGTTGACCGCCATGACCTTGTCCCAGATGTCGACGTCGGTGTCGACGACCGAGTGGTCCGCCGCGGGCATGATGCCGGCGTTGTTGTAGAGGGCGTCGACGCGGCCGAAGGTCGCGACCGCGTGGTCGACCATCCGCTTCGCCTGGCTCTCGTTCGAGACGTCGGCGGCGACCGCGGTCGCCTGCCCGCCGGCTGCCCGGACCTCGTCCGCCGCCGACTCCGCCATCTCCTCCGAGACGTCGACGCAGACGACGCGCGCCCCCTCGGCGGCAAACATCGTCGCGGCCTTGCGGCCCATCCCGCCGCCGGCGCCGGTGATGATCGTGACCTTGTCCTCGAGCCGCACAGCCGAACGTCCTCCTGGGTGACGGCGACGAGCGCGGTGTGGGCTCGTCGGAGGGTGGGCGCGCTGCGCGAGCGCAGTCGCGGCGTGGCGGTGATGGTACTCGCGCCGCGAGTCAGGGAACCGGCTGTGGGGACGCGTTCGGGCCGTGGACGACGGGCTTGCCGTTCTCGAACGTGAGCGGGTCGATCCAGAGCGATCGCGTCCCGCTGATCTCGTCGCCGACGCGGGCGACATCCCACGCGTGGTAGACCATCCAGAGGTCGCCGTCATCGTCCTCGACGACCGACTGGTGGCCGGGTCCCGCCGCCTGGCCCGGCGGTGAGCCGACCGGCGCCGTCGTCTTCAGGATCGGATTCTCGGGCGCATCCGTGTACGGCCCCAGGAGGTCCTTCGCCGTCGCGTAGCCCACCGCGTAGTCGCGCGTGTTGTACGCGTTCGCGGAGTAGAACAGGATGTAGGTCCCGTCGTGGAGGAGCAGGGTCGGCGCCTCGACGACGTTCCGCTCCCACGCCTTGTCGTTCCGCTCGCCGAGGTCATGGACGTCGCCGGTCAGCTTCGTACCGTCGGCCGACAGGCGCTGCGCCCAGATCCGGGTCGGCTCGCCGCAGCAGTTCCCGTCGTTCTTCCAGAGCAGCCAGAGCGTCCCGTCCTGGTCCTTGAACGGGCTCGAGTCGATCGAGCCGCCGAGGTCCGTCTGGCACACCAACGGCCGCTTGCTGTCGTCCTCGTAGGGACCGGTCGGGTCGGTCGCGATCGCGATCGAGATGCATTGCTTGCCGGCCTGGACGTCGCGGGCCGTGTAGTACATGACGTAGCCCGCCGAGGTCTTCATCACCTCCGGCGCCCAGGTCAGCCCCTTCGAGCTCGGCTGCCAGATCGCGAGGCCGCCGAGTGCCTCACGGGGCGATGACCACGTCACGAGATCGTCGGACGTCGCGACCTGGATGTTGTAGGTGAGGTTGCCGGTCGCGAACGCGAAGTAGTGCGGCCCATCCTTGAGGATGAAGGGATCGGCGAAGGACCGGGCCAGAACGGGGTTCCGGAAGTCGCCGGCGGGGATGGACGCGTCCGGCCCGGCCGCCCCGGACGATCCGGCGCCGCCCGAACCCGCCGCGGTGCCTCCGGAGCCGCCGGGTTGGGTCGAACGGGTGACGGCCCCGGATCCGGCGGCATCCGAGCCTCCGCCGGCAGCGGCACCGCTGCCGCCGGGTGGGGCGGAGCCGCCACTCCCCGAGCAGGCGACCGCGAGCGCGAGGCAGGCGAGGAGCGCCGCG
>JBHORC010000019.1:0-78091 GCA_042408445.1 Chloroflexota bacterium
CCGGCGCCGGCGCCGGCGCGGCGCCACCCGCGTGCGGCGGGAACGTCTCCGGCGCGAGCAGCGGAAACGACAGGACGTCCGTCGGGCCCTCGTGGCCGAGATGTGCCACGTTCAGCTCCGCAAGCTCGGCGTCGTCGCTCAGCACCAGGCCGACCGAGGCTGGGCGCGGCGCGCCGGCAGCCTCGAGCGCCGTCGCGATCGACCTGCCGAGCGCCGCGACCGGGATGGGCAAGGGCAGCGCGACGCTGTCGCGCACGATCGGGTCGATCCGCCAGGGCCCGATCCGAACGGGGCTCCGCCGAGCGCCTGCGGGACGGTCCGTCACGCCCGGGGTGCCCGCCGGGTTCGGGGTGTGGCGAGGACCGGGCAGCGTCGGGGACTCGTCGTCGGGAGGCGCGCCGTCACCCGCCCGCCGGCCCGCCGCCCGTCGGTCCGGGTCCACCGCCGGAGCCGCGCGATCCACCACCGGCGGCGCTCCGCCGCGACTCGAGCTCGACGACCTTGTTCTGCGGATAGGCGATCCGCTGGTGGTACATGCCGAGCAGCTGCTGGACGAACGCTTCCTTGATCCGCTCGATGTCGCGGAGGGTGAGGTCACACTCGTCGAACTGGCCATCGGCCATCCGCTCGTCGATGATCCGCGCAACCATCGCCCGGATCGCGGGCTCGTCCCGGGACGACAGCGATCGAACGGATGCCTCGACGCCGTCCGCGAGCATGATCAGCGCCGCCTCCCGCGTCTGGGGCTTCGGCCCGGCGTGGCGGAACTTGCGCTCGTCGACGGCCGCGGCGGCGCGCGCTCCGTCGGGCGTCTGGGGACCGCCGTACGGCTCCGCGGCGAGACCGCGGGCGCGGGCGAAGAAGTAGCTCATCGGCGCCGTCCCGTGGTGCTGCGGGATGAACGCGATCAGGCTCTTCGGCAGCTTCGCCTTGTAGGCGATGTCGATGCCGTCGGCGGTGTGGGCCTTGAGGATCTGAGCGGACGTCTCGGGATCGAGCTGGTCGTGGACGTTCTCGCCGCCGGACTGGTTCTCGATGAAGGCGAGCGGGTTCGCGAGCTTGCCGACGTCGTGGTAGTAGGCCGCGACGCGGGTGAGCAGCGGGTCGGCGCCGATCGACTCGGCGGCTCGCTCGGCGAGATTGCCCACCATCAGCGAGTGGTGGTACGTCCCCGGCGTCTCGACGAGCAACCGCCGGAGCAGCGGCTGGGACGGGTTCGCGAGCTCGAGCAGCTGGAACACGGTCAGGATCCCGAACACGCTGCCGAGCGCCGCGAACGAGCCGACGGCGGCCACCGCGGAGCCGGCGGCGGACAGGAGCGCCGCGCCCATCAGCTCGATGACGCCGCGCGCGTCGTGCGCCCCGAGGAATCCGTACGTC
Organism: Chloroflexota bacterium; assembly: GCA_042408445.1. GTDB lineage: Bacteria > Chloroflexota > Limnocylindria > Limnocylindrales > CSP1-4 > CF-46. The sequence continues at coordinate 1,381 of JBHORC010000019.1, forward strand.
GCGATCACGAGAACGTTCACGATCGCGACGAGCAGCCCGGCCTGGACGAAGATCTGGAGGCGGTCGCCGCGCCGGATGGCGACGATGCCGGCCATGCCGCCGAAATAGATGTAGGCCATCATCTCGGGCGCGTTGCCGTTCACCGCCCCGCCCAGGAGCGCGAGCAGGCCCAGGACGACGGTCGCGACGCCCGAGTCGAGCAGGATCGCGAGGAGCATGCCGGCCGCCGCAGTCGGGACGACGAACGGCAACCCGGCCCGGCCCGCGGTGACCTTCAGGACGAGCGTCGTCCCGACGACGATCAGGCCGATCAGGACCAGCGCGCTCGTGCGGTGCCAGAGGAGCGGCCGGAAGCGCCAGATCCAGCCGAGCAGCACGCCGACCGCGAGGATCGCGAGCAGCAGCCACCCGCCGAGGCGTGCGACATCAGGCCGCGCATCGGTGAGACCGAAGGCCTCGATCGCCTCCAGCTGGGCGGCCGTGATCCGCGCTCCCTTCCGGACGATCGTCTCGTTCTGGGCGTAGTCCTCGGTCACCGGCACGACCGCATTCGCCGCGGCCGTCTTCGCCGCGTCGGTCAGCGGCTGGCTGTACGAGCTGTTCGCGACGAGCAACGGCGAGATGATCGCGGCCGCGAGGGTGGCCTCGTCTCGGTCGAGCAGCGTCATCTGGGTGTCGAGGCTCTGCCGGGCCGGCTCGAGCGCGTTGTCGCGCAGCTCGTCCCGCTCGGTCTTGTCGAGGACCCGCGAGGCTTCCGCGCGGATCGGCTTCCACTGGTCCTTCGTCAGGGTCCGGATCGTCTGGCGAAGGGCGTCGTCCGTGATGTCCGGGAGCGCGGAGTCGAGGATCGACGCCCGGCCCTCGTCGGTCACGCCGTTCGCGAATGCGCTGTCGATCGGCGCGACCCGGCGCTCGAATTTCGCGAGCTGCGCCTGGGCCGTCGCCGTCGCGGCCGACGGGTCGTAGTCGTACACCGCGACGACGCTGTTGCGCGCTGCCTCGCGCGCCTGGGCCGTCTCGACATCGCTGACGTAGGAGGTTGCCCGCGGCGCGACGATGTCCGTGGCCGCGACATCACCGACCTTGATCGAGAGGCGCTGCGGCAGAAGGTCGAGCGCGAAGATCGCCGTCAGCGCGGAGATGAGCAGCACGGAGCCGACCGACAGCCGGGCGAGGTCGCGCCGGGTGAACGTCGGGGCGGCGGTGGTGCGTCGCTGGGTCAGCATCGGATCGGGCTGTGGCGCCGGGAGGGCGCCTCAGGACGCCTCGTGGGCGTGGGCCGCGAGGTCAGCCTTTGCAAGCGCGGCGGCGACGAGCTCGGCCAGGCGGCGGCCGTCGGCGCGGCCCTTCGTCCGCGGGCTCAGCCAGCCCATCACCTTGCCCATGTCCCGGGCGCTCGTCGCTCCGGTCGTGGAGACCGCCTCGGTGACGAGGGATTCGAGGGTCGCGTCGTCGAGCTGCTCCGGGAGATACGCCTGGAGGATCGCGATCTCCGCTTCCTCCTTCGCGGCGAGATCCTCGCGATGGCCCTTCCGGAACGCGTCGACGGACTCGCGGCGCGTCTTGACCTCGCGGCCCAGGATGGCCGCGATGTCGTCGTCGGTCAGCGTTCGGTGGTCGCGCTTCTCGACGAGATAGACCGCGTTCTGGGCCATCCGGAGCACGTCGCGGCGCAGCGCGTCACCCGACCGCATCGCGGCGGTGACGTCGGTCTGGAGTCGATCTCGAAGGGACACGGATGGCAACCTCGGGGCGAGCTTCGCGGGTCGGGTCAGCGACCGGCGAATCGGGAACGCCCTGGGGCGGGGCGGCTACGGAGGCTCCGCCGATCCGGTCGCCGAAGGGGCGACGAACGATGTGGAGCCTTGGGGAGTGGCGGCCGGAGCGCTCGTCAGGGCGAGCGGCGGGCCGCTGGCCTCAGCCGACCTGCGTTCGGGCGTTCTTCTTGCGCTTCGCTTCCTTGCGCTTCCGCTTCACGCTCGGCTTCTCGTAGTGCTCGCGACGGCGAGCCTCGGCGAGGATGCCGGACTGCTGGATCTTCTTGTTGAAGCGGCGGAGGGCGCTTTCGAACGTCTCGTTCTCACCCACTCGGACTTCTGCCAATTCCGGTTCACCTCCTCGGGCTCGACTTCGTGCGCGGGCACCGCAGCCTCCGCGGCGCCTCATCCGTCTCGCGCGCTCGGAGCCACCGCCGACGCGAAACGCCCGCCGGACCCGTGACGCTCGCGAGCGGGGCCGAAGCGGCTCACGCCGTTCGAATTCCGCACACGCCGCACCGGGTGGCAGGGCCGCCGGAGCATAGCCGAGGCCCCGGGAGGGGTCAAACCTCCCCGCTGCCTCACGGTCCCGTGCTGGCGGGCCCTCCGGCGCCCTTGCGCCGCGCACGCACCCTCGCCCCGAACTTGTCGATTGTCGCCGTCACCGTTCTTATGAGCGCGGAGGCGGCCGCGACGCGCCTCAACCAGGCCGATTCTCGTCTACCGTCGCGCCCGGCCGCGGCCGACAACGCCCGGCTCGTCGAACGCGCTCACGACGCCAGGCCGGACGCCGAGTGCCGCTCTGCGCGGCATTCGACCAGATCAGCAGGCCGGCGAGCGGCCCGGACGGTGCGGCGAGCCACCTTTGCACGGAAGGACCTCGGTCCGGCAAGGTGGCGTCGAGCACCACGCCGGCAAGACGAACGCGGCCCCGCGACGTCGGCGACTGCGCGATCGCGAGCAGCCTCCCGACCCTGGTCGGCGACCACCCCAACGCAGTCGCGAGATCGGGCGCCAGCCGGGCCTTTCGATCGAGACCGTGCAGCATCGCCTGAAGGTCCGGCACGACGGGCTTGACCTCGACGACGAGAAGACTTCGCGTCGTCGCGTGCCAGGCCAGCACATCGATCGAGCCGCGCTCGCCCCAGATCGAGAATGACGCCTCGAGCCGGCACTCCCAACGGGCGCGCGTCAAACGCGCGACGACCGCGGCGACCGTCGCCGCGTGCGCCTCGTCGAGGAGACGGTCGAGCGACTCACCGTGCCAGCGCAGGCGCACCTCGAGCGAGGCGCCGAGCGCGGCGGAGACGCGCTCGAGGTCCGAAATTGATGCGTGCGACACCAGCCCGCGCTCGAGCTCGCTCACCGAATCCCGAGGAACGCGGGCGGCGGCGGCAAGGTCTGCCTGGCGCAGCCGAGCGCGCAACCGCAGGGCGCGCAGCTGAAGGCCGAGCCGCACCGAGTCCATCCCCGTCAGCATCGGGCGAGCGGGTTCACTGCGGCTCGCCTGCCCCTCTACCATCGATCGACGATGGATCACCAGGTCGAAGGTCCGACCGCGGCCGAGGGGACCGAACCCGAAACCGCGGCGAGGTCCGCCGAAGCAGGCGCGGCGTCACCGGCGAGCGCCGAGGAAGCGGCGACGAGGTCCGCCGGGGCCGGCGCCACGGCACACGGGGCGGCACCGGACGCCCCAACGTCCGCGGGGGCCGGCGCCCCGACCAAGCCCGCGGACCCGCCCCGCACGATCCTCGACCTGCTCGATCTCGCGTTCGGCCGGTACGCCGATCGGCCCGCCGTCGGCCTGTGGCACGAGGGCGGGACCCGCACCACCTGGACGTATCGCGAGCTGGATCGCCGCAGCCGGCTCGCGGCGTGGCGACTCCGCCACCAGCTCGGTCTCGAGCCGGGCGACCGCGTCCTCACCTGGAGCCCGTCCGGCCCGGAGCTCCCCGCCGTCTACTTCGGGGCGATGCGGGCCGGCCTGATCCTCGTGCCGCTCGACCTACGGATGAGCACGGAGGCGATCCAGGGCATCGTCAAGCGGGCCGAGCCGAAGCGGCTCCTGATCGGCGCCGGACAGGACGCTCCGGACGCAACGGCAGCGGGGCTCGCCGACTTCCCGACGACAACGATCGAGTCCCTGACGCGCGAGCCGGACGACCGGGACGGCTCGACGGCCGAAGCGATGGAACGAGACGTGGCCTCCTGGCCAAGGCCGCAACCCGAGGAGGTCTGGGACCTGATCTTCACGTCCGGGACGACGGGAACCCCGAAGGGGGTGATGGTCGCGCACGACAACCTGCTCGCCACGATGGCGGCGATCAACCGCGTCATCCCGCCGCTCGAGCATCGCGTGATCAGCGTCCTGCCGCTCAGCCACCTCTTCGAGCAGGCGATCGGCCTGATCTACGCGCTGAGCGTCGGGGCGGACATCCTCTACGTCCGCAGCCGGAACCCGCGGGTCCTGTTTGCCGCCCTCCAGGCGCATCGCGTGACGAGCATGATCGTCGTGCCGCAGGTGCTCGACCTGTTCTGGAGCGCGATCGAGCGCGAGGCCGACCGAAGCGGTCGCCGCAGCCTGTTCGACCGCCTCCGACGCATCGCCCGCCGCCTCCCCTACCCCGCCCGGCGCCTCATCTTCCGGAGCGTCCACCGCCGGCTCGGTGGCAGCCTGAGCCTCTTCGTGTCATCGGGCGCGTTCCTGCCGCCTGCGCTCCAGCAGGCGTGGGAGGACCTCGGCGTGGTCGTCATCCAGGGCTACGGCAGCAGCGAGAACGGCTTCGGGACCTGTACGACGCGCGAGGACCACGGCCTCGGGACGGTCGGGCGGCCGATGCCACCCGTCCAGCTCCGGATCGCCGACGACGGCGAGGTGCTGTTCGCCGGTCCGACCCTCTTCAAGGGCTACTGGCGCGACGCCGAGGCGACGGCCCGCGCGATCGACCCGGACGGCTGGTACCACACCGGCGACATCGGACAGCTCGACCCCGACGGCCGGCTCGTCCTCAGCGGCCGGACCAAGGATCGGATCGTCCTGCCGAACGGCTTCAAGGTCTACCCGGAGGACATCGAGAACGCGCTACGCGTCGCCGGTCTGCGCGACGCGATCGTGGTCGAGACCGAGCCGGGCCGGATCGAGGCGGTCGTGCTCCTCCGCGGTGCCGGAGCGGAGACGGCCGAATCCGCGAAGCCGATCGTCGACGCCGCGGTCCGCGGCGCGAACAGCCAGCTCGGGCCACAGCAGCGGATCGCGGCCTGGCGGCTCTGGCCGGAGGACGACTTCCCCCGGACCCACACCTTGAAGATCCGGCGCGACCCGGTTCGGGCGTGGGCCGGCGGCGAGCGCGAACCCACGGTGACCCAGCGGGACGGCGAGCGGGCTAGCGCGGGACGCTGAACCCGATTCCGAGCGTGTTCAGGGCATCGGCGACGCGCCCGGCCGTCGGATCCGACGAGGCCGACGGAAGCCACGAGTAGAGGATCAGGGTCGGCCCGAGGGCGCGGATGGCGTGCTGCTCGCCGAGCGGGAACTGGACCCGACCGGCACCGGTGCCGAGATACCCGGCCTCCTCGTTGCCGGCATCGACCGCGGACGCGGCGTCCGGAAACTCGTAGACGACGATGAACCCGGCGTCGGGCTGGTCCGGGAGGACGACCTGGTACACCGCCCGGGGCGCGTCGCGGAGGCGGGCGGATTCGGGCGGCCGATACGACCGCGTGGCGTCGCCGAACTGGACCTGGACGGTCCCGAGCGCGGTCGCGATCGAGCCGCGCGTCGCCGCGGCGTTGGCGCCGGCCGTCGCCGCCGGGCCGACGGATTCGGCCGGGAGCGACGCCGGCGAGCCGTTGGCGGCGATCCCACAGCCGGCGCCGAGGCCGGCGAGCAGCACGGTCGCGAGGGCCAGGGTCGGGAAGCCCGAACGGCTTCGGCGGCGGTCGGCGCGCGGAGCTGGAGCTGCCCGCAGACCCTGCGTCATCCGGGCGGCCAGTCGAACGAGCGCCCACCCATCAGGTGGAAATGGAGATGGTCGACCGTCTGGCCGCCCCACCGACCGACGTTGCTGACGATCCGGAAGCCGGCGTCGGCGATCCCCTGCTCGCGCGCGATCCGGGCGGTCGTCGCGAACAACCGCCCGAGCAACGGCCCGTCGTCCTCCTCGAGATTGGCAGCCGACGGGATGTGGACTTTCGGGATCACGAGGATGTGCGTCGGGCTGCGTGGCGCGATGTCGTGGAACGCGAGCACGAGGTCGTCGTCCGCGACGGTGCGGGCCGGCAGCTCGCCGCGCGCGATGCGGCAGAACAGGCAGTCTGGCTGCGACGATCGATCAGCGGGCACGGGCGACACCTCCGGACGACGCGGCGGGCATCGACAGCGCCACGACCCGCCCGACGACGCGGTCGCTCAGCTCGCGGTCCACGCCTTCGACCGCGACGCGGCCGATCGCGTTCTCGCTGATCGCTGGGGCAGCGCCGGACGGCGGAGACGGCGCCGCGACCAACGTGTGATCGGCGGCGTGGCCGACCCAGCGACCGTCGCCGAGCCGCGTCTCGAACAGGACGTCGACCGCCCCACCGACGTGCGACGCCGCCCACCGCCGGCGGGCATCGGCGGCAAGCGCGAGCAGCTCGGCCGCTCGTCGCTTCTTCGCCCGCTCGTCCACCTGACCGACCATCCGGGTCGCCGCGGTCCCGGGTCGCGCCGAGTAGCGGAAGACGTGGAGGCCCGCGAGACCCAGCGAGTCGATGAACGCAAAGCTGCGCTGCCAGGCCGCCTCATCCTCCGTCGGGAAGCCGACGATCGCGTCCGCGTGGATCGCGACGCCGGGGAGTGCCTCACGGGCTCGCGCGACGATCGCCGCGTACTCGCGGCTCACGTACCGCCGCCCCATCCGGCGGAGCACGCCGTCGTCGCCGGACTGGAGCGGCAGGTGGAGGTGCGGCAGCGTCCGCGGCGCAGCGTCGGCCCAGACGCGAAGCAGAGCGTCGTCGAGATGCTGCGGCTCGATCGACGAGATCCGGAGCCGCTCGACCGGGGTCTCGTCGAGGATGCGCCGGACGAGGCCGGCGAGCGTCAGCGCGGACCGTCGATGCGAGCCCCGGAAGCCTCGCTCGGACCAGCCGCCGTCGTACGTCCCGATGTTGATCCCCGTGAGCACGACCTCGCGGTGGCCGGCCGCAAGCGCACGCCGGACGTCCGCGATGACGGCGTCCGGGGGCAGGCTCCGCTCGGGACCGCGGGCGGCGGGGATGATGCAGTACGTGCAGTGGAACGAGCAGCCGTCCTGGACCTTGACGAACGCACGCGTTCGCTCGACCGCCGCCCGGCCGTCGTGAATGCCTCCGATCGCGGCGGCGGCCATCGCGACCGGTTCGACTCCGGAAAGTGTCGGCAGCGCGCGAGGCAGCGTCGCCCCCGCGGCCGTCGCGCCCGCCGCCTCGGCAGGAACCGGGTCCGCGCGGCCGAGCAGCCCCTCGATCTCCGCGAGCAGCGCGTCCTTCGCCCGGTTGTCGACGAGCCGGGCGGTGGGATCGGCGCGGCGGATTGCGTCCCCGGCCACCTGAACGGAGCAGCCGGTGACCACGACCTCCGCGTCCGGGCTCGTGCGCCGCGCACCCCGCACCGCGTGACGCGACTTCGCGTCGGCCTCGGCGGTCACGGTGCACGTGTTGACGAGGACGAGATCGGCCCGCTGATCGCCGTCGACGACGGCAATGCCGAGCTCGCGCAGCCGCCGCGCAGCGGCCTCCATCTCGGACTGGTTCACCTTGCAGCCGAGGTTCGTGATCGCGGCGGTGCGGACGCGGGCATCGGGCGCGGGACGCGCGAGGGACGCCACCGCGCTCACCACAGCGTCGGCTTCGTGCTCATCAGGAACCCGATCGTCCCGACGAGCGCCGCCATCGCGTAGCTGACGTAGCGCTGCCGCTTCGCCCGCTCCAGCCACGCCCGGTCGTCCGCGGCCGCCCGAATTCCGATGAGCCGGCGCAGGTTCGGGCGCTGGACGAAGAACGCGAGGACGAGGTTCGCCGCGTAGATCGCCAGCGCGACGAGGAGCCACGGCTGGCCGATGAGGCTGCCGCCCAGCAGCACGACGAGCAGCGCGCCGGTCAGGGCCAGCCCGATCCCGATCAGGAGCGTCCCGTTCGCCTGCATCCGGAGGAGGAAGCGGACGAGCGGATGCGGGCTGTCCGCCGCGGCTCGTCGCGTCCGAAGCGCGAACGGCAGGAGGATCGACGGAAGGAACAGGCTCACCGCGAGCACGATGTGCGTCACGAGAAGGATCGGGAACCACGTGGGCATCGCGCCCGATTGTACGGGCGGTCGCGCCGCGAGCCGCCGAGCCGGCCTGGCCGCCCCGCGTCGCTCAGCTGCGGATCGCGCGCAGGGCGACCCAGTCGCCTTCGGCCGTCCGCTCCTCGACCTCGAGGCCGGCCTCGAGGAACGCCGCACGCACGTCCCCCTCGCGATCCACGTAGATGCCGGACGCGAGCAGCGACCCCCCGCGCCGCAGCTCGGCGGCGAGGGACGGCGCCAGGTCGATCAGCACCGACGCGATGAGGTTCGCGAGAACGACGTCGAACGCGGCGTCGCCCGATGGCAGCGATCCGCCGTGGGCGACGACCAGGCCTGAGACGCGGTTCCGTCGCGCGTTCGCGATCGTCGCGTCGACCGCGATCGGGTCCGTGTCGACGCCCAGCACCGCCGCGGCACCCAGCCGCGCGGCGGCGATCGACAGAATCCCGGAGCCGCAGCCGACGTCCAGGACCCGTGCTCCCGCCACGGAGCCGCCGTCCGCGAGCTGCTCGAGCGCGGCGAGGCAGAGACGCGTCGTCGGGTGAAGACCTGTTCCGAAGGCCATTCCCGGATCGAGCGCGAGCACCACGTCATCGTCGGTCGCTCGATGTCGACGCCACGTCGGCTTGATCACGAGCCGGCGGCCCACGCGCAGGACCGGGAAGTGCGCCTTCCACGCCTCCGCCCAGTCGTCCTCGTGGACCACCCGCGTCACGAGGTCGCCGATCGGCCGCAGCCCGAACGCCTGGAGATGCGCCAGCGCGGCGGCGACGTCGGCGGTTGCGCGCTCCACCGCCGCCGGATCACGCGCCGGAACGTACGCCCGGACGATCGCCGGCCGCGACGGATCCACCCGCGCGCTCAGCCCCTCGTCGACGAGCTCGAAGGTCGGCTCGACGCTCGTGCCGCCCGGTGCGACCCGCCCGAGGATCTCGGAAACCGCCTCGACCGCCTCGATGTCGGCCTCGACGGCGAGCTCCACCCAGACGCCGCGATCAGCCGAGCGCGTCGCGCACCTTGTCGAGGATTCCCGGGTGGGGCGCCGCAACCCCGTCGCCGCTCTCGGCGGCGAACTCGGTCAGGAGCTCGCGCTGGCGCCGGGTCAGCTTGGAGGGGACCACGACGTTCACGAACACGTGCAGGTCGCCGCGGGAGCCGGTCCGCCGCAGATGCGGCACGCCGCGGCCACGGAGCCGGATCTCGGCACCCGGCTGGGTTCCTGCCTTCACCTCCACCTCCTCGTCGCCGTCGACGGTCGGGACGGAGATCGTCGCGCCGAGCGCCGCCTGGGCGATCGAGACGTCGGCCTCGTAGAAGAGCTCGGTCCCGTCGCGGCGCAGCGTCGGGTGCGGGGTGACGTGGACCGCCACGTAGAGCGAGCCGGCCGGCCCGCCACGACGGCCGACCTCGCCCTCGTTCGAGAGCCGGATCTGGTGGCCCTCGTCGATCCCGGCCGGGATCGTGACCCGGAGCGTTCGGCGGCGCTCCGTCCGGCCCTCGCCGTGGCACGTCTCGCACGGCTCCTTGACGATCTTGCCCTCGCCCTGACAGACCGGGCAGGCGGAGACGTTGACCATCTGACCGAGCATCGTCCGGCGCGTCGTCCGGATCTCGCCGCGCCCGCCGCAGTTGTCGCACGTCACCGGCTCCGTGCCGGGCTTCGCGCCGCTACCGCCGCACGTGTCACAGCGCCCGTAGACCGGGAACTCGATCTCCTGCTCCGTGCCGCGAACCGCCTCCTCGAAGCTGATCCGGAGGTCGTAGCGGAGATCCGCACCGGCCATCGGGTGACCGCGCCGCGCGGCACCGGCCGCGGCTCCACCGAAGAAGGCGTCGAAGATGTCGCTGAACGAGCCGAAGGAAGAGGGGTCGAAGCCGAGCCCGCCGTCGCCACCGAGACCCGCCCGGCCGAACATGTCGTACGTCTGGCGGCGCTGCGGATCGGACAGGACCTGGTAGGCCTCGTTGATCTGCTTGAACCGCTCGGCGGCACCCGCCTCCGTGTTCACGTCGGGGTGCCACTGCTGGGCGAGGCGGCGGAACGCCTTCTTGATGTCGGCGTCGGTCGCGGTCCGCTCGACGCCGAGGATCGTGTAGTAGTCGAGCTCGGTGGCCATCTGCGGGCCGAAGTCTACGGGAGGTCGGCCGCGGGGGTCGGTACGATGCCTGGATGACGACCGAAGTCGACCCGGCGATGCCGCGCCTCACCGTCGCGCTCACGTTCGACCATGACTCGATCTCCGACGGCGTCCGCCGCGGCGACTCGCCGGTCAAGCTCTCGCACGCGGAGTTCGGCGTCCGGGTCGGCGCGCCGCGGATCCTCGCGCTGCTCGCCGACCACGCCATCCCCTCCACGTGGTTCATCCCGGGCCACACCCTCGAGACGTTCCCGGACTCGACCGACGCGATCGTCGCCGGCGGCCACGAGATCGCGTGCCACGGCTGGTTCCACGAGGACTTCGCGACGCTCGGCACCGACCAGACGATCGAGAACCTGGAGCGGTCGGCGTCCGCGGTCGAACGCCGAACGGGGATGCGCCCGCGTGGTTGGCGCGCGCCGTACTGGTCGCTCGACGATTGGACCCTCGAGCTCGTCCACGAGGCGGGCTTCCTGTACGACTCTTCACTGATGGCCGACGACTATCGTCTGTACCGGGTGCGGTTCGGCGATGACCACTCGACAAAGAAGGGGTCGACCTTCGGCCCCGAGGGCCCGCTCGTCGAGGTGCCCGTCTCGTGGGCGCTCGACGACTGGCCGCACTTCGAGCCCTCGTCGGACGGCGACCGCGACGGCCTCTCGGCGCCGTCGAAGGTGCTGGAGATCTGGAGCGAGGAGCTCCGCTACGCGCATGCCCACGCGCCCGGCGGCCTCCTCACCGTGACGATGCACCCGGAATGCATCGGGCGCGGCCACCGGATGGCCATGCTCGAGCGGTTCATCGAGGCGGCCGAAGCCCTGGACGGCGTCGTCTTCGACCGTCTCGATCGCTACGTCGAGCGCTGGACCGCGGCCAACCCGCCCGACTGAGGCCCGACCGGCCGCCTAGTCGCGGCCCTTCACGGTCGAGATGTCGACCTCGTTGCCGGCCGAGTCGGCGAGCGTCCACCACATCGGCGCCTTGTCGCGGACGAGGTGACCGCCGGCGGCCAGCGCCGCCGCGACCCGCTCCTCGGCGAGCTCGTGCGGCAGCCAGAGCGCGACGTGGATCGCGCCGCCCTCGTCGCCGCGCGGTTCGCGCATCTCCTCGAACCAGAAGCCGGGCAGCCGATCCTCGGGGTCGACCAGGTCCTCCTCAGGCGAATCCGGTCGAGGCATGTAGCCGAGGACCGCCTCCCAGAACGGCATCACGACGGCGGTGTCGGCGGCGCCGGGCACGACCAGGAAGCTCCGGACGACGGATGGGTCGGCCGGCAGATCGAGATCCCGCGCGGCGGACGAAATCGCCCGAGCCAGCTCGACGTCGCGCGTGCTCATCCCGTAGCCGTCCGGCTGCTTGGTCAACAGCCGAACGGTCACGCCCGACTTCCGCACGTCGATCTCGGGCACGTTGCCCGCGTCGTCGACACCCGGGATCGCGCCGATCGCCGCCACCAGGCGAGCGGACTCGCCGAGGGAGCTCGTCCGGAAGAACGCGTGCGCGCCCTCGCCGAGAACGCGCCAGTCGGCCGTCCCGTCGGCCGCGTGGAACTCGCTGGGAGTGATGAAGTCGGTCATGACGCGGACCTCCGTTCGATCGGCGCCTCGGCGATCGTCCGTGCCCGGTTCAGGACGTCGCGAAGCATCGGCTGGGTGAGCTTCCGGGTGAAGGTGTTCTGCTGGCTCGGGTGGTAGGAGCCGATGACCGTGAAGCCTCCGGCGCGCGCCTCGGCCCCGTGCCCGAACCTGGGCCGCGGCCGCGCGTCCTCGCCGGTCAGCGCGGCGATCACCCGGAAGCACGACTCCCAGGCGATCGAGCCGAGGGCGACCAGCACCCGAACGTCGCCGAGGATCGCGAGCTCGCGGACGAGCCACGGCTGGCAGGTCGCCCGCTCCTCGGGCGTGGGCTTGTTGGCCGGCGGCGCGCAACGGACCGGGGCCGCGATGTACGCGTCGAGGAGCGCGAGGCCGTCGTCCGGTCGTCGCCCCGTCGGCTGGTTCGCGAGGCCGGCCGCGTACATCGCCTCGAACAGGAAGTCGCCGGACGCGTCACCGGTGAAGACCCGGCCGGTGCGGTTCCCGCCGTGCGCCGCCGGCGCGAGCCCGACAACAAGGATCGACGCGTCCGGGTCGCCGAACCCGGGGACCGGCCGCGCCCAGTACGTCTCGTCCCGGAAGCGGGCGACCTTCTCGCGGGCGACGAGCTCCCGCCACGCAACGAGTCGCGGGCACTTCCTGCACTCGACGATCTCTGCGGTCAGCGCCGCGAGGTCGTCCGCCCGCGTCATCGCCTACTTCAGCAGGAGCCGATCGAGCCGGCGCTCGACGATCACGAGCCCGATCACCCCCATGACGAGCAGGTAGGCGACGTGGAGCAGGAGCGTCGCGTCCAGATGGCCGACGACCAGTGAGCGGAGCAGGTCGACGCCCTGGTACAGCGGCGTCAGCTGGACGATCACCCGGAGCGGCTCCGGATACGCGTCGAGGGGATAGAACGTCCCCGAGAACAGGAACATCGGCAGGATGACGAGCTGGATCAGGTCGAAGTCCTGCCACGTCCGCATGAACGACGTCGCCGCCATGCCGAGCGCCCCGAACCCGAACCCGATGAGCAATGCGGCGGGAACGGCCAGGACGACTGCCGGCGACACGATCAGGCCGAGCACGGCCATGACGATCAGAAAGGCGCCGGCGTAGATCCCGCCACGGATGAGCGACCAGGTCAGCTCGCCGACCGCGACGTCGCCGGGCGACAACGGTGTCGACAGGATCGAATCGAAGGTCTTGTTGTACTTGAGCTTGAAGAAGAAGTTGAACGTGCCTTCGGCGATCGCGCCGTTCATCGCTGCGCTCGCGAGCAGCGCCGGCGCGACGAAGAGCTGGTACGAGATCGGCTGGCCGCCGGGGCCCGTCACGGACCCGACGAGCGCACCCAGCCCGAAGCCGATCGAGCCGAGGTAGAACAGCGGCTCGAAGAACCCGGACAGGATCACGATCCAGCCGTGGCGATAGACGTAGATGTTCCGCTCGACGAGAAAGCGCGCCCGCCGGCTGCCGAGCGTCAGGAGGCCGGTCAGGGGCAGCGACGACGCGGTCATCCGCGCACCAGCCGATCCTCGACGGTCCGGAACGCCCAGATCGCGCCCGCCACGGCGATCACCGCGAGCACCGCGACGTGGACGATCGCCAGTCCCGGGTTCGCCGCCGCGGTTCCGAGCGCGAGTCCGCGGCTCAGCTCGACGCCGTGCCACAGCGGCGAGAGCCAGGCGATCGGCTGGATCGCCGCCGGCAGGTTCGAGATCGGGAAGAACGTCCCGGAGAACAGGAACAGCGGTGTGATCCCGAAACGGAACACCGCGTTGAACTTCTCCGGTGTTCGCTGGGTCGCCGCGAACGCCGCGATCGGCGTCGCGAACGCCAGTCCGGTGAGGACCGCGGCCGGGATCGCGAGCAGGATCAACGGCGACGCCGCCGCGCCGAACAGCGTCATGACGATCGTGAAGATCGCGGCAATCGACGCGAGCCGGATCGCGATCCAGGCGAGGTTCCCCAGGACGATGTCGCGCGGCCGGATCGGCGTCGCGTACATCGCGTGGAAGACCTTCTGCCACTGCAGCCCGGACATGATCGGGAACGTCGACTCGAAGGCCGCTGCCTGCATCGCCGTGGCCGCCAGGAGACCCGGCGCGAGGAACTGCAGATAGCTCAGCCCGCCGAGCGCCTGGGACGCCGTCCCGGACCGGTCGACGTAGGTCCCCAGCCCGATCCCCATCGAGGCGAGGAACAGCACCGGGTTCAGGAACGACGAGAAGATCGACGCCCGGAACGTTCGCCGGTACTGCATCGCGCGAAGCTCGACGACGCGCGTGAGCAGGGCCATCGCGCTACTCGATCAGCGAGCGGCCCGTGAGCCGCAGGAAGACGTCCTCGAGGCTGGACCGCCGGACGAGGACCGTCTCGGGGCGGAGGCCGCGCGAATGGGCCGCCGCGACCGCCGCCTCGCCATCGTCGGCATAGAGCAGCACCCGGTCGGGAAGCAGCTCGATCCGCTCGGCGAGGCCCTCGAGCTGGCCGTCGAGCGTCTCCTGGACGCCGACCGGGAAGCGCAGCTCCGTGACCTCCCGCGTCGAGTACTGGCGGATCAGCTCGAGCGGCGAACCCTCCGCGACGATCTTCGCCTTGTCCATCACGACGAGCCGGTCGCAGAGCTGCTCGGCCTCGTCCATGTAGTGGGTCGTCAGGACAAGCGTCACCCCACGCTGCTTCAGGCGGTAGAGGCGGTCCCAGAGGAGGTGCCGCGCCTGCGGGTCGAGGCCCGTGGTCGGCTCGTCGAGGAGCAGCAGGTCCGGCTCGTTGATCAGCGCCCGCGCGATCGTCAGCCGCCGCTTCATCCCGCCGGACAGCGGCTCGACGGCATCGTTCGCCCGCTCCGTCAGCTGGGCGAAATCCAGCAGCTCGTCGGCGCGTCGCCGGCACTCCGCTCGCGAGAGGCCGAAGTACCGACCGTAGATCACGAGGTTCTCGCGGACGGTCAGCTCCGTGTCGAGGGTGTCCTGCTGCGGGACGACGCCGATCCGGCTCCGGATCTGCGGCCCCTCGGTCTGCGGGTCACGACCCAGGACGCTCAACGTGCCGTCCGTGATCGGCGACACGCAGCCGATCATCCGCATCGTCGAGGTCTTGCCGGCGCCGTTCGGCCCGAGGAATCCGAAGGATTCGCCCGGCGCGACGTCGAAGTCGACCGCGTCGACGGCGGTGAACGACCCGAACCGCTTGGTCAGCCCGCGGGCGCGGATCAGGGGCGAATCGGAAGAGAGATCAGGCTCGGGCATTGGGGACGGGATGGTACCCGAGGTGCCCGTCAGGAGCTGTCAGGATCCCCGGAATCGTCCCTTGCAGCCACGGATCATCGGTCGTCGCCGTCCCGCCCGGTGCCGCGATGTGCGGCGTCAGGGAGCGTCTCGTAGTGGACGACCTCGAACCCGGTCAGCCGGACGGAGTTCCTCGTCGCGATCGGCCGTCGCATGTTGCCGCCGGTCGCCTCCTCGATCGCCGACCAGCCCGTCCACGCGGAGACCGTCACGAAGGTGTTCGGCGGGTCCGCGCCGAGGGCAAAGGCGACCAGGCCGTCGTTCACCATGGCGTCGGCGAGCATCCCGGACCGGGCATCCGCGACGTAGCCGTCGAGCTCCCCGGCCTCGACGCGGCCACAGAAGACCCGCAGGATCCTCGCCGGCTCCGGCCGCTCGAACCGGGCATGGACCGCGAGATCGAGGGTCTGCTCGCTGGCGATCGGGATCGCGACACCAACCGTGGACGCGATCGATCCGAGGAGCTGCGACTCCGTCGACGACGGCGCCCCGGTCCAGGTCGACGCGATCACGCGGCGACGGTCCTCACGGCTGCCCTGCCGGCCGATCCAGGCGTCGAGGACGTCCGGGTCCGCGAGCAGGGCGGGCACGCACACCTCGCGAAGTGCAGCATCGACGGCGGACTCGTTGCCGTCCGGAGCGAACGACACGATGCGCAGAAATCGGGCGATGGGCACGGCTCCCTCGCGCGGCGGCTGGGGCGGCGAGCGCCGCGCCATTCTGCCGGTCCGCCCGGACGACGGCAACGGTCGCGCTGCGGTTCGGCGCGCTACGGATGCGCTTGCCCGGCAAGGCGTTACGTGCTACCGTGCAGTAGCAGATACGGCACGGACAAGGAGCCCCGCAATGGCCACGCTTCCCGAACCGGTCGAGCGCCTCCTGGACGCGGCGCTCGTCGGCGAGCTCACGGTCGTGGATGACCGCGGTCGTCCCGTCACCTACCCGCTCATTCCCCTCTACGACGGCGAGCGGATCTATCTCACGTCGTCGACGCTCTTCTCCCGAAAGCTCGAGCACATCCGGGCGAACCCGCGGGTCGCGCTCTCGATCACGGACCCGATCGCGGTCGGCGGCCGGCAGGATCGGGCGACGATCCAGGGCGATGCAAGGGTCATCGACGAGGATCCCCACGGCGGCTGGGAGCGGCTGCTCCCGATCTGGGAGCGCAAGGAGCCCTCGATCGTGCTGTTCCTGAAGGCGCGGGTCGCCCTGCCGCTGTTCTTCGAGCGGGCCCTGATCGAGATCACGCCACGACGCGCGGCGTGGTGGGTCGGCGGTGACGCGAGCGTCGCCCCCGACGTCACGACCGTCGGTCAGGCGGCTGCGTGATGAGCACGACGACGACCCCTGCGTCCAACGATCGCGTCCCGGGCCTGACGGCGCGGAGCGGCCTCGAGAAGCTTGCGACCTACCCCTTCGTCGTCCTGACCTGGGTCGAGCCCGACGGCTACCCGATGAGCGTCGCGGTCGAGGCGGAGATCGACGCGACTGCCGGCACGGCGACGATTGCCCTCCCCGCCGGCCTGACGGTCCGCACGAACGACGAGCTGAGCCTCACCGGCTCGCACATCCGACCGCAGCCCGGCTACGGCTACGACGAGCGGCGCCATGTCACCGTCTGGGGCCGCGCGGCCGTGGACGGCGACCGGCTCGTGATCGTCGCCGCGCGGGCGTGGGGCTGGGACGAGGCCGAGGTCCCGTTCTTCGAGTACTCGGAGCGGTCGATCGGCCAGTCGCGGCGCTACTTCGATGCCCTCTCGGCGGAGCGCGGCACGCCGGTCAAGCCGCGTCTCGCGGCGGGCTGGCTCGCGCTTCGGACGACGAGACTCCCGTTCCTCACGGCGACGATCGTGCCGGTCGTCCTGGGGATCGCGATCGCCGCCCGGCAGGGCACGTTCGACGTGCTCACCGCCGTCCTCACGGTCGTCGGCGCCTCGTTTGTCCAGCTCGGGCTGAACGTCGCGAACGATGTCTTCGACACCGTCCAGGGCGCGGACGACGCCAACGTGACGCCGACCCAGTTCAGCGGCGGCTCGCGGGTCATCCAGTACGGCCTCGTCTCGCTCCGCCGGATGGCCGGCCTCGCGGCGCTGTTCTACGGTCTCGCCGGAGTCGTCGGGCTCCTCCTGCTTGCCCTTCGCGGCTCGCCCGCGCTGCTCGCGATCGGCATCGTCGGGTTCATCGTCTCGATCGGCTACACCGCGCCGCCGCTCAAGCTCGTGTACCGCGGTCTCGGGGAGATCGCCGTCGCGGTCGGCTTCGGGCCGTTGATGCTCGTTGGCGCCTACGTCGTCCAGACGCGCGGCACGGTGTCGTGGGAGCCCGTGATCGCCTCGCTGCCGATCGCGCTGCTGGTCGCGCTGATCCTTTACGTGAACGAGATCCCGGATCGGCGCGGTGACGCGCGAGCCGGCAAGCGGACGCTCCCGGTCCGTCTCTCCAAGGAGACCGTGATCGCGGGCTACCGGATCGCAGCCGTCGCCGCGTACGTGATCCTCGTCGCGGGCGTGGTCGTCGGGCTCCTGCCGATCCCGACGCTCCTGGCCCTGCTCACGATCCCGCTCGCAATGCAGGTCTCCCGTGGCCTCGAACCGAACTACGACAACCCGTACGGGCTGATGGCGGTCATGGGCGTCAACGTGAAGCTCCACCTGTACGCCGGGCTGCTCGTGCTGGCCGGCTACGCCGTCGTCCTGGGACTCGCCGCCGTGGCGCCGTCCGTCCGGCTGTTCGTCGGGGGCTGAGACCTGCGGCAAGCGAGCGGCGGAGGGCCGGCGCCGACCGAGGGGCTGACCGGCGACCGGCGAGCGCTGGCCGGCTCAGCCGGCGGGGCTGAACATCTCGCCCATCGTGTTCGCCGAGCACGCGCTGGCGAGACACGGCAGGCCGAGCCCGGTCTCGATCGTCCGGAGCAGCGAGTAGTGGGTGTGGGCCGTGTCCGTTTGCGAACCGGCCTTCACGTTCGGGCCCAGGACGAGCGTCCGGATCTCGTTCCGGCGGGCGGTGTCGTCCGACTCGTCGAAGGTGACGTACAGGACGCCGTTGCCGCCCGCCTGGAACGCGGGTGAATCGAGGATCTTCGGGGCGAACCCCTTGAACCACGCATCGCCGTCGGCGGTCGGGCAGTCATGCATGGTGTGGCACATGTTCGGGACGACCCAGATGAAGTCGGCGGCGTCCGGCGCGAACTGGCTCAGCGGCTGGATGTTCGCGCAGCGAGCCGGCGACGAGCTGATGTCGGTGAAGCTGATCGCTGGATTGTGCTTCCGGGCGTAGAGCCCCTCGCCGTCCGGGCCCCCGGTCGCGGTCGCCCCCGCGAAGCACGGGGTCGCGGGCAGATTCTCGGCATAGACGCGCCAGGTCAGACCGGCGGCCTCGATCTGGTCGGCAAGCGTCGGCGCGGTCACGTTGTGGACCTCGTCGTCGACAACCCCCTGTGGCGAGCCGCTGAACAGGGCCAGGTAGTTCGGCTGTGACGGATGGGCGATCGCCTGATAGTCGGTCGAGAGTGCTCCCTTCGGAATGAGGCTGGTGAGATAGGGCGCGCTGGCGGAGCCCAGCACGTCGAGCTCGCTCTTGTTCTCGAACATCACGACGATGACGGGCTTCGTCGGACGAACGGGGACCACCGAGCCGGCGGGGATCGTCTCGAGCTTCGTGTAGTGGCGGAAGCGCTCGTAGACGGTGAGACCGACCATCCCGGCGATCAGCGCAACGGCGACAAGCGCCGCGACGAGGATGACCGTGTGGCGGCGATCCCAATGGGCCGGGAGCCGCGAGCGGAGTCGGCCGGCGAGCGCCGGATGCGGGATGGACGAGAGCGGGGAGACCATCGGGACGAAGTATCACCGAAGTCCCGGAATTGCCCGTCGGCCGCGTCGCGCCCGGTGGTGTCGGCGGCGTTGCGGGCCGGGCCAGAGTCGGCTCAGCGGGGAATCGAAGCGCCCGGCCGGGCTGGAGCCCGGCCGGGCGCGCTGCTCTCGCGGAGACGAGATCAGACTTCCTTGAACTCACCCTCGACGGTGTCACCGTCCGACGACCCGCCGCCGGCCCGGGCACCGGCCGGCTCGCCGCTGCCCGCCTCGCTCGCGCCGTCACCCGACTCGGGGCCGGCGCCGTCGGACGAGCCGTTGGACCCGGCCTCGGCCGCGGACGCCTGGTAGGCCGCCGTCGACACGCGCTGGAGCGTTTCGGCGAGGGCCGTCGCACCGGCGTTGATCGCGTCGATGTCCGAGCCCTTCAGCGCGTCACGCAGTGACGACACCTGGTTCTCCACCGTGGCCTTGTCCTCGGACGACACCTTGTCGCCGAGATCCTTGATCGTTCGCTCCGCCTGGTAGGTCAGCTGCTCCGCCTGGTTGCGGACCTCGACCTCCTCGCGTCGCTTGCGATCCTCGTCGGCATGGTCGGACGCCTCTCGGACCATCTTGTCGACGTCGTCCTTCGAGAGCATCGACGATGCGGTGATCCGGACCTGCTGCTCCTTCGACGTCGCCCGGTCCTTCGCCTTGACGTCGAGGATGCCGTTCGCGTCGATGTCGAACGTGACCTCGATCTGGGGCACCCCACGCGGCGCCGGCGGGATCCCGTCGAGGATGAACCGGCCGAGCGTCTTGTTGTCCGCGGCGAACTCGCGCTCGCCCTGGAGGACGTGGATCTCGACCTGGCCCTGGTTGTCCGACGCGGTCGAGAAGACCTGCGACTTGGACGTCGGGATGGTCGTGTTCCGGTCGATCAGCTTCGTCATCACGCCACCGAGCGTCTCGATGCCGAGCGACAGCGGCGTGACGTCGAGCAGGAGGACGTCCTTGACGTCGCCCGCGAGGACGCCGGCCTGGATCGCGGCGCCGATGCCGACGACCTCGTCCGGGTTCACGCCCTTGTGGGGCTCCTTGCCGTTGAACATCGCCTTGACCGCCTCGACGACGGCCGGCATCCGGGTCATGCCACCGACGAGGATCACCTCGTCGACGTCACCGGCCTTGAGCCCGGCGTCCTTCAGGGCCGCCTCGACGGGCTTGCGGGTCTTGTCGATCAGGTCGCGGACGAGGTCCTCGAGCTTCGCTCGCGACAGCGTCACGACGAGGTGCTTCGGCCCGGTGGCGTCGGCGGTGATGTAGGGCAGGTTGATCTCGGTCGAGGAGGTCGAGCTGAGCTCGATCTTCGCCTTCTCGGCGGCCTCCTTCAGGCGCTGCAGCGCCTGGGGATCCTTGGCAAGGTCGATCCCCTGATCCTTCTTGAACTCCGCCAGCAGCCATTCGATGACGCGCTGGTCGAAGTCGTCGCCGCCCAGGTGCGTGTCGCCGTTCGTCGCCTTGACCTCGAAGACGCCCTCACCGAGCTCGAGGATCGAGATGTCGAACGTGCCGCCGCCCAGGTCGTACACGGCGATCTTCTCGTCGTGCTTCTTGTCCAGGCCGTAGGCGAGCGCCGACGCGGTCGGCTCGTTGATGATCCGCCGGACCTCGAGACCCGCGATCCGCCCCGCGTCCTTGGTCGCCTGGCGCTGGGTGTCGTCGAAGTAGGCCGGGACCGTGATCACCGCCTCGGTGATCTTCTCGCCGAGATACGCCTCGGCGTCGGTCTTCAGCTTCTGGAGGATCATCGCGCTGATCTCCGGCGGGGTGTAGGTCTTGTCCGAGACCTTCACGACGACGCCGTCGCTCTTCGCGTCCTTCTCGACGGTGTAGCTGACGAGCTCCTTCGCCCGCTTCGTCTCCGGGTCGTCCCAGCGACGGCCCATGAAGCGCTTGATCGAATAGATCGTGTTCCCGGGGTTCGTGACGGCCTGGCGCTTGGCCAGCTGGCCGACGAGCCGCTCCCCGGTCTTCGTGAAGGCAACGACCGACGGCACCGTCCGGCCGCCTTCGGCCGAGGCGATGACGGTCGGCTCGCCGCCCTCCATGACGGCGACAACGCTGTTCGTCGTGCCGAGGTCGATGCCGATGATCTTGGCCATCGTGAGTGCTCTCTCCTGTTCCTGTTCTGGTGCTGCTGCTGGTTGTCGGGGGGATGTGCTGTATGTGGTCGTCAGGCGCCGGTTGCGCCCCCGTCGGCCAGTGCGTCGGGAGCATTGCCGGCGTCGCCCTCGGCGACGGCGACAAGCGCCGGCCGGATGACGCGGTCGCGGAGCTTGTAGCCGCGGCGGACGACGTCGACGACGTCCCCCTCCGGGCGGCCGGTGCCGGGCACGTTCGCGATCGCCTCGTGCTGGCGGGGATCGAACTGGGTGCCGGGCGAGGCCTCGATCGCGGTCACGCCTTCGCTCTCGAGGAGCGCCCGCAGCTTGCGGTCGATGGCGGTGACGCCCTCCGCCCAGCTGTTGTCCGCGAGCTCAGCCGGACGGTTGTCGATCGCGAGATCGAAGTCGTCCGCGATCGAGAGGACCTTGCGGATCAGGTCCTCGCCGGCGAGACCGAGCATCTGCTCGCGCTCCTCGGTCGTCCGCCGGCGGTAGTTGTTGAACTCGGCGCGCTCGCGCTGCAGCCCGGCCAGGTACTCGTCGGCCTTGGCCTTCGTGGCGTCGAGCTCGCCGCGGAGCGACTCGATCTCGGCGAGCAGCCTGGTGGGCGAGACGTCGAGCTCGTCGATTCGTTCCTGCGCCCGCGTTCGCTGTCCGGAGGAAGCGGGCCCATCGGCGTCGGTCGGCCCGCCGGGGCCATTGCCGGGCACGCTGAACCCGCCCGGACGGGCTGGATCAGCGGGACCCGTGCCGGGCGCCCGGAATGGGCTTGCGGCTCGGGGATCGCCATTCCGACGAAGGGGTCGACCGCGGAGGTCACGAGGATCACGCATAGATGTGCTGCACCAGTTCGTTCAGCAGGGTGGAGACGAAGCGGACCGTGCCGATCGCCTGTGGATAGGCCATGCGGGTGGGACCGAGGACGCCGACGACGCCGACCGCCCGGCCCGGCTCGCCGTATCGGGCGAGGACGAGCGAGACGTCGCGCATCTCCTCCGGCGCGTTCTCGGCACCGATGAACACCTGCACGGCGTGGTTGTCCGAGACACGGTCGAGCAGCTCGCCGAGATAGGCGCGGTTCTCGAGAGCGGCGAACACGCGGCGCAGCTTGTCGCTGCGCTCGAACTCCGGCGCCTCCATCACGTGAAGCAGGCCGTCGCTGAAGACCTCCTCGATGATCGTCGCGTCGTAGTCGCGGATCGCCCCGATCACGCGCTCCCCGACGCGCCGGACGAGCGACCCGATCGGCCCGTCGCTCTCGATCCGGGCAAGGGCGCGCTCCGCGTCACCGGCGGATCGGCCGGCCATCAGGTTGTCGAGGATCACGGCGACCCGGGTCAGGTCCTCCTGCTCGACCGCCTCCGGCAGCGTCACGAGGACCTGGCGGAGGGCGCCCTCCCGGAAGACGATGATCAGGCTGGCGAGCCGCTCGCTGATCGCGACGAGATCGATCCGGCGAACGTGCGCGGCCCGCGGCTTCGCGGGCGTCGCGAGCCCCGCGCTGCGGTTCGCCGCGGCCAGCGTCGTGGCGGCGAGCCGGAACCACTGCTCCGACGCGTGCTGCACCTGGCCGAACTGATGGCGGATCATCAGCTGCTCGACCGCCGGGATCTGGCTGGATTCGGTGATCGATTCGACGAAATAGCGATAGCCCGCGTCCGTCGGGATCCGGCCCGCGCTCGTGTGCGGGTGGGTCAAAAGCGACGCGCTCTCGAGGTCCGCGAGGATGTTGCGGACGGTCGCGCTCGACACGCCGAGGCGGTATCGCTCGACGAGCGTCTGGGATGCGACGGGCGTCGCCGTCGATACGTATTCCGCGATGACGGCCCGAAGGATCGACTCGGAGCGGGGATCCAGCGGGCCGGTGGTGCGGGGTCGTCGCGCCACGGGTGCTGCCTCGTGCTGGGCGGCGAGATGGGCCGCCGCGGCTGTCAACTGGGGTTAGCACTCTAGGGTGCTGAGTGCTAACGATACTAGCAGTCGACGGAGCGGAGTGTCAACCTCCGGAGGGCCTCGCGTGCGCTCCGGCCGAGCTCGCGAAGCGCTCTCGCCGGGCGCCCGGAGCCCGCGCC
Organism: Chloroflexota bacterium; assembly: GCA_042408445.1. GTDB lineage: Bacteria > Chloroflexota > Limnocylindria > Limnocylindrales > CSP1-4 > CF-46. The sequence goes on from JBHORC010000019.1 coordinate 24,481, forward strand.
GCGGCCCCCATCACGACCTCAGATTAGTCGGGAGAAGACCTCGTTCGAGAGGAGGCGGCCGCGTGTCGTCAGCACGATCCGGTCGTGCTCGTCGATCGTCAGGAGCTCGGCGGCGAGCGCCCAGCCGAAGATGTCCGCGAGCGGCGGCTCCAGTCCTGCGGATCGCGGCAGGCCGACGTCCGTTCGCAGGCCGAGAATCACCGTCTCGGCCGAGGCCGTCACCGCGTCCAGCTCTTCCTCGCCACCCGGCGGAAGCACTGGGGGATCAGCCGCGAGCGCTGCCACGTACCGCCCGAGGTGGGCGGCATTCCAGCGACGCGTCGCGCCGTCGAAGCCGTGGGCACCCGGACCCACCGCCGCATACGGCTTCCGCTGCCAGTACTGGAGGTTGTGGCGGCTCTCGTGTCCTGGCCGCGCCCAGTTGCTGATCTCGTAGCCGCGCCAGCCGTCCTCGCCGAGGCGGTGGACCGCGTGGTGGTACTGGGCAGCGGCCCGGTCCTCGTCCTGGCCCGGCGACGCGAGCTCCCGCCATCGCCGCGCGCCCCGCGTCGTCGGCAGGTGGTCGCCACCGAACCCGGTCAGGCCCTCGGCGTCCGGATCGTCCAGCGTGAGGGCATACAGCGACAGGTGGTCGGGTTCGAGCGCCAACGCGGCTTCGACGGTGTCGATCCACGTGATCAGCGAGCCGTCCGGGATCCCGTAGAGCAGATCGAAGTTGATCGACGGGATGCCAGCCTCGCGGGCACCCTCGACCGCCTCGCGCACGTGACGGGCCCGATGCCGCCGGCCGAGCCGGCGGAGCTCGACGTCGTCCAGGCTCTGGGCACCGAACGAGATCCGGTTGATCCCTGCCGGTCGGAGGGCCGCCGGATCACCGCGCTCGTCCGGACCCGGGTTCGACTCGATCGTGATCTCGGCGTCGTCGGCGATCCCGAACCGCTGCCGGATGAGCTCCAGGAGCTCGGCGATGACGTCCGGAGGAAGGAGCGTCGGGGTGCCGCCGCCGAGATAGACCGTCTCGAGCCGCGGACGGCGACGGCCGCCAGCGTCGCCAGCCCGGGAGCCGGAGGCGCCTCGCTCGCTCGGCGGCCCGAACGCGGCATCCAGGGCATCCGCGCGGAGTGCGATCTCCCGCCGGAGCGCATCGAGGAACACCGGGATCCGGTTCGTCGGTCCCCGCGTCGCCGCGCCCGCGACGACCACGAAGTCGCAATACGGACAGAGCGACACGCAGAACGGAACGTGGACGTACAGCCCGACGGGCGGTTGCGGGGTGAGGGACGCGGCGGGGTCGACGGCTGGATCCGCTGCGACAGCGTCGCGGCGTCTGGACGACGTCACCGGTCGGGAGCCGTCACCGGTCGGGGGCCGTCACCGCGTCAGTGGTCCTGGCCGGCGGACTCGGCCGGGCCGATCACGCTCCAGCCTTGCGGCGGCCGTCGGCGTGCCTCGATCTCCTCGACCTCCCGACCGCGCGGCAGGAACTGCCCGGCGTGGCCCGTCGAGAGGAAGACCGCGAACCGGGTCACGGCGTGGCCGAGGAAGGCGGCGGCGATCCCGCCCGTGACGGCCGTCACCCAGCCGCCCGCCAGGCCGACGAGCAGCGCCATGACCAGCATCCACCGGTTCCGGCCCGGCGCACCGAGTCGGGTCGCGAGGCCGTACAGGATCGCCTGGATGACGTTCGCCGCGGTCGGGTTGAGGCCGGTGAACAGGAGCAGGCCGAGGACGGCGCCGCGGAACGCGACCTCGTCGATGATCGCGGTGACGACCGCGTTGAGCAGCGCCCCCGGGTATGACCACACGTCGGGAAACCGCAGCCGGCGGTAGCGATACCAGGCGATGCCCATCGCGATCGCCGTGCCGAGGGTCGCGTAGAGGAGGCCGTAGAAGAGCGCCTTCGGGCGGTCGCCCGCACCCAGCGCGAACGTGTCCTGGGGCGACGGGTGGACGATGAAGATCGCGCCGACGAGCACGAGGCCGATCGCGTACCACGCGATCCGCCGCCGGAACGACGGCGCCTGCCCGTCGAGCGTGTCGTCGTACTCCGCGGCGCTGAACCGTGACGCCTCGAGCCGCAGCATGATCAGGAGCAGCGCAAGACCGGCTGCGATCAGCGTTCGAAGGGTCGGAAGCCACTCGTCCATGGCGTCAGGGCCGTTGGATCGGGAGCAGGCGGTGGGCGAACCGGCCCTGGAACCGGTCGCGCCGAGCGGGTCCGCTCAGCCTTCGTCCATCCTGAGCATTGCCAGGAACGCCTCCTGCGGGATCTCGACAGAGCCGACCCGCTTCATCCGCTGCTTCCCCTCTTTCTGCTTCTCGAGCAGCTTCCGCTTGCGGGTGATGTCGCCACCGTAACACTTGGCGAGGACGTTCTTGCGCATTGCACGCACGGTTTCGCGCGCGATCACGTTGCTCCCGATCGCCGCCTGGATCGGGATCTCGAACATCTGGCGGGGGATCAGCTCCTTCAGGCGCTCGGCCAGGACGCGCCCACTGGCCTGGGCCTTGTCGCGGTGGACGATCAACGAGAGGGCGTCGACGGGCTCGCCGTTGACGAGGATGTCGACCTTCGCCAGGTTCGCCGCCCGGTAGCCGAGCTCCTCGTAGTCCATCGACGCGTAGCCCTGGCTCCGGCTCTTCAGCTGGTCGAAGTAGTCGACGATCAGCTCCGCGAGCGGCATCTCGAAATGGAGCACCACGCGGGTCGGGTCGAGGTACTCCATGTTCTGGAAGAGGCCGCGGCGGTTCGTCGAGAGCTCCATCAGCGGCCCGATGTACTGCGACGGGGTGACGACGCTCAGCTTCACCCACGGCTCCTCGAGCACCTCGATGTCCGAGGGGTTCGGGAGGTTCGCGGGATTGTCGACGGCCACGACACCGCGGCCGTGGAGGAGCTGGACGTGGTACTCGACGGACGGCGCGCTCGCGATCAGGTCGAGTCCGAACTCGCGCTCCAGGCGCTCCTGGACGATCTCCATGTGAAGGAGGCCAAGGAAGCCGCAGCGGAACCCGAAGCCGAGCGCAACCGAGCTCTCGGGCTCATAGGTGAACGAGGCGTCGTTGAGGTGGAGCTTCTCGAGCGCCTCGCGGAGGAGCGGGTAGTCCTCGCCCGAGACGGGGTAGATGCCGGCGAAGACGAGGCTCTTCGCGGGCTGGTAGCCGGGGAGCGGCTCGCTTGCCGGCCGCGCCACCGTCGTCACCGTGTCGCCGACCTGCGCGTCACGGACGCTCTTCAGGCCCGTCGCGATGTACCCGACCTCGCCCGCGGAGAGCTGCTTCACGGGGACGAGCTGCGGCCGGAACACGCCGAGCTCGAGGGGTTCGGCCGTGGCGCCGGAGCCGATGAGCCGGATCTCGTCGTGCTGATGGAGCGTGCCCTGCGCCAGACGGACGTAGACGACGACGCCCTTGTACGCGTCGTAGTGGCTATCGAAGATCAGACCCTGGAGCGGCTTCGCCGGGTCGCCCTTCGGCGCCGGGATCCGCTCGACGATCGCCTCCAGGATCTCGGCGACGCCCGTTCCATCCTTGGCGCTCGCGAGGAGGACCTCCTCGCGCGGGATCGCGAGGACGTTCTCGAGCTCGTCCATGATCGTCGCCGGGTCGGCGGACGGAAGATCGATCTTGTTGAGGACCGGGATCAGCGTCAGCCCCTCGCGAAGCGCGAGATGGACGTTCGCCAGCGTCTGGGCCTCGATCCCCTGGGTCGCGTCGACGACGAGGATCGCCCCTTCGCAGGCCTGGAGGCTGTGGCTCACCTCATAGGCGAAGTCGACGTGGCCGGGCGTGTCGATCAGGTTCAGCCCGTAGGTCTGGCCGTCATTCGCCACGTACTCGAGGCGGACCGCGCGGGCCTTGATCGTGATGCCCTTCTCGCGCTCGAGGTCCATCGAATCGAGGACCTGGCTCGTCATGTTCCGGGTCTCGATCGTGTGGGTCAGCTCGAGGAGTCGATCGGCGAGGGTCGATTTCCCGTGATCGATGTGGGCGATGATCGAGAAGTTCCGCAACCGCGCCTGGGGGATGGCCACGAGGCGGGAGTCTATCGGGTCCGGGCAGCGCGCCCCGCTCTGGCGACCGGCGGCGGGTTCTACTCGGAGATCGGGCGGTTCAGGGTGCGGAAGTCGATCTCGTCCTGATTCGGGCCGCCACGGACGCCCGTGTCGAGCGCATCGATGGCGTCGAGCTCATCGGGCGACAGCGAGAAGTCGAACAGGTCGATGTTTTCCGCGATCCGTTCGGGTCGCACGGACTTCGGGACGGCCGAGCGACCGCGATCCACGTGCCAGCGGAGGATCACCTGCGCCACGGTCCTGCCGTGGCGTTCTGCGATCGAGGCGATGATCGGGTCGGCGAGCGCGCTCTTCGGCGCCTTGTCGTCGGACGGTCGGTAGACGTACACGCCGCCGAGCGGCGACCACGCCTGCGTCACGATTCCGAGTCGCTCGTGAGCCGCCCGAAGATCCGGCTGCGTGTAGTAGGGATGGACCTCGATCTGGTTGACGGCCGGCACGACATCCACCTGGGGCAGGAACCGGTCGAGATGAGCCGTGCTGAAGTTGGAGACGCCGATGGCGCGTGCCCGCCCATCGTGGAGGAGCCGCTCGGCGCCGCGATAGGCGTCGATGGTCGATTCGAAGGCCTGCGGCAGCGGCTGGTGCAGGAAGTACAGGTCGATCGTGTCGAGCCCGAGCTTTCGCGTGCTGACGTCGAACGCGTGCAGGACGCCGTCGAAGCTGTAGCTGCTGACCCATGCCTTGGTCTGGATGAACAGATCGGAGCGGTCGATGCCGCTGGCGGCGATCGCGGCGCCGACCTCGCGCTCGTTGCCATAGGAGGCGGCGGTGTCGATCATCCGGTAGCCGACGCGCAGGGCCTCCTCGACCGCCGCCTGCGTGACGTCCGGCGGGGTCTGGAAGACACCGAAGCCGAGGACCGGAAGGTCGACCCCGTTGTTGAGTGACAGCGTTGGCGGAGTTGGCAGCATCGTTCGACGCCTCTTCCTGGAGATCTGGGCGGCAACGCATCGAAGCATGCGTCACCGGCTCTGGTCCCGCCGCCGGCGACGACGGAGTGGCGATCTCATGCCACCGATCGAGGCGAGGGTCGTCACCCTCGGCCTGGTCGGTCCGAGGGTCGCATCGTTGGTCAGGACCGAGCTCACCTGCTACCATCCGCGTTCGGTTCGGCGCCCCACCGTCGCGCCGTGACGTCACTGAAACCCTGATCCGAGAGGTCCCACCCTTGGCCAAGACGCCCCGCACCTGGACGGGCGCACGATCGCCGTCGGGCTTGAAGCGCGTCCGTCAGGCTGAGCGCCGGCGCGACATCCTTCAGCCCCGGCGAAGTGCTGCGAAGACCTTCGTCACGACCGCGCTGAGCGTCGCGACGGCCGACGCGGACCCGGCGGCTGCTGCCCTTGCGCTCTCCGTGGCCCATGCGGCGCTCGATCGCGCGGCAAAGGTCGGCGCGATCCACCCGAACGCGGCCGCGCGGCGGAAGTCCCGCCTGACGCTCAAGTTCAACGCCGCGACCGGCGGCGCCGCCGTCCAGACGACGGGCCGGGTCGTGAAGACGACCTCGAAGGCACAGGCAGCCAAGGCCGCCAAGTCGCGCATCGCCGCCGGCAAGGCGAACAAGGCGAAGGGTGCCCAGACGGCGGCCGGCAAGGCGCGCGCAGCGGTCTCGAAGACCGCCCGTGCCGAGGCCGCGGCAACGTCCGCTCCGGCAGCGACCGTCGAGGCAACGCCGAAGCCCGCCGCGAAGCCGCGTGCCGCGGCGAAGTCGGCGACCACGAAGCCGGCCGCCAAGGCGACCGCGACGAAGAAGCCCGCCCGCAAGGCTGCTGCGAAGAGCTGATCCGCCCAGCCGGCAGAGAAGCGCCCCGGTTTCGTCCGGGGCGTTTCGATTCCTCGATGGTGCGGCGCGCGGCCGCCGGTGGGTCAGTGGCTCGCGAGGCGCGTCTCCGAGCCGGACTTCGGCCGGAAGGCGCCGTAGAGCAGCCCGCCACCCAGGCCACCCGCGAGCGTCAGGACGAGCACGGTCCCGGCGGATGACAGCTGCTGACGCCAGTAGAAGCCACTGAAGCTGCTCGCGTCCGTGATGCCGGCCGCCGCGAGCTCCGCGCTGTTGTCCTCGCGGTACCGCGCGAAGACGCAGTCCGCGCCACCGCTGCACGAGAGTGATCCGCCCAGCTCTGTGGGCCGGTAGCCGTTGTCGCCGAAGAAGAACAGCGCCTTCACCGCGAGGAGCAGCAACGCCATCGTCAGGCCGGTCGCGACGCCCGCGAGAAGGGCGTTCGAGAGGATCCGCGTCCACGGTCCGCGACGCCGGTCGCTCCGCTGGTTCGCGTAGTAGCCGATCAGCAGGCCGGCCGGGAACGCGAGCAGCCAGTAGAACGGCTCGATCGGGATGACCAGCAGGAAGCTGATCGCGATCGTGACCGCCATGCCGATCCCGACGTACGCCGCGACGACGGCGCCATGGTCCGCGACCCTCGTCACGCGCGAACGCCCGTCTCGCTCCCGGTCCGCGCCGGCTCACCCTCCGTATCCAGCGCCGTCTCGAACCAGCGCGGGTTCGCAGCGCGAATGCCCGGCAGCGTGCCGGCGAGCGCGGACCAGGCGAGGCACTCCGCCGCGTCGCCGAGCTCATCCTCGATCCGGAGCAGCCGGTTGTACTTCGCGACCCGCTCGCTCCGCGACGGCGCCCCGGTCTTGATCTGGCCGGTGCCCATCGCGACGACGAGGTCGGCGATCGTCGTGTCCTCGGTCTCGCCGGAGCGGTGCGACACGATGGCCGTCCAGCCGGCGCGCCGGGCGAGGTCGATCGCATCGATCGTCTCGCTCAGCGTCCCGATCTGGTTGAGCTTGATCAGGACGCTGTTGGCGGAGTGCTCGGCGAGACCGCGCGCGATCCGGTCCGTGTTCGTCACGAACAGGTCGTCGCCGACGAGCTGCACCCGATCGCCCAGGCGGCGGTTCAGCTCCGCCCAACCGGCCCAGTCGTCCTCCGCGAGGCCGTCCTCGATCGAGACGATCGGGTAGCGGCCCACCCAGTCGGCCCAGAGGTCGATGAGCTCGCCCGAATCGAGCGTCCGGTTCTCCGTCGCGAGCCGGTAGCGCGTCGGGCCGCCGTCGCCGCCGGCCGCCTCCTCGACGAGCTCCGTGGTGGCCGGGTCGAGCGCGATCGCGACCTGCTCGCCGGGCACGTAGCCGGCCTTCTCGATCGCCCGGAGGATCACCTCGATCGCGGCCTGGTTGGAGCCGAGCGATGGCGCGAAGCCGCCCTCGTCGCCCTGGCCGGTCGCGTGCCCCTCGTCGTGGAGGATCGTTCGGAGCGCCGCGAAGATCTCGGCGCCGGCTCGCAGCGCGCGGGAGAACTCGGGGAACGCCAGCGGCATGACCATGAACTCCTGGAAGTCCGTGGAGTCCTGGGCGTGCTTGCCGCCGTTGAGGATGTTGAACATCGGGACGGGCAGGTAGCGCGCGGCCGCCCCGCCGAGATACCGATACAGGGGCAGGTCGTGGGCGGCTGCCGCAGCGTGCGCGGCCGCGAGCGAGACGCCGAGGATCGCGTTGGCCCCGAGATTTGCCTTGTTCGGCGTCCCGTCGAGGTCGATCAGGAGGTCGTCGATCCCGCGCTGATCGGCCGCATCGAGGCCGACGACCTCCGGCGCGATCCGGTCGGTCACGTTCGAGACGGCGGTCAGGACGCCCTTGCCGCCGTAGCGGGAGCGGTCGCCGTCCCGCAGCTCCACGGCCTCGTGGGCGCCGGTCGAGGCGCCGGACGGCACGGCCGCGCGGCCGACGGATCCGTCCGCCAGCAGCACGTCGACCTCGACCGTCGGATTGCCGCGCGAGTCGAGGATCTGCCGCGCGTCGACCGCGTCGATGATCGTGTTCACGCGCGCGCCGCGGATGCGGCCGGCTGCTGCCTGCGACCGCTCGCGGCCGCGTCGCCGCCCGCATCGCCGGCTGGGCGGTCCTGCAGGACGGCGATCCCGGGCAGCTCGCGGCCCTCGAGGAACTCCAGCGACGCGCCGCCGCCGGTGCTGATGTGGGTGAACTTCTCGGCGAGGCCCTGCCGCTCGATCGCGGCGACGCTGTCGCCGCCACCCACGACGACGGTCACGCCGTGCTCGGCCCGGTCCGCCAGGTACCGGGCGATCGCGTTCGTGCCGTGGGCGAACGACGGGATCTCGAACACGCCGAGCGGTCCGTTCCAGAGGACGGTGCGGGCGTCGGCGAGGGATTCCTCGATCGCGCGGCGGCTCTTCTCGCCGACGTCGACGATGTGCCAGGACGCGGGGAACTTCTCGGTGCCGATCGTCTTGTACTCGGTCCCGCGGGTGACTTCCTTGGCGATCACCACGTCCGTCGGGAGGACGACGTTCACGCCGGCCTCCTCGGCCGCGGTGAGGATCCGCCGCGCATCGTCGACGCGATCGTGCTCGGCGAGGCTCTTGCCGACCGACTTGCCCTTCGCAAGCAGGAACGTGTTCGCCATCCCGCCGCCCAGGACGAGCGTGTCGACCTTCGTCAGCAGGTGGTCGATCACCTTGATCTTGTCGCTGACCTTCGCCCCGCCGAGGATCGCCGCGAACGGCCGCTCGGGGTTCTCGAGGAGGCGGCTCAGGACGGCGATCTCCCGCTCCATCAGGAGGCCGGCGTAGGCCGGCAGGAGCTTGGCGATCCCGACCGTCGAGGCGTGGGCGCGGTGTGCCGTCCCGAACGCGTCGTTCACATAGACGTCCGCGTACGACGCGAGCGCCTTGGCGAAGCCGGGATCGTTCTTCTCCTCCTCGGCGTGGAAGCGGAGGTTCTCCAGGAGGATCGCCTCGCCCGGTCGCATGCGCTTCACGGCATCCTCCGTGCCGATCCCGAGGGCATCACCGGTGACGGGCACGTTCTTGCGGAGGAGCTGGCTGAGGCGCTGGCCCACCGGCCGGAGGCGGAGGCTGTCCTGGACCTTGCCGTCCGGCCGGCCGAGGTGGCTCGCGAGAATCACCTTCGCACCCGCGTTCAGCAGCGTCGTGATCGTCGGCAGCGCGCCCCGGATGCGGGAATCGTCGGTCACCTTGCCATCGGCAAGCGGGACGTTGAAGTCGACCCGGACGAACACGCGCTTGCCCGCGGGGTCGAAGTCGCGGATGGTCAGCTTCTCCATGGGTGTGGTGCCTCGAGCGCGTGGCGCGGTAGCGCGGTGATGGCGATGGATGTCGGGCCGGGTGCGTCGCGTTCGGCAAGGCGCACCCGGCGCGCGAGGGTCAGGCGGCCGCGACGGGCAGACGCGCAGCGACGAACCCGATGAGGTCCGCGACGCGGCAGCTGTAGCCCCACTCGTTGTCGTACCAGCTGATCACCTTGACCATGGTCCCGTCGAGGACCATCGTCGAGGCCGCGTCGACGATCGATGAGCGAGCGTCGCCGCGGAAGTCCGTCGACACGAGCGGCTCGTCGCTGACACCGAGGATCCCCTTGAGCGGTCCGGCGGCGGCGGTCCGGAATGCGTCGTTGACCTCCTCGACGCTGGTCGGTCGGGAGACGTCGGCGGTGAAGTCGACGACGCTCACGGTCGGCGTCGGGACGCGCAGGCTGAACCCGTCGAACTTGCCCTTCAGGTCCGGGATCACGAGCGCGAGCGCCTTCGCCGCCCCGGTCGTCGTCGGGATGATGTTCAGCCCGGCCGCGCGGGCGCGCCGCGGATCCTTGTGGGCGACGTCCAGGATTCGCTGGTCGTTCGTGTACGAGTGGATCGTGTTCATCAGACCGCGCTGGATCCCGAGCAGATCGTGGACGACCTTCGCCGCGGGGGCCAGGCAGTTCGTCGTGCAGCTCGCGTTGCTGATGACGTGGTGCGCCGCCGGGTCGTAGCGGTCCTCGTTCACGCCGAGGACGATCGTGATGTCCTCGCCCTTCGCCGGCGCGCTGATCACGACCTTCTTCGCCCCGGCCGCGATGTGGGCCTTCGCCTTGTCCGCGTCGGTGAAGATCCCGGTCGACTCGAGGACGACGTCGACGCCGAGATCGCCCCACGGGAGTGCCGCGGGATCCTTCTCCTTCAGGACCTTGATCTCGCGGCCGTCGATGATCAGGGCGTCATCGGTGTGGTCGACGGTGCCGGGATACGCGCCGTACGTCGAGTCGTGCTTGAACAGGAGCGCGTTCAGCGACGTGTCGACGAGGTCGTTGACGGCGACGACCTCGACGTCCGGCGTCCGCTCGATCAGCGCCTTGAGCGATTGACGGCCGATCCGGCCGAAGCCATTGATCCCGACGCGAACTGCCATGGTTCCTGTCCTCCGCGAGACGCGGCCGCCGATCGGCATCCGCGTGATGTGGGCCCTGAGTCAGCGTTGCTGGGGCGCCGAGCGTGTGCGGCCGCCCCTCGTCCGTGATGGTTCCATCGTACGACGTGGCGCTGGCAGGGCCGTTCGGCCCGAAGGTCGCGGGACCGTTGCGGATGAGTTGCGAGGACGTTCTCGCCGCTCCTTGGCGGACATGAAACGGCCCCCGCCGTCGCCGGCGAGGGCCGTTTCCTTCGTCAAAGGTCGGGTCGGCGTCAGCCGCCGATCTTGAAGACCTTGCCGCCGCACTTCGGGCACGTGCCCTGGAGTGCCGGCTTGCCGTTCTTCATGGTGATTCGCTGCGCGTTCTGGACTTCGACCTTCATCTTGTCCTTCACGCAATAGGCTTCTGCCATGGAGCGGGCTCCTCCTCGGTTCAGCGTGGCGTCACGGGAACCCTCGTCCCGCGTCCGCTGCTCACGATCAGTTCCAGAGGGACGGCCGCCAGCGGTCCGTCCCGGCATCTCGCTTCTGACGATCCATCTGGGCGAGGATCAGGAGCGCCTCGAGCCCCGTCTCCACGCAGGCCGATTCCGCTGCATCTTTCGCCGCCCCCTCGACGAAGGCTCCGGTCGTCCGCTGCGCGTAGACCGCGCAGACGACGCCGGCCCGACAGCGAGCGAGCGAGGACAGCACCAGCAGGGCCGACGCCTCCATCTCGAAGTTCATGACGCGCTGGCGCGCCATCTCCTCCGCCAGGTCAGGGTAACGGATGGGCAGTTGCGGAATGGGGCGCCCCTGCGCCCCGAAGAACCCCGGTGCCGTGGCCGTCAACCCGACGTGGGTCCGATGCCCGAGCCGCTCCGCTGCCTCGATCAGCGCCAGGACCGCCTCGTAATCGGCGACGGCCGGGTACCCATCGTGGACGAAGAAGCTCGTGGTCGACTCCAGCCGGACGGCGCCGGTCGAGACGATCAGATCCCCGAGGGAGATCTCCGGCTGGAGGCTCCCGCAGGAACCGACCCGGACGAAGGTCGGTCGCTCCGTGATCGCCAGGATCTCGGCCACCGTGATCTCGACGTTGTCCGTGCCGATGCCGGTCGAGACGACCGACACCCGCGTGTCGTGATACGTCCCGGTGACCGAGGCGAACTCCCGGTGTCGATGCTCGAACTCGACGTTGTCGAGACGCGCGGCGATCCGGTGGGTGCGGTCGGGGTCCCCGGGGAGGAGGATGTACTCGGCCAGTTGACCCGGTCCGAGTCCGATGTGGTACTGCCGGTCTCCGGTCGGGAGGGCAACGCGGGGATCCGCGTTCGGCAAGACCTCGTCCCTCACTCTGGCGTGCTTCGCTGGCGCGAAACTCGGGGGAGGATAGTCCTGGCCTCTTTCGAGCGTCAAGCACGGCCACGCTCAATCCACGCTCAGGTGACGCTCGCGGAGCCCGTCCGGAGGCCCGTGGCGGGCCGCCTCGGCGACGACGGCGGCGGCCAGCGTGCCGCCCGGTCCGGCGCTTGATGTCGGCCTCGGCGGGACGAGCGCGTCGAGTCGCGCGGCGATCCGGTCCGCGAATCGCCGCTGGATGTGGCGGCGCCGAAGGACCGTGACGAGGAGTGAGGCGAACCCGATCAGGACCAGGCCGGCCATGCCGACCTCCGGGACGAACGGGTCGGCCACGCCTCCGTGGAGCAGCGGAGCGGCGGATGGGCCTGCGGTCGGATCGCTGGCACTCGGATCAGCGGACCCGGCCAGCGCCGCGTCATCTGCCGTCGGGTCGCCGACGCGCGTGAGGCCCGAGACGTCGTCGACGCCGATCGCGGCCGGCTCGTCGCCGACCCGCTCGACGCGACCGACGACGCCGAGGGCATCGCCGGGCGCGAGCGTCGGGAGCTCGTCCAGGGCGGTGCCACGAAAGACGATCCGGCTCGAGGCCGTGCCATCGTCGAGGACGAGCCCGTCGGTCTCGATCGAGTCGATCAGACCGCCGACGCGGACGATCGCGCCAACGTGCTCGTCGATCGCGATGAGGTCGATGCTCGGGACGCCGTCGGCGGGGCCGCTCGGAGTCGCCGTCGTGATGCCGCCCGACGCTCCGACCCCGGACGCGCTTGTGGTGTCCGTGGCGCCGCCCGACGCGTTCGCGCCGTGTGCGGTCGGACCTCCGATCCGGAGGTCTGCGGCCGATCGCGGCAGGATCGCGAAGCGGCGATCGCTGGCTGACGGATACGGTCGTCGGACGATGCCCGTGATGGTCGCGGTTCGTCCGGCCACCATGACGGAGCTCGGGATCGCGGCGCCGGCAAGACCGAGGATCGGCACGCGCTTCGTCCCGACGAGCAGCTCGGCCTGCCAGCGGTCGCCTGACCGGTGCACCTCGACCACCTCGCCGTGGATCGTGACGAGCCGCCACTCGTGGCCGGCGTCCGGGACCGCCCGCAGCTCGACCGGGACCACCGGGCCGGAGCCGGTCGATTCAATCGTCTCGGCCCGAAGACGAGGCGCGCCGTACGCCTGACCGAGGTCGCCGCTCACCCGGACGCGCGTCCCGACGGCCGGGGCGTGGGTCCCGGACGGCAGCAGGAGCTCGATGGCCGCCGTCCGATCGTCGATCGTGATCCGCCGGCCGGTCGCGTCGAGCAGGTTCGACCGGATCGTCACGACCCCCTCGAGGCGGACGGAGCCCGTCTTCGCCAGGAGCGCGGCGGCGATCGTCATCGTCCGCGGCGCGCCCGAACCGGACGCCGTCGGGCTCGGGTTCGGGGACCCAGATGCTGACGGTCCGCCGAGCCGGACGACATCCCGCACGTCCCGGAGCCAGACCCGGTAGCCGTCGGCGACGCCCTTCCGGCTCGCCCGCTGGCCGACGATCCCGACGAGTCGCAGTCGGTCGCCGGGGACGATGGCCGCGGCGCGAATGCCGGAGGTCGAGTCGGCCGCGACGCGAACCGAGCCGGCGGTCGTGGCGAGGGTGAAGGCGACGTCACCGGTCGCGGTGTGGGTGGGCCGTCCGTCCACCGCGCCGTCGACCGTCACGAGGCGCGCCTCGACGTTCTCGCCGACCGACCGGCCGTCCACAGCGATCGGCGTGGGCAGCGTGGCGGCGCCGAGCACCTGCAGCTTCGTGAGCGCTCGGATCTCGAGCTGGCCGTAGGGATCGCCGAGGCTGCCGGTCACTTCGAGGCGGGTACCGCGAGCCGGACGGGGGTCCGTGGTCCGCAGGCGGACGGCGATCCCCGCCGACGCGTCCTGGACGGTGAGAAGGCCCGGGGTGCCGATCCGACCTGCTTCGCTGGTGACGACGCCGGCCACCGTGACGGCTCGACCGAGCGGCTGACTCCGCGCCGTCGCGATCGGGATCGCGGCGGTCGTCGGCGTCGGGCTGGCTGTCGGAGCCGGGGAGGGAGTGGGCGTGGGTGCGGGCGTCGGCACGGGAGTCGGTGTCGGGGCGGGAGTCGGCGTGGCCGTGGGCGTCGGCGATGACGTGGGCGTCGCGGTCGGTGTCGGCGTCGGCGTCGGGGTCGGCGTTGCGGTCGGGGTCGGAGTCGGAGTCGGTGTCGGGGTCGGGGTCGGGGTCGACGCAGCGAACTCGCCGGGCAGCGTCACGTGCAGTCGATACCCGGACAGACCCGTCCCGCTGCTGTCGCGCTGGCCGAGCGTTCCGGTCGCCGAAACGACGTCATGCGTGTGGACCGCCGTCGTTCCGAGCGCCGCCGGCCCGACGACGAGCCGGAGCGGGCCGGTGCCGTCGTCGATCGTGACCCCGAGGCCGTCGGCAAGGCTCGACGGTGCCTCCGTCACGATGCCGCTGACGGTCAGCCGGAGCGCCTCGACCGTTTCGTCCGCGCCGCCGGTCGTCGTTCCGACGGCGGTCGGGACCTCGGCCGAGCCGGTGATCCGGATCGAGGCAGCCGTGGCACTCAGGGTCCGGAGGCTGAAATACGAGCCGAGCGTGCCGTCGATCTCCACGGACGTGCCGGCGGGAAGCGCGGGAACGAGCTCCGCATCGAGTCGGACGGCGATCCCGCCCGTCGCGTCCTGGATGAAGCCGATCCGGCGAGACTCGATCGATCCGAGGGCCGTCGTGAGGGTCCCCGCGATCGTGACCGCGGTGCCGTCCGGAGCGAGGCGCGCGTCGGCGATGAACGAGACGACGGGCGATGGCGACGGCGACGGGGTGGGAACCAACGTCGGGGTCGGGGCCGGGGTCGGGGTCGCGACCGGAGTCGGGCTCGGGCCGGGCACATCGGTCGGCACGGGCGTGGCGACCAGGGTCGGAGTCGGAGTCGGCGTCTCGACCGGCGTCGGCGTCGGGGTCGGCGTCTCGACGGGCGTCGGCGTCGGCTCGTCCGAGGGGAGCGGTGTGGGCGTCGGCGCTTCCGACGGAGCAGGAGTGTCGCTGGCGACCGGGGTCGCGGTCGGCGTGGGCGCATCGGAGGGCGCCGTCGTTGGAGTGGCCGAGGGCGTGGCGACGGGCGTCGGGACCGGGGTCACGACGGGCGTCGCGCTCGGCGCGGGCGTCGCGGTCGCGGTCGGCGCGGGGGTCGGCGAGGGGGTCGGGGTCGCGCCGGGCGTCGCCGCCGAAGCAAGGTTCTGCGGCGACGGCGCACCCACGACGAAGTCCGAGGCATTCACGTTCGTGTCGGTGCCGTTGCCGGCGGAACCACCGGGCCGACGTTCGATGCTCGATCCTGCCGGAGGAGCGGGCGCAGCGGTGCCCTCGACGAACCCGTTCGTCGCGTCACCCCACGCAACCGCGTCGATCGGGCTGCCGCCGACCGCACGCAGCACGACGGCACCGCCCGTCGCCGCGAAGCCCGAGGCGTAGGTCGCATCGGCAACCGGCGCATGGATCCCGGCCGAGTTGGCAATCAGGAGATGCTTCCCGGGGCCGATGATCGTCGAGCTCGACCACGTCGCCTTCCGGGTCACCGTCGACCCGGTCGAGGTGGCGTAGACGAGCTCGAGGCCGGCCAGGTCGATCGCCGTCGATCCCGCGTTCGTCAGCTCCGCGAACTCGTCCGACGCCGAGGCACCGCCCGTCTCGACCTCGGAGATCAGGAGGGTCGAGACGGGCCAGCTCACCGCTGCGGCAGTGACGAGGTCCGGCGAAGCCGGCGCGGAGGGCGGCGCCGCGACAACGAACGACGCCGTCAGGACGACCAGGATCAGAGCGAACGACAGGGCGACTCGCCCTGCGCCTCGGGCGCGCGACATCGACGACCTCCCGGCGGGGTTGTCGGATGTCCGGCAGACGACGCACCAACGTCGTCGGCAGCCGGGTCGGGCGGGTCGGCACGTTGTAGCAGGCAGGCCTGCACGTCGACTTGGTGCCCAGTGCACGGCGGCTCAACGCGACGGCGTCGGCACCTCAACCGCGGGTTCGCCGCCGGTTCGCTGGCGATCCACGGAGGCTTCACCCAGACTGCACCTCCGCTGCACGCGTGATCCCACGCGCAGCGCGTCGCCGTCGGCCCCGGCCTCACCCGCTCGAGCCGCTCGGCGTCAGGCCGCTCGCCGTCGGGCCGCTCGTCCGCGAACGCGTACCATTCGCGGACCCGCCGCAGACCCCGCGGCACCGTTCGATCACCCCTTGGAGGAATCGTGGCGCGCGCCAAGAGAACCGACCGAGCCGACGCCCGCCGACGGCATCGAGCCGTACCGCTCGAGGCGACCGACATCACAACGGCCGCCGAAGGCGACGCCGAGACCGCCTCGACCGCCCCGAGCAGCCCGGGACGTCGCGGTCCAGGTCCCGCCACGGCGGCAGCGCCAGCCGGAGCAACACCGGTTCGTCCGAGCATCACGGGCGCGTTCCGCTCCTCGTTCCGACCGCTCGACCTCCGCGGCGATCTGCGCGCGCTGCCGGGCCTCCTCCGGACGAAGGCGTTCCTCCTGCCCGTGATCCTGTCCGGCCTGTCCGTGGCGCTCGTGCCGCTCGTCGGGCTGAACGCGCTGACCTCGACCTTCTATCAGTACTTCTCGTTCAGCGCCCCCCTGGGGACGTCCTTCCTCGCCGGCTTCCTCGCGCCACGGGCGAGCTATCTGCTCGGGATCCTGGCCGCGCTCGCGTCGGTCGGCTTCCAGGCCCTGGCGTTCAGCAACGGCACGTTCGGTGGCTTCCTGACGATCTTCCAGGACCCCGCGACGGGCGGGACGATGAACCCCGATCAGGCCCGTGCGCTGATCCTCGGCCAGGCGCTGTGGGTCGGTGTCCCCTCGGCAGCCTTCTTCGCCGCCGCCGCCGCGTGGTATCGCCGCTTCCTGAACCGCGCGAACCCCAACCGCTCGCGGCCGACGGGCCCGACGACGCGGCGCCCGGACGGCAAGGTCGCGAAGCGCAACCAGGGCCGGCCGCTCCTCGCCCGCCGGCGCTGACCGACCTCCCCGCCTTAACCGATGCGGCGCATCCCCGCGTAGCCGAGCTGGCGGACGCCCTCGGGCCGATCCGGCGCGCCGGCGGTCGCGGCCGCCTCGACGAGCGGCCGGACCTCGTGGGCGATCACGTTCACGACCGATGATTCGCGCTGGAGCTCGCCGTCGACGAGGAGCAGCGCGTGCCGTCGCACGACGCCGCGGAGACGCGCCCACGCGTCCGGCCAGAGCGTGACGTTGACCATGCCGGTCTCGTCCTCGAGGGCGAGGAAGACCGTCCCCTTGGCGGTCATCGGGTGCTGCCGCGTGACGACGAGACCGCCGATCCGGACGCGCCCCGGGCGTCGATCGTTCAGCGCCGCATTCGTCACCGCACCGAGCTTCTCCAGCGCCGGACGGTAGAGCCCGACCACCTGCCGCCGGGCGTCGAGACCGATGACCGAATATGCATCGCCGATCCGCTCCGATTCGGTGAGCCCGGGGAGCGTCGGCGCGTCCGTGGCGGGCAGGCGGAGCGCCATCGGCCGTGACGCAGCCCTGGTGAAGGCGCCGCCCCGCGTCGAGCGACCGTCGACACGTCCCCGCGTCGCGCCGGCGACCTCGCGGAGCTGCCAGAGCAGCTCGCGGCGCGGCCGGCCCAGCGAGTCGAGCGCACCGACCCGGATCAGCCGCTCGATCGTCTCCTCGGGCAGTCCGGTCCGCTCGACGACGTCCGCGAGGGTCCGGTAGGGACCGCGCGCCAGCTCCGCATCGAGGAGCTCCTTGTGCTCCTCGCCGATCCCCTTCACGAGCCGGAGGCCGAGCCGGACCCCCCACCCGACGGCACTCTCGGCGGCCCACTGCCCGCGCGCCTCATCCGACGGGACGACGCAGCCGCTCGACCGGACCGGCGCCGGTCGTCGCTCGATGCCGGCGTCCCCGGGGAGTGGCTCGCCGGGGCCCTCGTCCCCCTCCCCGATCGCCCAGCCCGGCCGCCCGACCCATTCGGTGGTCGTCTGATAGCTCGACCGGTTGATGTCGACCGGCAGGACGGCAACGCCGTGGCGCTTCGCGTCGTTGACGAGGACCTCGACGGGATAGAAGCCCATCGGCTGGGCGTTGATCAGCCCGACGACGAACTGGGCCGGATAGAAGAGCTTCAGAAACGACGATTCGTAGGCGGTCCGGGCGAAGGCCGCCGCGTGCGATTTCGCGAAGCCGAACGAGGCGAACGCCGCGACCTGGCGGAACAGCTCCTCGGCGGTCTCCTCCGTCATGCCGGGCTGACGCATGCAGCCGTCGTGGAACTGCTGGTGGAGCTTCTCCATCTCGCGGCTCGAGCGCCACGTCCCCATCGCCCGCCGGAACCCGTCGCTCTCGGCGGCCGAGAAGCCCGCCACCTCGATCGCGATCCGCATGACCTGCTCCTGGTAGAGGATGACGCCCATCGAATCGCGGAGGACCGGCTCCAGGCTCGGATGGAGGTACGTGACGGGCTCCAGGCCCTGCTTGCGTCGCAGGTAGGGGTGGACGGCGTTGCCCTGGATCGGGCCCGGCCGGATGATCGCGACCTCGACGACGAGATCGTCCAGGCTCGACGGGTTCGACTTCGGCAGCGTCTGCATCTGGGCCCGGCTCTCGACCTGGAAGACGCCGACCGTGTCGGCCGCGCGGAGCATCGCGAAGACCTCGGGGACCTGCTCCGGCAGACGGTCGAGATCGAGACAGACGGCACAGTCGTGCTCGATGAGCTGGAGCGTCTCGTCGATCGCCGCGAGCATGCCGAGCCCGAGCAGGTCGAGCTTGATGAGCTTCAGCGCCTCGACATCGCGCTTGTCGAACTGGACGACGACCCGGTCCTTCATCGTCGCCCGCTCCAGCGGGGCGATGTCGATGAGCGGGGCGGCGGTCACGAGCATCCCGCCGCTGTGGATCGAGAGGTGGCGCGGAAAACCGTCGATCCGGGCACAGAACTCGAGCCAGCGCTCCCAGTCGCTCAGGTCGCGGGTGCTGCCGCCGCGGGCCTGCGGCGGCGCCTCCGGCTCGATCCGGGCGACCTTCGACTCCGGCGCCGCTCCGCCGCGCCCCATCGTCGCGTGGCTCAGCGCGGGCGGATCCCAGTGGTTCGGCCGGCCGAGCCGATCCGTCTTGCGGGGCGCCGTCTCGGGCAGGCCGCTCTCCGGATCGATTGCCCGCTGGCCGCCCTGGCCGTCGTCGAGGAGCGCCGGCGCGACGAGCGTGTCCGGGTCCTGGGTGCCGTCGCGGGCGCCGACGAGTCGCTCGCGATCCGCGGCATAGCCCGTCCCCCGGCCCTCGCGCAGCCACGCGACGCTCGCCGGCGTGTCGCCCGGACCACCCTCGTCGTCACCGTGCCGGGCAGGCCGGATCGCCGTCCGTGGAGCGAGCGCATCGGGCAGCGGCCGACTCGGGCCAGTCCCACCGCCCGCATCCGTCTTCCGGGCACGGATATGACTCGGGGTGGTATCTCCCGGGCGTGCGACGGGATTGGCGCCCGCCGAGCCGGCCGATCGTGCACGGTCGAGCGTGAGCGAGCCCGACTCCCGCGCGTCGGAGGCGTCTTCCGGGCCGCCTTGACCCGGCGATACCACGGGGACTCGTAGGGAAGGTGGGAGCGCGGCGGGCCCGGCCGAATCGCCCGGCGACGTCGCGACGATCCCCGCCTCCGCTCCGACCGGCACGTCGTGCAGCCAGCCGAACGGGCGGGGAGCGTCGGGATCGACGGGCTTCTTCGGCTGCTTCCACGGCGGCACCTTCCCGACGAGCGGGATCCGGGTGTTGAGCTGGCCCATGCCGTCCACGAGCTGCTCGCCCACGGGCACGGCCGAAGCGCGGTCCTCGACACGGGCCGCGTCCTCCAGCCGCGACAGGCGGCCGGTTCCGATCTCGCCCGCGCCGCCGGTCCCGTTTCCGCCAGCCGTCCGGACGCGGCCGCCGCGGGCGTGGTTCAGCTGGCCCATCCCGTCGACCAGGCCGCGCTCGCCCGCGAGGGCGGCCGCCGCAGCAACCGCCTCGTCGGTCGCGCCAGCCCCGGCGGCGACTCCCTCCGGCCGTCGGAAGAACTCGGCGAAGCCGCCGTCCGCCTCGAGATCGCGGCGGACCATCACGCTGTCGTACGTCTCGAGCGCCTTGGCGACCCGGTCGACGAGCGGCCGCGGAAAGCCGAGCGCCACCCCCACCTCGCGAACCGCCGACCGTGCCCGGTAGGTGACGAGGTTGCACACCATGCCGGTGTGCTCCGGGCCGTACCGGTTGTAGATGTACTGGATGACCTCCTCCCGGCGCTCCGAGCTGAAGTCGATGTCGACGTCCGGGTAGGTCGTCCGGCCCTCGTTGATGAACCGCTCGAACAGGAGGTTGTGGGCGATCGGCTCGACCCGGCTGATCCCGAGCGTGTACGAGACGATCGAGCTCGTCGCGCTTCCCCGGCCCT
This sequence comes from Chloroflexota bacterium, assembly GCA_042408445.1. Lineage (GTDB taxonomy): Bacteria > Chloroflexota > Limnocylindria > Limnocylindrales > CSP1-4 > CF-46. The sequence continues at coordinate 44,574 of JBHORC010000019.1, forward strand.
GGGCCGGGATCCCCTCCTCCTTCGCGAAGCGCATCAGGTCCCAGCAGATCAGGAAGAACTCGGCGAGCCCGGCCCGCTCGATGACGTCGAGCTCGTGGGCGAGGCGGTTCACGACCGCGGCGGTCATCGGGTGATAGCGCCGACGGGCACCCTCCCAGCAGAGCTCCGAGAGATACGAGAACGGGGTCTCGTTGCGGGGCACCGGGAAGCCGGGAAAGCGGTACTGCTCGAAGCCGAGATCGACGCGACAGGCGGCCGAGAGATCCGCGGCGCGGGCCATCCCCGCCGACCAGGCACGGGCGACGTCGCGGCCGAGCGATCCGTCGCCGGGCGGCAGGTCCGCGATCTCGTCCGCCGACTTGAGGTACGACTCGCCGTCGCCACGCCGCAGGTCCGCGAGCCCGTCCAGCGTCCGGCCGTGACGGATCGCCGTCAGGACGTCCTGGAACTCGCGGCCCTCCGGTCGGGCGTAGTGGACGTCATTCGTCACGACGACCGGCAACCGCAGCTCCCCGGCGAGTGCCACCGTCTCCGTCACGAGCCAGTCGTCGTCCGGGAGCCGGTGATGGGACAGCTCGAGATGGAAGCCGTCGCGGCCGTACCGCTCGGCGAGGGTCTCCGCCGCGAGTCGAGCACCGGCCCGGTCGCCGGCTCGCAGCCGCCGCGCAATCTCTCCTTCGCGGCACCCCGACAGCGCGACGAGCCCCTCGCGATGCTCCGCGAGGAGCGCCTGGTCGAAGCGGGGCATCGCCTTCGTGCCGCCGAGATTCGCCCGCGAGACGAGGCGGCACAGGCTCCGGTAGCCGATCGCGTCGCGGGCGAGCAGGACGAGATGCGAGCCGCGCTGCCGCTCGCCGATGCCGCGGACGTCCTCCTTGACCGCCTCGCGGTGGCCGGGCAGGCGGGTCCGTTCCGGCCGCGGTCGATCCGGGTCGCCCTCTCGGGCTTCGGAGTCCGGGCCCGTAAGCGTGCGCGCAGCCGCGACCGTGCCGCCCGCGCCACCGCCTCCGGCCCAGCTCCCGCTCCCGGTGACCGTTCCGCTCCCGTCGGGCCGCCGATTCCGACCACCGCGCCGGCCGCGCCGCCGAACGGGGATGACGAGATGGTCCGGATCCGGTGCCGCAGCATCGCGGATCTCCACCTCGATCCCGAGAATGGGCCGAAGCCCGACCTCCTCGTATGCGGTCGTCGCCCGGACGACGCCGTACAGCCCCTGGTGGTCCGTGATGCCGAGGCCGGTCAACCCCAGCTCGACCGCTCGTTCGGCGAGCTCGTCAGGTGCCGAGGCACCGTCGAGAAACGAGAAGTTCGTGTGGCAATGGAGCTCGGCGTAGGCTGCCATCGGGACCGTTTACGATAGAACATGCGTTCAGTATTGTCGAGCACACGGACACCGGAAGTCCTGCCAGAATCTGGTTCGAAAATCGTGGCCCGAACGCGAAACACGGGGGCAACGTCCGGCGTCTACAGCCGCATGAAGCGGGACACAGCCAGCCTCCTCGCCATCACGCTCCGGACGGGGCTCATGGTGCTCGCCGCCCTGATCCTCATCCTGGTCCTCCTTCCGGCGGTGGTGGCCGCTCAGGCGGCTGTCCTCCGCTGAACCAACAACCGTCCTGCGCCTGGGGGCCCGGGACGAATCGGGCGGCAAGCGATCGCGAGGATCGGACGCCGACCTGCTGCGAGCCTGGTGAGCGGGTTCGTGGCCAGGAGACCGCCGTCGTGCTGGGGCGCGACGGCGGTCTTCACGTTTGCCGGCTCCATTCCGGGCGCCCCGGTTCCGGCCACCGCGACTACCATGCGAGCGTGACCGTGCTCCGCCGCCCGGCCGCCTCCTTCGTCGTCGCGATCACGGCAGCGCTGCTGACCCTGATCGTTGCCTGCTCCCCGACTGCCCCGACAGCGCCCGCCGGCACGACGTCTGCTCCCGGGTCCAGCGTGAACGCGGCAGAGCCCAGTCTCACGCCCGTTCCGGGCGGCCCGGGCGGTCCCGCCCGCAGCGCCGTCGCCAGTCACGCACCGAGGACGACGACCGACGTCGAAGGCTTCGGAGCGATCGCCGACACCCTCCCGCCGTCCTTCCCGAAGCTGCCGGATGAGACCGAGAGCGAGGTCACCAGCGCGGCGAGCGGCGTGTTCGTCTCGAATCTGGATCCCGTCGCAGCCAGCAAGGTCATCGCGGCGGCCCTGCGGGCCCAGGGCTGGAAGGTGGATGTCAGCTCCCCGCTCGAGGACGGCAGCGTCGTCCTCGAGGCAACCGGCGCGCCCACCGGTTGCAGGACCGAGGTGCGCTTCACGCCAGCGTCTGGCAGCATCCTCATGTCGGTGCTGTACGGCGCGGCCTGTCCGTCCAGCTGATCGCACGGGAGACACGATCGGTGCATGCCAGAGCCCGCGATGTCGCGGGCGCGATCGTCCTCACGGCCGTTCTTGTCGCTGGTGTGGTCCTCCTCGTGCTCGGATCGGTGAACTCCGTCCCGCACTGACGGCTCGACCCGCCTCGATCCGTCGCCGCCCCACCGGCGATGCAAGGCTCCCGATACGGCATCACATCGGTGACGTCCCGGTAACAACTCCTGAACGGCCGTCGTCCATGGTTTCACGACCGGCTGCTCCCGGTCCGTTCAGGGGTGATGGCGTGCAGCACCGAACCACGCGCTCCAGTGACGATCTTCAGGCCCTTGCCTTCGTGGTGGCCCTCTTCGGTCTCCTCCTCGCTGTGACCGTGATGCTGGGAGCACCGATCGGGTGAACGACCCGCTGGCATCCGATCCCTGGCCCGACTCGGATTCGTCGCCGACCCGCGCGGGCATTCGGCTCCTGATGCTGGTGGTGATCCTCGTCGTCCTCCCGATGCTCCTGCTCGGGGCGTCGCTCGGCGGATCGGGCTGCGGCGGCGGCTGAGAGATCCTCAGTCGTACAGCCGCTCGAGGTGCCACGTGCCGGCGACGCGGTCGTGGTACACGAGCGCCAGCCAGCGCCGGCCGACCACCTTGCAGTAGTCCCGCTCGATCGGCTCCCGCCACCACGACTCCGCGACGCGCCAGCTGTTGCAGACCTCGACCGGCTCGCGCTGGCCATTCCAGGCGATCGCGACGAGCCGTCCAGCCGGGTCCAGCTCGACGCCGATCTCCGGGTGCTCGCGGAGCAGCCGCGTCACCGCTGTCTCCTGGCCGCGTCCGCCGCGCGCGGCCCCGGATCCCCGTCCCTCACGTCCGTCACGTCCGCCAGCTCCAGCGACGCTCCGGGAGCGGCGCCTCGGGATCGTTGATCGCGACGCGTCGAACGCGATCCTCCCCGAAGGTCAGCGCGAGACGGGCGAGCTGCCAGCCGAGCCGCGAGGTCCTGGCCGCCTGCGGCACGAACAGCGGGAGCTGCTGACCGACCGCCGGCTCGACCCCCGCGAGCTCCAGCGCGATCCGCTCCACCGGAGCCGGCGGCGGGGTCCGCTCGAGACGGGCGAGGAGGAGCCGCTCGATCGCATCCGCGTCCGAGGTGGGCTCCGGAAAGCGCTGCTCGACGGCGAGCTCCGCTGGCGTTCCCGCGACGGCGAACGTGACGTCGAGGGTCAGCCCGAGATGAGCGCGCGCCGCTGCCATCCCGCGCGCCTCGATCTGGCTCGCCAGCGCGGCGGCCAGCCGATGGAGGACGAACCGGAGCGACTCCGTCTCCGCGACCGGCGGGTCGATCGGCAGGGCAAGCGCCAGGCGCTCGGGGGCACGTCGCGGGCGAAACGGCTCGAGCTCCTGACCGCGTGCCCGCGCGTGGAGCCGCTCGCCCTCGGCTCCGAACCGGGCCACGAGCGCGGACCGCGGCAGCTCGGCGACCGCGCCGATCCGGCGGAGCCCGAACCGGGCAAGCCGCGCTCGGACGTCGGGATCCGATGTCAGGAGCGACGCGGGCAGTGGGGCGAGGAAGCGGGCATCGCCCTCCGGTTCGACGACACGGGCGACGGCGGGCTCGGCATGACCGGCCGCGACGGTAGCCGCGAAGCGGGTTCCGGCAATCCCCGGGCGAGGGGCTCCGGGCAGGGCACGGTGGCTGTCCACCGCGGCGAGCGCCTCGACGAGCCGCTCGACGAGCAAGGGCTCCGGCCCCCACAACCGGTCCAGCCCGTCGGCGTGGACCTCGATCAGCCCGAAGGCCGGATCGGCCGGGTCCGTCGTGCCGGCGAGGCCGGGGCTGAACCGGGCGAGCGTCTCGAACGCCGTCTCGAGCGCAGCAGCGTCCTCCTCGGGCTCCGGATCGAGGAACGTCGCCTCAGGGGCGAGCCGGTGCGCGCTCGCGAGCGGGATCCCGCGTCGGACGCCGAGCGCCCGGGCCGCCGGATCGGCGTCGATCACCGTCCCGTCCGTCCACGGCTGGCCGCCCAGGATCACCGGCCGGTCCGTCGGGAACGAGTCGGAGTGGCGGGCGCGAGCGAGCCGGATCGGGAGATGCGGCCAGTAGAGGTGGAGGAGTCGCATGGGTGGAGGTCCGTGGGTCGCGGGTGCCGATGGGGGCGGCAAGGCTCGGGGTGGCGAGGGATTCGGTCGCCTCCTCGTGAAGGAGGTCCGGGCGACGGAGGCAACGATCCCGTTCGCCGCCCTCCGCGTAGAGGATCCGGAGCTCCGCCCGTCTGCCCGGCGGTCCGTAGCGGGTCCGGGCGACGAGCGCCTCCGTTCGCTGGCCGACGACATCGCGGCCGAGCCGGATCCAGCTCCGACGCTGGAGCTCGAGCCGGAGGCCGGTCGATTCGGCGACCGCGGTCGCGAGACCGGCGACCAATCCGGGAGGCTCCAGCGCGACGAGGAGCGTCTCCGCGCGGCGGGCGAGCGCCGCGAGACGACGGAGCCGATCCGCCACGTTCGCCGGCGTCGTGCCGGCGTTCGGCCGTGGCGGCAGGTCGATCACGAGGACGTCCACGGAGCGGGCGGCGAGGAGCATCCCCGCGATCGACAGTCCTTCGTCGAGCGACGCCGGCGTCAGCACGATCAGCCAATCGAGCGCGACGCCGCGAGCGGCCGCCTCGACCGGATCCAGTGCCTGGGCAACGTCCAGCCAGGCGACGATCGCGCCGTCTGCCTGTGCCTCCGCGACGAGCCGGAGGGCGAGAGTCGTCGCGCCGGAGCTCGGCGCGCCGCGGAGGGCGACGCTCGCGCTGCGCGGCAGGCCGCCGGGTCCGACGATGGCGTCCAGCGCCGGAAAGCCGGTCCGGACGACCCGCTCGACGCCGGTTCGCGGTTCGCCCGCCGGAGAGGGAGCGAGCTCGGGTGGGTCGTCCGGCGGCTCCACCGGAAGGGGCACCGTCGCGAGCGCACCGACGACCCGCGGAGCTGCCGCACCCCACCGCGTCTGGAGGGACGCCAGAGCCGCCGACACGTCCGGGGAGAGGCTCGCCATCGGACGGCCAGACTAGAACATCTGTTCGATCTCGTCAATGAAATCGGCGGCCGGCGCGGCCGCGAACACCCGCCGCTCGTCACCGCTTCGTCACCGCGGCGGCGTACGGTCGGCCATGATGCTCACGATGCAGCCGCCGCCCCTCCCCGATCGGCCCGTTCTGGTCGTCGACGACGACGCGAAGATCGTCCGGCTCGTCCGGACCTACCTGGAGCGCGAGGGCTACCGGGTCGTCACCGCCGCCGACGGTCCGGCCGCGCTCGCCGCGATCGAGGAGCATGAGCCCGCGCTCGTCGTCCTCGACCTGATGCTTCCCGAGCTCGACGGCCGCGCCGTGATCCGGGCGGTCCGTCGCGACGAGGCCGTCGCCGCCACGCCGATTCTCGTCCTGTCGGCGCGCGGGACGACGGTTGATCGGATCGCCGGGCTCGAGGATGGTGCGGACGACTACCTGCCGAAGCCGTTCTCGCCCGCCGAGCTCGTCGTCCGGGTCAAGGCGATCCTCCGCCGGGCAACGCCTCCCCCGATGGCACGAGACGCATCACCGCTCGGCGGTGACGCGGCGGCCACGCCCACGCGCGGCGCCATCCAGCACAACGACCTCGTCCTGGACGCTGCCCGGCACGACGTCACCGTCGGCGGATCGCGGGTCCAGCTCACGCACGTCGAGTTCCGCCTGCTCCAGACCCTGCTCGAAGCCGACGGGCGCGTGCTGAGTCGCGATCAGCTGCTGGACGCCGTCTGGGGTGCCGACGAGGCGGAGGTGCTCGACCGGACGATCGACGTCCACATCCGGCGGCTGCGCGACAAGCTCGGCGACGACCCGGACGCGCCGAGGTATGTCGCCACCGTGCGCGGCGCCGGCTACCGGTCGGCGCCGATCACCGAGGGCGGGTCGAACGAGACACGGCCCGCCGCCGCGGGCGGGGTCGCCACCCCGCAGGCGAGGCGGACGTGAGCCACCTGCGCCAGCGCGGGATCGCCACCCGCATCGCCCTCGCCGCGCTGCTCGCCGCGGGCGTCGGCCTCGTGATCCTCGCGCTCGGCGTGCTCGTCGTCGGCGGTCAGGTGTTCACGGACCTGATGATGAAGGCGGGCGACTCCGCCGCCCATGCCCGGGCGATGTACGACGCCTCGGTGACGACCGTCGTCATCGCCGCCGTCGTCGTCGCCGCGCTGGCGAGCGTGGGACTCGCCGCCTTCCTCGGCCGGATGCTCGCGAAGCCGCTGCGCGATGTCGGCGCGGCCGCTCGCCGGATCGCCGACGGCGACTACGCCGCCCGCGTCCCCCGCGAGGGACCCGAGGAGATCGCCAGCCTCGCGGACTCGTTCAATCAGATGGCGATGAGCCTCGAGGAGCAGGAGCGGATGCGGCGCGACTTCATCGCGAATGCCGCCCACGAGCTGCGGACGCCGCTGACGAACCTGCAGGGCTACCTGGAGGCGCTGCGGGACGGCGTCATCACTGGCGATCGATCGACGTTCGAATCGCTGCACGAGGAGGTCGATCGGCTCGTCCGGCTCTCCCGCTCGCTCGACGCGCTCGCCGAAGGTGATGCCGCGATCACCGCACCGGCCCTCGAGCCGGTCGATCTCGCGGCCGCGATCCGATCGGCGGTCGATCTCGCCCAGCCGGCCTTCGATCGGGCCGGGCTCCGTCTCGACGTCGTCGTCCCCGCGAGCCTGCCGGCTCGCGCGAACCCGGACCACCTCGCCCAGGTCCTCGCGAACCTTCTCTCGAATGCCGTCCGGTACACGCCGAGCGGCGGCACGGTCACGATCCGCGGCGAGCGCCACCCGGCGGACCTCCTCGTGTCGATTGCGAACACCTCGGAGCCGATCCCCGACGCCGACCTTGCCCGCGTGTTCGAGCGGTTCTATCGGGTCGAGAAGTCGCGCGACCGCGCCCGAGGCGGTGCCGGGATCGGCCTGGCGATCGTCAAGCAGCTCGTCGAGGCCGGCGGCGGCTCGGTCGGCGCGGATTCGGCGGACGGCCAGACCCGGTTCTGGTTCCGGCTCCCCGCCTGACCGTCGGGCGCCAGCGCGCACGTCCCCTCAAGCCCTCAGGGGAGCGCCACCGCGATCAGCCCCGCGGCGATCCCGCCGAGGCCCACCCACTGGCTCCGCTGCAGGCGCTCGCCCCAGAGCGCGACCGCGACCACGACGCTGACGACCGGCCCGAAGGAGCTGGCGAGACCGACGATCCACGTCGGCGCCTGTTCGAGCCCGATCGCGAACGCGACGAAGCCGGCAATGTCGAGCAGGCCGCCGACGATCGCCGCCGCGACCGCGACGCGGCGGGAGATCGGCCGCCGGTCCACGGCAGGCGCAAGCAGCGGCCCGGCAGCGGACGCATGCGAGCCGAGCACGGCGCCGAGGATCACCCAGATCGTCGCGGCGTTCGCGAGCCGCGAGGCGAGGAGGACCGGCAGCCAGCCGGCGCTCCGGATCGGGCCGGACAGGCCGATCGTGAGAATCGCGAAGCAGGCCATCGCGATGAGCGACAGGACCACGCCACGGCCGACGAGCCGCGTCCCGCGCAACCCACCCTCCGAGATGAGCCCGGTCAGCACGACCCCGCCGGTCGCGAGCGCGGCGCCCGCGGCCTGGAGCGGCGTCAGCGTCTCGCCGCGGAGGAGGACCGCGAGCAGCACCGTCACGCCGCCGTACGCGGCGACAACCGGACTGACCACCGAGACCGGTCCGATCCGGAGCGCCGTGAAGAACGACAGGTACGCACCCGCGGCGACGATCCCGTTGACCGCCGAGGACCAGGTATCGCCCGGCTGCGCCGGCAGGCCTGTGGACCGGATCATGCACAGGACGACGATCGCGATGATGCTCGTCAGCTGGACGACCGCCGCCACGCGGAGGCTGCCCAGGCGGCGCCCGGCGAACGCGGCGGAGACGTCGACGGAGCCCCAGCAGGCGGCGGCGATGAGCCCGAGGGTGAGTCCGATCGACATCCGCGGGAGGGTAACGGGCGGCCGGAGGCCGCGAGACCCCGTGCTACACTTCGGGACCCGTCGGCCAGGATCAGCCGCTGCGCGGCTGGGGCGATCGGCGTGGGGATGTAGCTCAGCTGGGAGAGCACCGCGTTCGCATCGCGGGGGTCAGGGGTTCGAGTCCCCTCATCTCCACCACCTTCCCGATCGGCGATGTGAGCGCCGCGGCTGGCCCGCTGCCCGCCCGTTGAGCCGCTCTCCGCGATCGGGGTTCTGCAACGGAATCTCAATCGCCGCCTGTCCGCGGCACGAGCGTCGGGATTCGGCGTCGCCCGACCATCGGGCCCGTGGGTGCTTCAGACCTCGGATTGCTCGTGCTCCGGTTCGCGGTCGGCCTGACCTTTGCCGCGCACGGCGCCCAGAAGGCGTTCGGCTGGTGGGGCGGTCCGGGCTGGGTCGGCTGGCAGAACGCGCTCGGCCGGATGGGCTTCCGGCCGACCGGCCTGTTCGGCGTCCTCTCGGTCGGCGCCGAGATCGTCGGCGGCTCCTTTCTCGCGCTCGGGATCCTGACGCCGCTCGCCACCGCCATCCTGCTCGCCCAGTCCGTCGTGATCATCGCGAAGGTCCACGCCCCGAACGGCTTCTGGAACAAGGCATCCGGCATCGAGTTTCCCCTCGCCCTGGCGACGGGGGCGCTCGCGATCGGCCTGACCGGGCCTGGATTGTTGAGCTTCGACGCAGTGAACGGCATCACGCCGTCGGACACGGTCCGGATCGTCCTCGCTCTGGCGGGGATCATCGCCGGAGCCCTCGCGCTGGCCGTGCCGTCCACGAGCCCGAGCGGATCCAACGACAAGGCTCACGCCCGCTGACGAGGCGCCGACCGGCGGCGCGCGCGACGACAATGTCGAGATGGATCGACCAGCCCGGATCGTGCTCATCGGGATGATGGGCTCGGGCAAGACGACGGTCGGGCGTGCCCTTGCCGCGGAGCTCGGCTGGCCGATGCTCGACAACGACACGCTCGTGCTGGCGACGACCGGCCGTGACGGGCCGGCGATCTTCCGGGACGACGGCGAGGACGCGCTCCATGAGGCGGAGCGGACGGCGTTCGTTGCCGGCGTCGATCGTTCGCCGCCCGCCGTCCTGACCGCCGCGGGCTCGGTCGTCGACGACCCCGCGCTCCTCGCGCGGCTTCCGACGAGCGGCTGGGTCGTCTGGCTGCGGGCCGAACCCTCCACGCTCCGGGAACGGATCGACCGCGGCGCGGGGCGTCGAGCGGACGCGGTCGATGAGGCGTGGCTCGCGTCACGGGCGGCGGATCGCTCGGCGCTCTACGCGTCCGTCGCGGACCAGATCGTCGACGTCGACGGCCGGACGGTGCCGGAGATCGCCGCCGCGATCCTCGAGTGGGCGGGTCTCAGGCCGGAGACGTCAGCCGGCTGACGCGGGAAGGCCGAGCGGCTCGGCGGCCGGACGCGGGGCTGCCGCGAGATCCGGGCGCAGGGCCGCGTGGAGCTCCAGCGAGTGGGACCGGAGCCACCGTCGCCAGGTGAGATGGTCCGGGCGGCGCGACGCCACGACGCGCCAGAAGGCCGGCCCGTGGCCGAACACCCGGAGATGGGCGAGCTCGTGGACGACGACGGTCTCGAGCGCCTCCGGCGGGGCGAGGACGAGCCGCCAGCTGAACATCAGGCGCCCTTCGCGCGAGGCGCTCCCCCACCGGCTGCGGGGATCGCGCAGGGAGAGGGCGCTCGGTTGGACGCCCAGCGCCGCGGCGTGGTCGTTGACGGTTGCCTCGATCGCGACCCGCGCCTGGCCGCGGAACCAGCCGTCGAGCACCCGGTCGAGCCGTTCGGCGTCGCGGCCGGCCAGCGTGACGCGGAGCTCGAACGCATCCGGGGTGACCACGCGCGCGACGCTCGACCGGGTCGCGGTCGTCGTGGTCACCCTGAGCGTGTGCATTTCGCCCCGGAAGCGGATCGTCGCCCCATCGGCGAGACCCCCGCGCGCGGCAAGCTCGGCCCGCTCGTTGGCGCGGCGGTCGAGATGTCGCGCGATCCACGGCTGTCGCTCGAGCAGGAATGCCTCGATCCGGCCCTCCGGTCGGGCCCAGCCGCGACGCGTTCGCGGCGGAACCGTCACGACGAGGCCCAGCTCGGGGTCGATCGTGATCCGGAGGTGCCGCGACCGGGGCGAGTGACGCAGGACGTAGGCGAAGGGCAAGCCGTTCAGCGCGCCCGGCCCTCGCGAAGGGTCGCGATCGCCTTCTCGATCCGCCGCGCGCGCGTCTCGTCGCTCTTTGCGGCCGCGATCGGCTCGACCCAGAACCGCTGATTGCTGTACGACAGCCCATCGAACGTCGCGCGGGCCGCCGGTTCGGCGTCGAGCGCCGCGGCCAGGTCCGGTGGCACCTCGACCGCGCGAGGAGCGGTGTCCAGCTCGACGTCGACCTCGACGGTGTCCCCACCGCGGACGCCGGTCGCGGTGCGGGTCACCTCGCTGACGCCGATCATCGGCTCGCCGTTCACGGTGGCGATGCTGCTTCGGTACGTGTAGCCGTTGATCGTGACGCTGACCTTCGGCGCCTTGCCGGCGTTCAGCCCGGCGAGGACATCGTCCGGGACACGGATCCCCGTCGCGGTCTTCGAGGCCTGACGGACCGTCGTCGTGAAGCGCATCCCGGAGAGGGTGCCACACCATCGGCCGGATGTGCGCGGTTCGCCTGCCGCGGCCCGCCGCATCCCGGCGCGGCTGCGCCTTCCCGGCCCGACGCCGTCAGGCTCTGGCGATCACCCCGAGCGCGACCCGGAAGCCGGCCCGGCGCTGGAGCGGCGACATCAGCGTCGCCTGGCCGACCGGTCCGCCTGCGGGGAACCAGCGGTTCCATTCCTCGTTGAACGAGTCGAACTCGGTCGGGTCGCGCAGGGACCAGTTCGCCCAGACGACCTTGTCGAGCGAGCTGCCGGCGGATTCGAGCCGGGCCTTCAGGTTGGTCAGGCTCTGGCGCGTCTGCTCCTTCGTGGAGGCGCCGAGGACGCGGCCGGTCTGCGGGTCCACGGGGCCGATCGCGGAGAGGTAGATCATCCCGCCGGCGACGACCGGCTCGCCGAACCCGAGCGGCAGCACCGCGGCGTCCGTCTCGCGCTTCGGGCCGCCACCCCAGCGACTCTTCAAGGGCCGCGGCGGACCCGAGCGGACGTCCTCCGCCGGAATGCCGAAGTCGCCCTCGGGCAGCTTCACGCCCGCCTTCTCGAACTGGCCCATGAACGTGGGACGGACGCCCGTCGGCCGGAGCTCGCCTTCGATCTTGCCGTCCCGGACACCCGTCTGCTCGAACGCGAAGATGTCCTGGGTGAGAATCTCGTCGTCCTCGATCCCGAAGACCTCGGTGATGTTCACGATCTTGCGGCTGCCGTCCTGGAGCCGGGCGGTGTGGACGATCAGGTCGACGGCGGACGCCATCTGCTCGCGGATCGCCCGAAGCGGGAGCTGGTAGCCGGTCATCAGGACCATCGTCTCGAGCCGGCGGAGCATGTCCTTCGGGCTGTTCGCGTGGCCCGTGGAGAGCGAGCCGTCGTGGCCCGTCGTCATCGCCTGGAGCATGTCCAGCGCCTCGCCGGCGCGGCACTCGCCGACGATGATCCGGTCCGGCCGCATGTGCATCGCGTTCCGGAGCAGGTGACGGATCGTGATCTCGCCTTCGCCCTCCAGGTTCGGCGGCCGCGACTCGAGCGTCACGACGTGGTCCTGGCGGAGCTGCAGCTCGGCCGCGTCCTCGATCGTCACGATCCGGTCGTCGTTCGGGATGAACGACGAGAGGACGTTCAGCGTTGTCGTCTTGCCGGAGCCCGTCCCGCCGGAGACGAACAGGTTCAGCCGGGCCTCGATGCAGCAGCGGAGGAAGTCGAACATCTCCGGGGTCGCGGTGCCGAATCGGATCAGGTCGTCGACCGTGAACGGCCGGGTCGAGAACTTCCGGACCGTGATCACCGGCCCGACAAGCGAGAGCGGCTCGATGATCGCGTTGACGCGCGAGCCATCGGGCAGGCGGGCATCGACGCGGGGGCTCATCTCGTCGATCCGGCGGCCCATCGGGGTGATGATCCGGTCGATCACCCGGAGGACGTGCTCGTCGTTGAGGAACGTCGTGTTGACCCGCTGGATCTTGCCGTTCCGCTCGATGTAGATGTGCTGCGGACCGTTGACCATCACCTCGGTGATCGACTCGTCCTTGAGGAGTGGCTCCAGCGGCCCGAAGCCGGTCACGTCGTTGGCCATCTCGGAGACGAGTCGATCGCGCTCGAGCCGGGTCACCGCAAACCCGTGGAGTGCGATCGTCCGGTCGACGATCCCTTCGATCCGCGTCTGGATCTCCTCGGGCTCGCCGTCGAGCAGGACGTCGAAGGCGCTGATGACCTCGGCCTGGAGACGGAGCCGGATCTCCCGGAGCAGATCCTCGCGGGCGGATGCACGGCCGGCCGCCTGGGCCGGCTGGTACATCGGCATCGGCGGCGGGGCCGGTGGCGTCGGCGCCATGACCGGAACCATCGCCTCGGAGCCGGAGGCCGGTTGCTCCCGCTCGCGCCGCGCAAGCTCGGCGGCCTGCTGCGCCCGTTCGACTCGACGGAGCAGCGACATGGGAGCCCTCCCCTGACCTGACGCGACGCGGTGCGATGACATTGGGCCGGATCGCCGACGGCGGCGCCACGCACCCAGACCGGGAGGATACCCCGATGGTCCTGGGACCTCGGTGCACGGCGGCACCCCGAAGTTGGTCGGGTTCGATGGAGTCGGGTGCGAATCGGGCCGGTGCAGGCCGGTGACCATCGGCGACGGTCGGACGTGGGGCCGCGTCAGCGCTGCGCGGGCGCCGGCGCCGCGCGGGCCGGCCGCCCGGCTGCTGACGGTCCGCGCGACACGCCCGACGGTGGCTCGGCGATCGCCGCCCGTGCTATCGTTCCGGCTCCGGCGTGGGGCTATAGCTCAGCTGGGAGAGCGTCTGAATGGCATTCAGAAGGTCAGGGGTTCGAATCCCCTTAGCTCCACCAATTTTCTGACGCGCCGACCACCCACGACCCCTCGCCGGCGGCGAGGGGTTTGTCGTATCAGCACCGCCAGAGCACGCGAGCCGATGACCGTCCAGGACACGTCACCCACAACCGAACGGACCCGGATCGAGCGGTACGACCCCGCCTCGATCGAGCCGCGCTGGCAGCAGCGCTGGGCGGAGCTCGGGCTCTACCGGACGGATCTCCAGGACACGACCCGGCCGAAGTTCTACCTGCTGACGATGTACCCGTATCCGTCGGGCGACCTCCACATTGGCCACTGGTACATCAAGACGCCGACCGACGCGATCGCCCGGTTCCACCGGATGCACGGCGAGAACGTCTTCCTGCCGGTGGGGTTCGATGCCTTCGGGCTGCCGGCGGAGAACGCCGCCATCAAGAACAACATCAACCCGCGCGACTGGACGATGTCGAACATCGACAACATGCGGCGGCAGCTGCGGTCGATGGGGGCGAGCTTCGACTGGGAGGCCGAGGTCGTCACCGCGGATCCCCAGTACTACCGCTGGAACCAGTGGTTCTTCCTGAAGTTCCTGGAGGCCGGGCTCGCCTATCGCAAGACGTCACCGGTCGACTGGTGCCCGAACGACGGGACGCTCGCGCGCGAGCAGGTCGAGGGCGCTGACCGGCATTGCTGGCGCTGCGGAGCAAAGGTCGAGAAGCGCGACCTCGCCCAGTGGTATCTGCGCGTGACGAAGTACGCGGACGAGTTGCTGGACTTCTCCGGGATCGACTTCCCGGACCCGATCCGGGTCATGCAGACGAACTGGATCGGCCGGAGCGAGGGTGGCGAGATCGTCTTCGAGACCGCACCCGCCGCGCACCATCCCGGCGGCCACGAGCTGCGGGTCTTCACGACGCGACCGGACACGCTCTACGGAGCGACCTTCATGGTGCTCGCGCCGGAGCACCCGCTCGTCGCGGAGCTCACCGCACCGCAGCGCCGCGACGAGGTCCAGGCCTACCTCGCACAGGCGGCGGCCCGGACCGAGATCGACCGGCTGTCGACCGATCGCGAGAAGACCGGCGTGGCGATCGGCGCCGAGGCGATCAACCCGATCAACGGGGAGCGCCTCCCGATCTTCGTCGCCGACTACGTCCTCGGCGGGTATGGCACGGGCGCGATCATGGCCGTCCCCGCCCATGACGAGCGCGACTACGCGTTCGCGGTGAAGTACGGGCTGCCGATCCGGCGCGTCGTCGCGGCGCCCGGCGACGAGGACCGCGACGTCGGCGACGGGGCGTACATCGCCCACGCCGCGGACGAGCGGCTCGTCAACAGCGGCCCCTATACGGGCCTCGCCACCGACGAGGGTGGCGCGGCGATCGTCGGCGCCCTGCAGGCCGAGGGCAAGGGCAGCGCGTCGGTGACGTACCGACTGCGCGACTGGCTGATCAGCCGTCAGCGGTACTGGGGAACGCCGATCCCCGTGATCTATTGCCCGGACGACGGCATCGTCCCCGTGCCCGAGGAGGACCTGCCGGTCCGCCTGCCCGACACCGTCGACTACCGCGGCAGCGGTGAGAACCCGCTCGCCCGCGACGAGTCCTTCCTGAACGTGGAGTGCCCGAAGTGCGGCGGCCCGGCGCGTCGCGAGACCGACACGATGGACACGTTCGTGGACTCGTCCTGGTACTGGTATCGCTACCTCTCGCCGGAGAAGACCGGCGGCCCGATCGATCCCGCCCTCGTCGAGCGGTGGACACCGGTCGACCAGTACACCGGCGGCGCGGAGCACGCGGTCATGCACCTGCTGTATTCGCGGGAGTGGACGCGGATGATGCGCGACATCGGGCTGGTGAACCAGAGCGAGCCGTTCCGGCGGCTGTTCAACCAGGGCCAGATCCTGGGCATGGACGGCGAGCGGATGTCGAAGTCGCGCGGCAACACGGTCGACCCGGACGACCTCGTCGCCCGGTACGGCGCCGACACCGTCCGGTTGTTCCTGATGTTCATGGGACCGTGGGATCAGGGCGGGCCGTGGAGCCCGACCGGGATCGGTGGAGTCCACCGGTTCCTGAACCGGATCTGGACGATCACCCTGGATCCCCACGGTCAGGAGCCTGGCGACCCGAACGCCGGAGCGCTGCCGGACGGCACGGACGAGGCAGCCGCGCGACTGGCGATCCGCCAGGCGGCGCATCGGACCCTGCGCGACGTCAGCGCCGACTACGAGGCGTTCCACTTCAACACGATGATCGCGAAGCTGATGGAGCTCGCGAACCTCCTCATGCGCTACCGCGGGACGGCGGTGGCGGGGAGCGAGGAATGGGACGAGGCCGTCCGGCTCGCGCTGTTGATGCTCGCGCCGGCCGCGCCGCACATCACCGAGGAGCTGTGGGCCCGGCGCGCCGCGGAGCGTGGCGAGGCGTGGTCGTCGATCCACACGGCCCGCTGGCCGGACGTCGACCCGGCGGCCGTCGTCGAGGCGACGCGCGAGGTCCCGGTCCAGGTGAACGGCAAGCTCCGCGACCGGATCACCGTTCCGGCAGATGTCGCCTCCGAGGATCTGGAACGGCTGGCGCTCGCGAGCGAGCGGGTCCAGGCCGTGCTCGCCGGACGGGAGCCGACGCGCGTCATCCTCGCGGGTGGCGGCCGGCTCGTGAACGTCGTCGTCCAGAACCCGGACTGATGACCGTCCAGCTCGACAAGCCGGGCGCGGACAGCGGCGCCGAGCGTCAGCGGCTCGAAGCGGACGTCGACCGCCTGCTCGGCGAGCACGCGCCGGAGATCCAGGCGATCGAGCGCGCCCTTCGGGCGACGATCCACGCGGAGTTTCCGGAAGCGATCGAACAGGTCGACTTCGGCAACAAGCTGATCGCCTTCGGGCGGTCGATGAAGATCCGTGGCCTGCTGTTCGCGATCATCGCCCACAAGGAGCACGTGAACCTGCAGCTCGCGGATGGCGCGGATCTGCCGGACCCAGCGGGAATCATCGAGGGGACGGGCAAGCGGATCCGACACGTGAAGATCCGTTCGGTGGAGATGGCGTCGGCTGCGCCCGTCGTGGCGGTGATCCGCGCCGAGCTCGCCGCACGCCCGGAGGGCTGAGGATGCCGCACGTGGAACGGCTCGGGTTCGCCGAGGGGCTGCCCCGACCGACGGCCGGAATCGCCGCGGTGTCGTGGGGCGAAGGCCGGATCGACCGGTTCTGGGTGGGCCCGGACGGCGACCTGCTCCACGCGATCTTCTCGAACGACGGCTGGGGACCGACCGAGTCGCTCGGGGGATCGCTGATCGGGACGCCGGGTGTCACGGCCTGGGCGGTGGACCGGATGGAGGTCTTCGCCGTCTTCGCCGACGGGGCGCTCTGGAACCGCTACTGGGACGGCACGAGCTGGCACGACTGGGAATCACTCGGCGGCGAGCTGGATCCGGCTCTGGGAGCGGCGGCCTCGTCGTGGTCGGCGGACCGGCTCGATGTCTGGGCCATCGGCCGGGACGGCCGGACCTGGCACCGCTGGTGGGACGGCAGTCGCTGGGTCGAGTGGGAGCAGCTCCCCGGCTAGTCCTCTGGTCGCGGCGCCGCGGGATGCCCCGGCCGCGGATCCATCAGCTTGCGGCAGCCGGATCCTCCGTCTGGCGCTGCTTCTCGCGATGCCGGCGCGCCTTCGCCCGGTTGCCGCACGTCGCCATGTCGCACCAGCGACGCAGGCCGGAGCGCGACTCGTCGTAGAAGATCCAGCGACACGTGTCGTTGGCGCAGATGCGGATCCGGTCGTCGTGGCCGTTGCCGATCTCCCGGACGATCGGCTCGGCGATGCGGGCCAGGACGTCGTCGACGGTATCGCCGACGTGACTGTGGCCTAGGCGGACGCCGTCCTCCGCGGCAACGAGCTCGACGCGCGCCCGCGACCGAAGGGCGCGATTCACCTCGTCGACGGCTCGCGCCTCCGGTGGCTCCTCGTGGGCAACGGCGTGGGCGACGTCGCGGAGCGCGGTCCGCGTCCCGACGATCCGGCGGAGCAGGCCACGGGCCCGCTGCTCGTCCGCCCCGAGCTCCAGGATCGCATCCCGTTCGGCGACGCCGTGCTCGGCGAACCAATCGGCAGCCACGCCGAAGCTCGCCAACCGCTCGACGAGTGCACCGTTCTCGAGCTCCAGCGTGTTCAGGAAGTCGAAGGCGGTGTCGAGGGGAACCTCGTCGTGGACGTGGTCGTTCGCTGCGGGTCCGTGGCTGGTCGTGGCGTTCACCTAACCACTCTAGATCGCTTGACAGGTTACGCGCAAGTCGGTACTGTAACGACGTAACCACAAAGACATTCGATACCGGTTACGTCGCTCACCTGGAGGCCCACGATGGAGTTCCTTGCCACGATCACCGTGATCCTCGTCGGCCTCGTCGGACTCGACCTCGCCGCGCTCCGCTGGGGCGTGGACAGCCGGGAAGCGACGCCCGACGAGCACCGCGGCTGGCCCATCCACTGACGGGAGCCGGACGGCGCCGGTCGTCCCAGGAGACCACGCATCATGCAGAGCTACTACCTCTTTCTCGCCCTCGATCTCGCCCGGCAGCGCTCGGCGGAGGCGGACCGCGCACGGCTGGCGGCACTCGCGAACGCCGGCCGTTCGGACGTGGGGCCGATCCGGCGATTGGTCGCGCGGACGGCGATCGCGATCGCGCGCGCCGCGGACGATCGAGCGGTCGCGCAACGGGCGGCCGCGCCGCAGCGAGCCACCGTACCGCAACGAGTCGCCGCGCCGCATTGACCTGAGGGCTCCGCGGGACCAGCCCCGGAGATAATCGCCGGATAAGCGGCCGTTGCTACGGTCCGCCCAGACGCCCCGCCGACGTCGGAAGTGCCCCCAACGTCGCGGGGCGTCGTCATGTCCGCGAGCGCCGCAACGCTCACGGGCTCCGCCCGCCGGTGGAGGATCGATGGGCCGTTCTCCGGCGGAATGGCGTGTCCTGGAAACCGAGCTGGCCTCGCCGGGACCTGAAGGCGGCACGCAGTCGGCGGCGAACGACGCCCCGATCCAGCGCCGGCTCCTGCCGGTAGTGGCGTTCGCGGTTGCTGCCGTGCTTGCCGTCATCGCGTTCGTCGTCGCTGCAACCGGTTCCGGCGGGGCCGTGGACGTCAGCGGCGCCAGCTTCGCGGACGCCTCGACCGGTCCGGCGTCGGGGCGGCCGGAACCTGCGCTCCTCGTCGTGGACGTCCAGGGCGCGGTGCTGCATCCGGGCGTCGTCCGGCTGGCCGCTGGGGCACGGATCGGTGACGCGATCGCCGCGGCGGGCGGCTACGGACCACGGGTGGCCACGGAGCGGGTCGGCCAGGTCCTGAACCTCGCAGCGTTGCTTCGCGACGGCGACCAGGTCGTGGTGCCGTCGCGCGACGACCCTTCGTCCGGCGGGAGCGGCGGGAGCGGCGGGAGCGGCGGGGCCCTCGGGGGGACGGCCAGCGGCACGGCCGGCGCTTCGGGCGCTTCCGGCACTGGGGGCGTTGCCCCGGTCGACCTCAACCGCGCGACGGAGGCGGAGCTGGACGCGCTGCCCGGGATCGGGCCGGTGACGGCGGGCAAGATCGTCGCGGCGCGCGCGGAGCAGCCGTTCACCTCGGTCGACGATCTGCGGTCGCGCAAGCTCGTCGGCGCCGCGCTGTTCGACCGGATCAAGACGCTCGTCACGGTCGGCTGATCGTGGAGACACGGCGGCGATGACCGGGACCGCCTGGCTCGCGATTGGAGCGACGATCGCGAGCCTCCTCGGCACGGGTCTGGACCCGGCGTCGCTCGTGCTGCTCGCCTCGGCGTTCGGCGTCGCCGTCGCGGGGCGCGCCGCGGGCGCCGGCGGCGGCGGAGGGACCGCCAAGCGACGAGCCGGCACCGCCGACGGAACGAGCGGACCGGGCGCGGCGCCAGGAGCGAGCAGGCGCTGGTTGCTGCGGGCGCCGCCGGTGCGCGTGCTCGCCCCGATCGCGGTCGGGACGCTCGCGATCGCGCTGCGACTCGCCCTCACGGCGACGTCACCAGCGAGCCTCCCAGGCCTGCCGGATGGCTCCGGGCCATGGATCGCCACCGTGACCACGATCTCCTCGCCGCGCGACGGTTCGCAAGTCGCGACACTCCAGCTCGACCCGGGCCGCCGATCGGAACGGCCCGAACCCCAGCGTGAACTTCCGCCGATCGCCGTCGCTGCGACGTTGCCTCGGTTCCCGGCGATCGAGCCCGGCGACGAGGTCCGGGTCGACGGCCGCGTCGAGGCGCCGCCGGAGGGACCGTACGGCGACTACCTCCGCCGGGTCGGCGTGGCGGGCACGATTCGATCGCGATCCCTGACGGTCATCGGCCGGGACGATGACCCCGGGGCACGGCTCGAGGCGCTGCGGCGAGCGGCCGGTGATGCGCTCGCCGCGGCGCTCCCCGAGCCGGAGGCCGGGCTCGCCGCGGGAATCGTCATCGGGCTCCGCGACCGCGTCGACCGAGACCTGGCTGCCGACTTCACGACCGTCGGTGCAAGCCACGTCGTCGCGATCTCCGGCTGGAATATCGCGATCGTGGCCGCGACGATCGCGGCGCTCGCCGGTCGCCTCGGCCGCCGCCGCCGGTCGATCCTGCTCGTCGTCGCGATCGTCGGATACGTCCTGTTCGCCGGTGCCTCGGCGTCGGTCGTGCGAGCCGCCGTCATGGCCGGTGTCGTCCTCGTCGCGCGGGAGTCGGGTCGCGCCGGTCGCGCGACCACGGCGCTGGGCTGGGCGGTCGCGCTGCTGCTGCTCGCCGATCCGGCCCTCGTCCTCGACGCCGGGTTCCAGCTCTCGACCCTTGCGACGGGTGGGATCCTGGCCTGGGCGACACCATGGACCGAGCGACTCCGGCTTGTCGCCAGGGGTCGGCTCCCGGGCTGGCTCGCCGAGTCGCTCGGCGTCTCGCTCGCGGCGCAGCTCGCAACCCTGCCGGTCGTCCTGCTGACGTTCGGTCGCCTCGCCCTCATCTCGCCGATCGTGAACCTGGCGATCGTGCCGCTCGTCGCGCCGGCGATGGCCGCGGCGATGGTCGCGCTCATCGGCGGGCTCATCGCCCTCGCCGGCGGCCCGGGCGTGATCGCGACACTGGCCGGCCTTCCGGCATGGGCGCTGCTGACGGCAATGTGCACCGTCATCCGGGCGGCAGCCGACCTGCCGTTCGCCAACGTGTCGTTCGGACCGCCGTGGACGGTGGTTGCGGGCGCGGCATCGGCAGCGGCGATCCTCGGAGCGCGACCGGCCGGGGCATGGCTTGGCCCGCGGCGCCGACGGACCCGGAGCCGGGGCCGCGACACGACGGGATCGGCGACGCGCGTCGCGACCGCGCCCGTCGCGAAGACACCGGATCCGGCCCGGGCGACATCGGGCAGCTCGGGCGCGCGTCCGCGCGCGACGCGTCTGTCGCTTGCGCTGCTCGTTGCCGCGACGGCGTCGGTCGGGCTCGCCTTCGCCCATCGCGCCGATGGGACGACGCGGATCACCGTCCTCGACGTCGGGCAGGGCGACTCGATCCTCGTGGAGGGCGGTCGCGGCGGCCGGATGCTCGTCGATGCCGGACCGGACCCGGACCGGCTGCTCGTCGAGCTCGACCGCCGGCTGCCGCCCTGGGACCGCCGGATCGACGTGCTCGTCCTCACGCATCCCCACGAGGACCATGTCGCCGGGATGCCCCTGCTCCTCGAGCGGTATCGGATCGGACGGGTCTTCGAGACGGGGATGCGTGGTCCCGGTCCCGGCTACCGGGCCTTCGCCGCCGATCTCGCGCGGCCCGGCGCGCCGCCCGTCGCGCTGCTCGCCACGGGTGCGCGGATCAGCGTGGATGACCTCCATCTTCGCGTCCTGTGGCCGGACCCCGGCCGCGTTCCGCGTGAGCCGCCGGACGCCGGTCGCGGGATCAACGACGTCTCCGTCGTGTTCCTCGGCGAAGTGGCCGGGCGTCGGATCCTGCTGACCGGCGATGTCGAGGACGACGTCGACCCGATCCTCGCGACGCGCGACCTGCCGCGCGTCGACATCCTGAAGGTCGCCCACCACGGCAGCGCCACGGCCTCGACCCCCGCGTTCCTCGACCGCGTCCGACCGGCGATCGCGGTCGTCTCTGCCGGAGCGGGGAATCCGTACGGCCACCCCGCGCGCTCGACGATCGATCGCCTCAAGGGGACGGGCGCGCGCGTCCTGCGGACCGATACGGACGGATCGGTGTCGATCGCGATCTCGCCGGCTGGAGCCATCGCGGTGGCAACGTCCGGAGCACGGGCTGCGGCGCTCGTGCCCCGCCTCGCGAGAGGCATTTCGTCGGCGCTCGTGGACCCGGCCGCGTTCGTGACGGCCGCGACCGGCGCGCGTGCCGCTCCGACGGGTTCGAGCGCACCGGCGCCTGGCGTCCTCGTTCAGTCGGTCGCGTTCACGTGCGCGGTGCCGATCACGGCTCGGGCCCGGGATCCGACACTCGCGGGGATACCATCGAGCGGATGACGGCTCCCGCTCCACTGGCGTATTTCCACGGCGACGACGACCTGACGATCGAGCGCGCCGTGGCCCGGTTTCGCGCGGCGCTCGCGGACGGCGGCGAGCCGCTCGACCGCTGGGACCTCCGCGGCAACCGGAACCTGGCAACGACCCAGATCGGCGAGATCCACGGTCGGGTCGCGACCCCGGTGATGTTCGGCGGCGGCACGCTCGTCGTCGTTACGAACCCCGGCGCCCTGACCGTTCGGAACGAGGATCGCGACGCGCTCCTGGACGTCATCGCGCTCGTTGCGCCCGGGAACGGGATCGTGTTCGTCGAGCAGGCACCGAGCGGTGGCAAGGGCCCGAGCCAGGCGAAGGTCGCGGAGGCCGTCCGCGCCGGTGGCGGCAGGATCCAGCAGTTCGAGTCGCCGCGTGAGGGCGCCTTCGCCGCCTGGATCGACAGCGAGGCCCGCGACCGGGGCCTCCGCCTCGGGGCGGGCGCTGCGAAGGAGCTCGCAACGCGGATCGGTGGGTTCGTCCGGGAGGGTGACGCGGATCGCCGGGATCAGACGCGACGGGCGGTGATGGAGCTCGACAAGCTCGCACTCTTTCGATCGGACACGGCGATCACGGTCGAGGACGTCCAGGCGCTCGTGGCCGAGGCGGTCCCGGGTTCGGCCTGGGCGTTCGCGGACGCGGTCGCGGAGCGCGACGGCCCGCGTGCCACCCAGCTTCTCGATGCGCTCGCGGAGACGATGGCGGAGCCGGTCGTCGTGGTCGTCCTCCATCGACGACTTCGTGAGCTGATCGAGGTCCAGGACCGGGTCCGGACCGCGAAGACGGGCGGCGAGATCGGCCGGGCGATGGGGATCAAGAGCTCGTTCCGGATCGACCGGCTCGCGGAGCAGGCACGGCGCTGGCACCCGGATGAGCTGATCGCGGCGCTCGACGGTCTGCTCGAGCTCGAGGCGGTGGTCAAGGGAGCGCCGGGCCGGAGCGGCGGCGATGCGCGCCACCGGCTCGCCTTCGCCCTGTGGATCGCCGATCACGTCGGCAGCTCCGGCGTGCGGCGGAACCGCGGCGCCGGCACGGTGGCGCGGCAAGGGTCGTCGCGGGATCAGCGGATCAGCAGCGGGACCTGAAGGGGACGCGACACCGGCGACTGCTGGGTGGACGCTCCGCCGCGATCAGTCGGCCGACGACCAGGCCTGCTCCTGCACGACGAGATCGCTCTCGATCGCGAAGACGCAGCGGCCATCACGGAGATCCAGCAGCTCGATCAGCTCCGGGTCGATGTAGAGCTGGTGGCAGTCCTCGCACAGCCCGCCGGGAATGCCGAAGCAGAGCCGCTCGCTCCGATCCGACATCCGGAAGGTCGTGTCGAACCGGGTCGTGATCAGGCGACGGCTGCAACCGGGGCAACGCTCGCGAAGACGGGACATCGTGTGGATCCGTGAGCCTCTCGTGGAGGGATCGATCGGGGCGATCGACCACCTGCCGCGATGCTGCGATCCGGCACGACAACCGGACATGACCCGACGGTACCGCCGTCGAGGCGGTACTCGGCGAGGTCTGGCGGCGTCCCGAAGCCCTGCGCCCGGAGCCCCCAGGCTGTTCGGCGCCCTCCGGCCGCGTTGCGCGCGCGAAGGCTCGACGGCCGCTGCTACTGGACGCGAAGGACGGTTCGCGCCTCGGACCAGTGCTTCTCGAGGGAGTAGTACTCGCGCTCGGGTGGGGTGAAGACGTGGACGACGACCGACCCGAAGTCCACGAGCACCCAGTGGGATGCGGCGGTTCCCTCGCGACCGATCGGTCGGATCTTCTCGGCCCGCATCCCCTCGATGATCCCGTCGGCGATCGCATCGAGCTGGCGCTCCGACCCGCCGGAACAGATCACGAAGGCGTCGGCGAGCGTCGTGAGGCCCTGGAGATCGAGCAGCACGATGTCGGCCGCCTTCTTGTCCTCGGCGAGCTCGACGATCCGACGCGCGACATCGAGCGGCGGACGCTCCCCGGCGGGGCCGGGGTCGCCAGTGCCCGGCGTGGGCGGCGGGACGGCGCCGCGCGCCTCAGCGGCGCGTGCACTGGCTGCCGCTCGCGTCGGCAGCCCGTCGGGCCGCGGCGTCGTGGCGGAGCCGGTGGTTCCGGCCCGCGCCGTCGGCGAGCGGTCGGAGAGGGGTTCGGTCACAGGCGATGCATCCTCCAGGGGTTCGGGTTGACGATACAGCCGATGGGCGGCGATGACCGCTGCCACGCCCGGCGGGACGAGCCCGTCGATCGGCTCGCCGCGGGCGACGCGCCGCCGGATCTCGGACGCGGAGACGTCCACGGCAGGACCCGGGATGACGACGATCCGGTCGGATCGGCCGGGAAAGGCGCGCTCGAACGCGGCGAGATCGGGCTCCGGATGGCCGGCCCGCGGCGCGACCGCGATCCGCGAGAGGTCGAGCAGCCGGTCCGGATCGTGCCACGTGGCGAAGCCGGCAAACGACTCGCTCGAGAGGATGACGACGATGTCACTCGGGTCGACGGCGCTCGCTGCATTGTCCGCGACACCGCCATCGCCGAGCCCCAGGAGCTGCGCGACCGTGTCGACCGTCCAGGACGGTCCCGGCCGGTCGAGCTCGATCCGCGATGCCTCGAGCCCCGGCTCCCCGACGATCCCGGCCTCCACCATCTCGAGTCGGATCTCCGGCGGGCTCATCGGCCGGCCGAGCTTGTGGGGCGGCGCGGCGGCCGGGACGACGAGCACGCGGTCGAGGCCGAGGTGGTCGCGTGCGGCCCGGGCAAGGCCGAGGTGGCCGACATGGAACGGATCGAAGGAACCGCCGAGCAGCCCGATCACGCCTCCCAGGGCTGCGCCTCCCACTCCAGCTCGGTGGACCCGATCCGGACGACGTCGCCGGCCCGGATCCCCTGCCGTCGGAGCTCATCGTCGATCCCGAGCCGGGCCAGCTCGCGCTGGAACCGTTCGGCGGATTCCTCGACCTCGAAGTTCGTCTGGGCGGCGACCCGTTCGATCCGTCGGCCGCGGACCCGGAAGGCACCCGCGGACTCGACATCGACGGCGAAGCCATCGCCCATCCCCTCGATCCGATGGACGACGACACCGGCCGGTTCGAGACGCTCCTCGGGCTCGTCCCCCGCCGGGAGCAGTGCACCGATCCGGCCCAGCAGCGCGTCGAGGCCCAGCCCCTCGGCCGCGGAGATCGCGACCACGTCCTCCCCGTCCGCGACGCGGGCGGCCCGGAACGTCGGCCACGCCTCGGCGGCAGCCGTGCGATCGAGCTTGTTGAAGACGACGAGCATCGGCTTGTCGAGGAGCGCGGGATCGTGCGCCCGCAGCTCGTCGCGGATCACGTCGTGGTCCCAATCCGGGTCGCGCGCCGACCCGTCGACGAGATGGAGCAGGACGCGGGTCCGCTCGACGTGGCGAAGAAACGCGTGCCCGAGCCCCGCGCCGATCGACGCACCCTCGATGAGACCCGGGACGTCCGCGATCGTCGCCCGGCGGTCCCGACCGGGATCATCGGGATCGGGCAGCTCGAGGACGCCGAGGTTCGGCTCGAGCGTCGTGAACGGGTAGTCGGCGATCTTCGGGCGCGCGGCGGTGAGCGCCGCGAGCAGGGTCGACTTCCCCGCGTTCGGCAGCCCCACCAGCCCGATGTCCGCAATCAGCCGAAGCTCGAGCCGGAGATGTCGATCCTCGCCCGGCTCGCCCTTCTGGGCGTGCTTCGGCGCCTGATGGGTCGAGGTCTTGAAGTGGGTGTTGCCGAGGCCGCCGCGGCCACCGCGGGCGATCATCACCGTCTGGCCGACCTCGACGAGATCCGCGACGAGCGCTCCGCTCGCCTCGTCGATCACCGCCGTCCCGGGCGGGACGTCGAGGATGAGATCCTCGCCCGCCGAGCCGTGCCGTCGCGCACGCTCGCCGCGGCCGCCGTGTTCGGCCTTGAAGTGATGCTTGTAGCGGAAGTCGCGGAGCGTCGTCTGGCCGGCGTCGACGCGGAGATGGACGGATCCGCCCCGGCCGCCATCGCCGCCGTCGGGGCCGCCGCGCGGGACGTGCGCCTCGTGCCGGAACGTCGCGGCGCCGTCTCCGCCGTCGCCGGCCCGGACGAAGATCGTGACGCGGTCAAGAAACATGCGGCTCGATTGTCGCATCCGGGCCCGAACCGGCCCGCCACGAGGGCCTCGCCGGAGACACCGTCATGCGTGCCGGCGCCGCCGTCGCCGGCCCTCCTCCAGGCCGGCGACGTCGGACGGGCGAGGATCAGAGATAGATCAGCGGGTTGACCCGCGTGCCGCCGTCCCAGATCGGTCCGCGCCACACCTCGAAGTGGAGATGCGGCCCCGTCGCGTTGCCCGTCATGCCGACCCGCCCGACCTGCTGGGCGCGCCCGACGGACTGGCCGCGACCGACGGTGATCGACGACATGTGGTTGTACGTGGTGTAGAGGCCGGAACCGTGGGCGATCCAGACCTGGTAGCCGCCGCCGTTGTTCTTCCAGCCGGCGAAGAGGACGGTGCCGGACGCGGCGGCCATGACCTTCGTGCCCATGTCGGCTGCGATGTCGATCGCGTAATGGCCGGGGTGGAAGTACTGGCTGATGTACCCGCCCGCGACCGGCCAATGGAACTTGCCGCCGGTGTACTGGGACGGTGGCCGGGACGAGCCGCCGCTCGGATGGGTCGAGGGATGCGTCGTCGGATGGGCGACCGGCTTCGGCCGGGGGGCCGGGATGCCGCCGGCGAGCGCGCCGGGGATCGTCAACGTCTGGCCGACGACGAGGATCGGGTCTGCGAGGTCGTTCGCGTCGATGATGTCGGCGGGGTCGACGCGGTACTTCGCGCTGAGGCTCTCGAGCGTATCGGCGGCAGCGACCCGGACGACGACCCCGCTGACCGGCGGGATCAGGAGCGTCTGGCCGATGTGGAGATCGTTCTTGGACGTGAGGTGGTTTGCCCACCACACGGTCATCATCGAGACATCGAAGTGATGAGCGATGCCCGTGAGCGTGTCGCCGGACTTGACGCGGTACAGCCGCATCAGCTCCTTGCCGTCAGCGACCGTCGTATCGACCGAGGTCGGCTTGACGAGCGTGCCGTCGGCCGAGAAGGGACCGTCGATCGTGAGCCGCTCGTCCGGCGATCCGGTCGACACCAGGCCGCCGTCGCCGGAGTCCGCTCCATCGACTTCGTCCGTCGTCGCGCCTGGCTCACCCTCGATCCCGGCCACGGCCCCTGCCGCACCGGAGACCGCTCCGCCGAGCGCGATCCGGCTGTCGCCACCGCCGCCCGACGTGTTGCCGGTCGGGCCGGTGCTTCCGGTCGCAGCCACATTGCTGACGATCAACGCGATCGCGACGAGCCCGACGGCCGTCGCGGAGACGATCCGCTCGCCCGAGAGGGTGATGCCGCGGAGCGACTCGGCGGTGGGACGACTGCGCGGAGCGGTGACGGCTCGCGCGAGGTCGGTGGTCCGCCGCTGGATCCTGTGGGCCGCCGCCGAACGGCGAGCCGGGGCCGGGCGCAGGCGCGTGAAGAAGCGCTGCACACCGACCGGTGCGTTGAGCAATCCGGTCTCCTGTGGGGTCGGGGGTCCGCGCGGGGGACGGGGAAGCGCCTGGGGATGGACCGCCCGGGGTCGCGATATCGAGCTGGGGTCTCTTTCCGCGGCCGAGCCCACACGTGCGGCGGGCTGACGACGGGCCGAACGGTAACAGACGTGTAACGGCATCGCAAACGCGGACGGCGCTCGGCGTTACAGCGTCGCGCACCTCACGACACCAGACCGCACCGGACCACACCGAACCTCAGCGCTCCGCCGCGACTGCCGGGTCTCGCTCGCCCGACGGCCCTGACGGGCGGTCGGCCCGGCAGCTGGGCGGCCCGGCGGCCCGGCGGCCCGGCGGCCCGGCGGCCCGGCGGCTCATTTGACAATCAGCGTCGCCTTTGGCGGCCATGAAGCCGGAATCGGCTCCCGGAACGCGTGGTTGTTAGCCGCTAGAGGCGAATTCTCGCCGCCCGGACCCCCGCTCGCCGGCTGTCAGCCGCCAAAGAGCGTCGTGGCTGCCGTATGAGCATTGCGCGGTCCCTTGCGCGAGGGAGGCGCGGCGAGAAGCAGAGCGAGCGCGGCGAGAAGCCGAGCGAGCGCGGCGATGGCGCGGCCAGCCGCGACAGGCGTCGGGTCTAGGACGCTTCCAGTGACTTGGTGAGCGATCCGAGGAACTGGACGTTGTTCTCGGTCTTCGAGAGCCGGTTGAGCAGCAGCTCGATGCCCTCGTTCGTGCCGACTGCCGACAGCATCCGGCGCATCGTCCAGACCATCTTCAGCGTGCCTTCCTCGAGGAGCAGCTCCTCGCGGCGGGTGCCGGACCGCTGGACGTCGATCGCGGGGAAGATCCGCTTCTCGGCGAGCTTCCGATCGAGGATCAGCTCCGAGTTGCCGGTTCCCTTGAACTCCTCGTAGATCACGTCGTCCATCCGGGAGCCCGTGTCGACCAGGCAGGTCGCGATGACGGTCAGCGAGCCGCCCTCCTCGATGTTCCGGGCGGCGCCGAAGAACCGCTTGGGCGGATAAAGGGCAATCGGGTCGATGCCGCCGGAGAGCGTCCGGCCGCTCGGCGGGAGGGCGAGGTTGTAGGCGCGCGCGAGGCGGGTGATCGAGTCGAGCAGGATCACGACGTCCCGACCCGTCTCGACCTGTCGCTTGGCGATCTCGAGCGCCATCTCCGCGACGTGGGTGTGGTTCTCCGTCGGCTCGTCGAAGGTGGAGGAGATCACCTCGCCCTTGACGCTCCGGCGCATGTCCGTGACTTCCTCCGGCCGCTCGCCGATGAGCGCGACCATCAGGAGGATGTCCGGGTAGTTCGAGCTGATGCCGTTCGCGATGTGCTTCAGCAGCATCGTCTTGCCGGCCTTCGGCGGGCTCACGATCAGGGCACGCTGGCCCTTGCCGAGCGGGTTGACGATGTTGATCAGCCGCTGGCTGAGGTTCTTCGGGTCGTTCTCGAGGTTGATCAGCTCGTCCGGGTGAACCGGGGTCAGGTCACCGAAGACCGGCCGACGACGAGCCGTCTCGAAGTCGACGCCGTTGACGGCATCGACCCGCAGCATGCCCCAGTACTTCTCCGCCTCGCGCGGGGCGCGAACCGCGCCGCTGACGCGATCGCCGATCCGGAGGCCGAACCGCCGGACCTGGCTGGAGCTGACGTAGACGTCCTCCGGGCTGGGCAGAAGGCCGTGGCGGCGGAGGAACCCGAAGCCCTCGTCGACGACGTCGAGGATTCCGGTCGCATACGCGTGGCCGGCCCGCTCGGTCTGGCGCTCCAGGATCCGCTCGACGAGATCGTCCTTGCGCTCCTGGGTTCCCGTCTCGAGCTGCAGGTCGCGGCTCACCGCGCGCAGCTCCGTGACGCTCATCTCGCGCAGATCCGAGACGTCCAGGTCGTTCCGCTCGCGGGCAGCCTCCAGCTCCTGCTGCTCCTCGTACTCGGAGACAGGCGCGCCGCGCTGGATTTGGCCGCGCCGCCGGGGACGGCGGTTACGCGAACGCTGGTCGGGACCGATCTGGGCCATGGGCGGGGAATTCCCTCAGGAAGGAGGCGTGGGCCAGAGGCGGGCTGGACTCGCGCGGAATCGATCCGCTGCGCAGGCCGGGTCTGGGATGCCGGGAATCATAGACCTCGATCCCCTTGGCGTCAATGGAATTCGGGCCGACTGACGTGACAACCATGCGATGTGCGCCACCCGGCTCTTCCGCTCATCTGAGCGCATTGACGCCCATCCGTGCACGTCGTAGCGTGACGCCGTGACCGACACTCCGACGTCAGCCCGCACCACGCCGGTCGCCGACGCGATTCGCGAGCACCGGCTCGTGGTGATCCTGCGACGCGTCGGGCCACGCGACCGTCTCCTCGCCCTCGTCGACGAGCTCGCGGAGGCCGGTGCGCGGGTGTTCGAGGTGACGCTCGATGCGCCCGAGGCCGCCGCCGACCTCGCGGCCCTGCGCGAGCACATCGTGCGGCCGGGAGCCACCGACGGCTGGGTCGGTGCGGGAACCGTCCGAACGACCGACGACGTCCGCCGGGCCGTCGATGCCGGTGCCGCGTTCGCCGTCAGCCCCGTCCTGGATCGCGCCGTCCTCGACGTCGCCATCGAGCGAGACCTTCCGTTCGTGCCCGGCGCCTACACGCCGACGGAGCTCGACGCGGCATGGCGGGCCGGAGCAGCCTTCGTGAAGCTGTTCCCCGGCTCCTCCGCCGGTCCCGCCCATGTTCGCGAGGTGCGCGCGCCGCTACCGGAGATCGAGCTGATCGTCACCGGCGGCATCGACGCGTCGAATGCGGCGGCATTTCTCTCCGCCGGGGCGACGGCGGTCGGCGTCGGGTCGGCCCTCCTCCGAGCGACACCGCAGGAGAGGCGAGCGCTGATCGAGGCGATCCGTCGCGCGCCGACCGGGGCCGCCGCGACCGGAGCCCGTTGATGGCCGCGGCGCCATCTGTCACGAGCACCGGGCCGTCGCGGCAGGGTGCGTCCGGCGAGACCGCCGCCGCAGCCCTCGCGGAGATCGTTCCCGCCGCTCCCGCGGCCACGACAGGACTTGCCGGCCAGGTCGCCCGGCTCTTCTTCGAGCGGCAGCTCTCGAAGGTCGAGATCGCGGCTCGTCTGGGCATCTCGCGCTTCCGCGTTGCGCGGCTCATCGACCGCGCGCTCGCCGAGGGCGCGGTCCGGATCGAGTTCCGCGACGCGCCACGGCAGGAGCGCGAGCTCGCGGCATCGATCGAGCAGGCCTTCGGGCTCGACCTGTGCGTCGTCGCGTCCGCCGCCGCCGACGCGCCCGGCTCGATCGCCGTCGTCGCCGCCCTCGCCGCCGACGTCGTCGATGGTCTGCTCGGGCCGGGGGAGGCGATCGGCGTGGCGTGGGGCTCGACGCTCGCCGCGGTCGTGGCGGCGATGCGTCCACGGTCGGAGCCCTCGATCGACGTGGTGCAGCTCGCGGGTAGCTCCCGCGCGCTCGGGGCCGGGACGGACCCGGGCGATCTCACGCGCGTCCTCGCGGCGCGAATCGGCGCCGCCGTCCATCCGCTCCATGCGCCGGCGTTCGTCGACTCGACCGAGGCGCGAGAGATGCTGATCCGCCAGCCGGAGATCGCGGCGACCATGCGCCAGTTCGGGCGGCTGTCGATCGCCCTCGTCGGCGTCGGCGCGTTCGCGGCGCCGTCCCGCCGCGCGGCGACGCCCCTGCCGAGCTCCTCCCTGCTCCGCTCCGGTGCGATGACGGACCGAGACGTCGACGATCTCGCGCGACACGGTGCGATCGGTGACCTGGTCGTCCACCCCTTCGACGAGCGCGGCCGATTCGTTCCCTCGGCGACGACCGACCGGGCGATCGCGATCCCGGTCGATGCGTTGGCGACGGTTCCGCGGGTCGTGGCGGTCGCGGCCGGGCGCGAGAAGGCGGCGGCGATCCGCGGCGCGCTCCGGACCGGGATCATCCGCATCCTCGTGACGGACGCCGCGGCGGCGACCGAGATCGTCGCGGGCAGCGTGGGGCCGGGCGACGAACGCCCGCGCCGGAGACGACGCTGATGAACCGGCTCGATGGACGCGTCTGCCTGATCACCGGCTCGACGGGGATCGCCGCCGCCACCGCGCGGCGGGCCGCCGCCGAAGGGGCGTTTGTCTTCATCGTGTCGCGGACCGCGGCGCACGTCGCGGAGCTGGTCGACGACATCCGAGCCGCGGGGGCGGCCCGACACTCCGCGGTCGACGGGCTCGCCGCCGACCTCACGGACGAGCAGGCGGTCGAACAGGCGGTCGCCGGGTGCGTCGAACGGTTCGGGCGCATCGACGGACTCTTTTCGGTCGCAGGCGGCAGCGGCCGGCGGTTCGGCGACGGACCGATCGACACGGTCGGTCGCGACGCCTGGGATCGGACGCTGGAGCTGAACCTCACCACCCAGGCGCTGGTCTGCCGATCGGTCGTCGCGCGGATGCGCGCTCAGGAACCGAACGCCTCGGGGACGCGCGGCTCGATCCTGTTGATGGGCAGCGTCACCGCGACGGACCCGGCGCCCGAGTTCTTCGCCACGCATGCCTATGCGGCGGCGAAGGCGGCCATCACCGGGTTGATGACGACGATGGCGGCCGCGTACCTGGGCGACCGGATCCGGGTCAACGTCGTCGCACCGGGGCTCACCGCAACGCCGATGGCGCGTCGCGCGGCCGGCGACACCGCAATCCGCGCCTACGCCGCGCGCAAGCAGCCGCTCGCGGGAGAGCTGATGGACCCGGACGAGGTCGCCCACGCCGCGATCTACCTGCTGTCGGACGAGTCGCGGGCCGTGACCGGGCAGCTCCTGAAGATCGACGGCGGCTGGTCGGTCGCGTCGGTCTCGCCCGAACCGGACGGGCGACCGGCCCGATGACCGCGAGCTGGGTCACGACCGTGCCGCTCCTCGCCGACGCCGACGTCTGCGTGGTCGGCTCCGGCTCGGCCGGTTCCACGGCCGCGATCGCGGCGGCCCGAACGGGAGCGTCCGTCGTCCTCGTCGAGCAGCAGCCGTTCCTCGGCGGGACGAGCACGGCCGTCCTCGACACGTTCTACGGCTTCTGGACGCCGGGTCGGGCGCCGCGGAAGGTGGTCGGCGGGATCGCCGACGAGGTCGTCGCGGGCCTGCGGCGGCTCGGCCCCGTCATCGAACGCCCGAACACGTATGGCGCCGGCACCGGCATCACCTACCTCGGTGAGCATCTGAAGGTCGTGTGGGAGGGGCTGGTCACCAACGCCGGCGCGACCGTGCTCCTGCACGCGATGCTCCAGGACGTGGAGGTGGATGCCGGCGGCCGCATCTCGTCCGTGCTCGTCGCGACGAAGGCGGGCCTCCGTCGGATCACGGCGCGCGTCTTCGTCGACGCGTCCGGCGACGCCGATCTCTGCGCGTTCGCGGGGTTCGGGTTCGAGATGGCGGGCGAGCTCGATCCCGCGCAGACGCTGACGACGACGTTCCGGATGGCGAACGTGGATCGGGACGCACGGGGGACGGTGACGCGCCAGCAGCTCCACGAGCTGATGGTCGCGGCCGACGACGACGGCTACGACCTGCCGCGCCGCGAGGGATCGGATCACGTGACCCCGATCGATGGCGTGACGGCGACGGTCATGACGCGTCTGGAGCCAAACGAGCCGACTCCGGACGGGCGGCTCGTCAACACCACGGACCCCGCCTTCCTGACCGCGGCCGAGATGGCCGGACGACGGCAGGCGCTCGAATACGCGCGGTTCCTCGTCGATCGCGTCCCGGGCTACCGGCGCGCGTCGCTCGTGTCGCTCGGGACGCGGATCGGGATCCGGGAGACGCGGCGGGTGGAGGGCGACCGCCGGCTGACCCGCGACGATGTCCTCGCCGCGCGGCAGTTCGACGACCAGATCGGGCTGTGCGGCGCACCCATCGAGGATCACCGAGCCGGTCCCGACACCCGCTGGGCCTATCTCCCGGAGGGCTCGGCGGTCGGCATCCCCTACTCCACGCTCGTCGTCCGCGACGGGGCCAACGTCCTGGTCGCCGGGCGCTGCTTCTCGGCCACCCACGACGCCCACGCGTCGGTTCGCTCGATGGCCCAGTGCATGGCGATGGGCCAGGCGGCGGGCGTCGCGGCGGGGCTCGCGGCGCTCGCGGTGCCCGCGGCGCTCGCCGCGCAC
>JBHORC010000021.1:0-26349 GCA_042408445.1 Chloroflexota bacterium
CGTCGACGCCTGCGGGCGCGGGCGGCACCAACGCGACTGGCGCGGGCAGCGCCGGCGCCGGGGCGGCCACCCCGTTCCTGGACACGCGCCTGATCTCCGCCCACCCGACCGATCCCGACGGTCCACGGACATTCGACCGAAACGTCCCACCGCCCCTCGCCAGCCTCACCGGCTATCGCTGGCCGATCTCGAAGGGCCGCGTGACGCTGCCGTTCAAGGCGATCCCCGGCGGCGAGTGGATCAACAACGGCAAGCGGTTCCACGACGGCGTCGACCTTGCGTCCTTCTG
Organism: Chloroflexota bacterium; assembly: GCA_042408445.1. Lineage (GTDB taxonomy): Bacteria > Chloroflexota > Limnocylindria > Limnocylindrales > CSP1-4 > CF-46. The sequence continues at coordinate 290 of JBHORC010000021.1, forward strand.
CGGCGCGCCGGTGAGCGCCGCCCATGACGGCGTCGTCCTCGCGGCGAGTCGCCACTTCGACGACGTGATCGGCTGGATCGGCGACCTGGGGCCGTACTACCGCCGGCTCAACGCGAACCACAGCTGGAACAACCTCCCGATCGTCGTCGTGATCGACGACCAGAACGGGTACCGCAGCATCTACGCTCATTTCCAGGACGTCGCCGTGAAGCCCGGCCAGCTCGTTCGGGCCGGCCAGCTGATCGGGCATGAGGGCGCGACCGGTCATGCCTCCGGCTGTCACGTCCACTTCGGGCTGCTCAGCCCCTTGGAGACGGGGACGTTCGGGACGCGGGCGGACATCGTCCGCCGGATGAAGCTCCCGACCCACGAGATCGCTCGGGTCGATCCGCTGCTCGTCCTGCCCGGCGGCCCCGTCGCGCTCCGGACGCGGAACATCGCCAGGGCGATTGCGGCAGCGGCACGAGCAGCAGCGGCAGCGGCGACCGCGAGCTAGGGCTCTGACAGGCCCGGGCGGGTCAGCCCCTCGCCGGCTGGCGTCGGTAGCGCCGGGCGATCGTCGCGTAGGCCGGCAGCCGCCCCAGGGACGCGGCCAGCGACATCGGCGAGCCGTCGCGGCCCTCGATCGCGAGCAGCGAATCCGTGGCCGTCGCATCGGCCGGTCGTGCGTCGACCGTCGCGAGATCGATCACGACGCGTCCCGGCTCCGGCTCGCCGAGCGACGCGATCCGATCCTCGTCGCGCCGGCCGGCCTCGTACTCGAGGCGGATCTCCGCCTCCGATCGCCATCGCGGCCGGCGGAGCAGGATCGCCCGCCACGCCTCGGCGACGCCCGCGGTCACGGAGCCGTCACCGGCGCGTGGCGCAGTCGAGACGTCCTCGCCGCGTGCCCAGCGCGCCGCGCGGTGCAGGAGGGCGTACTCGTCCAGGTCGGCGTACGCCTCGAGGGCGTCGACCGGTGACGCCTCCCCGAAGATCGCCGCGATCGATGGCGCGAAGACCTCGGCCAGGTCGAGGTCGATCGCCCGGACCGTTCGATGGAAATAGACCTGGAGGTAGAGGAAGAGACGGCTCGTCAGGAACAGCTCCAGGGCGCCGAGCCCCGGCTCGTACAGGGTCAGTCCGCGGTCCCCGATGAACGCGTAGCGCCGCAGGCGCTCGACGTCGACGTCGACCGAGACGCCGGTCATCCACGCGTCGCGCCGGACGTAGTCGAGGTTGTCCACCGTGAAGACGCCCGAGAGGAGCGGCTGGAGCCAGCGGACCCACTGCGGCATCGCCGGATCGGCGAGGGCCGGCTTGCTGACGAGGAACGACACCCAGCGCGGGTCGATCGTCTCGCCGCTCGCGAGCGCGTCTCGCTCGGCGACGGCACCCGGCGCGCGGCGAAGGCCCCGGATGAGCTCGCCCAGCTCGCGCTCGATGATCAGCTGCGACAGGTCCTCGTGCGTCAGGCGCTTTCCGGCGGCGCGGCGCGCATCGGTCGGCGCTGCGTACGCCGTCAGGACCTGCTCGTCGAAGAAGTGGGCGAACGGACCATGGCCGACGTCGTGGAGGAGCCCGGCGACCCGCATCGTCTCGACGACCAGCCCTTCGCTCGGTGCCGGCTCACCGGTCCGTGCCAGCGTCGCGCGCAGCGATGGATACAGCGTCCGCGCCCAGAGCCCGGCCTCGTGCATGACACCCAGCCCATGGGTGAACCGGGAGTGCTCGGCAGTCGGAAACACCCAGCGCGCGCTCTGGAGCTGGCTGATCCGGCGCAGCCGCTGGACCCACGCCGTGTCGAGCAGGTCCTCCTCCGCGACGTCCTCGTCGGGCAGGCCGGCCGCCCGCGCATCCGCCGAGCCGAGGCGCTTCGTCAGCTCGACGTAGCCGTGGATCGGGTCACTGATCAGGTTGACCGCGGCGAACGGGTGACGCGCCATCAAGCCGCTCGCCATGGGCGGCGGGCCACGATCACTCGGCCAACCCGTATCGCCGGGCGGCCCGGACGTGGGTCGCCGCGACGTCGGCCCGCAGCGCCGCCGGCTCGAGCACCTCCACGTCGTCGCCCCAGGAGAGGATCCAGAGCCGGATCTCGATCGCCCCGGCGACCGTCGCTCGCCAGATCAGGCCGCCGTCAGCGGTGGGCTCGACCTGCTCCGAGGGGTGCCAGCGGGCCTCGCGAACCCGGCTCGCGACCGCCGGCGAGAAGCGCAGCGAGATCTCGACCGGCGGTTGGTCCGCGATGATGTCCCACGCCCGCTCGAACATCCCGGCGAGGACGTCCGGCTCCGGCGCCGGGAAGCTGTCCGGCGTCAGCGAGACATCCTGGATCCGCTCGATCTTGAAGGTCCGGATCGCCTCGCGCGTCTCGTCCCAGCCGACCAGGTACAGGGCGTGTGTCTGGAGCGACGGCTCGATGAGATAGGGGTGGACGCGGGCCGTTCGCGGCGCCGCTTCCGGCGCGTAGGGCGCCGGCGCGTACTCGAACGAGACGATCCGGCGCTCGGCCCACGCCTGGGTCAGCAGGTGGACGTGGCGGCTGAACGCCTCGTCGGTCGGTCGCCGCGAGAGCGCGTCCAGGCTCCGATCCACGTGCTCGCGGAGCGCGGGCGGGAGGATCGCGGCGAGCTTCTCGAAGGACGCGGCGAGGTCCGGGTCGTACGTGTCGGCGTAGCGGACCATCAGCCTCGCGGACAGCACGACGGCCATCGCCTCGCTCCGGGTCAGCTTCAGCGGCGGCAGGAACGCCTCGGCGTCCACGCCCCAGCGGCCGGCATCCGACCAGAGCGGCATGCCGAGCTCGCCCTCGATCGAGCGGAGATCGCGGTACACGGTCCGGACGGACGAGTCGACGCGATGCGCGATCTCGCCGGGCCGCATCCCGTCCGGGTGGGCGTTGAGCAGCGCCAGGATCCGGGTCATCCGGGCCAGCCGGTCCCGCTTGGCCGAGACGCGCTCCTCCTCCATCGCCGCCATCATCGCTGGCGGCCGGACTCGGCGCAGCCCGTCCCGTCGTCTGCCGGGTCGCCGCCGATCATGACGGCGGGGTCACCACGATCGGCGCACCGCGATCCGTCGCCGTCATCTGGACCCGGACCGTCGCCTGCAGGGCGCCGTCCGCGATGTCGCCCGCGTCGCCGTTCACGCTCCCCTCGATCTGGCCGATCTGGCCGTCGAGGAACACCCAGTAGTCGAGCTGACCCCGCCAGTGGGCGAGGTCCGCGGCCCCGACGAGCCAGCGGACCTGGGGAAACGCTGCCCGGAACGTCGGGCCGTCGACGACGATCCGGCACTGCCGTGCTCGGGCGCCCTCGATGATCGACACGCCGCCCGTCTGCGCCGCGGCGCGCGCCTCCGGGGACAGTGCCTCGCGGAACGCCGTCAGGTCGACCGCGTCGTCGCCCGCCTCGCCGGCGGTCGCGCGACGCCACGGCTCGGACGGTGAGCGGACCCACGATCGCTCGCCGATCGTCGCGGCGCCGTGGAGACCCAGCTCCCGCGTCGACGCGACGTAGGCGACCCAGCGCACGTCCGAGACCGATCGCTCGCCCGTGAGCTCGATCGAGCCGATCGAGCGGCCGTCGATCGTCGCGTCGAGGTGCATCGTGAGGGTCGCGGACGGCCCGATGCCCATGGCGCCGTCGCAGGTCGGCGGGTCCCGGTCGACGTCGGTCGGCCCGAAGCGCGACGAGGTGGCGATCCGGCCGCGGAGGGCAAGCTCGTTGGCCATCGCGACCGTCGCGAAGACCATCCCGCTGCCCGCCGCGAGGACGGTCCCGATCACGAGGCCCCGGGCCAGCCGCTTGCGGCGCATGGCCGCGCCGCCGAGCCTCCGGCGCGCGATCCCGAATCCGGTGAACAGGCATGTGCCGAGCAGGGCGAGGACCCACGGATACCCTGCCTCGACGGACGGCAGGAGCGTCTGCGCGCCGCGTCCGCCGAGCTGTCCGGAGACGTCGGCGATCGATGGGACGAGCAGCAGCAGTGAGGCCGCGGCAAGGGTCACCATCGCCCGGAACGCCAGCGCGCCGCGGGAGACGGGCGGCCAGACGACCCCGGCGAGGGCGACGAGCGCCGGCACCAGGGCCGCGATGCCGACGCCGACGTCGATCGGTCCGCCCGGTCGATAGCCGAGCAGGACATACCCCGCGGCGACCACCCACGAGGCGACGAGGACGAGGCCGATCAGGCGCAGCTCGAACGTCCGGACACGCACGTCGGGAGTCTAGCGGCGGCCACTCATCGCTCCGTCGCGCCCGGTCGGGGAGGGGAGCGTCGGCAACGGGTTGCGGGCGCGGTGGAGGCCGCCACCCCGGCCCGCCTCAGGCCCGTCGGCAGAAGTACCGGCCGCCCCCGGACTCATGGGTCATCGCTCGGCCGCACGGTCCGACCGAACATCCCATCACTCCACCAGAGCGACCGGCCCGATGACCGGCCGACGGGGCCCCGATCCGGGGCCCGAGGGAACCGTTCAGGGCCTCGAGTGCCCGCAAGTCGAAGGCAGCAGGACGGACTGTGCACCATGGCAGGTCAGGCGCGTCGAGGGGCTCCGGGACCGGCGGGATCGTCTCGCGCCGGCTCGTCCTCGGCACCCACCGCAACGCGCTCCGCGGCCGGGTCTGGCTCGGCCACCGCCACGGCGATTCCGTCCAGCCCGGCCTCGACCCGGGAGCTCCACACCCGCGCGACCTACCGGAACCTCCTCATGAGGGGACTGGCGCCTGAGGAAGCGGCCAACCTGACCGCCTATCTCGCAGGGATCGCGGTCGGCGACACGCAGTGGACCCTCACCGAGATCAACCAATTGCTCTTTCTTCGCGAGATGAACCGCGCCGGCGAGTTCGCGGAGCCCACGGAGCCAGCATTCCACTGACGACCGAACCCAACCTCGATTCCTCCGCCGCGGCGACGTAACCCTCCTTCCGTCGCCAAGGCATTCGACCCGAAGCGGCGCCTAACCTCTTACACGGATAAGGATGCACCGGACGAACCTCCTCCCGTCCGGGGCATCCAGCTCCAAGAGGCTAGAGCGCCGCTTCGGCGTTCCTACGCTGCCGTCTTGATCGCGGCTCCGATCGTGTGTGCCGCGCCGTAGCCCGTTGCGACTTGGGCATAAGCGGTGCCGTTCGACCCGTTGGACGTGATCGCGCTCACGGGTGTCTCGTGGATCGGATAGAAGACACCGGCCTCCGGGACGTGATCCAGGGGTGGCCAGTAGTGGGGGTGGTAGCCATCTACGATCGTCACGGCTGCGAGGGATACCGCGACGACGACCACGGCCTTACGCGGGACTGTGCACCGGCTCATTTCGGGAGCTCCTAAGAGGTTTCGTCAACCTCCCCGACCCTTCGAGCCGCTCCTCCGGGGATCACCTTCATTGTCGCACGCGGCGTCAACAGAACCGGACGGATGTTCTACGTCGTCGGAACCGCCCACAGGAGCCGCACCACGACCACGAGGACGCCCAGCGCCGCCAGCGCGAACAGCGAGAGAAACAGCGCGAGGAACGCAAGGTCGAAGGCTCGTCTCATAGGTTCCGCAGGGCCAACAGGATCGCCGGCCAGAACACCACGAGCCAGAATGCGCCGAAGATCGCGGTAACGGCTAGGTAGCCCCTCACGGCTTCCGGCTCCGCTTTGGGATCGCGTCGATGACCGCGAGGTCAGCCTCGTTGATGATCCAGTCCCGCCCGACTTTCACGGCAGGAATCCGGCCCTCGTGACACCAACGGCGCAAGTCAACGATGTTGCGCCCTGTTCGTTGTGCCACCTGGACCAGCGTCATCAGCTCACCGTATTGACTTGTCGGTTCGACGGGCATACGTTACCGCTGCTAACGCAAGTTAGGCAATAGGAGGCGCGATGACCTATCGGCGCTGCTAGCGGACCGGTCCCGTTGCCCTGGTAGACGGCGGGACCGGTCCCATCTCCCCACTCTCACGAGGGAAAGACAGTGCATCTTACGCACGCGCGTGTCGCAAAACGACAGGGCGCGCTCGCTTCCGTGCTCGCCTTCGTCCTGCTCGTCGCCATCGGTGGATCGACCGCCCTCGCGACAACGACGAATGCCGGCGTCTCGGAGTCCTTCACGATCGCGGCCTCGGTCACGATCTCCAACGTGCCGAGTACCGGCACCTTCACTAGCCCGCCCACCTGCCAGAGCGCCGCGCATGTCCCCTTCTGTCTGGCCAGCGACTACAGCTACGCCTTCACGAGCACCATCGGGACGAACAACAACTCCGGCGTGACCGTCTCCGTCCTCGCGACGACGCTCACGGCTGGATCGAACGTCATCCCCCTGAGCGCCCGCGGCGTCCTGTGGGGCATCCCACCGGGCTTCGCCTCCGCCACGGCCTCGGACAGCGGCCATCTCGGCCAGCTCGATCCCACCGCGGCCTTTGTGCTCGGCTCCACGTCGGCTCAGGGATCGGTGGCGCTGCCCATCGAACCGCTGATCCGGGTCGATCCGAACAACTTTCCCGCAGGGACGTACACCGGGACCTTCACGGTGCGCGCCTCAACGAACCCCTAGACCAGTGAAGGCCGCGTTTCTCGCGGCAGTCGTGCTCGCCCTTGCCGTCAACGCGACGGCTTGGGCGGGTGAGGCTCCGCTACTTGGCGATCGTCTCGACACGTCGGGGACGTGGGTTGCCGTCATCTCGAAGGCGACCATTCCGACCCACGTCCAGCTCACCACGGAGGGAGACGTGCATCTCGCCGTCTCCACCTTCGACCTCGCGCCCGGAGAGCGGCGCGAGGTCGCCTACACCGGGTCCGGCCTCGGCTGGGTATCGGCTCGGATGACGCCCCTCGAAGTCTCAGGACCAGCGGGAGCGTTGGAGGTCCGCGCGTGGGTCCGCTACGTCGCTCCACCGCCACCGGCCCCGATGCCGCTCTGGCCGATGGCAGCGGCGCTCCTCGCAATCCTCGTCCTCGTCGCCTTCACGACCCCCAGGAGGCTCCGCCGTGCTACTGCATAGCCGTCCCCGTCCTCGGCCTCGGAAGCCCTTCCGAATGGCGCACCCGCTCGTCTGCGCCTGTACCAGCTCGCCGTGCCCGCACGTCAGGACCATCCCCAACATGAGCGTCCAAGAGATCACCCGCAGGATCGGGGGGTGAGTCCCTCGGAACGGCTCGCGCTGGCTGTCGAGGACGCGTTAGCCCGCGCTCCGCTCACGTCGCCCGTCGAGGTCGCGTTGGCCTTCGACGCCATCGTGTCAGCCACGGCTGAGGCGGCGATCCTCGCGCTCGTCGAGATGGGCTGGACGGAAGCCGCCGCCGTCCGGGTGCTCGGCCTCCGCCGCGTGGAGCGAGGAGCCGTCGCCGTCTAGCCCGGACACAGAAAAGCCCCGGCTCCCGTGAGGGATGACCGGGGCTTTTTCACGTCTAGGGACTAGGCCGATCCGTCAGGATCAACCGTAGGTTGCGCCAGTCTCCAAGCGAATGAGCTGAGCACCTGGACCGGTGAGCAGCTTCGCCGCGAGAGCCGTCTTCCACCCGACCACGGCCTTCTGAGCCAGTGGATCGGAGATTGAGCCCCCTGCCGGGACGAAGTACGCCTGCAGCGGCTGCTCCCAGCCGATGCCGTACGCCTCCTGCCCGAAGAACAGGCCGGCGTAGACGTTGGCGTTGGAGACGCCTGCCGTGGCGAACACCTTCGAAGCCGAGGACACGATGAAGTCCACGCCCGCGTAGCTCGCCGTAGGCAGCCCCGTGAGGACATGGGCCATGTCGTTGGCCTTGAAGATGTCAACGTACCCAGCCGTGGACGTATCTCGCTGGAGATCGCCCGCCTGCCGGGAGTGGATGATCGCGCGGAAGCGCCCGTTGGAGAACGGACGGACGTTGCTCGCCGACAGCTCCTCAGCCATGCGCTTCACGAGCGCGCCAGTGAGGATCATCGACAGAGCGACGGTCGCCCGCGACGTGGCGGTGCCGCCGTAGAGCACGGACGAGCCGGCAACGATGATGTCTCGCACCACCGTGTCGATCGTCTTCGCTGCCTGATCCGCCGCGTGGTCCGACGCGACCGCGACCAGGTTGTGCGGGTTCTGCAGCATCGCGAGATCGCTGATCTCGTACGTGCCGCCGTACTGCGTCGCCGCAGCCGACTCCGTTGCAAGCGAGAGCGCCTGAGCGGTCGGAGGGGTGCCTTCCGTGAGGGCCGTCGTCTGCGCCGACTGGTCGGCGTAGGTGGTCCACAGGAAGGTGCCGTTCGTGCCGTTGTAGAACTCCTCAGGTCGGAAGTTCCCCGGCAGGGCGTGGGCATAGGTCGCTCGCAGGTTTGCGAGGATCTTCTTGACGACGAGGTTCGTCACCGTCTGTGAGAAGTTCGTCGTCGCGGTTGTGGTCGTTGCCATTTGGGTTGGGACCTTTCAGGTCGGAAGGTCCCGAGAGGTCTAGAAGCGGCTCTCCATGTAGTCGCGGAGCTTGTCGCCGGCCTCGCGTTCGAGGTCTTTGATCGTCGGCTCCGCGCGCACCTGGGCACGCTTCACGGGGTTGTTCGGGTGAACGAAGCTGGTACTCGCCCCGCGCGCGGCTTCGATGCCCCGCTGGGTCGCTGCGAGTTCCACTTCCATCGCGGCACTGAGGGTCCCGCCGTCTCGAAGCACGAGTTCGGCAGCGTCGGGGTACTCGTCGGCAAGCTGCCGCGCACGGTCGTTGGCCTCATAGGCCGCGAGCCGCGATCGGGTTTCCGCGAGTTCCTGCCCACGCTTTTCGGCGAGGCTTTGCCATCCACGAACGGATGAGCTGGACTGTTCCTGCTCGGCGGGTGTCGAGTACCGATCCACCGTCTCGGGTGACGTGTCCAATGGGTCCCCTTCTCGGGATACGTCGGGCTTGCGCCCGGATGCCGGCGTTGGTGCCGGCGTCATGTAGTGACTCGCGGAGCGATGCTCGACGCGAGGGTGCGCGGCCTCCCGCGCTGGGTACAGCTACCAGCGGGGAGGCGTCGCGCGCGGACCGTCAACGCTGCTACCACACAGCTCAGGTCCGTCGATCGTCCGCCGCCGTGTCTGCAACGACGAGCGATCTAGGCCGGGGAGATCGGCCCTATGAAGTGCGGGCTACCCGTCGGGCGGAGGCGAGCAGCCCTGGCCGGTGAGGCGATCTCCGGCGTATGTGGTCAGCGCCCTTGGCGCGGGTCGTCGAGCTTCGGCAAGTAGTCGGCGCCGGGCGTCCCTTCGCCGAGGGACAGCGGGCGGAACTCGGCCTCCAGCGCGAGACGGTTGGCCTCGGTCCGATCGCGCCATTCCTGCTCGTCGGGGTCGATCACGGTCGCCTGGGCGATCTGTGGCGCGACCTGGCCAGTCATGGCCATCGCGATCTGAAGCAGCACATCGCGGTCGAGGGACCGTTCGGTGGTCCGGTTGAGCTCGGCGCGAGCCGAGATCGCATCACGGATGCTGGGCCTCAGGACGCCCGCCGCGAGGTCGTCGTGGGCGACCGCCTCCACGTCTTCGAGAAACGACCGTGACTTGGGTCGTGGCCCGCTCGGGACCTTCTCGGGGAGCGTGTGCTGGCGATGGCGGGTCAGGGCGTTGATTGAGCGCGGCTCGTCGAGGCTGGCGAGCCAGCGTTGGACATCGGGCAGGGTCGCCCCGGAGCGGATGCGTCGATCGAGTTCACGACGGTTCGGGGAATTGCAGGACTCACAGGAGCGCGCCACGTATTAGCCTCAGATAAAGTGGGGTTGAGGGGTCATAGTTACGGCCGTAGGCGTCCGCGACCGCGACCGGGGGTGCGCACGAATACCGGCATCGGTGGGGCGGTCCAAACACAATCCCCTGTTTGGCGCCGTCTATCTAAGCACGGAGGAGTGCTCTGTCCTATGAAGGGACGCGGGCCTCGGTGCGTTATTCGCACCTGGACTGTCACCGCGAGGACGCCCGCTGAGCGTGCGATATCCGCACGAGCACCACGTCCGCATCATTCCCCACGCTCAGCGCGGAGCTGCTACTTCCGCTAACGCTGCTTATGTCCGGGAATGTCTGAATTGCCGTGCGAATTACGCAGGGTTCCGGGGTGTCGTCGCACCGGGGACCCCGGACGTAGGACGGGCCGCTGATACTGCATCGCTAGCGTTGCTCTCTCGGCAGCCTTGCCCTGGGTTGTGAACCCATCCGAGGCCAGTCTGGAACTGGAGCTCGCGAAAGACCGAACCTCGACGATGACAGAAGGCGCAGACCACGACTCGATAGACCCTCATCGGTCGGTAGTACCGGTAGTAGGGGTTTGACCCTGTTTTGGACAAACTCCTAGAACTGGCCCTTCCCGAGAGGACTTTGACGGAATCGGCTCCAAACTGGCACTACCACTACTACGCATCGGTGATCCCTCGAAGACGGAGGCCTCGACGGACCACCTGTTGATGGCCCTTGCCACCAGCCCTGCCCGTTGGGAACCCGAGTGAGCCGAGCTTCAGACCGAAGGCTGTCCTGGTCATCGCCGGCTGGCCTTCGAGCCAATCCTGGTAGTCGAGGTAGAGGTCCTGAAACGCGGTGCTCGCCGTTGACTCACGGATCACGCGATCGTCCAGCCAACCGCTGAGCGGGTTGTTCTCGGCAAGGAACTCGTCGCCAGCCATCTCGACGCGAGCCGGGATCGGGCCTAGGCCGCTCTCCAGGTAGGCAACCGCCTCGTTGACGAGCAGGGCAAGGATCCCTTCGCTCTCCTCGCGGAGTCGGTCGTACAGGTTCAGGTCCTCACGCGGACCAGCGAACGTCTCCTCGAAGGGAATCAGGAGGAGGCGCCGACGCATCGCGGTCCCAACGTCTTCCACGGCGGGCGCGAGGTTCGTGAGCAGGTTGATCTGATGACTCGGGTAGAAGCGGAGCATCTGATTCGCGTAGAGCCGTCGCGCGCGGATTTCGTCTTCGCCCGAGTGCGCCTTGATGAGCTCGTCGTTGAGCTGTCCGCCTTCAGGTTCGGAGCCGAGCGCGATCCGCACGCCCTGAAGCTCGACGAGCTCAGGCCGGGGAGCATCGGCGCGAGCCGATCCGCCCTTGGTCCTCATGTAGAGCGTGGACGGCAGTTCGAGTCCGTAGTCGCCGACGACGTGCCGGACGATCCGCTTTAGAACGCCCTTGCCGTTCTGGCCCGTCCCGACCCACAGGGCGAACTTCTGTTCGCGGGTGAAGCCGAGCAGGCCGTAGCCGAGCCAGCGTCGGAGGAACGTGATCCGGTCGAAGTCGCCCGACATGATCTCGGCCAGGAACGCCTCGAACCGCGGGCACTCGGCGCTTCGATCGAAGGCAAGCCCCGTCGATCGCGACACCATGTCCTCGGGACGTCCCGGTCGGAGCATCCCATCGCGCAGGTCCACGACGCCGTTCTTGACACCGAGCAGGTACGGCTCTCGGTCGAACTCGTTCCCCTCCATGCCGATCGGAGAACGGTGCGTCAGCGTGGCGAGCACCTGGAGTGCCTTGTGGCGGTCGAGCAGCTTGGTCAGTGCGATGATCTCGGACTTGTCCAAGCCCGGAAGCGCCATCGCCTGCCGCGTGGCCGTCTCCAGGAGCTCGTGGATTTGTTCGGTTCGATCCGGTGCCCAATGGCCGGCAGCGTTGAGGATGTGCCACTGCCTGCGGGTGTGATCGAAGCGGACGGACGTGGCGAAGGTCGCGCTTACGGTCAGGATCGCGTTCGCGAGATCAGCGTCGCGTTCCGTGATCTGGAGCTCGTCGTCGGGGACTTCCGTCTCCGGCTCAGGCTCGCGGTCCTGCTGTTCGGCATCTCGGAGTGCTTCGAAGTAGCTCTCGTCGAACCGATCGGCCTTCCGAACGAGGTCGATGACGTTCGACTTCACGCCTGCAGCGCTCGTTCGACTGCGGCGATCAGGCTCAGGTACATCGCGTCCGGGATGCGGACCACGGCAAGCCATTCCTGGCCCGCTGGACGCGCCGGCATCTCGACTCGGGGCCGCTCGCCGTTGGGGCGGGGCCGAATGTAGATGTGATCCACGAGGATCGGGCCGTCGGGAGTCTCGAAGGTCGCTGCGCAATACAGCTTGTTGCGCTCCGGGCGCAACTCGACTTGCACTTTCACGTTTTCACCCAAAGAGAAACGAGGGGAGGAGATCGACTCGACCAATTAGGGAGTCGGGAGGCGGGCGAACTTGCCCTTCCCCCCTTACTCCACTGAACTTGCGCGTTTCCGGCCTGCCGGTCCGCAGCTCCGGGAGGAGCGCTTCGACGATGAAGCTCGTGGCAGCGAGACGATCACGCGAGACACGGAGTCGGTACTGCATCGTCCGGGCGGAGATGCCGCGACGACGGGCGAACTCGGCGGCGGACACGCGCTCGCGGATGAAGTCTTCCCACAGAACGAGGTCCGGGTTTTCGACGTAGGGCCGTGTCGGAGGTCGCGGCTTGCGGAGCGCCCGTTCGGCGGCGGCAGCGATACGGAGTTCCGCCGCTCGATACTCCAGGATCGTGGTCGGTCCGCCCACCGGGTCCACCACGTCGAGGTTGTCGTCTCGGATCGGGTTCTTGTTGATTCGCTGGACGCGTCTGCCGTCCCGTCGCTCGCGCGAGCCGATCGCGGTGAGCATTCGATCCGTCAGGGAGATCGTTCGAAGCTGGTCCTTGTCCGACCAGTTGTAGACGATGCCCCAATGCCGGAAGTACGCGCGGACCGACAACGGCGCCGTCGTCGGATCGGGCACCGGCACCCCATCGTCGATCCTGGCGACGCCCTTGCCGGCGACGATGATCTTGGTCGCCGTGCTCTCCAACTGGCGCGTCGTGACCTTGTGCGTTTCCCTCAGCCACGCACCGAACTCCTCAGGCGGATGGACGGGCGTCATGCGCCGATCCGCCGACGCAAGCGCCACGCCGCGAGGCGACAGCGCGACGAGCAGTAGCTTGGCGTTCGACCGTAGAGGGCACGGCGACGGAGGAAGCGGCGGCAATGGCCGCAACGGAGGCGGGTCACGCCGCCTTCGCCTTCACGGGCCGCGCGGGAGCGTCTTCGATCGCGAGGAGCGCAAGAACTAGCTCGCGCTGCGGCCTCGGAAGGTCCCTGATCTCGACGCGCTTACGATGCTTGTGCCTGGAATCACGATCGCCCACTGTGCGCGGTACTCCAGCCAACCCTTCTGAGGTTGGCTACCCGCGACGTGGGCGACTGAAAGCGTCGGCGTCGAACCGGTCGTTTATTCGTTTCGACCTAGAACTCTACACCATCCGCTAGACGGTCACAAGGTTTTCCGTGCCGCACCAGCACGTCACGACCACGGGCGCTCGCACGAGCGTCGTCGTTCCTGCCTGCCGATGGTGAGAAGGCGGTGCGTACCAGCGACTCACCCCCAATGGATGCCTCCGGCCACGCGAGGCTAGTCCCGCCTCCAACTCGACGCGATGACCCACGACGCGCTGCGGCAACAGGTCGTCGGGGTCGTCCGTGCTGGTCCCCTTCGCGTACAGGGCGTCCTCGACGCGGGCGAGCGTTCGGTGACACGTCGCGCATGCGAGCGTGTACCAGGGCCGGTGGTCCAGGTCATCGTCGGCTGGATCGACGAGGCGGGCCGGCGTCAGTCCGCGCGCCACTCGGGCACCCTCCACTCGAAGTCCTTCGGCATGAGATCGGGACCGAGCTCGACGCGTTCCCACAGAAGCCGCAGCGCCGCGTTTACCACCGGCTCAGGCTTCGACCAGTCGATCGACGACGGGATCGACCTGACCCGCTGCGCGACTTCGAGCGCCGCGAGCTCCTTGTCGATCCGGGCGAGCTCGGATTGCACGGTGTCCTCGCCGAGTCCGCTCCGTACCCAATCGAGGGTGAGTCGCGCCTTCTCGGCTTGGAGTGCCTGTCGCTTCCTGTCGTCCTGGTCGCCAAGCGCAACCTCGTCGTACGGGATGCGAAGGTGCGCCGCCTCGTCTTGGATGGCACCGATGATCCGCGCCTCCGAGACGACGTAGGGCCGTGGATGACTCGGGTCCGCGACGCCGCGAGGGCATCGGTACTTGTTGGCCCAATGGCTTGTCGTCTGTCCCATGAGAGCGCCGCAGTGGCAGACGAGCAGGTTGGAGAACAGCCGGGAACCGATGGCACGGACGCCGCGACGCTGGCCCAGCGGGACGGTGCCGGCGTCGTTGGCGTTGACGATCCGCTGAACCGTCCTCGGATACCACGCTCCGCCGCTCCGCGCCGGCACGCTGCGATCGTTGAGCAGTCGCGCGGCGGCGAAGTAGCTCCCGGCCTCGCGGAAGGTCGCAAGGACTAGATCGACGTTCTCATCCTCGCCCACCGTCCGTCCGTCGCGGAGGGTCCGAACCTCGCCGTAGCGCCGTTGGCCGATCTTGTCGCCGCGTCGCTCGCGGGACTCCACGCTCGCCTTGGCCTTCTGCGTCATTGCTCGAAGCGCACCCTCGTTCTGCATCGCCTGAAAATGGAACATCTGGCGCGCCAAGTCGTCACCGGGCGCAAAGCGGCCCTCACTGGTAACGATCGTCGTGCCTGCGGCCTCGCAGGCGTCGAGCAGTTGCGCGGACCAGCGAACAGAGCGGGCGAGGCGATCCGTCGAGTACGCGTAGAGCGTCGATACCTCGCCTCGCTCCACTGACGCAAGCAAGCCGAGGAACGCCAGCCGCTTGTCCGTCTTCTCACCAGCCGCCGATCGGCCCCAATCGCCATCGAGCACTTCGAGCCTCGTGCCGTCCCCGTTGGCCAGCGCGCGCACCTTCTCCGTCTGAAACTCGCGGGACACGTCGCCAGGGTCGCCGCGACGGGCGACGCTGCGACGGATGTAGGCGACGGGGTTGCTCATGCCACGGACTCTAGGGCGGCGATGCAACCTTGTCAATACCGTCCTCCAGGCGCCGCTTCGGGATTCCCGGCGCGGTTGCGGCTGTCTGATGCGCTTTCCGCCCCGCCGCGCGCCCCTGCCGTAGCATCGCCGGGTGACCGGCCCGCTGATCTCCCTGCTGAGCGACTTCGGCAGCCGCGACCCGAGCGCGGCGATCATGCGCGGCGTCGTCCTCGGGATCGCCCCGGACGCGCGGATCGTCGACATCAGCCATGAGGTCCGGAAGTTCGCGATCCGGGACGGCGCGCTGCTGCTGTGGTGCGCGCTGCCCTACCTGCCGGTCGGCGTCCATGTCGCGGTGGTCGATCCGGGCGTCGGGACGGCCCGCCTGCCGATCGCGGTTGCGACCGGCCGCGGCGACGTCCTGATCGGGCCGGACAACGGCCTCCTCGTGGCGGCGGCCCGGAAGCTGGACGGCATCGCGGGCGTCCACGAGCTGCGCGATCCGCGGTTCCGGCTGCCGGTGATCAGCACGAGCTTCCACGGTCGCGACATCTTCGCGCCCGCCGCGGCCCACCTCGCGTCCGGCGTCGCGATCACGGATCTGGGTCCGGCCGTGGACCCGGCGGCCCTCGCCCCATCGCCGATCCGCGACCCGGTCGTCGAGGACGGTGCGCTCCATTCGACCGTCGTCTACGTGGACACGTTCGGGAACGTGAAGCTCGCCGGTCTTCGGTCCGACCTCGAGGCGGCGCTCGGGCCGCTGACGCCGGGCGACCCGCTCCGCCTGGACGTGGCCGCGAGCGGTGGAACGGCGGGAAGCGTCACGATCCCGACGACCTGGCGATCCACGTTCGGCGATGTCGCCGCGGGCGAGACGCTCGTCTACGAGGACTCGTACCGGCGCATCTGTCTCGCCGCCCGCGAGGCGGACGCCGCCGCGAAGCACGCCATCGTCGAGGATCTCGACGTCGTCGTTCGGCGCGCCTGATCGGAGCCTCGGCGGCAGCCGCCGGACGATCGGCTACACTCCGCGCGCGTTTGCCCTGCTCTTCGAGGTTTCCCTGATGCGTCGAGCCCTCTCGATCACGACCGGCCTGCTCCTCAGCCTCGCGCTCGCCGCGTGTTCGTCCGGTGCGACCCAGACCCCGGCGGCGACGCAGGCCTCGACCGCGCCGTCGACGGCCGCAGCGTCCCCGTCCCAGGCCGCGAGCGTCGCGCCGAGCGCATCCGCCGATGCGTGCGCGAAGGACACGCTGACCCTGAAGACCCCGGGCAAGCTCACGATCGGCACGGACAACCCGGCCTACCCGCCGTACTACCAGATCCCCTCGACCGGGACCGCGACGAAGCCCTGGGAGCTCGGCGACCCGACCAACGGCGAGGGCTTCGAGAGCGCATTCGCCTACGCGCTGGCGGCCAAGCTCGGCTTCGACAAGGGTGACGTCGCGTGGACCGTCGTCCCGTTCGACAACTCGTTCGCTCCGGGCCCGAAGCCGTTCGACTTCGACGTGAACCAGGTCTCGTTCACGGCTGACCGCGCCCAGGCGGTCGACCTGTCCGATGGCTACTACACGCTCAACCAGTCGATCGTCGCCCTCAAGGCGAACAAGCTCGCGAGCGTCACCTCGATCGCCGGGATGCAGGGCTTCAAGTTCGGGGCGCAGGTCGGGACGACCAGCCTGGACACGATCAACAACGTGATCAAGCCGACGGCCGCGGCGATGATCTACAACACGAACGACGACGCGATCGCCGGCCTGAAGGCCAAGCAGATCGACGGCCTCGTCGTCGACCTCCCGACCGCGTTCTACGTGACCGCCGCCCAGGTCGAGAACTCCGTGATCGTCGGCCAGTTCCCGGCGCCGACGGGCAGCGACGCCGAGCATTTCAGCGTCGTCCTTCCGAAGGGCAGCGCGCTCACGGCGTGCGTCAACTCGGCGATCGCGGCGATGAAGAGCGACGGGACCCTCGACAGCATCACCAAGGAGTGGCTCTCCGACAAGGCGAGCGCTCCCGTCCTCCAGCCGTAGCGCCGGCCGCGCGCTGGCGGCCTGATCGATGAGCCTCCCGGGCGACGCGCTCGAGGGCGCGCGTGGTGCCGCCAGCGGCAGGGCGCCGCGACCGCGCCGCTCGCGTCGGCCTCAACCGGAGCTCGTCCGCTCCAGCGTGATCGCGCTCGTCAGCACGGTCCTCGTCTTCGGCATCCTCGCCGTCGTCATCACGAACGCGCCGAACTGGCCGGACGTCCAGAAGGCCTTCTTCGACGCGACGATCTTCGGGGCGTCGTGGCCGAAGATCGTCGAGGCGTTCGGGACGAACATCGCCCTGTTCCTGATCGCCGAGGCGCTGATCCTGCCGTTCGCGCTCCTGCTGGCGGTCCTGCGGGGCCTGCCCGGGCCAGTGTTCTTCCCGTTGCGGCTCCTCGCGACGATCTACGTCGACTTCTTCCGGGCCGTCCCGAGCATCGTGATCATCTACGTCCTCGGCTTCGGGATCCCCGCCCTCGGCCTCACGGGTGTCCCGAACGACGTGTTCTTCTGGGGCGTCCTGTCCCTGACCCTGGTCTATGCCGCCTATGTCTCGGAGGTCTATCGAGCCGGCATCGAGTCGGTCCACTGGAGCCAGGAGGCCGCCGCGCGGTCGCTCGGGCTGACCCGGTTCCAAGCGCTGCGCTACGTCATCGTCCCGCAGGCCGTGCGGCGGGTGATTCCGCCGCTCCTGAACGACTTCATCGGGCTCCAGAAGGACACGGTCCTCGTCTCGGTGATCGGCGTCGTCGAGCTGTTCCGCGAGGGGCAGATCATCAAGGCGGCGAAGTTCAACTTCACCCCGTTCATCGTCATCGCCCTGATCTTCGTCGTCATCACGATCCCCCTGGCGCGCTTCACGGACTGGCTCGTGGCGCGCGACCGGACGCGCCAGGCGGCGAGCCGATGACCACCCAGGAAGCGGTCGCCGCCGTCGACCGGCCGGCGCTCGTCATCGAGGACCTCCACAAGTCGTTCGGTGATCTCGAGGTCCTGCGGGGGATCGACCTGGAGCTTGGCCAGCACGAGGTCGTATGCCTGATCGGCGCGTCGGGGAGCGGCAAGTCGACGCTCCTGCGCTGCATCAACCTGCTCGAGCCGATCGATCAGGGCCGGATCGTCGTCGCCGGTGACGAGATCACCGCGCGTGGCGTCGACGTCAACCGGATCCGGCGCCGGATCGGGATCGTGTTCCAGGCGTTCAACCTGTTCCCGCACATGTCGGTGATCGACAACGTGACTTTGGCGCCGCGCAAGGTCCTCGGCCTCTCCGCCGCCGATGCGACCGCCCGGGCCACCGAGCTGCTCGACCGGATCGGGCTGGCGGACAAGCGCGACCAGTACCCGGACCGGCTGTCCGGCGGCCAGCAGCAGCGCGTCGCGATCGTGCGCGCGCTCGCGATGCAACCGGATCTGCTCCTGCTCGACGAGATCACGAGCGCCCTGGACCCGGAGCTCGTCGCGGAGGTGCTGAGCGTCATCCGGGAGCTCGCCCAGTCCGGGATGACGATGCTCATCGCGACCCACGAGATGGGCTTCGCCCGGGACGTGGCCAACCGCGTCGGGTTCCTCGACGCCGGACGGATCCTCGAGATGGCGCCACCCCGCGAGATCTTCTCCTCGCCCCGCGAGCCGCGGACGCAGCAGTTCCTGGAGCGGGTGATCGCGGCGGGGCGGCTGTAGATCGTTCCGTCCCGGGTCCGCCGGGAGCGTCACGGCGAACGACTCAGGGCTCCGTCGAGTCCCCCGGCTCGTCGTCGGTCGCGCCGGGCAGCTCCGACGCTGGTGTCACGAGATCGCTCGGTTCCGGCAGCGTCTGCTCGTCGAAGACGGCGTTCGGGATGAGGACGAGCGTCCAGCCGACCTGGAGCACGTTCGGCCGATAGTCCGTTCCCTCCGGATCGAGGGTCGGGTGCGTCTCGCGGTTCCAGAAGGCGATGCTCCGGGCTGTCGTCCCGAAGCGCTTCGCGATCGTGCCGAGACTGTCGCCGCGGACGACGGTGTAGACGAGGAACGTCGGCGCGGGAGTCGGCGTCGGCCTGATGAAGGGGAGACTCGCCGACGGGCTCGCATCCGCAGGCGCAACGCTGGCGACCTGGCTCGCGGCGTTTTCGTCTCCGCCGGTCGCCGAACCGTCCGCCAGGCCGGTTGCCGGCAGGCAGGCGGCCAGGAGCGTCGTGATCAGCGTCGTGACGATCGCGAGGGCCGCCAGCGCGA
Organism: Chloroflexota bacterium; assembly: GCA_042408445.1. Lineage (GTDB taxonomy): Bacteria > Chloroflexota > Limnocylindria > Limnocylindrales > CSP1-4 > CF-46. Next base: position 19,270 of record JBHORC010000021.1, read on the forward strand.
CGGGACCGTGTCGCCGGATCGCCCGCATCGTCACGCCTCCCGGTCCGGGCGCGGTCTCCATCTCGGCGGCCGCCGGCTCACGGTCGTCGCTCAGGACAGCGGCGCGGCGGGCTCGGCCGCGACGTCCACCGTGCGCCCGCCGGGCAGCGGCACGGGTGCCGGCGCCGCGATCGGCTCCCCCTCCACGAGTGCGGCCACGTGCTGCGGCTCGGCCACGTCGATCGGGGTCGGCGACTTGAACGAGAAGTCGCGGGCGATCGCCAGCCCCTCGTCGGCGGTGGCGATGAGCCCATGCCCGGTCCGCTTCGCGACGAAGCACGCGCGGTCCGCGGCCAGCAGGATCTCCTCCGCGGTCAGGCCGTCCCGCGGGAACGTCGCGACGCCGATCGAGACGCTGATCTCGAGCTCTGCCTCCGCCCAGACCGACGCCTGTCCGCCGATGGACCGCACGGCACCGCGGACCCGCTCGGCCACCGCGAGCGCGGCGGACGCATCGGCGCCCGGCAGGATCAGCGCGAACTCGTCGCCGCCGTATCGGAACACGCGGTCCGACTCGCGGCCGGCGGCGACAAGCGCTCGCCCGATCTCGGCGAGGAGCCGGTCGCCCGCCTGGTGGCCGAGGTGGTCGTTCACGCCCTTGAAGTCGTCGAGGTCGAGCATGATCAGGCTGAACGGCTCGTGGGCGAGGACGTCCCGCTGGAGCCAGTCCTGGAACGTCCCGTGGTTCAGCAGCCCCGTCAGATCGTCGGTCTGGGCGCGGATCTCGACGGCGCGGTGGACCTCGGCGTTCTGGAGCGCGATCGAGACCTGCGCGGCGAACAGCTGGACGAGCTCGAACTCCTCCTCCGTGTAGCGCGTCTCGGTGCCGAGCCGTTCGAGCGTCAGGACGCCGGTCGCTCCGTCGCGACCGCGGAGCGGGACACAGATCAGGCTCCCGTCGAGCGAGCCGGTCGTGTCGAACTGGTTCACCCGGCTGTCGGTCGCCTCGTCGCGAACGAGGGCCGGCTCGTTGTGGGCGACGACCCACGTGGCGAGGCCCTGCTCGCCCGGCTGCCACGGCTCGAGGTACTCCTCGGCGTGGATGCCCTTCGCCGTCAGCGGTCGCAGGAGCCCGGTGACGCGATCCAGCACCTCGATCGAGAGGTTGTCGTAGCCAACGAGCTCGGAGAGCCGCTCCGCGACCTGGTCGAGGATCCCGGACGGATCCAGCGTGGTGAGGATCGACTCGGTGAGGGCGAGGAGCGCCCGCTGGTTGGCGAGCTGGCGACCGACGGCCTCGGACTGCGCCCGGAGCTGTCCGGTCGCGGCGGCATTCGCGAACGCCTGGGCCGCGAAGCTCGCGTAGATCACGAGCAGACGCAGGTCGTCCTCGGTGAACTGGTGGAGGCCGAGCTTCGAGAGCACGAGGACGCCGAGGACCTGGTCCTCGAAGATCATCGGCGCGAGGAGCATCGACTCGTCGAGGTCGTCCTCCGTGCCCGGGATCGTGTTCGCCCGCGGATCCGCCGCCGCGTCCACGAGGTTCTGGGCGATCTGGTGCTCCGCGACCCAGCCGGTGATCCCCTGGCCGAACTGGACCTCGAGCTGCTCCGGCGTCTCGTCGACGTACTCGCCGACCTGGCCCTGCATCGCGACGGGGACGAGCCGATCGCCACGGAGCCGGTAGACGCGGACGTTGTGGTAGTCGATGAGCTGCCGCAGCTCCGTCGCGATCGCGAGGCCGATCTCCCGCTCGTCGCCGAGACGGGCGAGCCGCGCACCGAGCTGCTGGATCGACTGCAGCTGGGCGGCCCACGTCGCCATCCGCTGGTAGTTCTGGGCGTTCTTGATCGCGATCGCCGCCTGTTCCGCGAGAGCGGCCATCGTCTCGAGCTCGTCCGTCGTCCACTCGTGCGGCGCGTCGTGGTAGATGTTCAGGAGCCCGAGGACGCTGTCCGGGTCGAGCAACGGCGCCGTGCAGATCGTGTCGAAGCCTTCCTGGACCACGGCGGCTCGAACGTCGGCGGCGCGGATGTCGTTCCGATAGTCCGTCGCGTACATCGGCCGACGCGCGGCGACGGCGTGGGACGGGAGCGAGCGGGCGGGGAAGTCGACGACCGACTGCAGGTAGCGCGGCGACAGGCCGCGACTGACCTCTGCGGTCACGCGTCCGTCGGCACCGCGGAGGAAGACCGCGGCGCGGTCGCCGTTGAACAGGACGAGCGCGTGGTCCACGAGACCGGCGAGGATCCGGTCGAGATCGAGCCGGCTGCCGATGTCGCTGGCCACGCGTCGCAGCGCGTCGGCGCGGTGCAGCCGATGGGCGACCTCGTCCGAGCGGGCGGCGGCATCGACGACGACGCCGGTGCCTGCGGCGAGCTCGAGAAGCAGGTCGGGGTCGACGGCGCTCGGGTCCCCGTCCGGGTCGGCGGCGATCGTCAGGACGCCCCACGCCGCGCCGTCGCCCGGGATCGCGATCGCGACCTCGCGGATCGCGCCGTGGCCGTCGGCGATCGCCCCGAAGCCGTCGCCCGCAACGGGTCCCGGATCCGCGGACGTCGCCCGCTCGAGCGCCGCGCCGAGGGCTCCGAAGGATCGCGGCAGGTCCGGCGGTCGCGCGGGGCCCGAGGTGGTCGTCGCGCGGACGACGAGCCGTTCGCCGCGCAGCTCGCGGATCGTCACGGACCGGAAGCCGCCCCGCTCACGGATGATCAGTGCAGCCTGGCGCAGCGCCTCGTCGAGCGTCTGGGGGTCGCCGGCGATCCTCGACAGGGCCGCCATGGTGGCGAGGTCCGCGCGACGCCGAAGCCGCTCGCGCTCCAGACGGGTCTGGACATCCTGGGCGCGCTCCGCGTACCCGCCGCCCCGCCGGGCGACGGCGATCGCCGGCGCCGGGCCGATCGCGCCTGAGCCGCCGCCGAGGTCCGCGCTGCTCTCGGCGGCCGCGAGGAACCGCTGGAGATCGCCGAGCCGGTAGCGCCGGTCGCCTCGCGGATTGATCCGGTAATAGCGCAGCCGGCCGGCGTCACTCCACGCCCGAATCGTGTTCGGATGCACGCCAAGCAGGCGGGCCGCCTTCGTGACGGAAAGAGTCGCGTCGATCGGACGGGTGGGAGGCGCGCTCGGCACGGTTCTCTCTGGAGGAAATGTGAGGTCGACGGCCGGAGCCTAGCAATCTCACACTTCTTTCCACATAGGACGAAGGTCCTATCGCTGACTCAGGGCCGTCGGGCGGTCGCCGGCTGCGCTCGCGGCCGTTGGCGAGCGTGGCCTCAGGGGCGGCGGTCCGAGCGCCCACGGGTGCGCGTGTCGTCCCTGTGGTCGGCGGTGGCGGCGCCCTGGGCCCGGTCCGTCAGCCGCACGTACACGGTGGTGGCGATCGCCGCGAGCACACCGATTGCCGCCACACCCAGGATCGCGAGGCCCGGTGTCCCCACGAGCCCCGGACCCTGGCCGTTGCTGCGCGGGTCGCCGCCGACTGCGACCGATGGCTCCGGCGACGCCGCGGCCACCGTGCCGACGAGGCCGCTCAGGCCGGGGACGGCCGCGATGACCGCCGGCAGGACCGCGACCGCGATCGCCCAGAGCGCGGCCCCCGCGATGCACGCGAGGGCGATGGCGAGGAGCGCGGCGGCCACGCGCGTGCGGCTGCGGCCGTCGGCGGCCAGCACGCGCATCGCCTCGTCCGGCGCGAGGATCGTCAGGACGAGCGGTCGGCGCCGATCCGCCGTCAGGACGACGCCGTCACCGCGGACGACCGGCACTCCAAGGGCGATCGCATGCTCGACCGAGGAGAGCTGCTCGATCCGGGCCCGGACCGGCACGTCGGGCGCGGTGCCCTCCGGGACGCGATCGACCATGTCCCGGGCGGTGCCGACGGATTCGCGCGGCACGACCACGAGCCCCTCGGCGAGAGCGTCGACGTCCACGCCGATCGTGTCGAGGCCCTCGCTGAGGTTGAAGGGCACGGTCTGGCGGTGGTCCTCGAAGGGTCGCCAGGTTCGCCCGGAACGGACCTCGAGCCGAACGCGGCGCAGCACGAGGGGCTCGTGGTTCGGCCCCTCGAAGTCGTCGTCGGCGTCGATCCGACCGTCGACGCGGAGATAGACGCGCCGTCCGGAACGGGCGATCTCGGTCGCCTCCGCGATCGTGACCTGCGGCGTCGTCCCGAGGAGGCGGGCGATCCGATAGCGGGCCCCGAAGGTTCGCAGGATCGAGCCGGCAAGGACGAGCGCGACGCTGCCCACGGCGCCGAGGAGGAGGGGAGTCACGGCGGCGATGATCGCACGCGGGCCGGCCATCGTCCGGCGGGCATGGAAAGGCCCGAAGGAACCTACCCGCGGCGTGGGCGTTGATGCGATCGCTGCCGTTAGCCTGCGCTCGACCCCTCCGGGCTGATCGCAACCCTAGGCCCGCTCCGGCGCTCGGTCAATCCGGGTTGTCCACCAGTTCTCGAGCGAACGGCCCGGTTATCCACAGTCTGGCGACAGGGAGTTCCGGGCGGCGGCCCCGGGAGGCGCACGCGCTCGCCCGGCGCGGCCGCCGGTCCCGCTACCCCGGCGCGACCCGCCCCGTCGCCGGATCCAGCGCGGTCACCTGGCCCTCCAAGCTCGTCAGGACCAGCCGGCCGCCCATCAGCGCCGCCTCCGCGACGACGTCGCTGTGCGCAATCCGCCAGCCGACCGTCCCGTCGGCTTCGAGCGCAAAGGTCTCGATCTCGGCCTGGACGATCAGGTGGGCGAGCCGCGGCGAGCCCAGCACGGTCAGCACCGGCGTCGCCGACCGATGCGACCAGCGGAGGTGGCCCGTTCGGCTCTCGAAGGCGTACGTGTGGAAGCCGTACTTCACGACGAACAGCGAGGGCTCGTCCCAGAAGAGGCCCGCGGGCTCGTCGTAGATCGTCGAGGCGAGCCGGACCGTCCAGGCACCGGCCGGACCGTCGATCCGGAGCTCCGCCCGACAGAGGGCCTCGAACCCGGGCGACACGACGGGCCCCAGCTCCTCGAGCGTGCCGCCGGCCTCCGACAGGGCGAAGACGGCGGCTCCCTGGCCACTGCCCGCCCAGCGCCAGCGCGCGCGGAGGGCGCCGGGGTAGGCGACGGTCGCGTCATGCGGCGCCGCGCCTCCACGATCCCTCGGAAGATCGCTCGTCACGCTCCCGCGTTCGTCGAGGCGGGCTCCTTGGGCGCCGGCGACGCTCCGCCGTTCGACCCGGCGCCCCCGGCCGTTGGGCCCGTCACGGCCCCGTTGGTCGCCGCGGCGCGTGCCTGCGCCTCCGCCTCGATGTCCGCCGCCCGACGCTCCTCGGTGATCGGCGCGACCGTCGCATTCGACAGGATCCGGAGCGTTCCGGGCGGGACCGGGAACACCGCCGTCGGCGTTCCGGCCGCGGCCCAGACGACCTGGAAGCGGGTGAGATCGGGGTCCATCACCGTCCGGACGGGCCGGCTGTGGCCGAAGGGCGGGATGCCGCCGATCACGAAGCCGGTCAGCTCCTGCGCTTCCCGCGCCGTGGAGCGCCGGATGTCCAGCTCCCCGGTGACCGCGGCAAGGCGCGCGAGGTCGACGCGGTTCGGGCCACTCACGAGACAGATCACGGGCTCGAGCGCGCCGTCGTCGCGGGGGGCGACGAACACGAGCGACTTCACGATCTGGCCGAGCTCCGCGTTCACCGTTCGGGCCGCGTCCTCGGCCGTGTGCGTCGATTCGTCGAACGTCCGGACGTCCAGGTCGACGCCCTTCCGCGCCGCCGCCTCGCGGACGCGCTGGATCGCGGGATGGTCGCTCTGCTCGGGCACGGCGGGAGTCTACGACATGGGCAGTCCCGGTTCCTCTTCAAGCCGGTCGGGGAGCGACCGCACGCTAGGATCGCGGCGATGCAGGCGATCTTCTTCGACTGGGACGGGACGCTCGTGGACACGCTCGATGCGTTCCATGCCGCCAACTCGGCCGTCATGGCCTCCTTCGGCCTCCCGTTCGACCTCGTCGCCTATCGCCGCCACTACGCCCCGGACTGGCGGGTCATGTACCGCCGCCTCGGGATCCCCGACGACCGCCTCGAGGAGGCGAACGAGCTCTGGGAGTCGGTGTTCGGCGCCGGCGCCGATCGCGTCGCCGCGTTCCCGGGCGTCGCCGAGTCGCTCGGCCGGCTGGGCGCCGCGGGCACGGTCCTCGGCATCGTCACGGCCGGCCATCGGGCCGTCGTCGAGCCGCAGCTCCAGCGGACGGGCCTCGGCGAGCTGCTGTCGATCCGCGTCTTCGGCGACGACCTGCCGGTCCACAAGCCGGACCCGGAGCCGCTGCGGCTGGCCATCCGCCTCGCGGGCGCCGGCCACCACCCCGACACCACGGCCTATCTCGGCGACGCGCCGACCGACATGCTCATGGCCGTCGCGGTCGGTGCGCGCGCGATCGGCATCGAGTCCGTGCTGGGCGAGTCGGACGCGCTGCGCGCCGCGGGCGCCCAGGAGGTCGCCGCCTCCGTCCCCGAATGGGTCGATCGTCACCTGGCGAGCGAGGAGCCACGTCCCGGCGAGTCGGTGGACCGTCGATCCGTCGCGGAGGTCGATCGCGAGCGATGACGGCGCGCCATGTCCTCGTCCTCGCGGACGGCCCACTCGACGAGGTCGAGGCGATCGATGCGGCCTGGCCCGGCTGGGCCGACGGGATCGATCACGTCATCGCCGCCGATGGTGGCGCGCGCCACGCCGCCCGCCTCGGTCACGGGATCGACCACTGGCTCGGTGACGCGGACTCGGTCGATCCATCGCTGCTCGCGACGCTCCAGGCCGGCGGCGTCCGCGTCGATCGGGCGCCGGTCGACAAGGACGAGACGGACGCGGAGCTGGCCCTGATTGCCGCGGCGGCGACGGCGGCCGAGCGTGTCACGATCCTCGGCGCCCTGGGCGGTCCGCGTCTGGACCATGAGCTCGGCAACGTCTGGCTGCTGGCCCACGCCGCGGTCCTGGGTCGGGATGCGCGGCTCGTCTCGGCCCGGACGCGAATCCGCCTCCTGGCGGCGACCGCGCCGGCCGGTGATGGCGGTGCGACCGCGACCTCGGGCGCGACCCCGACCGGCGGCACGACCCCGGCCGGCGGCAA
>JBHORC010000022.1:0-62107 GCA_042408445.1 Chloroflexota bacterium
TCGGCCCAGCGGCGCCCGCCTCGGCCCCGCGGCGCCCGCCGCCGCCCCGCGCCCCGCCCGGCGAGGGACGTCGCGCTAGAGGGTCGGCGCGTTGAACGTGTCGCAGGCCCCCGGGTCGCCGGAGTCGAACCCGCGCGAGAACCAGCGCTGACGCTGCTCGGAGGATCCGTGGGTCCAGCTCTCCCGGTCGACCCGACCCTGGGTCTCCTGCTGGATCCGATCGTCGCCCACGGCTGCAGCGGCGTCGAGGGCCTGGTTGATCTGGTCCTGCGTGATCGGCTGGAGAAAGCCGGTCTCGGTCGCGTGCTTGCCCCAGACGCCGGCATAGCAGTCGGCCTGGAGCTCCGTCCGGACGGAGCGGCCGGTCGCTCCCGTGTCGTTGCCGCCGGACTGCAGGTCGCCGACGAGGTCCTGGACGTGATGGCCGTACTCGTGAGCGACGACGTACGCCCGGGCGAACGGCCCGCCCTTGGCCCCGAATCGTGACTGGAGCTCGTCGAAGAAGCCGAGGTCCAGGTAGACGTTCTTGTCCGCCGGGCAGTAGAAGGGTCCCGTGTCGGCCGATGCCTCGCCGCAGCCGGTCGATGTCTGGTCCGTGAAGAGAACCGTTTCGGCCTTCTCGTAGCCCTGCACCTGAGTGGCCCAGAACGCCTGGATGCTGTTCACGTAGCCGACGATCTGGCAGTCCGCGCGGGCGTTCGCCTGGGCGCCGGTCTGACACTCTGCGAGGGCCGAGCTGTTCGGACCCGTGACGTCGGGGGCGGACCCGCTGCCGGAGCTGATCAGGTCCCCGGGGTTGCCGCCGAGCAGGATGTAGATCAGGGTGATCACGAGGCCGAGGCCGCCACCGCCGACCGCGAGCCCGCCGCCGCGACCGCCCATCGATCGGCCGCGGACATCGGTGACCTGGGTCGGGTCGAGTCGGGCGTTGGGATTGAACGTCATCGCGGCCGAGCCTCCAGGGAGCAGGGATCGCGGGAGTTGTAGCGGATTGTCGTCCCTCGCCGCGGTCCCGTGAGGGCGGCCGGCGTCGCATCCACCTTTCGGCTCATCCCACGGCGGCCCCCGCCTCCGCGCTTGGAGCGGCGGAAATCGGCTCGCCGATGACTTCATGACAAGTTCTGGCAGGTATCAGAGCGACACTGTGGGCAGTCACGAATGCGGTCCGGTGATCGCCCAGGAGCGAGGTGTCGAGATGTTCCTTTCGGAGTCCCTGGTGCGGGCGATCGAGGCAGACCGGGCGCGGGAGATCGAGCGGAGCGGCCGGAACGCCCGCCTGCTCGATTCGGTGTCGCGGACAACGGCCGGCCGCCGGAGCGACGACTTCAATCCGCGGGCAGACCGGACCCGGCCGGCGCGTGGCGCGGACCGGACGTGCGAGCCGGCCTAGCTCGCGGCGACGGGGGCTGCCGCTCGGGACTCGCGGGCGGCCGTGACGGCAGCCGCGTCGGGCTCGTCGTACAGCGCCGCGACGCGGCGTGCCTCCACGGCGACCCGCTGGCGGAGATCCTCCGGCTCGAGAAGCTCGCAGCCCGGTCCGACGGCGAGGATCTGCGTCGAGGCCTCCATCGGCCAGTCGAGCTGCAGCCGGATCCGGCGCCAACCGTCGGGATCCGGCTCGTCGAGTCGTTCGATCGTCTCGAACGGTCGCGTGCCGATCACCTCGCGCAGCCGTTGCATCCGGTTCTCGGCGAGCCGGAGCACGACCGTGACGCGCGGCGTGTCGCGCTCGTAGGCGGCGCTCGCCTCCGCCCAGAAGGCGGCCAGATCGAATCCGGTGGGCCGATCGAAGGTCCCCGGCATGGGCGTCACCGTCGAGACACGCGAGACCCGATACGTGCGGGGTTGGCCGTCGGCCGCCGCGATGAGGTACCAGACGCCGGCCTTGAGGACGAGCCCGAGTGGCTCGAGGACCCGATCGACCGTCTTGTCGCCGCGGTCGTATCCGATCTGGACGCGACGCGCCTCCCAGACCGCCTCGGACAGCTCGCCGAGGTGGGGCACCGGCTCGTCCGCGTGGTACCAGGCGGCAGCGTCGAGGTGGAACCGCTCGACGAGGCGTGACGCGCGGGCCCGCAGCTCCGTCGGGAGCGCGGCGAGCACCTTCAGGCGCGCGGCCGCGACGACCGTCCCGAGTCCGAGCTCCGCAGCCGGGCCGGGCAGGCCCGAGAGGAAGAGCGCCTCGGCCTCGTCCGCCGTCATCCCGGTGAGGCGCGTCCGATAGCCGTCGACCAGGCGAATGCCGCCGTGCGGCCCGCGATCCGCGTAGATCGGAACGCCGGACGCGCTCAGCGCCTCGACATCGCGGTGGATCGTCCGAACGGACACCTCGAGCTCGCGGGCGAGCTCGGCCGCGGTCTGGCCACCCCTCGACTGGAGGAGCAGGAGCAGCGAAACCAACCTGGAGGCGCGCATCAGGACGAGGATACGCGATTCCTGACACTCCGTGTCGCGTATCCCGCGCCCGCCGGCGCTGTGGGCCCCGAGCTGCTCGCCGCAACGTCGCTCCGCCGAACCGTCGGCGATTGCTCGCGGCGCATTTGACAATCACCGTGGCCTTTGGCGGCCGCGGAGCCCGCATCACCCCTGAATCGGGCGACCGTTAGCCTCGAGCGGCAAATTCTCCCCGTCGTAGCCGCGCGCGGCCGACAGTCCGTCGCCAAAGAGCGTCGTGCCTGCCGTATGAGCAGACGAGCCTCGTGCGGCGATCGCGCGCCCGGCCGCGACAGCCGTAGAAACGGGGATTGCATTCGTCGCGGATGGGCGGCGCTGGGAAGGCGCCGCCGAGAAGCGGAGCGAGCGCACTTCAGGGTGCGTGAGCGAGCATCGCAGGCGGCAACGCGCCCAGCGTCGTCCGCCGCGACAGCCCTAGGAGCGCGGTCCCTGGTCCCGCAGGAACTGCTCGATCTCGGAGATCAGGTCGTCGCCCGCCGGCAGCCGCTCCTCGTCGACCATGGACTCCAGCCGCTCGACGTACGACCGGGTGTTCTCGTCGACCGCGGTCGCTGTGTCGAGCCGCGTCCGGAGCTGATCGACCTCGTCCTGCAGGATCCCGTGATCGAAGGTGATGTCGAGGTGCCGCTCGACGGCCGCCAGGAGCGCGAGCGCAGCGGCGGGGTACGGACCGCTCACGTAGTGGGGGACCTGGGCGAAATAGCCGACCGCTTCGATCCCGTCGGCGGCGGCCCGCATCTCGAGGACGCTGACGAGGGCCGCCGGAACGCGGAGGAGACCCGTCGGACCCGCCTGGACGTCGCCGCGGAGCAGCCCGGCGCGCGACGCGGTCCCGAGGATCGGGACGGGACGGGTGTGCGGAACGGCCGCCGGGATCGCCCCGAGGCTGATCCATTGGCGGACGCCGAGAGCACCTGCCGCCTCGCTGACCGCCCGCGCCAGCGACGGCCAGCGGTAGTCCGGCTCCGGGCCGCTCAGGACGAGGACGTCGCGGTCGACGCCGTGGACGTGGCGGATCCGGAATTCGGGCCAGTCGAGCTCGGACAGCCGGCCGTCGACGATCTCGAGGGTTGGCCGTCGGGCGCGGTAGTCGAACAGCCGATCGGCGTCGAACGTCGCGACGACCCGGCTGCCGACGGCCACGAGGGCCGCGGCCATCGTCGCCGCGCTTCCCGCGTCGACCCAGCCGTCGAGGGCGACGATGAGGACCGGTGCGGTGAGCCGGCCGGGATGGTCGAGGGTGTAGAGCGCCACACCGACAGGATAGGCGGCGACGGGTCGCGGTCGCGAACGGCCTCAGTCGAAGCTGGGCCCGGACATGAACCCCGCGAGACTCGTGAACACGGCGTACCCGAGGAAGACGAGGATGCCGCCGAGGACGACCGGCCACGCGGGAAGCGACACCGGTGACGGCCGAACCGCCCTATTCAGGATCAGCAGGGTCCGGCGGACGGCGATCGCCCAGATCGGTCCTGCGATCAGGCACACGACGAAGATCGGCGCGAGCGCCGCAATCGCGATCAGCCAGAGGAAGGGGACCACCTCGAACCCCGCCGGCAGCTGCACCGGGCTCTCCGCCACCGCGGCGGGGACCGCGACGAGCGGGGAGATCGCGATCGCCGCGAGGTAGGTCAGGCAGCCCATCCAGAGACCCGCTGAGCCCACCGCTCGCGCCGCCGACGGCGCCACGACGACGCCGCAGACAGCCGCCGCGATCGGCCCGACCAGCCAGGCGATCGTCAGACCGAGGGCGTTGCCGCCGGCAAATCCGTGCAGGTCGAACACGTAGGCGGGACCCACGAACGCCACCGATGCGAGGGCTGCGGGTCCCTCGAGAACGTCCGGTGGGAACGTCGTCGTGTTCGCCGCGACGGGCCCCGCGACGGCGCCGAGGAGGACGGCAAGCGCGACGGCGGGCGCCGCGACCAGGAACCCGAGGACGCCTCCCACCAGCCGCGAGACGAGGAGCCAGTGAGCCGGCATCGGCGGTCCGTCCGGCACGGCCGCCGACGTCAGTCGCGCGACGTTCGGCGCCCCGCGATCACCGGCCGCGGTCGCCGGCTGCGTGTCCTCCATCGCTCCTCCTTCGGCTCGAACCATCTCACGAGACGACCGGCGCATCACGCGGGACGAGCCGGATCGCGCGACCGACGATGCGCGACCGTCAGGGCGTCGCAACCGAGACGCCGAGCGAGGCGGCAAGGTGATGCCGCCGTCCGGTTTCCGAGCGTCCTGACGAGCAGCGAGAGGTCGATGATCCGCACGACGCCGTTCCACGATCGGACGAGCGTGGCCAACACGACGGGCCTGTGGGAGCACTGGTCGGGCTATCTGGCCGCGCAGAAATACCAGCAGTCCGAGAAGTTCGAGTATTTCGCGATCCGGAACAGCGCCGGTCTGTTCGACTCGTCGCCGCTGTACAAGTACCGGATCCACGGGCCGGACGCCGAGGCGTTCCTGGCCGGTGTCCTTGCCCGCGACATCCGCTCCTGTCCCGTCGGGCACGGGCAGTACACCGCGTGGCTGGACGACGGCGGCTTCGTCGTCGAGGACGGCGTCGTGTTCCGCAAGGGCGCGGACGACTACCTCCTGACGTGTGCGGAGCCGAACCTCGCCTGGTTCGAGGGGCTCGTCGGCCGCCATCGGGTCACGTTCGAGGACCAGAGCGAGGCGTTCGCCGTCCTCGCGATCCAGGGCCCGAAGTCACGGGAGATCCTCGCGACCCTCGCGCCCGGCATCGAGCGCGTGCCGTATTTCGGGATGTGCGAGACGACGGTCGCGGGAAGCGCGGTCACGATCTCGCGAACCGGCTACACCGGGGATCTCGGATACGAGATGTGGATCCCCAGCGACCAGGCGCTCGCCGTCTGGGACGCCGTCAGCGAGGCGTCCGATGGGCGCGGCGTCATCCCGTTCGGGCTCGTCGCCCTGTACATGGCGCGGATCGAGGCGGGCCTCCTCCTGCTCGACGTCGACTTCACGTCGAGCCGTTACTCCTGGACCGATGCGACCCGCTCCACGCTCGTCGAGCTCGGGCTGGGCTGGATGGTCCGCGATCTCGCCAACGACGACCGACGATTCCTCGGTCGCGCGGCCCTGGAGCGCGAGCTCCGCGATCGGACGTCTCGCTGGAAGCTCACCGGCATCGTCCTGGACTGGCGCGACTACGACCGGCACTACGACGCGGCCGGCCTGATCCCCCCGAAGGACCACACCCCCGTCCAGGATGAGTACTACCTGTACGACGACGCCGGCACGCAGATCGGCTACGCGACCAGCCTGATGTACTCGCCGATGCTCCAGCGCCACATCGGGCTCGCCCGCGTGCCGCTGGATCGAACGAAGCCGGGCTCGAGCGTGAAGCTGGAGCTTCCGGTGAACCATCGCTACGAGTATTTCGAGGCGGCCGTGAGCCGGCTCCCGCTCTACAACCCCGATCGGAGGACGGCCTGATGGCGAAGGCGACGAGCACGGGGCGAGCCTCCGGAACCGCGACGAACGGTCGCGGGTCGGCGACGCACGCCTCGACAAACGGCGCCTCCGCGGGCCGGGATCGCTCCGCCCGCGAGCGCTCCTACGACGCGATCGTCATCGGCGGCGGCCACAACGGACTGGTGAACGGCGCGTACCTGGCGAAGGCCGGCCTGAAGACGCTGATCCTCGAGCGCCGCCATCTCGTGGGTGGCGCGGCGATCACGGAGGAGCTTCGGCCGGGCTTCTGGTTCACGACGTTCTCCTACGCCCTGAGCCTGCTCCGCCCGGACATCATCCATGACCTCGAGCTCACGAAGCACGGCTTCATGCCGCTCCTCATGCCGTCGACGTTCGCCCCCATGGAGAACGGCGATTACCTCCTCCTCGGCCAGGATCACGGCGAGAACCTGCGCGAGATCTCCCGCCACAGCGTCCACGATGCGGACGCCTACGAGGCGTTCAACCACGACGTGCTGCGGGTCTGTCGGGCGATCAAGCCGCTCCTGGACCAGGTCCCGCCGGACATCTTCAGCACGGACCCCGAGGAGCTGATCGCGCTCGCCGCACTCGGATCGCGGTTCCGGAAGCTGGACAGGAAGGTCCTCCACGACGCGATCCGGCTGCTCACCGGCAGCGCCGCGGACTTCCTGGACGACTACTTCGAGTCGGACATCCTGAAGGGCTACCTGGCCTCGTCGTCGATCATCGGGACGAAGGTCGGGCCGTACTCGCAGGGCTCCGGGCTCGTGCTCCTGTACCACATCCTCGGGGAGCACGACGGTGAGTTCGGGGCATGGGCGTTCCACAAGCAGGGCAACGGCGGGTTCACCAAGGTCCTCGCGCGGGCGGCCGAAGCCTTCGGCGCGGAGATCGCGCTCGAGTCGCCCGTCGAGCGGGTGATCACCGACAACGGCCGGGCCACGGGCGTCGCCCTCGCCGACGGGACCGAGCTCCACGCCCCTGTCGTCGTCTCGGCGCTCGACCCGCGACGAACGTTCCTGGAGCTCGTCGATCCACGCGAGCTGCCGGCCGACCTCGTCGACACGATCGAGCGGTTCCGCTTCCAGGGAACGTCGGCGAAGGTGAACTTCGCGCTCGATGCCGCGCCGCGCTACCCGGCGCTCGGCGACCGGACGGACCAGTACCGCGGCTTCACGAACATCGGCCCGTCCATGGAATACCTGGAGCGCGCCTACGACGACGCGAAGTACGGCTGGTACTCCAAGCGGCCGTACATCGACACCGCGATCCAGTCGACGATCGACCCGGACATGGCGCCGCCCGGCAAGCACGTCATGAGCTGCTTCATCCAGTACGCGCCGTATCACCTGAAGGGCAGCGACTGGGACACCGAGAAGGAGCGCTTCGGGGACACCGTTCAGGCGACGCTCGAGTCGTTCTTCCCGGGCTTCGGGGACCTCGTGCTCCAGCGCGAGATCCGGACGCCGCTCGACATCGAGCGGACGGTCGGCCTCTCCGAGGGGAACATCTTCGCGGGCGAGTTCCTCGCGCCCCAGATGTGGCTCTTCCGACCGGCGCCGGGCTGGTCGCAGTACCGCACGCCGATCGACGGCTACTACCAGTGCGGTTCCGGGACCCACCCGGGCGGCTGCGTCATGGGCGCGCCGGGCAAGCTCGCCGCCGGCCAGATCCTCAAGGATCGGTCGAAGGCGGGCCGAACGAGCGAGGCGCGGGTCGCCGTCGGCGTGTGACAGCGGAGCCCGCCCGGCACGTGCCGGGCGGGCTCCTGGTTCACGACTGCCGGATCGAGCCGGCTGACGGGGACGGACGTCAGTCGACGACCATCCCGAACGGGGCGACCCCACCCGGGATCGCGATCGGCGAGCCGGCGAGCTCCGTGAGGGACGTACCGGCGACCCGGAAGGCGCTGACCTTCGCGGCCCCCGCGTCCACGACGTAGAGGTACCGGCCGTCCGGCGAGACCGAGGCGTCGAAGGCCCGGAGGCCGGTCCCGGTCATGACCGTGGAGCCAGCGAGCGTCAGTCGCCCGCTGCGCGATACCGCGTAGCGAGAAATGGATCCGGAGGCCGTGTTCACTGCGAACAGGGCGCGCCCGTTCGGCGTGATCGCGACCCAGCACGGTGCGGTCTGGAGGTCGGCGAAGGGCGAGCCCTCGATCGCCTTGACCCGTCCGTGCCGATTCACGTTGAAGACCGACACGGAGCCGGCGCCCGCGCCGTCGTGCGCGTTCGAGACGAACAGCTGGTTGCCGTGGATCGGGGAGAAGGTGGAACCGAACGGCCCGATCCGCTGTGCAGCGAACGGAGAGCCAGCCGCGGCGTCGAGCCGGCCGTGCTCGTCGATGCGGAACCCGTCGATGAACGAGGGACCGGCATCCGGCCCGACCCGCGTGCCGACGAGCCGTCGACCGTCGGGGCTGATCAGGATCTGACCGGGATGGGCCACGTCAGGAAGCGCGAACGTGGACCCGGCGATCGGTCGAAGATGACCGCCGCGGCTCAGCCGGAAGCCGGTGTAGTTGCTCCCACCAGCGCCGCCGTTGGCGACGTAGACGAGGCTGCCGTGAACGGCGATGCTCGTGGGGCCGGTCCCGTTCGAGGACACGACGTCGACGATCCCGAGCTTTCCGTCGTGCTTGATGCGGAGCACCGAGATCTGGTTGCTGCCCGGATCGGTCGCCAGGAGGAACCGGCCGTCAGCGGACGCCTGGAGACCTCCGGCGGACCCGAATGGTGCACCCGTGCCGGCTCCGCCGGCTGGGAATGGCGATCCGGCGAGCGGCGTGAGCGAGCCGTCCGCATGGCGGGCGAAGCCGGCGACCGTGTTCTGGCCGGTCGTGTTGCTGTTGACGTAGACGTGTCCGACCGTCGGCGAACCCGTCGCGCCGACGGCGCCGGCGGTGAGACTCGCGACGAGCGCTGCCAGGATCCCGGCAAGGCCGACGAGACGAGCGAGACGATGCATCCGCGATGTCCTCCAGTGCGACCGGACGGGGCGCCGGTCCGGGAAGCAGGGTGATCGGCGGCCATGTCACGTCGGTGACCCTCGGGTGACGATCGCGTGACGCGGCGGAGCACGCTGCCGAGCTCGCGGAGGACCCGCGTTCATCGTCATGTTCGGGAAAGATTTGCTCGCCATCCTTCGGGTCATGAAGACCGCAAATCGCCTCACCCCCCACGACCGCGATCGCGGAATCGGACGCCTCCACTCCCTCACGTTCGGCGCCGCGATCGCCGGCCTCGCCGGCGTCGCGACGTTCGGCGCGGTCGCGGCGGCGTCGAACGCCGGCGCCGTTCCTGCAGACACCACGAGCGCCGCGATCACGACGAATACCGACGTCTCGACGTCCCAGGTCGCCGCAGCCGCGGCCCCCGAAACCGCGACCACGAGCTCCAGCTCGACCTCGACCGGGTCGACGTCGACCCAGGCCGCCGCGACGCCCGCGCCAACCGTCACGAGCGCGACGGGCACGGGCCACGCCACGACCGGCTCCTCGTGACGCCCGAGCCCGCGGAGGACATCTCGACAGCGACCTGGCGCGCGCTCGGGACGGGCGTCCGTCTCGTCGTCCATCGCGGCGAGCTGTCCGTCGCACGGGCGGCGGTCGAGCAGGTGCTCGACGAGGTGGACCGGACGTACAGCCGGTTCCGCGACGACAGTGAGCTCGTCGCGCTGAACGCCTCCGCGGGGCGCGAGACGCGCCTGACCCCGCTCCTCGCGGACGCGATCGCCGTCGCGCTCGACGCGGCGCGCCGAACCAACGGCGCCGTGGATCCGACCGTCGGGCGGGCGATGCGCGCAATCGGCTATGACGTCGACTTCGCGGAAGTCTCGGAACGTGGAGCCACCGCGCGACCGGCGTCCGTGACGCTGCGCCTCGAACCGATTCCGGGCTGGCAGGCAATCGATCTATCCGTCCTCCGACGTACGGTGACTGTCCGTCGCGGCGTCGAAATCGACCTCGGATCGACCGGCAAGGGGCTCGCCGCGGACCTCGCGGCTGCCGCGATCCGGGCGAGCGGCGCGATCGATCCCGACGGCGGGGCCCTGATCTCCCTCGGTGGCGACATCGCGACGGTGGGCGAGGCGCCGACCGGCGACTGGCGCGTGCTCGTCGCGGAGGACAGCGAGGAGTCGCCGGACGCCGCCGGCGAGGTCGTGGCGATCCCGTCCGGTGCCATCGCGACCTCGAGTACGACGGTCCGACGCTGGCGACGTGGCGAGCGGGACATGCATCACCTGGTCGATCCGCGCACCGGCGCGCCGGTGGACAGCCCGTGGCGGACGGCGACCGTCGCCGCGGCCACGTGCGTCGAGGCCAACACGGCCGCAACCGCGGCGATCGTCCTCGGCGAGGAGGGTGTCGCCTGGCTCGAGGCCTCGGGCCTGCCGACGCGACTGGTGTCGAGAATCGGCGACGTCACGCGGCTGAATGGCTGGCCCGAACCGATCGAGGCTCCCGGCGATGACGGCGGAGTCGGACGCCTGCCGTAACCGGACCGAAAGGTCGGATCGGAGATCATGGCGACATGAGCACGCAGATCCTCTGGTTCGCGACGCGCGGGTCCGGGATCGTCTCCCTGATCCTGTTCAGCGTCGTCGCCTGCCTCGGCCTCCTCGCGGTCGCGCGGACGCAGTCGGCGGCGTGGCCGCGCTTCCTCACGGTCGAGCTCCATCGCAACCTCGCATTGCTGTCGATCGCGTTCCTCGTGCTCCATGTCGTGACCGCGATCGTCGACCCCTTCACGTCGCTCGGTCTCGCGGCCGCGGTCCTGCCCCTCGCCTCGTCGTACCGGCCCGTCGCGGTCGGGCTCGGGGTGATCTCGATGGAGCTGACCCTCGCGGTCATCGTCACGAGCCTCCTCCGCGAGCGGATCGGGCATCGAACCTGGCGTGCCGTTCACTGGGCGTCGTACGCCTCGTGGCCGCTTGCCGTCGCCCACACGATCACCGCCGGCAGCGACGCTTCGGCGTTGTGGCTGCTCGCCGTCACGGCGGCCTGCGTCCTCGCGGTCGGCGCGTGCCTCGTCTGGCGGTTGACCGCCGGAGAGACGAATCGCAGCCGGCTCCCCGCTGTCACCGGTGGAACCGCCGACCCCGTGCCGGTCGACCCGGCGTGGAGGAATGACTGATGGAGCCGCGGATCCTCGCCGGGCCGCCGGCGGCCTCGGGTCCTGAACGCTGGCCGGACCATCTGGCCCGTCTCGGAGCCCGGCCCACCGGCGCGCGCGCCACGGATGCGATCGAGGTCCTCGAGGCGAGCCGCCTCCTCGGCCGCGGCGGCGCCGGCTTCCCGGTCGGGACGAAATGGCGCTCGGTCGCGGCCCGATCGGAAGGATCGGCGGCCATTCTCGTCAACGGCGCCGAAGGCGAACCGCTCAGCTCGAAGGATCGGACGCTCCTCCGCCTGCGGCCCCACCTCGTGCTCGACGGCGCGCTGCTCGCCGCGGACGCGGTCGGCGCGGACCGGATCGCGCTGTACGTCGGGACCGGCCATCGCGATGCGCGTGCCGCCATCGAGCGGGCGATCCGGGAGCGGCCCGACATCACGGTGCCGATCCGGCTCTTCGGCGCTCCCGACGCGTACGTCTCGGGCGAGGAATCGGCAGCCGTCCACTTCGTCAACGAGGCCGATGCGCGGCCCACGAATACGCCGCCGCGCCCGTACGAGCGAGGGATCGGCGGCCGGCCGACGCTCGTCCAGAACGTCGAAAGCCTCGCGGCCGCGGCCCTGATCGTCCGCTACGGCGACGGCTGGTTCCACGAGCGGGGCAGGGGAGCCACGCCCGGGACGGCCCTCGTCACCATCAGCGGCTCGGACCTGGACGGCGTCCGCGAGATCGAGCTGGGGATGCCGATCGGCGAGCTGGCCCAGCAGTCCGGAGCCGGGCGCGACTCGCGCGATCGGCAGGCCGTGCTGCTCGGCGGCTACTTCGGTGGGTGGCTCGGGCTGGATCGCGCCTGGACGCTGCCCCTGGAGCCGCTCGCGCTGCGCGACGCCGGGTCGGCCTTCGGCGCGGGTGTCATCGCCTTCCTTGGCAACGACCGCTGCGGCGTCCGGGCGACGGCTCGGATCATGGACTACATGGCGGGCCAGACTGCGGCCCAGTGTGGGCCGTGCGTGTTCGGGCTTCGCGCGATCGCCGATGCGACGGCCCGCCTCGCGCGGGGGGTCGCGGAACGCGACGACCTCGAACGGATCGAGCGCTGGTCGCGGCAGCTCGCCGGGCGCGGCGCCTGTCGCCATCCCGACGGGGCCGTCGGCCAGCTGCTCAGCTCGCTCCGCGTCTTCGGCGCGGAGTGGGAGCTCCATCAGCGGCGCGGCACCTGCTCCCGGGAGCGCTCCGACGGCGGACGCGGCCGACCCGATCGGAAGGTCGCCTGATGGCGCTCACCCGGCCGCGCAGGGCGGCGGACCAGCCCGCTCCGGTCGCACCCGGCGAGCTCGAGATCGTGGTCGACCGCATCGCCTGCGACGGCTTCGGGATGTGCGCCGAGCTCCTGCCGGAGCTCATCGATCTCGACGACTGGGGCTACCCGATCGTCCGCGCCGGCGGCGTCCCCGACCAGCTGCTCGACCACGCGCGGCGGGCCGTCGCCGTCTGCCCGGTGCTGGCCCTGAAGCTCGCTCGGCGAGCCGCCCCGGTGACCCGCGGGCAGGCGGGATGGCACGGACCTGCCCGCGGATCCGTGCGACCCTGATTCCGTGCGGATCCTCGTCGCCGAGGACGACCCGGGGCTCCGGGACGTCATCGTCCTCGGCCTGGCTGACAACGGCTACCACGTCGACGCCGTCGATCGCGGCGACGATGCGATCGACCAGTTGAAGTTCTACGAGTACGACGTGGCGATCCTCGATTGGCGGATGCCCGGCCGCGAGGGGATCGAGGTCGTGGAGTGGGCTCGCCGGAACCATCGCCCCACGGCGATCCTGATGCTGACCGCACGCGACACGCCGGCGGACAGGATCCGCGGCCTCGACACGGGCGCCGACGACTACCTCGTGAAGCCCTTCGACTTCGGTGAGCTCCTCGCCCGCGTCCGGGCGCTCCAGCGGCGACCGCGCGGCGTGGACGGATCGACGATCGACCGGGGCCGGCTCAGCCTGGACCCAGTCACCCGCCAGATCACCGCAGAGGGGCGCGACCTCGCCCTCACCCAGACCGAGTTCCGGATCCTCGAGCTCCTGATGCGCCGGTCGCCGGCCGTCGTCGACCGCAAGGCGATCGCCGAGCACGCGTGGGCGGACGAGACGGAGCCACTCGGGTCGAACGCGATCGACGTCCAGCTGAGTCGCCTCCGGGCAAAGCTGCCGAACGCCGGGATCCGGATCCTGACGATCCGCGGCGCCGGCTATCGGCTGGAGGAGGCGTGACCACCGGCGTCCGGTCGGGACCGTCGACGAGCCTCCGGCGCAGCTCGATCCGGGTCGCGCTGGCCGCGGCCGGCGTCGTCGCGGTCCTCTACCTGGCCGTCGCGGTCGCCGTCGCGCTGATCGTCCAGCGGGCGCTGACCGACCAGGTGGACCAGCGGATCACGTCCTCGTTCGTCCGCCTGCCGCACGATGGGCCGCCGGACGGGAATCCCTACGAGGCGCCGCCGCCCGAGCGGTTCGGTGGCACGCCGGTGATCCTCTGGGAGGTCGAGAGTGACGGATCGGTCGTCAGTCAGGAGGGGACGCCGACGCTGCCTGCCGCGTACCGGTCCGTGATCGGACCGGTCACGGCCACGATCGACGGGTCCGAGCTGCGCCTCGCCGGCCGGAAGGTCTTCGACGACTGGATCGTGATCGGCCAGTCGCTCGAGCAGGTCAACGAGACGCGGGAGTCCGTGGTCCTTGCCGAGCTGGTCATCGCCCCGATCCTCCTCGGCGTCGTCTTCCTCGGCGCGGTGGCGATCGGGCGGCGGGTCGCGGAGCCGATCGAGACCGCGCGACAGCGCCAGCTCGACTTCACGGCGGATGCCTCGCACGAGCTTCGCACCCCGCTCGCCGTCATCGAGGCCCACACGAGTCTGGCGCTCGCGCAGCCGCGGGACGCGGATTGGTACCGGTCCGCCTTCGCCCGCGTCGACCGCGAGTCGAAGCGGATGCGCCGGATGCTCGAGGACCTGCTGTGGCTCGCCCGGTTCGACGCGACGCAGCGTCCGCCGCATGCCGAGCCGGTCGACCTTTCGATCATGGCCGCCCAGGCGGTCGATCGGTTCGGGCCGATCGCGGAGAACCGGCACCTCTCGGTGGAGATGGCAGGTGCGCCGGACGGCGCGGTGATCGCGGCGTCGCCGGAATGGCTGGACCGCCTGCTCGGTGTGCTGCTCGACAACGCGACGAAGTACGCGCCCGAGGGCGGCCGGGTTGCCGTGACCGTGACGGTCGAGGGCAACCGCGTGAGTCTCACGGTCGACGACAGCGGACCGGGCATCCCGGAAGGGGAGCGGACGCGGATCTTCAACCGGTTCCATCGCGCGACGGATGCGCGGGGCGGGGCGGGCCTCGGGCTCGCGATCGCGGACGCGATCGTGCGCGCGACGGGCGGCCGCTGGCGCGTCGGCGAGTCACCCGGCGGCGGCGCGCGAATGGCGATCAGCTGGGCCCGGGCGCTCGCCTGACGTCGTAACCGATCCGAAAGGCTCGGTCGGCGAACCTTCCTCCATGAACCGGAATCCTCGTCACCACGTCCGCCGTCGAACCGCCGCAATCGCCCGTCTCGGCTCTATGACGACGGGTGCCGCGATCGTCGGCATCGCGGGCACCGCGGCATTCGGCGCGGTGGCCGCCGCCACCTGGTCCGGCGACCCGAACGCGACGAGCGCGACCGACGCCCAGGGAACCGGTGCAGCCGGCGCCGGGACCACCGCACCCGCGCCGGTCGCCACGCCCGGCGTCCGCACCGGCGAGCAACCCGGTGGGGCCTTCGGGACGACGCCGAACGGCGGCGGGACGCAGGGCACCACGCGGGTCCGGCCGACCCAGCCAGGCACCGGCCGGAGCCACGCGACGACCGGCGGTTCCCACTGATGACCCTCCGCTCCGGCGACCGGCCCGGCTCCGGTTCGCCGACCCGGCGTCCGGCCGTCGTCGAGCACGTCGACTCCCCCCGGTCGACCTCCGACGGCCGGGCGGCCACCCCATCGCCCGTCGAGGCACTGATCGCGCTGGCCGCGAGGCCGCTCGTCCGCCAGGTCGCGACGTTCGCCGTCATCGGCATCGTCAGCACGGCGGCCTGGGCCGCCCTCTACGTGCTCCTCCGACCGATGCTCCAGCCAACGCTGGCCAACGGTCTTGCGCTCGTCGTCACGGCCGTCGGCAACACGGCCGCGAACCGTCGCCTCACGTTCCGCGTCAGCGGTCGCGACGGTCTGGTCCGCGACCAGGGAGCCGGGCTCCTCGCCTTCGGGCTCGCCCTGGCGCTCACCACCGGGACGGCGACCGCGCTGCCGCTCTTCGCCCCGCATGCCAGCCGGCTGGTCGAGCTGGCGGTGCTGACGATGGCGAACGCCGTCGCAACGGTGCTCCGGTTCCTGGTGCTCCGCGCGTCGATCGGACGCCGCGCGGCCGCGACAGGCTGACGACAGACCACCAGCCGTCACCAACAGACACGGAAGGAAACGAGATGTCTGCTTTGCTGCGCCCGGAAGGCGCCTTCGAGCCCGAGCGCGGGTCGGCGCTCGGTGCGGAGACCGCGGCCGCCCGCCGAGGCACGACGAGGACGGCGGCTCGTTCGCTCGCGCTGTCCTGGGCCACGCTCGCCCAGCTCGGTGTCGCCGGTCTTGCGGCGGTCGTCTATCTCGTGAATCTGACCGTGAGCGGCTTCGCGAACACCTACTACTCGGCGGCCGCGCTGGCCGCGTCCCAGAGCTGGTCCGCCTGGTTCTTCGGCTCGATCGACGCGAGCAACTTCATCACGGTGGACAAGCCGCCGCTGTCCACGATGGTCATGGGCCTGTCCGTCCGGATCTTCGGCCTCAGCTCGTGGAGCATCCTCCTGCCCGAGGCGCTGATGGGTGTCGCAACGGTCGTCATCCTCATGGCGATCGTCCGACGGACGATGGGTGCGCCGGCTGCGATCGTGGCCGGGCTAGTCGCGGCGTTGACTCCAGCAGCCGTGCTGATCTTCCGCTTCAACAACCCGGACGCGCTGCTCACCCTGCTGCTGACGGCCGCGGCCTGGGCGTTCCTCCGGTCGCTCGAGCACGGCCGTCTCCGCTGGGTGGCGCTCGCGTCGCTCCTGGTCGGTCTCGCGTTCAACACGAAGTACCTCCAGGGCTGGCTCGTCCTGCCCGCGTTCGCGATCGTCTGGGCGGTCGCGGCTCCCGGATCAATGCTGCAGCGCGGCCGAGGGCTCCTCGTCGCGTTCGCCACCACCGTGCTCGCCAGCGGCTGGTGGGTCGCGGTCATGGAGCTCCTGCCCGCCTCGGCCCGGCCGTTCGTCGGCGGTTCGACGAACGGCACGGCGCTGGACCTCGTCCTCGGCTACGACGGCCTGGGCCGGATCTTCGGCGGAGCCGGTGGCGCACCGGGCGGCGGCGGACCGGGAGGCGCGGGCGGGTTCGGTGGCTTCTCCGGAGACCCGGGCCTGCTCCGTCTGTTCAACGACCAGCTGGCCGGCCAGGTCGCGTGGTTCCTGCCCCTCGCGTTCCTCGGCCTTGCCGTGGGTCTCTGGGCGCGCCGACACGCGCCTCGGACGGATCTGCGGCGCGGCGCCTACCTGATGTGGGGGCTGTGGCTCCTCGTCCATGCCGTGACGTTCAGCCTGATGTCCGGGATCATCCACTCCTACTACGCGGTCGCCCTGGCGCCGGCGATCGGGGCCCTGGTCGGCGGCGGCGTGACCGAGCTGTGGGCGATGCGTGCGCGAGCATCCCGCGGTGTCGTGGCCGGTCTCGTCCTCGCGGCCGGGTTCGTCGCCACGGCCGGGGTGACCGTCTTCATCCTCGCGAAGACACCCGAGTTCGCGCCGGGCCTGGCGATCGCGATCGCCGCCCTGACGCTGGCGGTCGCGCTGGTCGTCGCCCTGCCGGCGGCCGTCCTCGCGCGTCGGGTCCAGGTCGCGGCCGTCGCGATCGGGATCGCCGTCCTACTGGCGGGCCCGGCGGCCTACGCCCTCGACACGATGCAGACGGCCTACGGCGGTGGCGACGCCGCCGCTGGGCCACAGGTCGCCTCACGCGGTGGCCCCGGCGGGTTCGCTGGGCTCCCGACCGGCCTCGCACCGGGTACCGGTGCCCCGAGCGGCGGCGCTGCAGGCGACGGCGCGACCGGCGGCGCTCGAACCGGTGGCTCCACCGGGACCGGCGCGTTCGGCGGGCCGAACGGCGGCGCGATCAGCACGACCGTGACGGACTACCTGACGGCGAATCGGGGCAACGCCCGGTGGATCGTCGCCGTGTCGTCCGCCAACCAGGCCGGTTCGATCGAGCTTGCGACGGGCCAGCCGGTGATGGCCATGGGCGGGTTCTCCGGCAGCGACCCTGCGCCGACCCTCCAGCAGCTCCAAGCGTACGTCGCGTCGGGCGAGCTCCGGTTCGTGCTCGTCGGCGGCGGCGGACCCGGCGGCCCGGGCGGCCCGAGCGGCGGATTCGGCGGGTTTGCCGGCGGGTCGGGCGAGGTCTCGTCGTGGGTCACCGCGACCTGCACGCCTGTGACGGCGGTCAGCTCCAGCCTGTACGACTGCTCGGGAGCTGCCTGAGGAAACCCACCAGGGTTGGGGCGATCGGCGACGCAGCGGCCGGCAATCGCGCGCCGGCCCGTGCCATGGGGCCGCACGATTTCGTGACACTTGACCATGCACAGGCGCCCGCGCGTGGGCGAGGATGGCTGAGCCACACGTCCGCGTGGCTGCCCCGGCCCTGCCGCCCGCACATCGAACCTGAATCACGGTGACGCCATGCGCGTTCGACGCGGCCTCCTCTTCTGGGGGCTCCTGCTCATCCCGCTGGGCGCGATTCCGCTGCTCGTCCGTGCCGGCCAGCTCGATGCGAACCAGATCGCGGACGCGTGGCGGTTCTGGCCCCTGATCGTCATCGGCGTCGGGCTCCTCGTTCTCCTCAGCAGGACCCGCTGGGCGCTGATCGGCACGACGGTGATCGCCCTGACGGTCGGCTCGATCGGTGGGGCGGCGCTCGCGTCCGGCAACGTCTGGCTCGGCGCGATCGGCGCATGCGGCGCCACCGGCAGCGACGCGCAGCAGCTGGATCGAACCGGAACATTCACGACCGCGGCCGCGATCCGGCTCAACCTGAACTGCGGCTCGCTGAACCTCCGCGCGACGGACGCCGGCGACTGGTCGTTCCATGCGGCCTATCGCGGCCCGGCGCCGTCCATCGATGCCGCCGACAACCACCTCGACATCCGCACGCCGTCCGGGTCGGGTCGTCGCCAGGATTGGACGATCACCGTCCCTGCCAGCGCGATCGAATCGCTCGACCTCACGGCCAACGCCGGCACCTCGTCGGTCGATCCCGGCTCCGCGCGGCTGGAGGACGTCAACGTGACCGTCAACGCCGGCGACCTTCGGATCGCGGCCGCAAACGCAACGGTGCGGAACCTCGACCTGACGATGAACGCGGGCCGGGCGAGGATCACGCTCGGATCAGCGACGACGGGCACGATCTCGGTGAACGCGGGCGCGGTCGACCTCTGCGTTCCTGCGGACGCCGGGCTCCGGCTGGAGGTCGAGGACCAGCTCACGTTCGCGACGAACCTCTCGTCTCGTGGCCTCTCGCGGGACGGGAACGTCTGGACGCGCGGGTCCGGCAACCTCAACGAGATGATCACCCTGTCGGTCCAGGGCAATGCGGCGAGCTTCAACCTCGACCCGAACGGAGGCTGCTGATGGGCACCCGACTCTTCCGATCCCGTGACGACCGCATGCTCGCCGGCGTCGCCGGCGGCCTTGCCGAGCTGTGGGACGCCGACCCGTCGCTGATCCGGATCGTCTGGGCGCTCCTCGTCGTCCTGACCGGTGGTATCGCCCTCGTCGTCTACATCGTCATGGCGATCGTCGTCCCCGAGGAGGACGACGTCGCCGGCGCCGGGTTCGCGCCGGGTGGCGCGCCGATCCCGGGGACGAGCGCGGCCGGGGTCGGCAACCCGGCACCCCCGCCCGGGGCTGACCCGGCCGCGGGAGCGGCCGGCTGGGGGACGGCGCCGGACTGGCGATCGCAGCGACGCGCCGACCGTGATGCCCGTCGGGCGGCCCGCGCAGCCCATCGAGCGAGCCATCCCCGCGATGCCCGGACGCCGTCGATCGTGATCGGCGGCCTCCTGGTCCTGCTGGGGATCGCCTTCTTCGTCCGCGAATACCTGCCCGCAATCGACTTCGACTTCATCTGGCCGCTCGCGCTCGTCGCGCTCGGCGTCGTCGTCCTCGCAGGTGCCTTCGGGCGCGGTGGCGGTGCCGGCGGCGGAGGCGCCGCCTCGTGACTCGCGACCGCCGTGGTCCGGTGATCGCCGGCGTCTGGTTGATCGGGCTCGGGGTCGTCTTCCTCGTCCAGCGCGGCCTCGGTCTCGGCTGGAGCGAGGCGTGGCCACTGTTCGTCATCCTCGCGGGCGTCGCGACGTTCATCAGGACGGCCCTTGACGGTGTCCGGGGCGTGGGCGGCGTGTGGGCCTTCACCTGGCCCGTCCTGTGGATCGCGGTTGGCGTCGTCCTGCTCGCCAGCACGACTGGCCGGCTCGGCCAGGAGCCGCTGGATCTCATCGCCCAGTGGTGGCCGATCGTCCTCGTCGTCCTCGGTGCCTGGTTCATCCTGGGCGCGATCGTGCCGACCGGCGGCGCCCAGGAGCGCCTCGTCGTTCCGCTCGACGGCGCGCGGGAGGCTGCGGTCAGGATCCGCTTCGGAGCCGGACATCTGCAGACCCGGGCAGCCGCGCCGGGGAACCTCGTCGACGGCATCTTCGAGGGTGGCGTGGTCCGCAGGGATCGCGGCCGCGGGAGCGTCGAGCTCGCGCAGGACACCACGTACGGGGTGCCGTGGCTCGACCGGCGGTCCGACTGGACTGTCGGGTTGGCTGCGGACGTCCCCCTCGATCTGCGCTTCGACACCGGTGCCGCCCGGGCGATGCTCGACCTGTCCGAGCTCCACGTCCGTTCGATCGAGTTGCACACCGGCGCGAGCGAGACGCGGATCCGTCTGCCCCGGGCGGCCGGCGCTACATCCGTCCGCGCCGAGTCTGGCGCGGCCTCGCTCGCGATCGAGGTCCCGACCGGCGTTGCTGCCCGGATCCGGACGAGAATGGCGCTCGGCAGCAGCCAGATCGACCAGGCCGCCTTCCCCCGGACGGCCGATGGGTACGAGTCGCCGGGCTACGCCAACGCCACCAATCGTGCCGACATCGACATCAGCGGCGGCGTCGGTTCGGTGCGGGTGATGACGGTCGTCTGACGGGGAGTCGCGGGCGGGGAGTCGCGTCGAGCCCGGCTCCGCTACCGTTTCCGCGATGAGTGAGCAGACGGGGACGGATCGCGACGACGGCCGAGCGGCGCTGGAGGCCGCGCTTGCGGGCCGCGGTGATCACGAGCTCTTCCCCTGCGATCCTGCGCTCGCCGACACCGCGGCGTTCTGCGCGGCGTACGGGTTCGCGATGGGCGACTCGGCGAACACGATCGTCGTCGTCGGCAAGAGCACACCGCCGGTCCACGCGGCCTGCGTCGTCCTCGCGACCCACCGCCTCGACGTCAACCGCGTCGTCAAGCAGCGTCTCGGGACCCGGAAGGCATCGTTTGCCTCGGCCGAAGAGACCCGCGAGCTGACGGGCATGGAGATCGGCGGGGTGACGGTGTTCGGGTTGCCGCCGGACCTGCCGGTCTGGGTCGACGCGGCGGTGATGGAACGGCCGCGGATCGTGCTCGGTGGCGGGACCCGCTCCTGGAAGGTTCTCGCGCCGCCGGCGATCCTCCGGACGCTTCCGAACGTCGAGATCGTCGAGGGCCTGGCCAACCCCGCTCCGCCGCGGCCGGACCAGGCGACCACGTAGCCGGCGAAGCGCCGGCGAGCACGGGGAGACGCGAAAACGCCGCCCGTTCGCACGGGCGGCGTTCGTTCGATCGGTCCGGATTCGGGCCGGTTACTCGGTCGCGAACTCCCGGAGCTTCCGGCTTCGCGACGGGTGGCGCAGCTTGCGCAGCGCGTGGGCCTCGATCTGGCGGATCCGCTCGCGGGTGAGGCCGAACTCGTGACCGACCTCCTCCAGCGTCCGGGGCCGACCATCGTCGAGCCCGAACCGCAGGCGGATGACCCGCTGCTCACGACCCTCGAGGCTGTCCAGGACTCGGGCCACCTGCTCCTTGAGCATCTGGTCCGTCACGGCCTCCAGCGGGGAGATCGCGTCCTTGTCCTCGATCAGCGACCCGAGCTCCGTGTCGCTCTCGTCACCGACGGGGGTCTCGAGCGAGACGGGAAGCCGACCATACGCCCGGACTTCCTCGACGCGCTCCGGCGTGATCGCCGTCTTCGGATCGCCCGACAGGATCTCCGAGATCTCGGCGTTCGTCGGCTCGCGGCCGAGCGTGACCGTCAGCTCCCGCGCGACACGGGTCACCCGGTTCATCGTCTCGACCATGTGGACCGGGATCCGGATCGTCCGGGACTGGTCCGCGAGGCCGCGCTGGATCGCCTGGCGGATCCACCACGTCGCGTAGGTCGAGAACTTGAAGCCGCGCTCCCACTCGAACTTGTCGACGCCGCGCATGAGCCCGGCATTCCCCTCCTGGACGAGGTCCAGCAGGCTCATGCCGCGATTGACGTACTTCTTGGCGTTCGCCACGACGAGCCGGAGGTTCGCCGAGGTGAGGTGCTCCCGAGCCGCCGCACCGGCCGCGATGAGGACGGGCGTCATCTCCTCGACCGCGTCCGCGTCGTGACCGGCATCGAGCCAGCGGCGCACGGCCGGCAGCCCGACTTCCTGCCGCGTCCACGTCCGCATCGCGATCAGCGCCGCATTGTCGCGGACGGCCGGTCGCAGCAGCGCACCGTGGACCCAGTCGAGAATCGCGATGAACGCTTCGGCGTCGAGTCGCTCGTTGTAGACGGCGCGGAGGTTCCGGCCGCGCTCGACGAGCTCCGCAGCTTCACCGGTCGCCTCGGCCAGGGCGTCGGTCAGCCCGAAGCGCGGCGCGGTGACGAGCAGGTCCATCGCCTCATCGGACGACAGGGCATCGCGGACGATCCGCGACGCGAGGTCCACGAAGACGTGGGGATAGCGGCGGTGCGTCGTCCGGGCCTTGGGCTCCGTGTTGTTGACGCCCCACACGTGGATGTCCAGGACGGCGGAGGCCGGATCGGACTCGATCCGCTTGCCGAGCTCCATCGTCTTCGCGAGCATCACCTCTTCCTCAGCGGTGAGGAGCGGGACGCGCGCGATCTCGCGGAGATAGAGCCGCGTCGAGTCCTCGATGTCGAGGAGATCGTCGTGCTCCACGGGCTGGGGCTCGTCGGCATCGTCGTCTTCCGCGGGGCGGGCAACGGCGACGGGCTTGGCCTTCGCCGGGGCGATGGCGAGCAGCGGGTCCGCGATGAGGTCGTCAGCCGGGGTCTCGAGCTCCAGGGAGGCGAGCTCCGCCGCCGTCGCCTCGGTGTCGAGATCCGGGGTCGTCGTCGTCACGTCGGGTGTTGAGGTCTGGTCAAGGAAGGCAGTCAAGGTGACTCCGTGCTTCTGCGCGTGCGAGCGCGAGATCTGTTGCTGGGGACGCGTTCGGGATTGCTGGGAACGGTCCGGGTCGCGCATCCGCCGAGGCGATCCGGGCCCGTGTCCGCTTCCGCCAGGAGCCGGACACAGATACAGGCGTGTCAAGTGATGACACGCCAGCGATGTCCATACTGTACCCGATTCCGGTCGATTTGGCAACCCCTTTGTCAATACTCTCGGCGCGTATTTCTCGTTCGATGAGCGGCGGGAGGCCGTTGCCCGATCGGCGGGAGTGGCACCTGGCCAACGCTCCGGCGCGAGCTGACCGTCACGCCGATGCGATGCTCCTTGCCTCAGCATCTGCAACGGGGAGATGGCGGGAACGATCGTGACGCGCGACGATGGCGGCATGCGCAGACCGATCGGGATCCGCGAGAGGTTCAGGCAGCCTCGCCGCGTCCTGCTCGTAGCAGCCCTTCTGACGATCGGCGCAGCCGTCGTCCATGAGCCGGGAACGGCGGTCGGCGGGTCGATCGCCGTCGCTGCGTCGGCATCTGGAGCCGCGCTTGCGGCGCCGGTCTCCGAGCTCGATCGGCATGGCAAGCATCACCCGAAGCCGCGACCCGACCCGAGGCCGAAGCCGACCCCCAAGCCCACGCCCGACCCGACGCCAAAGCCGAAGCCCACGCCCGACCCGACTCCGCCGCCCAAGCCGAAGCCGACTCCGCCGCCCGCACCGACCCCCCGGCCGACGCCGCACCCGACCGCGCGACCAGCCGCGACCCCGTCGTCCGGCTCGGCCACCCGCGTTCGTCCCACCAAGGCGCCTCAGGCGACGACGAAGCAGACCGTCAGGCCGCCCGCGCCTTCTCCAACCGCGGCTCCCTCCGTTGCACCTGACCCGACGCCCGCGCCTGTCGTCGTCGCGTCGTCGATCCCCGTCCAGGTCGCCGCTGTTGCGGGTGCGGGCGGTGGCGGCCCGGCGGTCGACGCCGCCGCCGCCGTCCCTCCCACTGTCGCGTCACAGGATGGCGGCGCTGCCTCGGCGATTACCACGGGAGTGACCATCTGGCTTCTCCTGGTGACGAGCGTCGTGACGGCGATGGTCGTCGGGGCGACGCGAGTGAAGCGCAGGTGACGCCGGCTCACCGGGATGAGGTGTTGCCTGACGGGGATGGTGACGCGGAGCACGGGCGCGTCGTCGCCCTGGAGGATCTCGAGCACAGCGAGCACTCGCACGAGTTCGTCGGCGCGGACCATGGGGCTGTCCCGTTCTCGGTGATCCTCGTCCATTCGGCGCCCGGCGTCGGCCCGAAGCTTCATCAGCACCCCTACGCCGAGGTGTTCATCGTCGAGGCCGGCGAGGCCACATTCCGGATCGGCGAGCGGACGGTGGTCGTGCCCGCCGGAAACATCGCGATCAGCCCGGCGAACGAGCCGCACGGCTTCACGAATTCGGGCAGCGACGAGTTGCGGCTGACGTCGATCCACGGTGCGTCCCGGTTCGACACGGAGTGGCTCGAGGGCGACGACGAGATCTGGCGGTCGCGGCGCCCGCGCTAGCGAGGAAAGCGGCAGCGCCACGATGCGGTGGGCGCACCGCAGGGGCGCTCGACCACTCGCGCCTGACGGCCTCCTGTACCGAGCGATTCGACC
This sequence comes from Chloroflexota bacterium, assembly GCA_042408445.1. GTDB lineage: Bacteria > Chloroflexota > Limnocylindria > Limnocylindrales > CSP1-4 > CF-46. The sequence goes on from JBHORC010000022.1 coordinate 24,194, forward strand.
TGAAGACTCCCGGGAGTAGGATTCGGGCGTCCCGTTTCGATCGAGTTGAACCGATGGCCCGGATCCTGCTGTACACCGGCAAGGGCGGCGTCGGGAAGACGAGCATCGCCGCCGCGACCGCGGTCCTGTGCGCGGATCGCGGCCTCCGGACGATCGTCCTCTCGACCGATATCGCCCACAGCCTCGCGGACGCGTTCGACGTGCCCCTCGGCCCCGAGCCGACGCGCATCGCGCCGAACCTCGACGGCCAGGAGCCGGACGTCTACTACAACATCGCCCGCTACTGGCGAACGATCCAGAACTATGTTTCCGAGCTCTTTGCCTGGCGTGGGCTCGACGAGGTCATGGCCGAGGAGATGACCGTCCTGCCGGGCATGGACGAGCTCGGCAACCTCCTGTGGATCACGGACCACGTCGACTCGGGCAAGTACGACGTCGTGGTCGTCGACGCCGCCCCGACCGGCGAGACGCTCCGGCTCCTCTCCCTGCCGGATGCCAGTCGGTGGTGGATCGAGCGCATCGCCCCGATCGGACGACGGATGACGAAGCTCGGCCGTCCGATGCTGGAGCGCGTCCTCGGCGTGCCGATCCCCCGTGACGAGGTCTTCGCCGCAGCTGAGCGGCTGCTGGATCGGCTCGGGGACGTCCACCGGCTGCTGTCGGACCCCGAGCAGACGTCCGTCCGGATCACCCTCGCCCTCGACAAGCTGTCGGTCGCGGAGGCCCGCCGCTCGTTCACCTACTTCCACCTGTTCGGATATCCGAGCGACCTCGTGATCGCGAATCGCGTCCTGCCGGAGAACGCGGGACCGTATTTCGCACAGCTTCGCGAGGCCCAGCAGGGCTACCTGCCGATCGTCGAGCAGGAGTTCGGGCCCGTGCCCGTTCGGACCGTGCCCCAGTTCGACCACGAGATGGTGGGCGTCGACCGCCTCCGCGAAATCGCGGCGGCGCTCTTCGGCGACGGCGACCCGACCGCCGTCCACTATCGCGGCGAGCCGTACAAGGTGAGTCGCGAGAACGGGTCGTACGTGCTCACGGTGGAGCTGCCGTTCACCGAACGCGGCGAGCTGCAGCTGTCACGGCGCTCGGACGAGCTCGTGCTGCAGGTCGGCGGTTGGCGCCGGACCCTGCTGCTCCCCCGTGCGCTGATGAACGCGCCGACCCGCGGCGCGAAGATGGACGACGGAAGGCTGCGTATCCAGTTCGATGCGCCGGCGAAGACCGGCTCCCGAGGAGGTCGACGATGACGGAACCGCGACGCACCAGCAGGACCCGGGCCACGACGGTCGGCCGGATCTCGGACGCTGGAGGAGATGGCGGGGAGCGCCTCGCCGAGCTCGAGTCGCGGCTCGCCCGGCTCGAAGGTGCGCCCGGTCTCCGCGAGCGAGGCCGCGGGATGATGGCCCGGGTCGTGCCGGCGGAGGCCGGCGAGCACTTCCGGAACGCCGGCCGCGAGCAGCTCCTCGGCGTCCGCTCGATCGTCGATTTCTGGATCCGCCGCCTCGACGAGATGGATTCGCGAGCCGGGCGGGCAAGTCGCGAGCGGGAGACGATCGAGATCGAGTAGGGCTCAGCCGGGGCGGGCCGTCTCGCTCGCGAGCTCCGCCACCCGGACCTCGACGATCCGCCGGATGAGGCCGAGCGGGATCGGCCGGCTGGCCGGGAACCGGATCGTGCCGCGACCGACCACGAAGGGCCGGACGTCGTCGCCGAGCGCCGCCACGATCACGTCACTCGCGGGAAACAGGCTGTAGTGCTGCTTGAACGCCGCGTACGAGACGAGGAACCGCCCGTCCGTCGTCCGGAAGGCCGGCATGTCGTAGGCGATCGACTCGACGGCATCCGGAGCGGCCGAGCGAATGACCTCCCCCATGGCCTCGATCACCGTTCGGCGGTCCGGCGCGAGGCTGTCGAGATACGCGGCGATGGTGGCGGGCTTGTCCATGGGGTGAGAGTCGCCCGAAAGGTCGATTCGGCGCAACTCGCCTCACTGCAACCGGCGCAACGGCACGGTGTTCTCCCAACGCAGCGGAGGCCCGAGGATGCCGAAGATCGGTTTTGCCCTCAGTCACGAACAGTTCCCGGCACCTGAGCTGATCGAGCTCGGGATTGCTGCCGAGCAGGCCGGCTTCGATTGCCTGTGGACGTCCGACCATTTCCATCCCTGGATGGACAACCAGGGTCATGGCGGTCAGGCGTGGGTCACGCTCGCCGCGCTCGGGCAACGGACCTCGATTCCGTTCGGGACCGGCGTCACCTGCCCGACGTACCGCTATCACCCCGCGATCGTCGCCCAGGCCTTCGCGTCGCTCGGCGTCCTGTACCCGGGCCGTGTCTTCCTCGGCACCGGAACCGGCGAGGCGCTCAACGAGCAGCCCGTCACCGGTGAGTGGGGCGCGTGGCAGGAGCGGGCCGACCGGATCGAGGAGGCCACGGACGTGATCCGACGCCTCTGGACAGGCGAGTGGACGTCTGTTCGCGGGCGCTACTACACGGTCGAGAACGCACGCCTCTACGACCTCCCGTCCCAGCCGGTGCCGATCTACATGTCCGGGACGGGGCCGAAATCGGCCGAGATCGCCGGCCGGATCTCCGACGGGCTCGTGTCGTCGGCGGAATCCGTCGTCAAGCCGGAGATCCGGAACGCCTGGGAGCGAGGTGTCCGGGCAGCCGGCAAGGATCCCTCCCGTCAGGAGGTCCTCGCCGAGCTCCAGGTCGTCGTGGGCGGACAGGCCGAAGCGGAGGAGGCCGCACGGATGTGGCAGTTCCAGCCCAAGGCCTGGAGCGACTACGTGAATGATCCGGATCCGCGGGACATCGCTCGTCGGGCGGCCGCCGAGGTCCCGCTCGACCAGATGGTCCAGAAGATCGTCGTTGGCGCGGACGCCGAGCCGCACGTGAAGAAGCTCGTCGAGACGTTCCGGGGTGGCGCGACGCAGATCTACGTCCACTCAGGTCAGCATGACCAGCAGCGCGTCATCGACTTCTACGGCCGGGAGGTGATCCCGGCCGTCAAGCGCGAGCTGGGAGTGGCGCGCGCGGCCTGATCGCATCGCGGGCGCGCGGCGCCGGCGCCTCGGACGAGCCGAGGGTCAGCCGGCCGTCCGCGCGGGCTCGGCCGGTGGCGGCTCGTCCGGGCCCGGCTCCCCGCCTTCGACGGCAGTCGTGAGGCGCGGCAGGTAGTGGTCCCAGCCCGCCTTGTGGAGGTCGATCTCCGCGGGTGGCAGGCCGCGATGCGTCAGGGCGACGATCGTCCCGTCGCCGTCCGGGATCAGCTCGATCTCGACGGTCGACGATCCCGGCGGGACGGTCGGGTGACCCTGCCAGCCCCACGTGAAGACGACTCGCCGATCCGGTTCCGCGAGGATGAAACGGCCCTCCGCGGACGTGCCGTTGGCGAGCGTCATCCGGAACGTTCCGCCCGGCACCGCTTCGATCGTCGCCGACGCGCCCTGCCATCTCGACCAGAGCACGGAATCCGTGAGGTAGGCATACACGGAACGCGGCGGCGCGGCGACCCGGCGACGGACGCGGACGACTGCCCCCACGTCGCTCATGGGCGGGGCTCGTCCCGCTCGACCGCGGCGGCCAGGCGGTCGAGCGACTCGGTCCACATCGCTTCGAGAGCCTGGGCCAGGGGCCCGAGACGCGCCGGGTCCGCGCGATAGAAGCGCTGGTTCCCCTCGCGACGGACGGTGACGAAGCCAGCGTCGCGGAGCACGGCGAGGTGCTGCGAGATCGCCCCGAAGGTCACGTCGAACCGGGTCGCGATCTCGCCGGCCGGGAGCTCGCGGTCCCAGACCAGCCGGAGGATCTCGCGGCGGCGAGGTTCGGAGATGACCCGGAGCGCGTCCATGTGCGCAATTTTAGTCACAGTTGAAATAGGCGGCGTGAACGGCTATTGTAGGCATCGCTAAAACATGCCGTGGGGACCCTTGCCATGGGCGACTACCACATCCTCATGCAGTTCGGCATCGGGGCCGAGCCGGACACGGTCCGGACGGCGCTCGCGACCGAGGACGGCGTCCGGGCGTGGTGGTCGAACCAGACCGACGGCCCGACCGATGGCGAGCTCCGCGTTCGGTTTCCCGACGTGCCGCAACCGTTCGAATTCGCCGTCCGGGACCAGGGTGCTCCCGCCGGAGCGGAGTCGGGGACCGGCCGGATCGAGTGGGTGACCGGTGGGTTCCCGCCGTGGTGGGCCGGCACGACGATCCGGTGGGACATCGCCCGAAACCCCGAGGCCGCGGGCACGCGGCTGCTGTTCAGCCACCGCGACTACGACCCCGACAACCCGGTGATCCCGATCGTCACGCCCGCCTGGGCGCAGATCATCGGCCGGCTGAAGGGCTACGCCGAAACCGGGACCGCGCAGCCCTTCTTCGACTTCTGAGGCGATCGATGCCCCTCGATGTGCTGGCGACCGTCCGAATCGAGGCCGCTCCAGGAGCGGTCGCGGCAGTGGAGTTCGATCCCGCACGGGATCCGGAATGGATCGGCGGCGCGGACCGGGTCGAATGGTTGACGACGCCACCCCTGGTCGTCGGTTCGAGGGTGCGGCGGATCGGTCGCTTCCTCGGTCGGCCGATCGAGTGGGTCATGGAGGTCCAGGCCGTCGAGGACGAGCGACACGTGGCGATGCACGCCTTGAAGAGCCCGTTTCCGATGGACGTCGACTACGTTCTCGAGCCGATCGCGGGAGCCGAGGCGACGCGGGCACGGATCCGCATCCGGGGCTCGGGCCGGATGTACGGGCTTCCCGCGTGGCTGATGGCGCCGATGGTGCGGCGCTCCGTGCAGGCAGACCTGCGCCGGCTGAAGGAAATCGTGGAACGTGCGTGACAGGGCGTGCTAGGCTTGTGGCTCGCCCCACTGTGGTGGCGTGCTTCGTGTGGTCGACCTGTCTCGAACTGACCGTGCGTGCGCTGTTGTTCGTTCGAGAAGATGGAGGTCATTGTGGCCACCGGCACAATCAAGAAGGTCGTTTCTGACCGCGGCTTCGGGTTCATCACCGCCGAGGACGGGAAGGACTACTTCTTCCACCGCGACGGGCTGACCCCCTCGCTCCAGTTCGACCGCCTCATGGGCGGCGAGAAGGTCGAGTTCGACGTCGAGCAGAGCCCCAAGGGCGCTCGCGCGAAGAACGTTCAGGCCGCCTGACCAACGACCTCGATGAAGCCGCCCGCAGTTCCTGCGGGCGGCTTTTCGTTACCCGCAGACCGGAGATCGTCGTGACGAAGCACTCGAAATTCGAGAACGAGCGCCGTGCCGCTGAGACGACGCGGCTCAAGGAGATCGAGGCGGCCTGGATCGGCAGCCTCACGAAGCCCGCGGCCGAGGCGTTCAACGCCGCCGTCGCTGCGGCCCGTTCGCGACCGCCGCAGGAACCGAGCCCGAACATGGCGCCCGGAACCCGGCCGAACCCGCCGAAGCGCGAGCCGCGCCCGAGCAAGGAAGAGCGCAACCGCCGCCCGCGCGACTGACGGGCAGCTGCCCTCGCCGCCCCGCCCCGCGCCGCCCCGCCCGGGGATGGTGCACGGGGCATCACTCAGCGCTCGTGGTGCACCCGAGGTGCGAGCGGAACGCGCCACGCGTTGATTGGGTGGGTCGGCCACCTCGTTGTCGCTGAAATGGCGCGTCCGCCGCACCGTCGGCGCCGATTTGCGGCATGTCCGCCCGCTCGGAAGCTCTCCGGGCACGTCCGGCGCACCAGAGCAGCAGCCAGCGGTTGCCGAAGCGCCGCGGCCGGTCCAGTTCGCACGTCTGACGCACCGCCTCCGGGAACGCGCCGGAGCGGCTATTCCCCTGCGGTGCTCGGCGACACCACCTTCATGTCCGACGTAGCTACCTCTGGGCGCGCTGCGCGACAATCCGCCCGATAACGGAAGGGCCAGGGAACGGGGGCGGCGCACTTGAGCGAGTTCTGTCCGCGCTGCGGGACGGCACGTCTCGGCGCCTTCCGCTTCTGCCGTCACTGTCGCTTCGACTTCGAGGCGCCGGACGCAGGGGCTGCGACGGTCTCCTCGTTCCCATCACCGTCCGGGGTCGAGCCCGCGACACCACCACGTGCGCCCATCTCCGTCGTCGGCCGCTCACGGCTGACTTCGCGTCGGCTGGCCGGAACCGGCGCCGTCGCCGCGGTCGCCGTCATCCTCATCGCGAGCCTCACCTCTGGCGCGCGTCCGACCGCGTCGACCGGAGACCCCGCGTCCGAGGAGGTCGCTGCCGGAGCGCTGCGGACGCCGACACCGGCCGTGCCTGCCTCAACGCCGTGGGCCACGGTGAAACCGTCGCTTGCCCCGACCGGGCCGACGGTCAAGGCGAAGGTCGTGAGAATCGTCGACGGCGACACGATCGTCGTCGCGCTCGGTGGCAAGAACGTCAAGGTTCGATACATCGGGATGGACACCCCCGAGGATGTCGACCCGAACAGCCCGGTCGAGCCGATGAGCCGCGAGGCGGCGGCCGCGAACCAGTCGCTCGTCGGCGGGAAGACGGTCGTCCTGGAGAAGGACGTGTCCGAGACTGATCAGTACGGCCGGCTGCTGCGCTACGTCTGGCTGTCGTCCGGCTCAGGCTGGACGCTCGTGAATCTCGAGCTCGTCCGGCGCGGGCTCGCATCCGCCGCGACCTACCCACCGGACGTGAAATACGTCGACCTGTTCACCTCGACGGAGACAACCGCGAGGGCCGGCCTCGTCGGCTTGTGGGCACCGGACGCGACGTTCGAACCGCCGGCGACGCCGGAACCCACCCCGAGGGCGACGCCGAGACCGACGCCACGGCCGACCCCGAAGCCGACCAAGAAGCCGTCGAGCTGCCACCCGTCCTACACGCCGTGTCTTCCGATCGTCGACGACCTCGACTGCCCGGATGTCCGCGCGATGGGGAAGGCCCCGGTGCACGTGATCGGTCCCGACGACTACCGGCTCGACAGCGACCACGACGGGCTCGGTTGTGAGTAGTCCGACGGCCACCATCCCGCGGCCGAGCGTGGACCGGCGAGTAGGCATTCGCGGCACGATCAACCGCTGGCTCTTGCGTCATGTCGTCGCCTGGGAGCTGACGATGGCCGGACTCGCGATCGCTTACGTAGCGGTCGGGTTTGCGTCGGATGACGCGCCGGCGAACGTCGCGCCGATTCTCGCAACCGCGGAAACCATCCTGACCTTCTTGTTCATCGCGGAGTTCGCGGTCCGGCTCTGGGCCAGCGAATCGCGGATCGGATATCTCCGATCGCACGCGATCGACCTCGTGGCGTTGCTGCCGACCGCCCGCGGGCTCCGGATCGCCCGGTTGATCCGCTTGCTCCGGCTCGTCCGAACGTTCACGAGTCTTCGCCGGGTGATGACGGACGTCGAGCGCCTGTCGGATCACCACGGACTCGGAACGCTCGTGATCGCCTGGTTCGGCGTGATGTTCCTGTGCTCGAGCGTCTTCTTCTCGGTGGAGAACGGCGTCAATCCGGGACTTCACGATCCCGGCGACGCGGTGTGGTGGGGGATCGCCACGCTCACGGGCGGAACCACGGCGGTCCAGCCGGTCACGTTCGAGGGCCGTCTCGCGATGGGCGTGCTCCTGGTCGTCGGGGTCGCGCTGTTCACCGCGATCACCGCCGTCTTCGTCAGCTTTCTGCTGACATCCGGACAGACAGGGACTCGGCTGACCGCTCCCGCGAATGCGACCGCGCTCGATCCGTTTTCGGCGCTGGAGCAACTAGCAGCATTGGCCCGAAGCGGCGCGATCACTCCGGATGAGCACGATCGGAAGCGCGCCCAGCTTCTCGACCGGATCTAGGGCGTCCGAACCTGCCGGCGTGCCGGTGGCGCGACGCGTCCGACGTTCAGCTCTCTTTCTTGTCGTCCTTGCTCGCCATCTTCTCGAGCTCGTTCTCGCTCATGTCGGTCCGCGTCTTCTTGCCTTCGCGCTTGCGCTGGAGCTCGGCGCCCATGAACTTGCGCTGCTTCTCGGTCTTCGCGGGCATGTCGTCCTCCTGAACGGTGGTGCGGCCCCTAGCGTCGCTCGGGTGGGGTTCCACCGTCGTTGCCGACTCGATGCGCCGCGCTTCTGGCCGATTGCAGTCGCGACGCGAGGCTCAGCCAGGAACCAGCTCGAACACGGGACGGGTCGCCGCTGCCTTGACCGGGTCGTCGAGAATCTCGGGACCGACGAAGCCGAAGAGCGCCCGGGCGAACCCACGGGCGATCCGCGGGAATCCCCGAAGGTAGGCCGGCAGGATGTCACCGAAGAATGCGATGGCCTGCTCCCGCTCCAGCTCGACGGCGGTGACGTGCTCGCGGCGGCCCCGGATCTGAAGGTCGGCCTGCCCGGCCGTGCGGAGGTTCCGAACCCAATGGACGTCGCCGTATGCGCCGATGACCCAGCGTCGACCTGCCGACTGGACGACCGCCACCGGTGCGGTCCGCGGCTGGCCAGACGTTCGACCACGGACGGTCAGAAGGACGTTGGGACCCATCGGCAGCCCGAAACGGAGCAGCTGTCGGGTGAGGGGGTTCGAGAGGCGAACGACTGCGGGCGCCTGGGTCATCAATGGTCTCCTCGGTCACGTTTCGGTCGGTTGAGTTCGTCAACCGGGTGACGGAATGACCCTGGGAAACGTGACCGATGCCTGACCGCGACCTCCTCGCCGCCGAGTTCGAGACGCACCGCCCGCGTCTCCGCGCCGTCGCCTACCGGATGCTCGGCTCCGTTGCCGAGGCGGAGGACGCGGTCCAGGACGCATGGCTGCGGCTGAACGCCGTGGACCGGACGACGATCGACAACCTCGGCGGGTGGCTGACGACGGTCGTCGCTCGCGTGTCGCTTGATGCACTCCGGACCAGGAAAGCCCGACGCGAGGACGCCTTCGGAATCCACATCCCCGAGCCGATCATTTCGCAGGCGGACGTCCGGGGCCCGGACGAGGAGGTCCTCCTGGCCGATTCGGTCGGGCTTGCCCTGCTCGTCGTGCTCGAGACGCTCACGCCGGCCGAGCGCCTCTCCTTCGTGCTGCATGACACCTTTGGGCTGTCGTTCGACGAGATCGGCCGGATCGTCGGCCGTTCCCCCGTCGCCGCGCGGCAGCTGGCGAGCCGAGCGCGACGCCGGATCCGGGCCACGCCGACGCGCTCGGACGTGGACCTGAGGCGGCAGCAAGAGGTTGTCGACGCGTTCGTCGCCGCGGCACGCGACGGCGATTTCGCCGCCCTCCTGGCGGTCCTGGACCCCGATGTCGTGATCCGCGCCGACGCTGGGGCAGTCCGCAACGGCGCGATCGCGTCCCGCGAGGTGCGTGGAGCGCCCGCCGTCGCGACGACGGCACTCGGCTTCCGACGGCTTGCCGGCGCGGGTCGGCCGGTGATCGTGAACGGCGGAGCCGGCATCGTCGTGTTCGCCGGCTCCGCCGTCTATGCCGTTCTGGGATTCACGATCCGGGGCGCGCGGATCGCGGCGATCGACATCCTTGCCGATCCCGAGCGACTCGCGCGCCTCGATCTGGGCAGGCTCGCCTGACGTCGTCAGGCGGGACCCGGACGACGGCGAGCAGGATCGACCGTCGCCGTCAGGGCTTCAGGACGACCTTCTCGCAGTTGTCCTGCTTCTTCCGGAACATCTCGTAGCCACGCGGGGCTTCCGCGAGCGGGAGCTCATGGGTGATCACGACGGTCGGGTCGATGTCGCCCGCCTGGATCCGCTCCAGCAACGGCTGCATGTAGCGCTGGACGTGGCACTGGCCGGACCGGATCGTGAGGGCCCGGTTCATCACCGCGCCCATCGGGAACTTGTCGATGAACCCGCCGTACACGCCGATGACGGACACGATCCCGCCGTTCCGGACGGCCATGATCGCCTCGCGCAGCGCGAGCGGCCGATCCGTCTCGATCCGCGCCATCTGCTTGACCCGGTCGTACGCGTAGTCGATCCGGGGTGAATGGGCCTCGAGGCCCACCGCATCGATGACCTTGTCCGGCCCGCGGCCGCCGGTCATCTCGCGAAGCGTTTCGAGGACGTCCTGCTGCTCGTAGTCGATCGTCTCCGCGCCTGCGCGTTCGCGGGCCATCGCGAGGCGATAGTCGTACCGATCGATCGCGATGACACGCTCGGCACCGAGCATCCTCGCGCTCATCATCGCGAACAGCCCGACCGGACCGGCACCCCACACGGCGACGATCTCGCCCGGTTGGATGTCGCACATCTCGGCGCCCATGTAGCCCGTCGGCAGGATGTCCGACAGGAAGAGGACCTGCTCGTCGGTGAGCTCGTCGGGAACCTTGAGCGGATTGACGTCAGCGAAGGGGACCCGGGCGTACTCGGCCTGGCCGCCGGCGAACCCTCCGGTGAGTCGTGAATAGCCGTAGATGCCGGCGGTGCTGTGGCCGAACAGCTTCTCCGCCATCCACGAGTTCGGGTTCGTGTTCTCGCACGTGGAGAAGAGACCCTGCTTGCAGGACCAGCAGGAGCCGCAGGCGATCGGGAAGGGGACGACGACGCGGTCGCCGATGTTGAGGTTCGTGACGTCCCGCCCAACGTCGACGACACGACCCATGAACTCGTGGCCCATGATGTCGCCGTTCTTCATCGTCGGCACGAATCCATGCAGCAGATGCAGGTCCGAGCCGCAGATCGCCGTCGACGTGATCTGGACGATCGCGTCGCGCGGATCGAGGATCTCCGGGTCCGGAACGTCGCGGACTTCGACGTGGGCCTTGCCCGCCCACACGGTTGCCTTCATCGAACACCCTCCAGCACCGCGTGCGGCGCCTGCATCGCCTCCTGTGGATTCTCGAGCGGCTGTGCCGGTCGTTGACGCAGCCGCCGCTCGCCGAGGGTCGCCTCGGATCGGACGATCGAGCCCGTCTCGAGAACCTGCTTCAGCCGGCGGAGGTCCTCGCTGACCTGCTGCTCCGGCTCCTCGCCGAGGAGCTTCGCGATCGCCACCCCGAGCGGACCCGCGGGCGGCTGGTACGTGAAGTCGACGTGCACCTCGGTGCCTCGGTCGCCGGGCGCCGGGACGAACCGGACCGTTCCTTCGTGGTGGACGGCCGAGTCGGGCAGGGCGCGCCAGGAGATCTCCGTGTCCGGGATGTCGTTCACGATCTCCGCGTCCCACTCGACCCGGGCGCCCAGTGGCGCCGTCGCGATCCAGTGCGAACGGCCGCCAGCGGTCTCGCGGACGCTCTGGAGATGACGCATGAACGTGGGGAGGTTCTCGAGCTCGCGCCAGAACACGTAGAGCTCGGCCGGCGACCGCCCGATCGTGATCGTCTTGTGGACCGGCTTGCCACCGAAGACGGCCTCTTGCATCCGCGTGCCGAGTGACGTCCCGTTGCCGTTCTGGTGACCGTTGCCGGCGTGGCCGTTGCCGGCGTGGCCGTTGCCATTCCCGCTGCTCGCGGTAACACCGAGCCCGGACATCACGTCGACCGCCGTGACCGCCACGGTGCCGGCGAGGGCGCCGTTCAGGCGGTCCTGCTCGGCGACGCTGCTCGTCGACGCGCGGCCCAGGAGCGCCAGGTCCATCAGGTCGCCGCCGACGCGGAGCCAGACCCAGGGCGCCGGGTTCTTCGAGGTCAGGAGGCCCGCGGCGGCGATGAGCTCGCGAGCACCGATCAGGCGGACGACCGTCTCGTTGTCGGATCGATCCTTCAGGCCGATCGTCTGGCTGAACCAGCGCGGCGCCAGCAGCTGCGAGAGGCCGAGCCCGAGGCTGAGATAGCCGAGGCCACGGGCCGTTGTCTGGTCGTTGGACATGTGTCACCTGGTCCTGGGTGAGTGGGCCGCGCCGAGGAGGCCGGACGCGGGTTGGTCGTCCATTGCATGTCGTGCCCACTTGCCCTGACCGAGGCTGCCCCAGGCGCGCCCTTTCACCGCCATGACAGGGACCCGGAATCGAAACGGACCGTCCCTCCCACGAGGGCCGGTCCGTCGTCGCGTCTGCCGCCTCGCGCCGGCCCGCCCTCACCCGGCGGACGAACCCTCCATCTCCATGGGGCTCATGAGCTGGAAGTAGTTGCCCTCGGGGTCGGCGAGGGTCGCGATGGCCGAGCCCGGCGACTCCTCGAACTCGTACGGCTCGCGCACGACGATCGCACCGGCCGCCTGCAAGCGGGCGAACTCGCCGCGCACGTCTGGTGTCTCGATGTTCCAGATCAACCGACCCGGCTGCGGGTTCTGACCGTTGACCTCCGAATGCGGGCCGACGGTGATGAACCCCTGGCCGATCTGCCAGCCGGAGTAGCCGCTGTCCTGGAACATCGGCTTGCCGAAGAGCTTCGTGTAGTAGCCGACGAGGGCGTCGACGTCGGATGCGCCGATGAGCAGGCTGTTGAAGTTCATCTCGACTCCTCCGCTTGATCGGCGGCAATTGCCGCCGTCGCTGTTTCGGCCAGTTGCTCCATCCGATCGCGCGCTTCGACACTGACGGGCTGATCGTGGGCGAGCGCGAGGACGCCGATCGCCGGCGACGCGGCGTCCGCCCCGGGCAGGCGCAACGGCAGGTGACTCCGGAGCGCCGGGCCGCCGGGGTTGATCGGTGCCACGTTGAACGTCGGCCCCTGATCGCCGATCGCGCGGCGAACGGGATGGCCGGGATCGCGAACGGCGGCGAGCAACCCATCGAGCGGCGGCCCCGCGATCCCGGCAACGGCGACGAGGCGGATCGGGGCGGAGCCGCTCGCGCCGGCGAAGACCGCCACCGACGCGATTCCGGGGACATCGAGGACGGCCCGGGCGACCTCGGCGAGAACCGCGGTCGCGTCCCCGTCGCGCTCCTCGACGGTCGTCATCCCTCGGCCTGATCGAGGAACCCGAGGGCGACCTCGGCCAGCAGCGGCGACGAGCCGATCGTGTAGTGGGTGAGGCCCGGCAGGATCGCCAGCGCGTGACCGCCCTTCGGCCGCCCTTCGCCCATCCAGCCGCCGTCACGCTGTCCGCCATCGAGCAGGCCGAAGACCTCGACGTAGTGACTCGGCGGCGCCATGTCGGCGTCGGCGGCGGCGATGAGGGTCGGGACCCTGAGGTTCCGGACCTCGTCCGTGTAGTCGAAGTCCTTGCTCATCGCCGTGCCGATCTTGTCGAGGAGCCGGGGGAAGTCCTCCGGGCGCGGTGCGACACGCTGGTACAGCTCGTACATTGGCGTTTCCTTCATGAACTCCGCAGCCGCGGCGCTCACCTGGCTCTGCTGGCCGAGCATCTCCGCGTAGATCGCGGAGCGCCGGATGTTCGCGGAGACCGAGACGAGCTTCCGGACGAGCTCCGGGTACTTCACGGCCGTCCAGAACGCGACGCCACCGCCGAGCGAGTAGCCGATGAGATCCGGCTTGTCGAGGCCGAGGTGGCGGATCAGCGCGGCGATGTCGTCGGCCATGACCCGGACGTCGATCGGCCGGTCGATGTCGGCCGTTCGGCCGTGGCCCTGGAGGTCGACGACGATGACCTCGTGATTCGCCGTGAGGGCCGGCAGGACCGGCGCGAACATCTCGCCGGAGGCGAGCCCGCCGTGCAACAGGATCAGCGGTCGGCCGGAGCCGTGCCGCTCGTAGTAGAGGTTGATCCCGTTGACGTCGGCGTAGCTGCCGGTTCCTCGGGACTCGGTCGGTCGTTCCGTAGCCGTCGTCATCGTCGTGCTCCTCGCGGTGGTCGCGCTCTTCAGGGGTCGATGCCCATTAGACCGCGTCCCTCGGAAGAACTCATCGCGCCGCGGTAGCCTTTCCGGACAGCCGAGGTGATGCCCATGCCCCTCGATCGGACCGACCCGCGCATCGTGGCGACCGCGGCCGCGCTTCGGGCGCTCGTCGGTGATCCGCCGGAACCACGACGCCCGTGAGTGAGCCGGATCGCCTCGAGCCGCTCTGGGAGCAGACCGAGCGCGCGGCCGATCGTCGCGGGTCGCCGATGCCGGACGCGCTCCGCGCCCGGTACGGCGGCTCGCTCGAAGTTCCTCTTCGCCATGACCGCCCGACGCTCCTCGTCAACTTCGTTTCGACGATCGACGGCGTCGTGGCGCTGGGCAGGGGAGAGGAGCCGGGCGGCGGGGTGATCAGCGGCTTCTTCGAGCCGGATCGGTTCGTGATGGCACTCCTCCGGGCGGTGTCGGACGTCCTGCTCGTCGGCGCGGGCACCATCGCCGGCGGCAGCAGCTCGTCCTGGACGGCGGCCCATCTCGTTCCGGATCTCGCCCCGGCCTTCGCGGAGTGGCGCCGGGACCTCGGGCTCGCCGCACAGCCCACGACCGTGATCGTCACGGGGAGCGGCGACGTCCGCCTCGGTCGACGCGGCGTGACGGATCCGGAGGTCCCGGTCGTGTTCGCGACAACACCACGTGGCGCCGAACGGCTCCGTCGGCTCGACCTGCCCGATCACGTCCGCGTCGATGCCGCCGGAACCGGCGATCGACTGTCGCCGGCGGAGCTCGCCGCGTTCCTGATGGGATTCGGAGCTGGCGTCGTCCTGTCCGAAGGCGGGCCGCATCTCCTCGCGGATCTCGTCTCGGCCGACCTCGCGGATGAGCTGTTCCTCACGGTGGCGCCGCAGATCGTCGGCCGCGGCGAGGCCGGTCGGCTGGGGCTGGTCGAAGGCCTGGAGCTCCGCGGCGACGACACGCGCTGGCAGGAGCTCATCTCCGTCAAGCGCTCCGGGGAGCACCTGTTCCTGCGGTACCGCCGGCAGCGTCAGGCGGCCGCTGCGTCCTCGCGCTAGCCGACTCGCGACGCCCCGTTCACTCGATCGCGGCCAGCGCCGCGAGGATCCCGTCGCCGTACTTCTCGAGCTTCGCGGGGCCCATCCCCTTGACGCGGCGGAGTGCCGCCAGCGAGGTCGGCCGCGCCTCCGCGATCGCGACGAGCATCGAGTCGTGGGCGACGATGAACGCGGCGATCCCCTCGTCGCGGGCCGTCGTCGTCCGCCAGGCACGAAGCGCCGAGAAGACCGGGTCGCTCTCATCGCCCCGCCGCGGCGCGGGCGTGGCGATCGGCGGGCCGCCGAGATCCCGAACGCGACGCTCACCCCGCGGCGTCGCGGACCGGCCCCGCAGGTCCAGCAGGAAGCGGCTCGGCTGCCGCCGGCCCTCGCGTCCACGCGACTCGCGACGCTCCGCCCACGAAAGCGCGAGATGGACGCGCGCGCGGGTGATCCCGACGTACAGGAGGCGGCGCTCCTCGGCGAGGGCGTGCTCGTCGTCCAGCGCCTGACGGATCGGCAGCGATCCTTCCTCCAGCATCGGCAGGAAGACGGCGTCCCACTCGAGCCCCTTCGCGCGGTGATACGTCAACAGGTTGATCCCGTCCGCCGCGCCGTCGCGCTCGTGCGACGCCCGCCGATCCAGCTCCTCGAGGATCGTCTCGCCCCCGGCCGAAGGGTTTGCGTGCACGACCGAGGTGACGATCGCCAGCAGCGTCTCCAGCGACGACTGGCGCTCCTGGGCCTCGCGGCCCGCGTTCGCGTCCGCACCCTCCTCCTCGAACCCGACCTCGCCTGCCCAGCGTCGCCGGACCGCCGCGATGAGCGCGATCCCGCGTTCGTCGAGCGGAGGCCGGCGCAGGCTCGCGATCGCGCCGCGGACCTCGGGTCGATCGTAGAAGCGGATTCCCCGGACCTGGTAGGCGAGGCCCGCCCTCGTGAGGCCCTCCTCGAGCGGGGCCAGCTGAGCATTCATCCGGACGAGGATGGCGATCTCTGCCGGCTCGACGCCGCCCGCAACGAGCTCGCGGATCCGGGTGACGATCGCGTCCAGCTCCGCATCGGCGGACAGATGGCGGGTGACCGCGGGCTCGGGCCCGGCGTCGCGACTCGCGACGAGCCGCTTCGAGCGGCCCTCGGCCGCGATCAGGCGGTTCGCCAGCTCGAGCACCTGCGGCGTTGAGCGGTAGTTCCGCGTCAGGTCGAGAACGCGCGCGCCCGGGTGGCGAGCCGCGAAGGTCGTCAGGAACGCGGACGTTGCCCCGGTGAACGTGTAGATCGTCTGGTCGACGTCGCCGACGACGCAGAGGTCCTCCCGATCGCCGAGCCACAGCTCGAGCAGCCGCTGCTGGAGCGGGTTCGTGTCCTGGTACTCGTCGACGCTGAACCAGCGCTTTCGGGCCCGGATGGTCGCCGCCGCCTCCGAGTCGTCCTCGAGGAGACCGACCGTCTCGACGAGAAGGTCGTCGAAGTCGATCCGACCGGCACGCGTCTTCGCACGCTCGTAGTTCTCGAAGAGCCGGACGAACAGGTCCGCCGGGATCGGCGGCTCGCGGGCAGGAACGAGTGCAGCCGCTTCCCGTTCGTATGCACGCGGACCGATCCGGCGCGACTTCGCCCATTCGATCTCGTCAGCCAGGTCCTTCGCGGGCGTGAAGCGGTAGTGCCCGGGAAGCTGGCGGGCGAGCCGGCTCAGGATCGGGATCTTCGAGTCGAGCAGTCCCGGGAGCGGTTGGCCGTCATGGCGCGACGGCCAGAAGTGACGGAGCTGGCTCAGGGCGTGGGCGTGAAAGGTCCGGGCGGTGACGCCGGGCAGGCCGAGCGACCGCAGCCGTTCGACCATCTCGCCGGCCGCCTTGTCCGTGAACGTCACGATCAGCGCCTGATCGGGCGGGACGACGTCTGTGGCAACCGCGTACGCCGTCCGACGGCTGATCACCCGTGTCTTGCCGCTGCCCGCACCCGCGAGGATCGCGACCGGCCCCGAGGTCGCGAGGACCGCCTCCCGCTGCCCCGGATCGAGGTCGTCGAGCAGCCGCTGCGGTTCGATTCGTGGCACCGACCGAGGCTATCAAACGCCGCTCACCCGGCGGTTCCGTGGGCGTGCCGCGGCCGGGACCGGGTGACGCGGCGAGATGCCGCGCGAGTACGGTACCCGGATGCAGCGGCGACCATGACCGACGCACGAGCGGCAACACCCGCCCTCGATCCGGGCGTCCCGCCCCGCCAGCCGCTCATCGCGGCTGCGAGAAGCCGTCTGTTCGAGGCACGCGCAGCGCTCCGGCAGGCGCTCGGCAACGACGGCATCCGCCGGCTCGGGTTCGCGTGGATGCTCGGCATCGCCGCCGACGCCGCCCTCGTCGTCGTCATGCTCGTGACCGTCTTCAACCGCGGCGGCGTCGTCGCCGCGGGTCTCATCGGTGCCGTCCGGATGGTGCCGGCCGTCGTCGTCGGGATGTTCGCGGGCTCACTGCTGGAGCGGTTCCGCGGCGAGCGGATCCTCGTCGCCGTCGGCGTCCTTCGCGCGGTGGCCGCCGGTCTGACCGCGCTCGTCATCGTGACCGCCGGTCCGACCGCCGCTGACCACGACGCGACGATGGTCCAGCTCTTCCTCCTCGCCGCGTTCGCTGCCGCGACCGCGGCTCCGGTTCGTCCCACCCAGATCACGCTCATGCCCGCGATCGCGCGGAGTCCGGACGAGCTCGTTGCCGCGAACACGGTCTGGAGCACCGGCGAAGGCGTCGGGGCGTTCACCGGGCCGTTCATCGCCGGCATCCTCATGGGTCTCAACTTCCACGCCGCCGTCGCTGGTCTCGCTGCCGTTGCCTTCCTCGCGACGTCACTGATCGCGGCCGGGATCCGGCTGGAGCAGTCCGACGACGCTCGAACGGCCCGTCCCCCGGGTGGCCGGCTCAATCTCGTCCACGGGGCGCGAGCCGTCCGATCGAAGCCGGTCCTCGGCTGGACGATGGTGGGGACGTTCGCCCAGGTGATCACGCGCGCGCTGCTCAACGCGATGATCGTGGTGGCCTCGATCGAGCTGCTGAACATGGGCCAATCGGGGACCGGGCTGCTCAGCGCGGCGCTCGGGATCGGCGGGCTCCTGGGCGCGTTCCTGGCGATGTCATCGAGCCGCCCGGAACGGCTCATCCGGACCGAGATCATCGCCCTCGTGTTCTGGGGCCTGCCGCTCACCGCGATCGGGGTCGCGCCGTTGGCGGAGGTGGCGATCTCGGCAATGCTCGTCATCGGTGTCGCGAACGCGACCTACGACGTGGCCCTCTTCACGATCCTCCAGCGGGCGACGCCGAATGCGGACCGCGCGCCGGTGCTGTCCGTTCTCGAGGTCGTGATCGGGCTCGGCGCCGTCTCCGGCGGCCTGCTGGCGCCGGTCCTGCTCGTTGTCCTGGGCACCCAGCCGGGCCTCATCGTCGGCGGCCTGATCCTGCCGGCGGTCGCTCTCCTCATGCAGCTCCGGATCGGCCATCTCGAGCGCGTTGCCGTGGTCAACGAGCACACCGTCCGGCTCCTCCGCCAGGTGCCGGCGTTCGCCGAGCTGCCGCTGACGGCCGTCGAGCGGATCGCCGACGGGCTCGTGCCATTCACGGCGTCGGCTGGCGATGCCCTGATGACCCAGGGCGAGCCGGGCGACCGATTCGTCGTGATCGAGACGGGCGAGATCGAGGTGCTGGTCGACGGCAGCGTGATCCATCGCCTCGGTCCCGGTGCCGGGGTCGGCGAGATCGCGCTGCTGCGCCGCAGTCCGAGGACGGCGACGGTGATTGCCCTGACCGACGTCACCGGCTACAGCGTCGACGGCTCGACGTTCCTCGCCGCCGTCGCGGGGCCGGCCGCGGCCGCCGTCACGGAGCGGATGGCCCGGGCGAACCTGGACCGATCCGCAGCCGCGGCGGCGGCCGACTGACCGCTCGGCACTCCGAAGAGCTCCGGCGCCGAGCGGTTGTCGGCCGCCTCCGCGCTCCGTTCGGATCTACGGCGCGAGCCGCTGCCAGCCGGCGAAGGACCCCCGAGACCAGTCGAGAACGCGGCCTTCACCACCGGTCGTCGCGTCGACGATCCGCGTCTCGAGCGAGGAGTCGTTGACGATGACCTGCGTTCCGTCTGGCGAGAAGGACCCGCCGACGTCGTGGCCGGCGAGTTGGCGATACGCCGGGCCTATCTGGATGGCCGGTCCGCCGCCGTCTGCCGCCATGACCATGATCTGCTCCTGATTGCCGGCGTATCGGACGAAGGTGATGCGTTTGCTATCCGGCGAGAACGACGCGAACCCATCGTTGAGCAGCACGTCCGCGGTGACGAGACGATCTGCGCCAGTCGTAAGGTCGAGCATCCGGATCCGGTTCTTGCTCACCGCGCGATCCCACATCGTGTAGGTCACGAGGCGACCGTCGGGTGACGGCTGGGGGAAGAGGTAATCGCTGTCCGCATCGCCGGTTGTCGGCGTGAGGGCGCGAAAGCCGGTCCCGTCGGCGTGTAGTGCGAAGAGTCCGCTGTGCCACGTTCCGTCCGCGATCGTTCGACCGCGGAAGATGATCTCCCGCCCGTCGGGCCCGCGGAAGTTCGGCGTTGCGACCGTCATCGACGGACCGAGGTCGATCAGTACGGGCTCGCTCGGCTGCTGGAGGTCGTAGCGATAGAGGTGTTGTCCCTGGTCCGGATCTCCGGCGATTCCGATGATGGAACGGTCGTCGGGGGCAAGATCCCACCAGTCGGGCGCGGTCAGCGCGCCGGAGACATCGACCACGTTCGTGCCGTCGCCGTTCGCGACCATGAGGTCGATCCGTTCGTCTTGCGACCCTTCGGTGCCGGCGGTTCGACGGAGGAACGTGAGGCGGGTGCCGTCGCGGGTGAAGCCGCCGGTGAAGTCGTCGGTCGGTCCGCCGACGACGAGCCGGGCGGGTCCGTCGATCGAGTCGCGGACGAACAGGTCGCCGCCGACGCTGTACAGGAGCGCGCCGTTGCGGGCGAGCCCGAAGGGCGCCGGGACCTTCGGCCGTGAGCCCGCGATGAGGAGCGCCGCGGCGAGGAGGACGATGAGCATGGCGATCGCGCCGAGCGTCCGCCATGGCAGGGATGGGACGAGGACGCGTCTTCGCGCGACCACGAACATGGGGAGCCACCTTTCGAGGAAGGTCCAGCGCGGACGCTGCCGGGTCGCGGCGGTCTGCGCGAGGATGTCGTCAACGTAGTCGGGCACCCTCGGGACGGCGATGTCGATGAGGAGGTCGGGCAGCTCCTGCTGGAGCCGGCGGGACCGATCGAACGCGCTCATACCATCTGCCCTCGCGGAAGCTCGAATGCTTCCGAGCCCGGTTCGGCCTCGATCGCGACCCGCATGGCCGCAAGCGACCGATGCAGCCTCGATTTCGCCGTCCCGAGCGGGATCCCGAGCGCCTCCGCCGCGTCCGGCAGCGGCAGCCCGAGGAAGTAGTGGAGGACGACGACCGCGCGCATGCCGGGCTCGAGACGCCGGAGCGCCCGCTCGACCTGATCGCGATCGACGATGGAGGAACCGGTGTCACCGACGGGAACGTCGGTCATTGGAGTCAGCTCGACCTCGACCGCCCGGTGCCGTCTCCGGCGCAGGATGGTGAGGCAGGAACGAACGGTGATGCGGTGCAGCCAGGCGTCGAACCGGTCGGGATCGCGCAATCCCGGCAGGTCCCGCCACGCGAGGACGTAGGCCTCCTGGACCGCGTCGCGCGCGAGCTCCGGGTCGTGGAGGATCAGGCGAGCCGCTGCGTCCAGTCGCGCGACGGTCCCGCGGACGAGCTGCGAGAAGGCGTCATGATCGCCCGCTCCGGCCCGCTCGACGAGAACCCGCTGGTCCACAGAAGCCACCCGTGTCGGCGCGGCCATTCGACCGTGCTCGAATCGTACGGTGCCGTCGTTGCCCGAATCGTTCCCGAGACAAGCGCCGGACCACGAGCCGCACTGAATCGGCCGCGCAGTCGGTGAGGTCAGGCAAGATGGTCGCCGACCACCGACGACCGACGGGTCCGGTCGGTCGCGCTGGAGAACCAGGCGCTTGACGGCACCGAAGGCACCGAGCTTCCTCGAATCCGCTGATGGCACACGCCGCGACGTCGACGCCGCGACGGAGCGGACGTTCCTCTTCACGGACGTCGAGGGCAGCACCCGGCTCTGGGAACAGAGCCCGGACCTGATGCGCTCGGCGCTCGCACGCCACGACGCGATCCTCCGCGCCGCGATCGCGGCGGCTGGCGGCGAGGTCGTGAAGTCGACCGGCGACGGGATGATGGCCGTCTTCGACAACCCGGCCGCCGCGGTCACCGCGAGCATGGAAGCGCAGCGCGCGCTCGCCACCGAAGCCTGGCCGGACTCGTGTCCGATCCGCGTCCGGATGGGGATCCACACCGGTTCCGCCGAGTCCCGGGGCGGCGATTACTTCGGCCCGACGGTCAACCGGACCGCCCGAATCATGGCGGCCGGCCACGGCGGCCAGGTCCTCGTCTCCGCCGCGACGGCCGACCTCCTGGGCGTCGTCGTCCCGGGCGACCTGCGGCTGAGAGACCTGGGCGACCATCGGCTCAAGGACCTCGGCCGCGCGGAGCGTCTCTTCCAGCTGACGGACCCGGCGCTGCCGTCCGAGTTTCCGCCACTCGCGACGCTCGACCTTCGTCCGAACAATCTCCCGACCCAGTCCTCGGCGTTCGTCGGCCGCGACGCCGAGCTGCGGTCGATCCGGGAGCGCCTGGACGACCCGGCGGTCCGACTCGTCACCCTGACGGGGCCGGGCGGCACGGGCAAGACGCGGTTGGCGCTCCGGGCCGCCGCAGATCAGGTCGATCGGTTCTCCGATGGGGTCTTCTTCGTCGAGCTGGTCGCCGCGACGGACCCGGATGCTGTCCTTGCGCTGATCGCGACGGCCATCGGCCTCGGCGACTCGAAGGAACAGGCGCCGCTGGAGGAGCTGCGACGCCGGCTTCGGACGCAGGAGGTCCTCCTCGTCCTCGACAACTTCGAGCAGGTGACGGTCGCGGCACCCGTCCTCGTCGAGCTACTCGCCGACTGTCCGAAGCTCAAGCTGCTCGTCACGAGCCGTCAGGCGCTCCGGGTCCGCGGCGAGAACGTCGTGTCGGTGCCACCGCTCTCGCTCCCGCGCGAGGCGGCGCTCGCGACCACGGCGATCGAGCTCAGCCAGTTCGAGGCGATCCAGCTGTTCGTGGAGCGGGCGCGCGCGGTCCGCTCCGACTTCCACCTCACGGACGACAACGCGGCCGCTGTCGCGGAGATCTGCCGCCGACTCGACGGGCTGCCGCTTGCAATCGAGCTGGCGACCGCGCGGATGAACCTGTTCACGCCCGAGGCCCTTCGCGATCGGCTCGGGAGCCGGCTCAAGCTCCTCGGCGGTGGCGCACGCGACCTTCCCGCTCGGCAGCAGACGCTCCGCGCGACGATCGAGTGGAGCTACCAGCTCCTGGAGCCGACGGAGCAACGGCTCCTCGAGCTGCTGTCCGTATTCGCCGGCGCATCGCTCGATGCGGTCGAGGCGGTCGCCGGTGCCGTCCATCGCGAGATCCCCGGCGTGGCGCTTGACCCCGTCGAGGGGCTCGGCTCACTGCTGGACAAGAGCCTGATCCGCGAGGCCGAGGGAACCGAAGCGGACGGATCGCCGCGGATCGCGATGCTCGAGACGATCAAGGAGTACGCGGCGGAGCAACTGGACGGCGAGCCGGCGTTCGCGGCCGCCGTCCGCGAGCAGCACGCCGTCTTCTTCGCCGCGCTCGCCGCGGCCGCGACCGCAGCCTCGACGAGGACCGATAGCGACGCCGCGAGCGGTGGCGTGGCGCGAGAGGTCGACAACCTCCGGATCGCGTGGCGGCACTGGGTCGCCAAACGGGATCTCGAGCGCCTCGGTGACCTGCGGGATGCGCTGTGGCCGCTCTTCGAAGGACGTGGCTGGTATCACGCCACGATCGAGCTGATCCGGGATCTCCTGGGCGTCCTCGAGACCACGCCGGAGAGCCACGACCGGTGGCAGCAGGAGCTCACGCTCCGAACCAGCCTCGCCCGCGCCTTGACGATGCTCCGGGGCTACGGCGCCGAGGCCGAAGACGCCTACGCTGACGCGCTCAAGCTCTTCGACGAATCGGTCGGTGACGTTCCCCAGCTGTTCCCGGTCCTCCGAAGCCTGGCCAGCTTCCACGGGTTTCGGGGCGAGTTCGACAAGGGAATCAAGTACGCGGACGACATCCTGCGGCTCGCCGCTGCCCAGGGCGACGAGAGCATGCGCGTGGATGGCGAGTTCATCCTGGGCAGCGACATCGGCTTCACCGGTCGGTTGGCCGAGGGACTGGAGCACCTGGACGAGGCGATCCGCACGTTCGAGAGCGCCGGCTACCAGCCGCGACGCCTTCGCCTCGGGATCGACCCGCGGGTCTCGTGCCTCACGACGGCGGGCTTCTTCGATTGGCTCCTCGGCAAGCCGGATCGCGCGGTCGCGCGGGCCGACCGTGCGATCGCCATCGCGACCGAGCTCGACCATCCGTATTCGCACGCATACGCGCTCTACCACTCCGGCTTCCTCCATCTCTGGCGTCGCGAGCCCCAGCGCGTTCACGATCGGGCGACGGCGGCACTGGACGTTGCCGAGCGGAGTGACCTCGCCGTCTGGCGCGTGCTCGGGACCTGCCTGCTCGGCGCGGCGACGAGTGGGCTCGGGCGTCCCGATGAGGGAATCGCGCTCATCTCGTCCGGGATCGACCAGTACCAGGGCCTCCGGACGCCACCCGTGTTCTGGCCGTTCGTCCGGTTCCTGGAGGCCGGGGCGTACCTCGACGCTCGCATGGCCGAGCCGGGTCTCCGGACCGTCGAGGAGGCACTCGCCATTGCGGGCCCGGCGAGCGTCCCGGCCGCGCTCTTCCACATCCTCCGCGGCGACCTGCTCACGCTCGAGCCCGACCGGGACGTCGCCGGAGCGATCGCCTCCTACGAGCGCGCGGTGGCCCTGGGAAGGGATCTCGGGGCACGGATGCCGGAGTTGCGCGCTTCGAACCGGCTCGTCCGGGTGGCGTCAGCGGAGGAGCGTCCGGCGCGAATCGCAGCGCTCCGGGCCGTCCACGCGACGTTCGACGACGGGCTGGCTTCGCCCGACCTGATCGAGGCTGCCGAACTCCTCGCCTGAACCCCCGAAGTCGGCGAAACCGACGCCGCCCGCCGTCGCCACCGTCACCGTGCGTGCTCTACTGACACCAGTGAGTTCCGCCTCGATCCTGCGCGACCCGAAGTTCGGCCGGCTCTGGTTCATCCAGGCCTCGACCCAGGTCGGCGGGAACATGTCGCTCTACGCGCTGACGATCCTCATCTTCGCGACGACGCGCTCGAACGCCGCCGTGAGCGCACTCGTGATGTCGTACCTCGTCCCGACGATCCTCCTGTCGGCGCTGGCGGGCGTGCTCATCGACCGACTCGATGTCCGCTGGGCGATCGTCGTCCCGAATGGGATCCGGACGCTTCTGACGCTCGGGCTCGCGCTGGCCGGCGCGAATGTCGCGCTTCTCCTGCTTCTGAACCTGGGCATCAGCCTGACGACCGTCCTGTTGACGCCTGCCGAGGCCGCGATGATCCCGCGGATCGTGCCGTCGGGCCAGCTCGAGACCGCGATGGGGATCTTCAACCTGACGCTCCAGGGATCGTTCGCAGTCGGGTTCGCCTTCCTCGGGCCGCTCCTCGTGTCGATCGCCGGCCCGTCGTTCGTGCTCGGCGTCGTGGCGGCGTTCTTCGCTGCGGCGACGATCGCGGCGTTCGGGCTGCCGGCCGCGCCACCGATCGCTCGCGGCGCAACGGGCGCGCGCCGGACGTCGCGCGAGCCGCTCGACCAGCTTGGCGAGGGGCTGGCCACGATTCGGCACGACCGAGAGGTCAGCCGCCCACTCCTGCATCTTGCGATCGCGTCATCGCTCGTCGGCGTGATCGGCGTCCTCGGCCCCAACCTCGCCACGTCCCTGGGGCTGGACCCGAAGAACCTGGTCGTGGTCGTGCTCCCACTCGGCCTCGGCGTCGTCGCCGGCGTCGTCGGCCTCGGCCGGTTCGGGGAAGGCCTCTCGCGACGACGCGCGGCGGAGGCCGGACTCGTCGGCTTCGGCGGGCTCGCTGTTGCGATCGCCGGGATCGCCGGATTGGCAGGGGGCGCTGACGCGCCGATCCCGGCCATCCCGATCGCCATCGCGCTCGCGCTCGGCGCGGGCATCGCGTACGCCATCACGACGGTGTCGGCGCAGACCGGTCTGTTCGAGCACATGCCTGCCGGCTCGCGAGGCCGGATCTTCGGCGTGCTCGCCTCGATCGTGAGTGCCGCGAGCCTGCTCCCGATCCTCGTCGCAGGTCCGCTCGCGGACCGGATCGGCGCACCCGCCGTCATGGCGATCGCCGCCTGCGGCGGGCTCGTTGCGGCGGGGTTTTCGGCCCTGTTCTTCGGTCCCGGCAGGTCGCGCTAGCGGGGACGCGTGCGCGGGCGGCGGCGCCTGGCCGCGTCGCCGCGGGCGGCACGCCTAGCCGCGCGGCCGGAGGTCCTCGTCAGGCCCTGGCACAGTGCCCGGCCGGCTCGGGAGCCTCGTCGGAGGGTCCTGGGGAACCGGGCGCCTGGCGACCTCGTCGGCAACGAGCCGGCGCAGCTCCTCAAGCCCATCCGGGCCGAGCTTCTCGAGCAGCCTGGGATAGTCGGGCATGGCTTCCTCCAGGTTTCAGCCGACGATCACCGTGTCGGCGAGGCGATTCGACGCAGGCTCGCGATTCGCGGCAGCGTCCGTGCGCGTACGAAGCACGTGCCAGATTTCCATCTCGCCCTTGCCCTTGACCTCGATCGTTCCTCGCGGCTCGCACTCGAACTCGTCGGCGATCAGCTCGTAGGTCGCCCGCGTGATCTGGACGCGCCCCGGCGTCCCGTGCGACTCCATCCGGCTGGCGGTGTTCACCGCGTCACCCCAGAGGTCGTACAGGAACCGCTTCGTCCCGATGACGCCCGCGACGACCGGGCCTGAGTTGATCCCGACCCGAAGCTCCAGACCGAGGTGACCCACCTCGTGGCTGGTCCGCATCGCCTCGACCATGTCGAGCGCCATCAGGACCAGCGCCCGGGCGTGATCCGGGCGTGGCGTCGGGACGCCGGCCGCGGCCATGTAGGCGTCGCCGATCGTCTTGATCTTCTCGACGCCGTAGCGCTCGGCCAGCGTGTCGAAGTGGCTGAACAGGTCGTCGAGGAGGCCGACGACCTCGGCCGGCTCGAGCCGCTCGGACCGCGGGGTGAAGTCGACGACGTCGGCGAAAAGGATCGATGCCGACGTGAACTGGTCGGCGATCGTGTGGGTGTCGACCTTGAGCCGGTCCGCGATCGAGCTCGGCAGGATGTTCAGGAGCAGGCTCTCGGCGCGTGCCTGCTCCGCGCGAAGGGCCGTGATCGCCGTGCGGCGCTGGATCGCGAACACCGCGAGCAGCGTGAACACGAGCGTGCTCCCGACCCCGATGTTGAGCGCCAGCATCGTCGTCGTGAACCAGACCGGGACCGCCGGCGCGATCGGGCCGAGGACGACGCCGAGCGCGCCCGAACCCAGGAAGACGATCAGCCACGCGGCGAACCAGCGGACGCCCGCCCGGACGTCGCTGAACACAAGCGCACCGAGCGGCGCCAGCACGCCCCAGAACCCGACGCCGCCGGCGCCGAGGAAGCCACCGAGCGGGATCATCGACAGGGTCGGCGCGAGGAGGATGTCCACGAGGTTGATCCGGAGCAGCGTCGCGAAGTCGCCGGTTCGTGCGAAGACCGCGATCGCTCCGGCGAGGATCGCGAAGTAGAGCAGCGGCACGAAGCCGACCGGCGACCCGAAGGCGAGGTACAGAAGGCCCCACAGGACCGCGATCGGCAGGATCAGCAGCGAGATGAGGACGAGGAGGCCCTTGCTCGCCCGCGTGTCCTCGTCGTCTCCGGGATCGGCGCCGACCCGAGCGGCTCGTGCGAGAAGGGCCTCGGCAAGGGATCCGGGCAGAGCGACTGGGTTCACGCCGAGACGGTACCGCAGGAGCGCGATCGACCGGCCCTGGTGGTCGCTCGGCACCGGGCAGCGCAGATTGCCGATTCGTGCAATAGTTGCGTCTGCAACGACTGACGCAGCCCTGGAGCACCTCAAGACATGACCGATTGGGATCCCGAAGCCTTCACCCGCGACCTGATCGCCGACATGCGTGCGAACGACGGCATCCCGAGTCAGGGGATGTTCGCCGGGCGCAAGCTGCTGATCCTCACGACGACCGGTGCGAAGACCGGCCAGCCCCGGACCGCCATCCTCGCCTATCGCCCCGAGGGTGATGGCTGGGTCATCGCCGGTTCGAAGGGTGGCTCCGACGAAAATCCCGCGTGGGTGGCAAATCTGGCTGCCGCCGGCGGCGACGCGGAGATCGAGGTCAACAACGAGCGATTTCCGGTCAAGGCGACGGTCGAGACCCAGGGTCCGGAGCGCGACCGGCTGTGGAACGCCCACGTCCAGGAGATGCCCGGCTTCGGCGAGTACCCGAAGAAGACGGACCGGATCATCCCGATGGTCGTCCTGAAGCGAGCCGCCTGACCGGCACGTTACGATCCATCGGCCAACCCACGCGAACGGAGGCCGATGGCGATCTTCGAGGGCTCACAGGCGTCGATCGCGTACGAGCAGGTCGGGGAGGGGCCTGACATCGTCTGGATCAGCGGTGGCGGCGACGCGGGCGACAGTTGGGATGCGTACCAGATCCCGCACTTTCGCCGCTCGTTCCGAAACACGACGTTCACGAACCGCGGCATCGCCCCGACGACCTGCCGCCAGCCGTTGCCGTGGACGATCGCGGATCTGGCCCGCGACACCGCCGAGCTGATCCGTGGCGTCTGTGACCCGCCGGTCGTCGTGGTCGGGCTGTCGATGGGCGCCGGGATTGTTCTCCAGCTGGCCCTCGACGCGCCGGAGCTCGTCCGGGTCGGGATCGCGATGGGCACGGGCACGCGCTCGCATGGCTGGCTCCGCTACTACATGCAGGCGGAGATCGACTTCCGGGAGGCCGGCGGATCCCTCGACGGCGAGATGGCGGTCGCCCACTACGCCGCCGCGCTGTACCCAGCGCGCGTGCTGGGCGATCCGGTCCTCTGGCCGCGGATCCGTGACGAGCTCGCGGCCTGGATCCGGACCGGCGCGAACGAGGAGTCCCTGATCGGTCAGTGGGACGCATGCCAGACGTTCGACGTCGCTGACCGTCTACCCGACTGCACGGTACCGCTCCACGTCTTCTCGTTCGCCGAGGACGTCCAGGTGCCGCCCCAGTTCGGGCGCGAGGTCGTCGATCTCTGCCCGAGGGCGACGTACCACCTGTTCGAGGGCATGGCCACTGCTCGATCTACGGCCACGAACACGACCGCCTGAACGCCGAGATCGAGGCGATCGCCCGCGGGGCGTGAGGCGATCCCCCGGGGCGGTCGACGTGCCCCGTCCATCTGGAAGTAGGGGCTATCGCGACGGTTCGCCGTTCTGTACGCTCGCGCCCGCCGAAGTGCGGTTCAAAGAGGAGGGGAGGCCGATGGATCGTCGCGTACGGCGCCGGATCGTACCGGCCGTGCTCGCTGCGCTCGTCCTCGGCCTCGTCCCTGCAGTCGCGCCGACGCCGGTCATCGCCGCGACGGGCTCCGGCTACAGCTGGGCGATGGATGGCGGGTTCGGCGGTGCGTTCGACCGGCACGGTAGCGATACGGACTCGACGATCGTCATGTCCAGCTCCTCGACAACGACCGCGTTCGTCCAGGTCACGACCATCTACGCCGAGACCTTCCGGTTCGAGCTGAGCTCCGGATCGGAACCGACAACAGTCGGCGCGTACACGGTCGGTGACGCCTTCGGGTCGGCGATCACCCTGCGGTCGGTCGGCTCGACTTCGTGCGTGGCGACCGAGGGCTCGTTCACCGTGCTCGAGATCGCGCATGACGGTGGCGGACACGTGACGAACCTCGCCGCGCATCTGACGGCGTCGTGCTTCGGACAAACCACCGCCGTTGCCGACCTGCGGTTCCACTCCGCGGAGCCTTACCCGGGGATCGATTTCCAGCTCCCGCAGACGTTTCCGACGACGCCCGCGACGGCAACGTCAACAAAGGACGTCACCGTCGAGTCGCGCGGCACGGGTCCCCTGACGATCTCGAGCGTCACGATCGGGGGCCCGTACGTAAGCGACTTCGCGATCGACGACGAGACGTGCACCGCGGCGCCGATCGCCGCCGGTTCCAGCTGCACGGTGACGGTTGCCTGGACGGCGAAGCCGTACAACGAGACTGTCTCCATCTTCGCCACGAGTGACTCCGCCCGGGCGCAGGCGGGGATCACTGCCTTCGGACCTTCCGGGTCGCCGCTGACGGCACCGGCTCCGACCTTTCCGGACACGCTGCTCAACACCGCGACCGACCCGGCGACGGTGGTCGTGACGAACGCGGGGACGCAGTCCTTCCACGTCAACAGCGCGACGGTGCTAGGACTCGGTGCCGGCGATTTCATGATTGCCGAAGACGCGTGCACGGGTGCCACCCTCGCGCCGGCGGCGACGTGTTCCCTGGACCTCATCGCGGTCCCGACTTCCCCGTGGGAGAAGGTCGCCACCCTGGACGTGTCCGTCGGATCGCCGTACCTGGATCTCGAGGTCAACCTGCGAGTCACGGGCTTCTACCGGGCCGCGAGCGGGATTCCATCGAGCATCCACAACGCCTCGGCGGACTACACGTCCACCGCGGGCAACGCGCTCGCGCGAACCGTGAGCAACGGGACCGCGTTTCTCCACGCGATCGTCACCGCTTCGCGGGTCGGCTCGACGACCGTGAAGGACGCGGGGCCGTATGCGCCGATCGACTACACGAGGGGGAATGCCTCAGGCTCGACGTGGACGTCCGCGCTTCGGCTGAACGCCACGACCCAACACGGGATCTGGCCTGGAATAGCCGCGGCCGATGCTTCGGTCTATGCCAGCTGGGTGAAGGTGCCGAAGGTGGTGTCCTTCAGTTCCAGTGCCGCGCGGTCGATCCAGTTCCGGGCGAACTCGAACCATGGCACAAGCACCGCGTGGTCGACGGTGAAGACGCTGACGTCGGCAACCG
This sequence comes from Chloroflexota bacterium, assembly GCA_042408445.1. GTDB lineage: Bacteria > Chloroflexota > Limnocylindria > Limnocylindrales > CSP1-4 > CF-46. Next base: position 54,012 of record JBHORC010000022.1, read on the forward strand.
GCCGCGTCGATTACCCCGCGATCTCGGCTGCGGGATCGGGCGTCTACGTCGCGTACACGGACGCGAACACGGGCACGGTTCACCTGCTCATCTCGCGCGACCGCGGCGCGACATGGTCCAACGTGAGCCTCGGCACGACGAGCGCCACCTCCTCGCTCGGCGGGAAAACCGGCCTGCCCACGGTCGCCGCAAGCGGCAACCTCGTGATCGTCGGCTGGATCGCGGACGGCAACGGCGCGGTGAAGGCGCGGATCTCCCAGGATGCCGGCGCGCACTGGAACGGCCCGGTGACCCTTGCCTCGGCGAGCCTGTCCTATCCGTCTGCTGCCGCCACACCGAACCGAGCAGGCATCGCGTGGATCGGCGCGGACCCGATGGTCGCGGTGTGGACAGTGAAAGGGCGTTGGGCCGGCCCGTTCGACGTACCGAACGGCGGCAACTTGCTGGAGGAGATGTACGGTCCGGCGCTGGTGCTGACAGGATGGAGCACGGTCGGGGTCGGCTACTCGGGCTGCGTCCAGATCTGCTCGACGCTCGGCTCCGGCACGATCCTCCAGAGCTACTACGCCGAGTCACCGAGCAACGGTGCGGATTGGTATCAGGGTGACTCGTTCGCGGTCGCAACAGGGAGCGACGGCAGGCGCGGCAATGACGGGCTGTCGGCGATTGCCTCGACGCCGACGACACGCGACTTCCTGTTCACGTTCTGGCAGCCGGGAACCAGCACCCAGCGCGTGGTCCACCGCTCGATCACGATCACACCGACGGATCCCGCGACCCATGTGATCACCCCGCGACGCCCAGACGGGCCGGCCGTCACACGAACGACGGAGAACCGCCTGCCGCCGTTTGCCCTCCGTACGCGTCAGCCGTTCCGGTCGTCCTGATGGCCGAGGTTCGAATCGGTCCGAGCCGACAGGCCGGCGCGTAACGCGCGTCAGGCGGGCGCGACGGCCCTCGGCCGGAGCCCGTCCATCGACAGGACGAGGAGACGCTCGGCCAACGCCGCGCCTTCCGGCGAGGTCTCGCCCGCGAGCGCGAACGCCTTCGCCATCTTCAGCAGATCCGCCAGCGGGACGTCCTCGCGGATCGCGCCGGCCCCCTTTGCCCGATCGAGAAGCTGCGCGCCGGTCGAGTTGATCATCGTGTGGCACTGGGCGAACAGCTCGCTGGTCTGACCCTCCTCGGTGAGCGCCGCGGCGAGGCCGCGCTTCTCGGAGACCACCCTGACGAAGCCGCGCAGCCAGTCGAGCAGTGCCTGAGCCGGCGGCTCGCTCTCGGCCAGCTGCTCGCCCTCGGCGCAGAGGCGTTCCACGTTGGATCGGTAGACCGCCTCGAGCAGCGCCACGCGATTCGGGAAGTGCCGGTACAGCGTCCCGGAGCCGACGCCCGCCGCCCGGGCAATGTCGTCGAGCGGCGCGTTCGGTCCGTCCGTGGCGAACGCCTCTCGCGCGGCCGCGATCAACCGGTCGAGGTTGCGGCGTGCGTCGGCGCGGAGCGGACGGCCGTCGGCGGCAGCGGCGGGGGAGGCCGAAAGGTTGTCGATCAGTTCCGTTTTCATCGGGCTCTTGATAAACGGGGACAGTCCCCGTATAGTGTGCCAACCAACCGGAGGGATCCCCCGGTTACCAGCCATCCTAGCACCGCGAGCAACCCCGGTCATGCGCAGACCGGTCGCCGGCGGTCAAGCTCTCCAAGGAGCCTCCCGAGCCCATGGCCTCCGCATTCCCCGCCTCCACCTCCACCCGTGACGACCGCTGGCTTGCCCTCGCGGTCCTCTGCGCCGGCATGCTGATGATCGTCCTCGACGCGACGATCGTGAACGTCGCCCTGCCGGCCATCCAGCGCGACCTCGGCTTCGGCCAATCGAGCCTCGCCTGGGTCGTGAATGCCTATCTCATCGCCTTCGGCGGCGTCTTGCTGCTGGCCGGTCGGCTCGGCGACCTCCTCGGCCGCCGGCGGATCTTCCTCGCCGGGCTCGCCCTCTTCACCGCGGCGTCGCTCGCGTGCGGCGTCAGCATGCGTCAGGAGACCCTGGTCATCGCACGCTTCGTCCAGGGCGTCGGTGGGGCGATGACCTCGTCGGTCATCCTCGGGATGATCGTCACGATGTTCACCGAGCCGCGCGAGCGGACCCGCGCGATCAGCCTCTACAGCTTCGTTGCCTCGGCCGGCGCCTCGACTGGCCTCCTCGCGGGCGGCATCCTCACCCAGAGTCTCAACTGGCACTGGATCTTCTTCGTCAACGTGCCGATCGGGCTCGTGACCGCGTTCTTCGCCTTCCGCCTCCTCGAGGACGACGAGGGCCTCGGTCTCGGCAACGGGGCCGACGTCCCCGGCGCCGCGCTCGTGACCGGCGCGCTCATGCTCGGCGTCCTGACGATCATCCGGACGAGCGACGTCGGCTGGACGTCGGTCCAGACGCTCGCCGGCGGGCTTGCGGCCCTGGTCGCCCTCATCGGCTTCGTCGTCCGCGAGGCACGCACCGCGAACCCGCTCCTGCCGCTCCGGATCTTCCGATCACGTGCGGTCGCCGGCGCGAACGTGGTCATGGTCCTGCTCGTCGCCGGGTTCTTCGGGACCTTCTTCGTGGGCAGCCTCTACCTGGAGCGGGTCCTCCGCTTCGACGCCCTCGGCATCGGCCTCGGGTTCCTGCCCGTCAGCCTCGGCGTGGGCGTGATGTCGTTCGCCTTCTCCGAGTCGCTGATCACCCGGTTCGGGGCGCGAGCGGTCCTCCGGGCGAGCCTCGTGGTCGTGCTCGTCGCGTTGGCCTGGTTTGCCCGACTCCCGACCCCGGCGTCGTACCTCATCGACGTCGCGCCGTCGCTGGCGCTGATCGGGATCGGCTCGGGGCTCGCGTTCCCGGCCCTCGTCGGCCTGGCGATGTCCGGGTCGACGAGCACCGACGCCGGTCTCGCCGGCGGGCTCGTGAACACGACGCGCCAGGTGGGCGGCGCACTCGGTCTGGCGGTCATGGCCTCCGCCGCGACCGCCCGCGGAGCGAGCCTCGTCGCCGGCGGAGCGTCGCCGGCCGTTGCCCTGACCGGTGGCTCGCAGCTCGCCCTGCAGCTCGCGGCCGGGTTCGTCGCGCTGGCGATCGTCGTCGCGATGACGGTGTTGCCCGGTGTGTCGGCGGGTCGCACTGTCGAGATCGAGTCCGACGAGGAGGCGGCGCCGGCGTACGGCACGCTGGCGGACGCAGCCTGATCCCGGGCCTTCGACAGAGTCGCAAGGAAGAGGTCGGCCGAGAGGCCGGTCTCTTCCCGACATCCAGACGCGGCGGCTCACCATCCGCGCCGCGGCCTGGTCCGGCACGGGCCGCCCGTCACCGAGCCGGCAGATCCACTCGCGTCAGCGGCTGCCCCGCCGCGGCGATCCACAGACTGCCGCCACCGGCCCACAGATTCAGCGGCTGCCGGACCGTCAGCTTCACCCGGCGCAGGACATTGCCCGACGCCGCGTCGAGCTCGATGAGCTCACTGGCGTCGACGCGGCCAGGCCCGGAGGTGGCCGGCTGCACCCAGATCGAGCCGCCCGCCGCCGCCAGGGCCATCAGGTCGCCCGTCGACTGGGGGATCTGCACGTCCCACGCGACCGTGCTCGTGTCGGGCGCGATGAGGACGACGCGCTGGCGGGGCAGGACACACGCGATGCCGCTGTCCACGATCAGGCATTGGGAGGCGTCGCCGACGTCGACCGTCGCGGTTGGCGCCGACCCGGGGGCGTCCCAGCGCTCGACCGACGTGCCGTCGGTGGATCTCGTCCAGACCGAGCCGAACGCGGCGCCGATGAACGGAGAGATGGTCCCGCTCTTGACGGCCGGCTTGCTGCCGTCCAGGGGAAGAAGCCACAGCTCGCCCGACCGCCATTTCCGGTTCCACACCAGGCCATCGAGGACGACGAAGTCGCCATTCACCGGCAGGTCCAGAACATTGGTCGCCGCGTCCGTCACAGGATCGATCCGCGTCAGGTGGATGGGGGTGTCCGGTTCGATGACCGACGGGCTCGTATCCGCCAGGATGCCGACGTCCGACGCCGTCATCGAGTCGCCAACGATCTCGGCGGGGACGATCGTGTCGACGACTCGATTGGTCCCGAGATCGACCTTCGCGATGCCACCGTTGTTCGCGGCGATCCGCGCCCACATGAAGCAACCCGAGAAGACCAACTTTGAAACGTAGTCGCCAACCGCAATCGGGGTAAGCGCCGTGGTGGCGACCGCGTGACGCGGTGGGCAACCGCCCGCGCCGGGTCCGGAGGGCGACGCGGACGGCGCCACCGCAACGGCCGACGGCGGGACCGAGGACGGCGTAACACCCGACGGCATGGGCGATGGGACGCCCGAGGTGGGAATGCCCGCGGACGGCACGGCGGCCGACGAAACGGACGCGGGAACCGAGGAGAACGAAACCGCGCCGAACGACACCGCCCCGACGCCGACGGCCGCGACAAGCGCGATGGCGATCAGCAAGACGAGCATCGGCCGGTCCCGGAATGCCGGCGTCCGATTGACCGTCGTGGGTCGCGCGCTCGGGACGCGTGCGAGCCTACGCTCGTCGCTCAGGGTCACCGCCTGGCGCTGGATCGCCGGCCAGAGGTCGGGCGCTTCGATCCGATTGAGCGCCGCGAATCGCCGCTGAAGGTCATCCATCGTGTCCACCCAGTAGCTCTCGAAGGCGTCGCCGGCCGCGACTGAGATTCGCTCGAACCGCGAGGCTGTTCGACCCGAGCCGGTCGGCGATCTGGCGGATCGGAAGATCGGCGTAGTAGAACAGGACGACGGCCGCTCGCTGGCCATCCGGCAGGCGACGGAGAGCCGCGACGAGGTCGAGGTCCCCGTACGCGTCGTGATGGATCTGCGTCTCGGACTCGAGCTCCAGGTCGCTCGATCGTGGCCGATCCTTCAGAGCGCCCGCTGCGACTTTGAACGCCGTCCGCCATGTCCATGCCGCGGGATCTCGAACGGCCGAGCCCCGACGGAGCACCTGGGCGTAGGCCTCTGCGACGGCGTCGCTCGCGACCTCGGCATCACCGGCCCACGCGTAGACCGCGCGCCAGAGTCGGGCCGCGTCCGAGCGGTACAGCGCTTCGACGCTGGGCGGGACGTCCGTGAGCTCCGACACGATCTCCATCACCCCTCAAGGGTTCGATCCCGCGGAAAAGGTGACATGGGGTCCGTGATCGACGCCGGACAGCAAGACACCGCCGACACTGAAGGAGCGATGCCGACGAGTTTTGCGGTCGCTCCCCGTCCTGGAGATCAAGCAGCAAGCGCAAGGAGGCCATCTTGACCGCGCTCTATACCTTCGACGTCTTCTCGACCCTCGACGGCTACGCCTCCTACGGCCCCGATGGGGATTGGGGCGGCTATTGGAGCAAGGAGGGGCCCGAGTTCCTCGCTCGCCGGCTCGCCCTGTATTCCGAGCCGCAGCGGCTGGTCGTCGGCGCGAACACGATGCGGATGTTCATGGGGTCGATCGGGCCGCGCACCGGGTTCCTGAAGGACGTCGACCCGGTCAATGGAGCGATGCTGAAGCTCCCGACCACGGTCGTGTCATCGACCCTCGAGGAGCCCCTCGACTGGCCCGACGCGACCCTCGAGCGCGGTGACGCCGTCGATGTCGTCCGCCGGCTCAAGGACGAGTCACTCCTGCCGCTCCGCTCGCACGGCAGCCTGTCGATGAACCGCGCGCTGATGACCGCCGGCCTGGTGGACCGCGTGCAGGTCACGATCTTCCCCGTCGTCTCCGGCCGAACCGGAGCCCGCCCGGTCTTCGAGGAGGCGGCCGACTTCGACCTCGAGTTGATCGAGAGCCGGACCCTCGACAGCCGGATCCAGGAGCTGATCTACCGGCCGACGCTGCACGGCTGATGTCGATCGCCCGTACGCCCGATTGGACCCGCCGAACTAGCGAACGCGCCCTGCCGAGTCAATCCGCAATTGCTCAGTCACTATGATGCCGGGACAGGGAAGGGGGACGATCGATTGCCGACATCAAAGACAGCGAGCAAGGTTGCGACGAAACCCGAGGATGGCTGGCGTCCGTCACGCTTGATCCCGACAACGGGAATTGGCGGTCAGGACGAGCAGGAGATGCGGGCGACGTCGTCACTCCTTGCCGTCATGGGAGCCGTGCCGCAGTTCGGGCGGGCGCTCCTCGACCACGTCGGTGCGCCGGCGGGTCAGATCAAGACCTACACCGAGATCCGGTTCTCCGACGAAGACAGCGGACTCTCGATCCCGGACGGCGCGATCGTAGTCGAGCGCGGCAAGACCCGGTGGGTCGCGCTGGTCGAGGTGAAGACCTCGGGCGCCGAGCTTCGCGTCGAGCAGGTGGAGCGGTACCTCGAGCTCGCTCGGATCAACGGCTTTGACGCCGTCGTCACGCTCTCGAACCAGATCGCCGCATCTCCGGAGGAGAGTCCGGTGGCGGTCGACGCGCGCAAGACCAAGAAGGTCGCACTGCGCCATCTGTCGTGGTGGCAAGTGATGACCCAAGCGCGCGTAGAGCACCAGCATCGCAAGATCAGCGACCCGGACCAGGCATGGATCCTGGGGGAGCTCATCGCCTATCTCGACCACGAGCGCGCAGGCACCGGCGGGTTCGAGGACATGGGCGACCGTTGGGTGGCGGTCCGTGACGGCGCTCGCGAGGGAACACTGAAGGCGTCGGACGCCGCTGTGAAGGACGTCGCAGGTCGCTGGGAGCAGTTCGTCGAGTATCTCTGCCTAGGGCTCACTCAAGACCTCGGCAAGACGGTGACGGCGGCTTGGCCTCGAGGGCTCGATCAGGCATCGCGACGCGACATCCATGTTCGTTCCCTCGTCGATCAAGGGCGGCTGACGGCATCTATCCGAGTGCCGAACGCAGCGGGCCCCATTGATCTCGACGCCGACCTCCGGGGCCGACGATTCCGGACATCGATCGTCGTGACCGCGCCGAAAGAGGGACGGCCCTCGACGCGCATCAACTGGATACTTCGCCAACTAACGGACGCCAAGGACGACTTGCTAGTCGAGGTTCGTTACCCGAACCAGAAGGAGGCGACCTCTTCCTCGCTGAAGGAGGCCCGCCTGAAGCCCGAGCGCCTTTTGTACTCGCACGACCCCAAGCGCGACCCCGCGACGTTCCGACTCACGGTCTCGCAGGATGTTGGGATGAAGCGCGGTCGCCTTGCCGGTTCCTTCGTCCAGCAGTCGAAGTCACAAGCGAACGAGTTTTACCGATCGATCGCTCAGGGTCTTCGAGTATGGGCGCCGACGGCTCCAAAGCTTCCGGCGAAGTCAGCCACCTCGGTCGCCGTCGCTTCCCCCCAGCCGCCGGCGTTCTCGAGCGATGACCGTGAATTCGGCGACGCCGTGGAGCCCTCAGCCTAGATCGCGCCGCGTACGGATCGCGTCAGCGCGACCCCGGCCGAGACACAGAAGAAGCCGGCGTTGTCGCCGGCCTCTTCTGCTGCGCGCTCGGAGACGATTTCAGCTGCAGCCGCTCGTGCTGCCGCAGTTCAGGCACTTGTAGCAGCTGCCGTTGCGGACCATGATCGAGCCGCATTCGGCGCAGCTCGGCGCGTCCTCCTGGATCTTGAACGCGACGTTCGTCGATCCCAGCGACAGCGTCACCATGCCCGAGCCGTTCCCGTTCGACCCCGCCTTCGCGGGTGCCGCGTGGCCGTTGCCGTTCGTGGCCACGACCGCGAGCTCGTCTCGAGCCGGAGAGGAGGAGCCGCTCGAAACAGAGCCCGCGGTCGCGACCGCATCATTGGTCCCCTTCACCTCGGACCGAGCCGCATCGACGGCAACGGAGGCCTGGGGCTTGTCACTCGCCTTGTCCTGTGGCGTTGACCCGACGGAGCCGGCCGGAGGCTCGGCGACAGCGGACGCCGTCGACGGAGCCGAAGGCGGAGTCATGGGCTCCGCTGGCGCCGCAGCCGGAGAGCCGAATCCGGCGTAGGTATCACTGACTGCCGATCGGTCGACGAGCCCCAGGACTGCCTTGTCGTCGGGGCCGAGGAAGCGGCTGCCGAGCCACCGGAAGATGTAGTCCACGATGCTCTTCGCGATCGGGATCTCCTGGTTGCCCGTGAACCCGCTCGGC
>JBHORC010000023.1:0-230135 GCA_042408445.1 Chloroflexota bacterium
GGCGTCGCGGCGCGCACCGCGCCGGCCCCCTCGCTCTCGTGAGGAATCGCGGAGCCGTCGCTCGCCACGGCGTTCGGCCGGAACCGGGTCCCGTCGATGCCGACGTGCAGCACGATGAGGTTCGCGACCGGACCGCCGCACGTCGCCTCGATGAGTCGTCGGTTCGTCTCGGAGATCGTCACGGCGAACGCGGCCTCGCGAACCTTCTGGGGCAGCATCGTCCGGTCGACGTTCAGGTCCGAGCCGTGGGCGGTGAAGCTGTACGGGATGCCCACGAGGCGGTGGACGAGGAACCCTGCCATCGCCGGATGGTTCGCGAAGTGGCAGTGGACGTGGCGGACGCCGAGACGCTCCATCTCGCCCGCGGCATGGACGACCTTCGGAAAGATCCCGATGCCGCCCAGGAGGAAGTTCCAGCTCCGGGCCGTGCCACGGACCATCGCGGCGAACGTCCCGAGGTAGCGCCGTGGATGCCTGACGAGCATCACCGCATTCGAGCGGAGGATCGCGACCGACAGGAACGGGAGGTAATGGGCCCGCGGGATCCACGGCCGCGCCTCGTCGTGGATCCGCGTCGCGCGCTCGCGGAGGAGCGGAAACAGCTCCACCTGGACGCCGTGACGCTCGACCGCGATCATCTCGTCGAGGACGAACGTCTCGGTGAGCTTCGGGAACCGCGACATCACGTAGGCGACCCGGAGGCGCTCGCCGGGTGCGGTAGCGGACGGAGGGCTGGCGGCCATCGTCAGGCCGGCTCGTCCACGAGGACCGGGTCCTCGGCATAGCCGGCAGGGTGCGACTCGCGCCAGCGGACCGCGGACGCCGCAATCTCGTCGAGGCCGCGCTCCGCCGTCCAGCCGAGCGTCGCCGCGGCTCTCGAGGGGTCCGCCCAGACGGCGGCCGGGTCTCCCGCCCGGCGACCGGCGTCGACGGTCGGGACGGTCCGCCCGGCGGCCGCACCGACCGCCGCGACCACCTCGCGGACCGACGATCCCCGCCCGGTCCCCAGGTTCAGCGTGAGCGACGCACCGCCGGAGGCCAGGTGGTCGAGGGCGCGGACGTGCGCCTCGGCGAGGTCGGCGACGTGGACGTAGTCGCGGACGGCGGTCCCGTCGGGCGTCGGATAGTCCGTGCCGAGGACCGTGAGCGGCCGGCCGGTGAACGCCGCCTCGACGACGAGCGGCACGAGGTTCGTCGCGCCGGTCGGATGCTCGCCGTGGGATCCGTCGGGCTCCGCGCCGGCGGCGTTGAAGTAGCGCAGCGAGACGTGCCGGACGCCACGCGTCTCGAGCCAAGGCAGCATCCGCTCGACGAGCAGCTTCGACTCGCCATACGGGTTCGTCGGCCGCGTCGGCGCGTCCTCGGTGACCGGGCTGGACGGCGGATTTCCGTAGACCGCGGCACTGGACGAGTACACGAACGAGGCGATGCGGCCGGCCTCGAGCTCGGCGAGCAGGTCGATCGTCGCGCCGACATTCGCCTCGAAGTAGCGCGCCGGCTGGTCCACGGATTCGCCGGCCGCCTTCAGGGCCGCGAAGTGGATCACCGCCTCGATGTCATGGCGACCGAGGAGGTCCCGGACGAGCCCGCGATCCGCGACCGAGCCCACGACGAGGGGCGCACCCTCAACCGCCGCGGCATGACCGTGCTCGAGGGTGTCGAGGACCACCGGCTCATGGCCCCGACGCCGAAGGAGCCGAACCGTCTGGGACCCGATGTAGCCGGCGCCTCCGGTGACGAGGACGCGCATCTCAGGTTGGCAGCTGCTCCGGGGCGTTCGGCCCGTCCGGCTGCGCACGACGCGACCGGCTCGACACGACGGGCGTGACCCGCGCCGCGCCGACGGTCGAGCGCGCCCGACGCCGGACGCTTCCCGGCGGCGCCAGCTCCACCCGCCGCGGCTCCGGCCGCTCGCGCCGACGATCCCGCGGCCGCCGGGCCCGCTCCAGGAAGCCGCCCTTCTGTGCGACGACAACGCCGACGACGGTCGCGCCGATCAGTCGCATCGACTCGCCGACGAACTCGACATCCTCGCGATGCGTTCGATCGGTCCGGGCGACGAGGACGACCCCGTCCACGGAGCGAGCGAAGGCAAGCGCCTGCGGCTCGTCGCGCACGGGCGCGACCGCGATCACGACGACACGGCCACTGGCGAGGAGCTCGTCCATGAGGAGCTGGACGCGGCCCGGATCCACGACGTCGAGCGGCTCCCGGCCCGCGCCGATGATCTGGACGCCCGGCCCGTCGTCGGTTTCGAACGTCGGGCTGACGTCGCCGTTGAGGACCTCGCTTAGCCCGGTCTCGTCGGTCAGGCCGTGGAGTGCGGTGACCGTTCCGCCGCGGCCGGCCGCGTCGATGAGGACGACGGCGCGCCCCAGGCGGGCGAGGGCGCTCGCGATGTTCGTCGCGACGACCGCGGACTGGCCTTCCCAGTCGACGTCCGTCACGACGAAGGATCGACGCTGGTGGCCGTCCTCGGCGAACGCCACCTTTGCCGCGGCGAGGCGATACGCCGACGCCGCCCGCGAGTTCGGCTCTCCATCGACGACGAGGTCGCTCGCCTTCGGTCGATCGCCGCCCGCGACGCCGACCGCGCCGAGGAGTGGTGCACCGGCGAGGTTCGCCAGCTCCTCGCCCGTTCGGACGGCCCTTCCGAAGTACTCGACGATGAGGACGATGACGATCGCCATGACGATGCCGGCGATCGCGGCGAGGATCGTGATCAGGCTGACCTGCGGCGCGACGGGCTCGCTGGCCAGGCTCGGCTGGGCGAACTCGACGATCTGGATGAGGCCCTCCGGCCGGCTCACGCCCTGCGAGGTGAGCTGCTCCAGCTCCGTCGCGAGCGTGTTGGCGAGCTTCGCCGCTCGCGTCGGGTCGCCGGACTGGACGCGGATCGACAGGATCCGGGTCACGTCATTGGCGGTTGCCCGCGTCGCCGTCCGGAGATCGTCGGCCGTCAGGTCGTAGCCGAGCTCCTTGATCGTCGACTGGAGGAGCGAATCGGTCGTGACGACCTGGGCGTACGTCTGGACGAGCAGGGCGCTCGCCCGGAGCGTGTCCGAATCCGTGTTGATCGGCCCGACAAGGACCTTCGTCTGGGATTCATACGTGGGCGGCAGCCCGGACGCGACGATGTAGCCGGCGACGCCGGCGATCCACGCCGAGACGATCAACGTCCACCACCACCGCTTCGCGATGGCGAGGTAGCCCGAGAGCTCCACCTTCAACCCCTGTGTAGAACGCCGGCCGGAATCGGCTCGGCGACAGATGCCATGCCCGTCCCGCGAATCGGGCGATTGGCGAGTTCGCGCAGCCTATCATTCGTCGCGATTCGCCCCTCATCCCCCGGTTCCCGCGCGCGTGTCATCGAACCGCCTGCGCGAGAACGGCCGAGGCGGGGGTGCTCACGCTCATGTTCACGCGGCGAAGCTCGAGCCATTGCCCGTCGGCAAGGTCGTTGACGCCGCGGCGGGTCGAGAACGCGACGTGGATTCCGGCTTCCGCGAGCGCCGGCGCCGCGGCACCGTGCAGGGCACCGGACGGAAAGGCGAACGCGGGGATGTGCGTGCCCGTCTCCCGCTGCAGGTCCTCGACGCCCCCGATGATCTCCCGCCGGATCGTCGCATCGTCCACGCGCGTGAGGAGCGGGTGCGTCCGGGTGTGCGAGCCGAGCGCGAGGCCCGCCGCATGGAGCGCCCGGAGCCGATCCCAGTCCAGCGGCCGGCCGCTCGGCTGCGGAAGGCTGTCGGGCGTGAAGCCGGCGGCCGCCTCGATCGTCGCGACGGCCGCGTCGACGTCGGGGTGGGGGAGCTGCTTGATCCAGGACCGGGCGTCGCGATAGGCGGCGGTCCGCTCGGCGTCCGTCGTCACGGGATGAGCCGTGCCGGCGATCTCGACCGATTCCGCGGGCGTGTCGCGGATCGCGGCCCACAGGCGTTCCCACCAGAACGCGGCGCCCGGTTCGCCGGGTCGCGCCGGAAACGCCGTCGGCACGAAGACGATCGCGGGCAGGCCGCGGGCGACGAGCGCGGGCCAGGCGTGATCCGCGAGGTCCTCGTAGCCGTCGTCGAACGTGAGGAGCAGGGACCGCGGCGGGAGCGGCCGGCCGCCGTCCCGGCGGGCGAGCACATCGTCGATCGAGATCACGGTGAACGCGTCCATCACGATGTCGAGCATCCGGGCGAAGCCCTCGGGCGTCGCGCTGAGCAGGCCGGGCACGACGCCGGCCGGTGCGGCGACCCGGTGGAACGTCAGGACGGCAAGCACATCCCGTCGGCGCGGGACGCGCGTCGCGAGCGCCCGAGCCGCGCGCTCGACGGGGGGCAGCCCGGCAACCGACCGGAGCATCCGGCGCGTTCGCATCCGTGCGTGCTCAGGTCCGGACCGGACCGCCGACGCGGCCTCGCGTCGTGCGCTGAACGATCCGCCGGCCGATGACCCCGAAGGCGTGGACGAGGTCGGCGACGAACGGCATCGGATCGCTCCACGACCCGACGGCCTCGGTCTTCGGACCGCGGACCGAGCGCAGCCAGCCGAGGAACCCGAGCTCCCCGCGGCGGCCGTGGACGATCGCCGACTGGAGATCGTGGCGCCAGTAGATCCACTTGACGCCGCGGTACGTCTGCTCCGAGGCGTCGGCCAGCGGCTCACCGAGCGCGTCGCGGTATGCGGTGTACACGAGCTCGACGCCGCCGCGCTCCGCGATCGCCGACCGTCCGGTCGGCCGGCCGATGTTCGGCTCGATGATCTCGTGCCGGCCCGTGACCGCGTTCCGCTTCATCTCGACGTAGCCGAGGCCGCGGTACGGCACGGTCGCGAAGAGTCGCATCGCGATCTCGCGGACCTCGTCGTTCCGGACCTCCTCGCCGAGGCTGCTCGTGCCGGTATCGACCGGCCACTGGCGAAGCTTCCGGGCGACGAAGCCGATCCGGGGAGCGCCGGAGCGGTCGTGATAGCTGTTCACCGAGTAGAGGTCGTCCTCCCGGCCGGGGATCCAGGACTGGACGATCAGCGTGTCCGACCAGGGCGACGTCCGCTGCCACGTCTCGATGAGCTCCTCGCCGCTGGCGACCGGGATCGCCTTGGCCTTCGTCGCCGCCACCCACGCCGCGGTCTTCAGCGCCGGCTTGACGACGGCCGGGTAGGCGAGAACACCGGCCGCCCGTTCGGCGTCCTCCAGGCTCCGCAGGACCGCGGTCGGCGGGATCGGCAGATCGTGGGCCGCGGCGTGCTCGGCGAAGGCGATCTTGTCCATGAGGCGGTTGACGACGTCGTGGTCGGGCAGGACGAAGCGATAGCGTTCCGCCAGTCGATCGGCGGCGGCGGAGATCGCCAGGACGGCCGAGTCCGTGCACGGCATCAGGACGCCGACGTCCGGCAGTCGCTGGGCGAGGTGGAGGAGGCTTTCGATGAGGGCCTCGCCGCGCAGATCCGAGCGGAACGTCGCGCGCGGGACGCGCGTCCGGGCGCAGAAGTGCTGGACGTCGGCCGCGAGGCCGATCACGGGCACGCCGCGCGCATCCAGCAACCGGGCCGTCTGGAGACCCGTGATGCAGTCCAGCCCGACGATGATCGCCGGCGCGGGATCCGATGGCGCGAGGTCGAGGCGGCCGGCCCGGTCGGACGTCGCCACGTCCTCGATCACCCCGCCCCCTCGTCCTCGAGCGCGATCGCAGCCTTCGTGTCGACGAGGTCGAAGATGTGGTCGACCGGGACGATGTCCGCCTCGACGTCCGCCGCCCGTCCGGCCTTCGCCAGCCCTTCGAGCGTCTTCTCGATCGCGCCGACGGCGGCCCGCATCGGCTGGTTGGCGAGGATCACGAGGTTGAACCCGCGCTCGTGCAGCTGGGCGGCGGTGAACGTCGGGAACAGCGTCGGGACACAGACGAGCGGCGTCTTGCCGAGCCCCTTCCACGAGCTCAGGAAGCCGTCGATCTCCTGGAGCGTCTTGTCGCGGGAGTGGATCAGGATCGCGTCCACCCCGGCGTCGACGTAGGCATCGGCGCGGGCACAGGCATCCTCGACGCCGTGGCCGGCGATCAGGCTCTCGACGCGCGCGATCAGGACGAAGTCCGTGCCGTACTGGGCCCGCTTCGCGGCCGCGAGACGCCGCGCCTGCTCGCGCATCGGCAGCAGCTCGCGCTTTGTGTCGGCGCCAAGGAGGCTGTTCCGCTTCGGGAACAGGTTGTCCTCGATGCTGATCGCCGAGATCCCGGCTCGCTCGTACTCGACGAGCGTGCGGACCACGTTGCCGAGCCCGCCGAAGCCGTTGTCGCAGTCGGCGATGACCGGCAGGTCGGTGGCAGCATCGATCCGGCGGGCCGCGTCGAGCGCCTCCGTGAACGTCGTCAGGTTCACGTCCGGCAGCGCGTGGGCCATCGTCGCGACGCCGAGGCCGCTGACCCAGACGGCATCGAAGCCGTACGTTCCGATGAGCTTCGCGGTCAGCGCGTCGTGCGCCCCGACAGCGACGACCGCGCGGTCGCCCGCCAGTCCCTCGCGGAGGCGCGACCGCTTGTCCGTCGCCCGGTTGACGCGTCCTGCCTCGCTCACGCTCGGCTCCCCGTCGGGATCATTCGTGATTCCTCCCCCTGGTCGCCGTAGCGGCGGATGATTGCGACGATCTCACGTCCGATCTCTTCCTGCGCGTCGATCGTCTGGGCGCCGATGTGCGGCGTGAGAATGACGTTCGGCAGGTCCGCGAGCGGCGAGACCTTGCCCTCGCCCTCGGCGATGTGCACGTCCAGCGCGGCGCCGCGGAGATGGCCGTCGACGAGCGCCTCGTGAAGCGCCGCCTCGTCGACGACGCCGCCGCGGGCGATGTTCACGAGGAACGCGCCCCGCTTCATCTGCCGGATCTCGGTCGCGCCGATCAGGTTCCGCGTGGGCGTGCCGAGCGGAACGTGGATCGTCACGAAGTCACTCTCGGCGAGCGTCGTCGCCAGGTCCACGAGGTCGACGCCGAGCGCCGAGAAGGTGGACGCCCGTTCCGGGCTCGGCCGGTCGACCACACCGAGCGGCCGCATCCCCCAGGCCAGGCCGAGCTGGGCGACGCGCGTCCCGATCGAGCCGAGCCCGACGATCCCGAGCCGCTTTCCGCGGAGGTTGTAGCCGACGAGCTCCGACTTGATCCAGTGACCGGCCCGCAGCTGGCGGTCGGCGTGGACGATCCCGCGCGCGAGCCCGAGCATGAGCCCGAACGTCAGCTCGGCGACCGCCTGCGCTCCCGGTCCGGGAATTCGGTGGAGCTCGATGCCGCGCCCCTGGACGAGGGCCAGGTCGAGATTGTCCAGGCCGGACCCCGCTCGGACGAGCAGGCGGAGACCCGGCGCAGAGAGCGCCAGCGGCCCGATCGTCACGCCGCTCCGGAAGATGATCGCGTCACGATCCTGGGCGGCCTCGCCGAGCTCCTGCTCCGGGGCACCGATGGCGACCCGGACGTCGTGCTCCTCCTGGAGGGCAGCGAGCGCGTCGGCGTGGATCGGGCTGGCGACGAGGAGCCTCATGATTCCACCCCGAACGGGGCCGGGACGAAGGCGGCGGCCTCCTCCGAGCCGGAGTCGCGAGCATCACGTGCGGTCGGTGTCGGCACCGTCGGACTGGCCGTGCCCGGAGCGCCGAACGCCTCGATCCGGGCGACGACGTCCGCGACGACCTCGTCGAGCGGTCGCGTCGCGTCGACGACGACGAACGCCGGGAGCACATCGGCGAGCGCGAGGTAGTTCTGCCGTCGCTCCTCGATCTCCTCGAGCGTTCCCTCGTGCTTCCGCTCGAGGAGCACCTCGGCCGGGGCGTCGAGCAGGACCGTCAGGTCCGGGCGCGGATACCAGCGTCGGAGGACCGCTCCGTGGATTCGGCTCGCCAGCCTCCGTCGCGGCTCGCCGGGGGCCGGCGAGCGGACGTCCGTCGCGTAGTAATCGCAGAAGAAGTGGCGGTCGAAGACGACCACCTCCCCGCGACCCCGCGCCCGTCCCGCGAGGATCGCCCGGTAGGCCTCCTCCGCGATCCAGGCGGAGATCCGGACGACGCTCCGCGCCGAGTCGACTGGCGTCCAGCGTCCGCCGTGGTCGGTCGCTGCCGGAACCCGGGCCGTCATGTCCGACCGTCCGCCGCGACGTCGCTTTGCCGCGAGGACGAGTCGCGTCGTCGGCAGCATGTCGCGGCTGGATTCGAGGTTCACGCCCATGTAGAGGTAGCGAGCCGGGACGGCGATCCGCTTCACGACCGCCTGCGCGACCGTCGACTTGCCCGATCCATCGGGCCCGACGAGAGCGACGGTCGGTGGGCGGCGCGAGCGGCTGCCAGGACTGGTCATAGGACTTCGAACGGACTCCGGAGATGAGGTCGGATGAATCGAGGAGCGAAGGAAATCGCAGTGTATGGGACGAACGCCGAGGGGTCCCGGACCCTTGGCGGCGACCGGTGCGGTCTGGTGGAGTCGGCACTCGAAATTCGGTGCTGGTGGGCAACGTGCACCCAGCACTCGTCAGACGTGCGGCGCGATCAGGTCGAAGAGACCGGGGATGTCCGGCGGAAACCGATGCTCGACCTCGAGGATCGGGACCCCTGCCAGGGCATCGGCGGTTGCTCCGGTGAGCCTCGTGCGCGGGTCGTCGAGGTAGCTCTGGGCAGCCCCGGGCAGGGCGTGGCGGTAGGCCAGTGCGGCCGCGTGGAGCTCCGCAAGCTCGTGGCTCGTGGTTGCGGCGATCCGGTCCGCAGCCTCACTCGCCGGGATGCCCGGACGGACCTCGTCGGTCCCGCCCGCGACGATCAGGACGACCCGATCGAGCGCGACCGCCTCTCGAACCATGTGGGCCTCGTCGACGAGGTCGGCGATCGGGATCTGGATGGAGCGCTGGCGATCGACGACAGAGCCGGCGCGACGAGCTGCCTCGCCGGCCGGCGACGTGCCGACGACGGGCAGGCGACCGGTGGCACGCAGCGCCCGCGCCGCGCCGGTCGCGACGGCAAGCCGCGCGCGTGAGGACGCGCTGACGCGTCCCGTGAGCGCGGGCACCATCGCCAGCTGCCAGTCCCACAGCCGGATCGGCTCCAGGATCCCGAACATCTGCGGTCCGTCGGGGTCGACGAAGAGCCATTCGTCGCCGACGTACTCGGCGCCGTGGAGGAGGAACGCGAGGAGCGCCTCGGACTTGCCACCCTTCGCCCAGCCGGTGACGAGGACCCCGCGGCCCTCGTACCGGAACGCGCTCGCGTGGAGCGGCGCGATCCCCCGCCCGAGCAGGCTCATGGCGAGGACGGGCAGGAGGAGTGGGATCGACGCCCCGCCACGCTCGGCTTCGATGACGGCCGGGCCCAGGCCGAGCGTCTCGATGGGGATCCGAACCCGGACCTCCGCCTTGCGTCGGCCGCGGGTGACGACGTAGGCGTCGCCGATCGTCATCGCATCGGCGCCGAGCCGGCGGATCCGGCCCTCGACGTTCAGCCGGTCCACGAACCGGATCGTGAGATCCGCCCGGCGCGCCTTGTCGACCGGGGATTGCGGCAGCGGGCCGAGCTGTCGGCCGACGGCGCGCAGCCCCGCGGCATCGGCGTCGAGGATCCGGACGAGCGCCCGACCACGGAGGTCGAGGTCGACGGAGGCGCGTCGCGCGTCGTCCTTCGCGAAGCCGGATCCACGGTCGGTACGGTCCGCGAAAGCCGAGGCGGCCTCGTCCGGAAGACGGTCCGTCACGCCGGGACGCGTTCGGCCGCAGGCACGTCGGCGATCTTGACGGATGCCTCGTCGCGCGTTGCAGAGCGCGTGACGGACGGGCGACGTGACGCCTCGAACAGGAGGACGCCGTAACGGCACCAGGGCCACAAGCGCGGCTCGCGGTTGAGCAGCCAGCGATCGAGCGCGTGCAGTGGGGTCAGGCGACGATGGTGTCCGAACATCCGCTCGACCATGCTGAACAGCTGCAGCGGGCGGAGGGTCAGCCGCTCGAAGGGCTCGCGCCATGCGGCAAGATCGGCACGAGTCAAGGGGCGATCGGCCCCGCGTTCGTGCTTTCCGGGGTACGGCACCCGGTCTCTCGCCAGGACCAGGAACGGGTTCGTCCCGAGCGGCTCGGAGAAGGCCGCTCGCCCCCCGGGCCGGAGCACTCGAGCCAGCTCGCGCGCGGCAAGGGTCGGTTCGAGATGGTGGAGGACGGCCTTCCCGACCGCGACATCGAACCGTCCGTCGCCGAAGGGCAGGTCCTCGCCGTTCGCGACGACGAAGGTGATCCTCTCGGCAACCCCGTTGTGGGCGGCGCGGCGACGTGCCACCTCGATGCTCTCGGCGGAGAGGTCGAAGGTCGTGACGTTCGCCCCACTCCGCGCCAGAACGACGGTCAGCTCTCCAAGGCCACAGCCGTACTCCAGGACGTGCAGCCCATTCAGCTCCCCCAGGAACTCGCCCATGCCCCGGAGGAGATGGTGCTGATCGGCGTACCGTGAGAAGGTGGTGTCGAGGGGCACCAGGGGCAGATGATCCACGTGGTCGAGGCTCGCGTGGGCGTGAGCGTCCCACTTCCGCCGCTCGACCTCATGCCGTTCCGCGTCCATCTCGTTTCGGCCTCAAGGGGCGTCGCGCAGGGTGCCTCAGCGGGGCGAGGCTACAATACCGGACCGTCCTTCACAGCCATCAGGTGCAATGTCCTCTCTCCCACGCCGCCCGGACGGCTCGATCGACTGGGCGCGGGTCGAGTCCGGGCCGGGCCCGGCCGACGAGGCCACCCCCGGTTCCCCGTCCCGTCGATCGCGTGATCACAGCGCCGAGCCGAGCCGCCGCGCGCCCGCCGGCGCGCGTCCGTCCAACGCCGGTCCGACGGCCCAGCGCCGCCGCGGTCAGCGCGACGCCGTCGATCTCGAGGCAGCCGAGGCAGCCGCCCGGATCGAGGCCGAGGCGGCGGCCCGGGACGAGGTCGCGGGGGACGAGGCCCTGGCGGACGAGCCCGTCGCGGACGAGCCGGCTGTCGCGGACGCGGCTGTCGCGGACGCCGCCTCCTCCGCCGACGCGGGCTCCTCGGGCTCCGAACCCTCGGCCAACGCGGCGGCCTCGGGCCGCGAGCGCTCGACGACGGACGCCGCCCCTGCCGCATCCGAGGACACGGCGGTGTCCGCGACCGGCGATGATCCGCAGATGCCGCGCGCCTCGTCGGACCAGACCCCGTCCAGGGCGAGCCGCCGGTCTTCCGCGGCAGCTTCGACGACACCGCCGCGTTCTGCGCCCGCGGCAGCGTCGGCACTCCCGGGAGGGTCCACCCCGCCCGCAGGGTCGATGCCCGCGGCGTCGTCGTCGCCCCCGGCTGGCGGCACCGCGCCCGACGCCGGCTCCGTCGGCGGAATCCCACCCTTCGCTCCGGACGAGACCGCAGTCGGCGGCGACGGCCCACCTCCGCCACCGCGGCGACGATCGGGCCCCGTTCGGGGCCAGGCGCTCCTCGTGGCGCGGGCCGCGATTCTGGCCGCCGTGATCGTCGGCGTCGTCGTCGCCCAGGCCGGTGGGCCGGCCACGTCGACCGTCGCGCCGTCAGCGTCTCCTCCCTCGGCGTCTGCCCCCGTGGCGACCCAGCCGACCGGCTTTCTCGTCAGCACCGCAGAGCTGAAGGACCGCGTCGCGCTCGCGCGCCAGGGCACCGAACCGTACGCCTCGGCGCTCGCGGATCTCCTGACCTGGGGCCAGACAGCCGTCGGGACGGCGCCTGCGCCAGTGTCACCGCTCGTCGTCGTCGGAACCGAGAACATCCTCGTGGACGACGCGACGCGTGCCTACGGGCTCGGACTCGCGTATGTCGCGACGGGCGACGAGGCGTACGCCACGGCCGCCCGACGGACGATCCGCGCCTGGGTCGATGACGTGAAGTCGACCGCGGACACCTGCACGGACAACGGCGGCTGCAACACGTCGCTGATCCTCGGCCGAGTCGCTCCGGGCTTCATCTTCGGCGCCGACCTGATCCGGACCTCCCCGTCCTGGTCCGCGGCTGACACGAAGGCGCTCCAGGACTGGCTCCGGACCGTGATCCTCCCCGCCGCGTCGGAGCGGCCGAACAACTGGGGCGACGCCGGGACGTTCCTCCGGATCGCGATTGCCGAGTACATCGGCGACGACGCGGAGTTCGATGCCGCAGTCACGAAGTGGCGATCGCTCCTCGATCTGGTCGAGCCGGACGGCCGGATCCCCGAGGAGTCGCGCCGCGGCCAGGACGGGATCTCGTACACGCAGGAGGCCCTCCAGTACAAGGTCGCGGCCGCGCAGCTCGCCGAGCGGCGGGGCGTCAACCTCTGGGACGCGGTCGGCTCCCAGGGCGGCAGCCTCAAGGTCAGTCTCGACCGCCTCGCGTTCTACGTGCGGCATCCGGCCGAGTGGCCCGATGCGACGGACCCGGAGGTCCCCGATCCGGGGCCGGCCTGGGAGATCGCCTACGCGCACTGGCACGATCCCGCATGGGTCGAGTTCGTCCAGGCGGCCCGGCCGTACGGCGACGCCGGCCACTCCGCGATCCGCTGGACGACGCTGACGAACGGCGTCCCGATCGATGACTCGGCGGGGGCGGCATCACCGTCGCCGTCCTCGGCCACCACGTCGTCCGTCGTCAGGCCCACCACGGCGGCGCGAACCCCGGCGGCGACGGCACCCGTCATCCGCGCAACCCCGCCGCCCCCGCCGACGGCCGCGCCATCCGTCGTGGCCGGCGCGCCCGGTCTCGCGAGCCTCCAGGTGGGCCTCGTCGCGACCGCGGCGCCCGGCGATCTCCGCTTCCGCGTCGCGTGGTCGGCGCCGGAGCCCGGGACCGTGGCGATCGACGCGTCGGCGAGCGGCGGCTGGAACCCGCTCCTCGAGAGCAGCCGAGCGAGTGGCACGGCGATCTTCTCCCGGCCCGAGGGGTCGTTCTCGGTCCGCGGCCGGGTCCTCGGCGACGGCGGGACGAGCGAGTGGCTGGAGCTTGGCGGCGTCCGCGCCGAACGGATCGATGCCGGCCCCGATGCGCTCGCCCTGTCGGGATCGTGGGAGACCGCCCGCGCCGATGCCTACAGCGGCGGTGAGGCGGCGTCCACGAACCAGAGCGGGGCCAGCGCGACGTGGACGGGAACCGCGAGCGGGCTCCTCGTCATCGGTCCCGTCGGGCCGACGCGCGGTTCGCTCGGGGTCTACGTGGACGGGTCGCTCACCACGACGGTCCCGCTTCGCGCCCCGAGGTTCGCCGCGAGGCGCGTGCTTGCGGCCCTGACCTGGCCGGGAACGACGAGCCACGAGGTCGTCCTCAAGGCGCTCGACTCGACGGGTGGTGGCTCGACCGTTGCGGTCGACGAGCTCGTCCGGCTCGAGGGCGGCTCCGTCAGTTCGACAGGAAGCGGGCCGACAGGATGACGAGCGTCACGGTGATCGCGACCACGCCCAGCGGCGCGATCGCCGCCTCGATCGCGTCGGGCACGAGGTCCGTGAGGGGCGTCAGGATGAAGATCGCCCCGAGCGCGCCCGCGACCAGCCCGACGATGGCCCGGGCGACGGGGACGGGCTGCTCCGGGCTCGACCGGATGACGAGCATGATCACGCCTCCCGCCGCGATGAGGAACACGAGGGCGATCTCGATGCCGGCCATCGCTCGATGATAGGGGGGTCGCCCGCTTGACGGCGCCCGGATCGCACGGGCGTCGGATCGGTGGAAGCCGCCTGGCCGCTCTCGCCGTGATCGTGCTCGGCACGGCTGGCGTCGTCGGCGGCAGCATCGCGCTGTCGACCGCGGACCACTCGGTCCCGTCCGTCCGGCCGTCCACGTCACCGATCACCGGCTCGTCGGCCCCGCGGCCGGTCCTCTCGGCGGACCCCGTGGGCCGCGCGTACCTCGACGCGAAGCTCCCGGACGACATCACGGACCCGCTCGGACCGGCCTCGATGAGCCCGACGTTCCAGATCGACGGCCGATGGTGGGCCGCGCTCCTGGATCCCGCGAGCCGGGAGACCCGGCTGTACGAGCTCGGCGCGGACGGAACGACGTGGCGCGACACCGGCCGCGTGCTCGACGAGCGGCCGGACGCCCGCGTCGACGTCGTCTGGACCGGGAAATCGCTCTACGTGGCGAGCGTCGTCCCGAGCAACGCATCGACGAGCGGGATCCGGATCAACCGCTACAAGCCGGACGCGAAGACGGGCTTCGTCCAGGAGTCGGACTTCCCGGTCGCGATCACCGACCGGGGTGTCGGCAGCCTCAGCTTCGCCCGGGACTCGACCGGACGGCTCTGGATCGCCTTCGTCGAGGAGACGAAGATCGTCCTCGTCCACTCGCTGGACTCGGACTTCCTCTGGTCGCCACCGATCGCCCTCCCCGGCGAGGCGGCCGTCGGGCCGCGGGACTCCGCCGTCCTGCTGCCGTACGGGACCGGCCAGCTGGGGATCGCCTGGTCGTCCGTCGCGGGCAGCATCGTCCGGTTCGCGACTCGCGCGGATTCGAGCGATCCCGCGATCTGGTCGCAGCCCGAAACCGTCAGCGAGGGCGTCACCCTCCAGGACGGGCCGATCTCCGTGGCGGCGCAGCCGGACGGCGGCGTCGTCGTCGGGATCGCGGGCGACACCCGCGCGTCCGTCGGTGGGTCGTTGACGTCGGCGCGGATCGTCGTCGCCCGGCGTGACGCAGCCGGCGGCTGGTCGTCGGCCGTCGCCGGCCGGGTCGAGGACCGCCACGACGGTGTGGCCGTGGCGGTCGATCCCACGAACAGCGAGATCGATCTGCTCATGATGCGCAACGCCAACGACGGGACGTCATGGGTCATGAAGCGGTCGACGACCGGGCGTCTCGAGTTCGATGCCGGGCCGGGTCTCGCCGTGACCGCCGGCACGCCGACCGGCGCCGAATTGTCCGCGCCGCACCTCGCGAAGGGACCGGCCGACCCGGCGACGGGCGTCCTGGTCGTCGGCTTCGATCCGGCGAGCCATCGCTACCTCCACGCGATCGTCCAGGCCGCGGACATCGCGGCCGGCAGCCCGCCGCCGACGCCCTCCGGCCCACCCCCCGCTGCGGCGGCACTGCCGCTGCTCCTCGTCGACGACACGTTCGAGCCGTACGCCCTCGGCACGAAGACCCCGGAAGGCTGGACGGTCTCCAACGGTGCGCTGGACACGAACATCACGGTGGCAAGCGCGCCCGGCCGCGGCCGCGTCCTGCACCTCGTGTCGACCGCCGGCGGCGAGACCCGCGCCTGCAAGACCTTCGCGACCGTCGATCGGGGTCGCCTCACCGCGTTCACCGTCGTCCGCGCGTCGGCCAACGGCACGACGGACGGGGTGATGATCAGCCTCCGCTTCCACGGCGACGAGGCGGTGACGACCCGGTTCGGGCAGGGCGGGACGTTCGCCTACTACGCCGGCCAGACGAAGGTCCGGACCCTCGCGGTCTGGGAGCCCGGCGTCTGGTACCGCTCGACCGTCGTCGTCGACCTGACGAAGCGAACCTGGGAATGGACCCTGACGAAGGAGGGGTTCAGCCGGGTGATCATCCGGGCCGTGTCGATCCCCTTCCGCGAGACGGCCGCGAAGTCTGTCGGCTCCGTCTGCGTCCAGACGGCAGCGGGGCGGGCCGGCCTCGGGCTTGACGTCGACCGGGTCGTCGTCAGCCGCTAGGCTTGCCGGCCATGAGGTTCCTCGTCACCGGCGCCGCCGGGTTCATCGGGTCGCACCTGTCCGAGGCGCTGGTTGGCGGCGGCCACGAGGTGGTCGGCGTCGACACGTTCATCGACTACTACCCGCGGTCGTTCAAGGAGTCGAACCTGGAGCGACTCCGCGACGAGGGGCAATTCACCCTCCACGAGCTCGATCTCCGGACGGCGCCCCTCGAGCCGCTCGTCGATGGCGTCGACGCGGTCGTCCACCTCGCCGCGATGCCGGGCCTCGTCCGGAGCTGGACCGACGTCGAGCTCTACACGACCTGCAATCTGCTCGCCACGCACCGCCTCGTCGAGGCGATCCTCGCGCGCGGTGGGCCGCGTCTGCTCCACATCTCGACGTCGTCGGTGTACGGGATGGATGCCGTCGGTGACGAGACCACGCCGACGCGGCCGATCTCGCCGTACGGCGTCACGAAGCTCGCGGCCGAGCACCTCGTCCTCGCCAACGTGATGACCCGCGGCCTCAACGCCTCGATCGTCCGCTACTTCTCGATCTTCGGGCCGCGCCAGCGGCCGGACATGGCCTATCACCAGTTCATCGAGGCGATGCTCGACGGGCGCCCGATCACCGTCTTCGGCGACGGCGAGCAATCCCGCTCGAACACCTTCATCGACGATTGCGTCCGCGGGACGATCGCAGCGGTCCAGGACGCGGTTCCGGGCGAGATCTACAACATCTCCGGCGGCGAGGAGATCACCCTCAACGCGGCGATCGCGGCCATCGCCGAGGCGGTCGGCGTCACGGCGACGATCGAGTGGGGCCCCGCCCGACGCGGCGACCAGCGGCGGACCGCCGCGGACACGGGCAAGGCGGAGCGGGCGTTCGGCTATCGGGCGACGACGGGTGCCCGCGAGGGACTCACTTCCCAGGTTGCCTGGCACGTGGCGCGTCGCGGGGGCTGACGCAGCCCGGGGCTGACGTCCGGGCGGTTCGCGTGCCCAGGCGAGCGCGCCGCGAGATCGATCGACGGGTCGCTCAACTCGGAGCCGGGGCCAATGCCACCGCGTCGACCCAGACGCTCGCCGTCGACTGGCCGACGTCGATCAGGATCTCCGCCGTCGGGTCGTCGACGATGCTGTCGAACTGGATCGTGATCGTGGTCCACGCCGGCGTCACGTCGACGATGCGGGCGATGTAGGGGGCGGTCTCGGTGGCGTCGGTCACCCGGATCCGCACATCCCGGGCGACGGCCGCCTTGATCGAGAGCTGGATGACGTAGCTCTGACCGGCCTGGATCGCGATGCCGCCCTGCGCGAGGCTGACGCCGGATCTCGCGCCGCTGTCCGCCTGGATGTCGATCCGGGCCGAGGCCGCACCCTCGACGTGCTGCGTCCGGTCCTCGCTCACCGTCCCGGCGGCCGGCGCGTTCGTTCGGACGACCCAGCCGGTCAGTCCCTTCTCGAACCCGCCGTTGACGAGGAGCCCGCCCGGGGCGAGGGACGGGACCGGGCCGCTGGCGGGCGGCTCCGTGGGCGGCGCGGCCGAGGGCAGCGGAGTCGGCGACGGCGCTGGAGTGGCTGTGGGCGCGAGCGAGGGCGGCCCGGACGCGACGGCGCTCCCGGACGGGGTCGTGCCGACCGATGGCGCGGGCGACGTGACCTCCCCGTCGAGGATCCTCTGGGCCCGGGCCGTCAACGGTGCCAGGGCGGTGATCTGCGCAACGGCACCCGTCGCCGCCTTCACGTAGGCGGTCTCGTTCCGGACGCTCTGGTCCGACACGCCGCGCGTCGTCTCGGCGAGGGCTCCGTAGGCATCGTCGAGCTGGATGCCGAGGGTCGCTGTCGCCGGATCGGAGGTCAGGGTTCGGACCGCGCCACCGACCGCGGTGACGCTCGCTACATCGGACGAGATCCTCGGCAGGATCACCGAGATCTGGTTGATCCGGCGCGGGGTCCGGGCGAGCTCCGCGGACAGCTCCTTGGCGCTGTCGGTGAGGCGCCCGTTGACCGTGATGACCACCGAGAGAGACGAACGGAGCGATGCGCTCAGGCCGCCGGACCCGGCCGGCCCGGGGGCCTCCGATGGACCGGGCGTGGCGGCCGGCTGGGCCGATGCGCGTGCCGACGGCCGGACGAGGACCACGCCGAGCACGATCAAGCACAGGACAGCGGCAATCAGCTCGGGGGAGAGGCGGGAGCGCGCGAAGCTCATCGGCGCGCGGAGCTGGCTTGCTGCGTCCCGAAGGCGGCCCGGAGATCGATGCCGGGCTCGACGATGACGCCGACGAACGCCAGTCCGACGTCCATGAGCGGGTTCTGGCTGCCGATCGAGAGTCGATCGCCGACCACGGTCACCTCGATGTCCTTGGTCGACATCCGCGTCGCCACGTTCGCCGGGTTCAGGTGGAGCGGGCCGAAGATCTGCAGCTCCGGGCCGACCCGGGTGAGCAGGTAGCGGCTGCCGGGCTGGAGCGGCCGGTTTCCGCCGACGAAGACGCCGCTTCCGATCACGGCGAACGGACGGTCGTCGCCGTTGTCCGTGCCGTTCCGAGCGTCCGAGGCCGGATCCGGCCGGCGGTCCCAGCCGTCCTCGGTCCTCGGGCTCGGAATCGCCGCCGTTGCGACGGTCGACCCGCGCTCACCGCCGAGGCGCGCGTCGCGGGTCGCGGCGAGGACACTGTTGCCGCCGTTGAACGAACGTCCCTGCTCCGTCCGCCCCGGTCCGACCGCCACCGGAGCGCCGCCCGGTCCGCGGCCCGCCGACGTCGCGACGGTTCCACCAAGCGCACCTGCCAGGGCCGGCGAGGCATGCGGTCCGATGTGTCGGCCTGCCGACAGCTCCGGGCCGATCTCATCCGTCTCGGGCGGCAGCCCGGTCGCAACATCGTTGCCGCAGGAGCGGCAGGTGTCCGTCCAGCCCCGGACGCGCCAGCCGCACGCCCGGCATTGGCCCGGCGGTGCTGCGAGCAGGAGCGCGATCGCGAGCGGCCCGAGGATCGCGCCGAAGACGATCCACAGCGGGACGAGACGCGTTCGGGCGACCGCAAGCCAGCCCGAGAGCGGGCCGAAGATGCTGGCGTAGCCGGCGAGAATCACGAGGCCGACCTGGATGTCGGGCAACAGCGCCTCCTCGTCAGGGGCGTTCGCCCCCGCGGCGGACATCGTAGGGCCCACCGCACGGCGCCGCCACGGCGCCGCGTCAGGCGGGTAGCAGGCGGTGGTCCGCCTCCTTGCCGAGGACCTTGCGATGGTGACGACGCGCACCAGAACCGCGGCATCTGCGGCACTTTGGAAGGGTCCCGTGAGGATCAGGAGATTGTCGGCAAAGGTCCTAGGACCTATCGTTGGGGACCGAGCGCGCACATATCGGGGGACCGGCTGGAATCACCGGACTCATTCGGATTCATCGTTCCTTTCGTTGCCCCTCGCCCATCGCCCGAAGCGCGCATCGCCCCAGCGACCGGGTCGGTCGCAAAGCCCGTGATGCTTCGTGAAGCGCGCGGGGGGAGACCTGAGTTGAGAGTTGCCGGCGTCGGTCAGGGATACGTCGGATTGGTCACCGCCGCCGGTGCGGCAGAGTGGGGGCACGAGGTCGTCGGGGTCGAGATCGATCCGCGCCGCCTCTCCTCCCTCCAGGCGGGGATCAGCCCCATCTACGAGCCGGGTCTCGCCGAGCTCGTCGAGGCGCACACGCAGAGCGGCCGCCTGACGTTCACGAACGACACCGCTGCGGCCGCGGCCGGCAGCACGATCGTCTTCGTGGCCGTCGCGACCACCAACGCCGAGGGCCAGTGGGACTTCGGCACCATGCGGCGGGCCCTCACCGGCCTCGTCCCGATCATGGATGACGGGTCCACCCTCGTGATCCGCTCGACGTGCCCGCCGCCGCTGGTCCGGGAGGTCTCGACGCTCGTCGCCGAGCTTCGTGGCGCCGCCGGCCGGGAGCCGGTCGCGCTCGCCTTCAACCCGGAGTTCACGCGCGAAGGCACCGCCGTTCGCGATTTCCTCGAGCCGGACCGGGTGATCCTCGGGATCGCCGCGGACCCGGATGGAACCGGCGAGTCGCATCTCCGCCAGTTCTACGCAGCCGTCGAGACGCCGATCCTCGTGATGAGCGCGGTCGACGCGATGCTCTCGAAGCTCGCGGCGAACCTCTTCCTCGCCACGAAGATCTCCTTCGCCAACGAGCTCGCCGCGCTCTGCGATCTCCACGACTCCCGCGTCGAGCGGGTCGTCGAGGGGATGTCGTACGACCCCCGGATCGGTGGGTCGTTCCTCCGGGCCGGGATCGGCTTCGGCGGCTCGTGCCTGCCGGACCAGGTCACGATGACCGTCGCGGACGCGGACGCGCTCGGCCTGGACGTCCCGCTGCTGGCCGCCGTGGACAGCATCAACGCCCGCCAGCGGATCGCGTTCGTCGACCGGATCGCCGACCTCTGCGGCGGTGTCGAAGGCAAGCGGATCGCGCTGCTCGGCGTCACGTTCAAGCCGCACACGGACGACGTTCGCGCGGCGCCCGGGCTGGACATCGCCCGCGACCTCATCGCTCGTGGCGCGACCGTCGTCGCGTACGACCCGATGGAAGGCGCTCGCCGGTCGGCCCGACGGCTCGTCCCCTCGATCGAGATCGCCGACTCGGCGATGGCCGCGATGACGGACGCCGACGCGATCGGCCTCGTGACCGAATGGCCGGAGTTCATCGCCCTGCCCTGGGACGAGGTGGCCGCCGTGGTCCGCCATCGGCGGATCGTCGACGGACGCAACGCTCTCGATCCCGAGGCGCTGCTCGCAGCCGGGTTCGCCTATTCGGCGTTCGGCCGCGGCACGGTCGGGCGGGCGGGGAGCCGGACGCTGGTTCACGCCGGCGTCGCAGACGGCCGCGAGGCCGGGCTCGCCTCGGGCGCCGCCCTCGGCGACTGACCGGAGCACAGCATGAACAGGCGGGGAACCAGCATCGCCCTATGGGGCGCTGCGATCATCGCGGTCGTGGCGATCGTCGTCGGGCCGGTCTTCGGCTACATGGTCGTCGTTGTTCCGTTCGTCGTCGGGGCCGTCGTCGGCTCGGCCGTCGGCGGGATGGCCGTCGCGGCTGGCCACAATCGCGAGTCGTACCTGGGCGGCGCCACGAGCGACGCGGTCGTCGGCTGGCAGGAGTTCCACCGTGAGCTCGCCAGGTCGCGGCGGTTCGGTCGGACCTTCGGTCTCGTCCGGTTTCCCGGCGCGAACGCCGCCGAGACGCCGACGACGCACCTCCGTGACCGGATCGCGGCGCGCGCCCGGCGCAACGATCGGGTCTGGATCGACGGGAGCGATCTCTTCCTGCTCCTGCCGGAGGCGGACTCGGACGCGGTGGGCGCGGCCGTCGCCCGGACGCAGGCCCACGCCGCCGGGGCGCTCGGCAACGGCGTCGTCGCCGTGTTCCCGGCGAGCGGGATCACGAGCGGCGCGCTGATCGCCTCGCTCTACGGCGAGCAGTCGGCGCCGGTTGCGATCGGGTCGTGGGCGCCGGTCGTCGCGACGATCGCCCACCCGAACGACGCGGAGCTCGGGGACGACATGGCGGAGACGGCGACGTGACGATGGCGGCGAGTCGGCCCATCTCGCGCAGCAAGCGCGCGATGGACCTGATCATCGTCCTGGCCGCCATGCCGATCCTGCTGCCGGTGATCGGCATCTGCGCGATCGCGGTCCGCCTGGACTCGCCCGGTCCGATCTTCTTCCGTCAGCAGCGAACCGGCCTGCACGGCGTCCGGTTCGGGATGTTCAAGTTCCGGACGATGGTCCAGAACGCGGAGGAGCTGAAGGCGTCCCTCGCCCATCTCAACGTCCTGCCGCCGCCGGACTTCAAGATCATCGACGACCCGCGGATCACGCGGGTCGGCAGGTTTCTCCGCAAGTCGAGCCTGGACGAGGTCCCGCAGGTCCTCAACGTCCTCCGCGGCGACATGTCGATCGTCGGCCCCCGGCCGACCTCATTCGCCGCCTCGACCTACGAGCTCTGGCATGCGGAGCGGCTGGAGATCACGCCGGGGATCACGGGTCTCTGGCAGGTCCGCGGCCGCAACGAGTCGACGTTCGACGAGCGTCTGCGGCTCGACGTCGAGTACATCGCCAAACGCTCCGTCCTGTTCGACCTCCGAATCATCCTCGAGACGATCGGATCCGTGCTCAATCGCAAAGGGGCCTGACATCGTGGGTTTGTTCCGCGCCGCTCGTGACCGTCGTTCGCTCAGCCGTCGACGGATCGCCCCAAGAACCACGAGCGCTGGTGCGGCACTCCTCCTGGTCGCCAGCTCCTTCGTCGTCGCGCCGGTCGTCACGGCCGCGGCCGGCGACATCGGGTTCGAGGGTCCGAGCTACACCGGGTCGAGCTCCGCTCCGTCTGGCTCGAAGCCCGAGAGCAAGCTCTGGTACAACGACGGCATCTGGTGGGCGGATCTCTGGAGCACGACGGCGAACGTCTTCCATA
Organism: Chloroflexota bacterium; assembly: GCA_042408445.1. GTDB lineage: Bacteria > Chloroflexota > Limnocylindria > Limnocylindrales > CSP1-4 > CF-46. The sequence continues at coordinate 22,061 of JBHORC010000023.1, forward strand.
TCTGGAGGCTGGACCTCGCGGGCCACCAGTGGATCGACACCGGCGTTGCCGTGGACCGCAAGGGCACGCGGGCAGACGCACTGTGGGACGGGACCAAGCTCTACATCCTGTCGCACGTCTACTCGACTTCCCCGGCAACCGGCAACCCGATGCGGCTGTACCGGTACAGCTACAACTCGACGACGAAGGCGTACTCCCTCGACTCCGGCTTTCCCGCGACGGTCTCCGACTACAAGACCGAGACTGCCGTCTTCGACAAGGATTCGACCGGCCGGCTGTGGGCGACCTGGGTCCAGAACAACCAGGTCGTCGTGACGCACACGAACGGCACCGACAACGTGTGGGTGACGCCGTTCGTCCTGCCCGCCACGGGCACAACGGTGGATCCGGACGACATCTCGTCGATCATCGCCTTCAAGAAGGCCGGCGGAACACCGCGCATCGGCGTGATGTGGAGCAACCAGGTCGACAGCAAGATGCACTTCGCGTTCCACAACGACGGCGCCGCGGACAGCGCCTGGGACGACAGCGCGATTGCGCTGCAGGGCACGAAGAACGCGGACGACCACATCAACCTGAAGTCGCTGGATTCGGACAACAGCGGACGCATCTTCGCCGTCACGAAGACGAGCCAGACGACCGGCAGCGCGCCGCTGATCATGCTGCTGACCTTCACCCCGTCCGGCACGGCCGGGACCTGGTCAGCGACAACGGTCTCGCGGGTGTCCGACGGGCCGACACGGCCGATCGTCATCATCGATCAGCAGGCGATGCAGGCCCATGTCTACATGACCGGACCGGTCGCCCCGGCGACCACGGGCGACAACGGCGGGAAGATCGTCGAGAAGGTCTCGTCCCTGTCCACGCTCGGCTTCCCGGTCGGCGCGGGCACGACGGTGATGCAGGACGCCTCCAGCCCGGCCATCAACAACGTCTCCTCGACGAAGCAGAACGTCAACGCGACGACCGGGCTCGTCCTGATCGCGGGCAACGACTCGACGAGCCAGTACTGGTGGGCCTACGACGCGCTGGGCGGCACGCCGCCGCCGCCCGCTCCACCGGTCGCCGCGTTCACCGAGGCCCCGCCGAGCGGGCCCGCGCCGCTCACCGTCCAGTTCACGGACACCTCGTCCAACACGCCGGCGAGCTGGGATTGGGATTTCGGTGACGCCACCGCCCACAGCATGGCCGCGAACCCGAGCCACACCTACACGAGTCCGGGCACCTACACGGTCACGCTCGTCGCCAAGAACGGCGACGGCCAGGACGACGCCACGAACACCGTGACCGTCGGGCAGCCGCTCGCGACGCAGACGTTCACGCCGACCGCCGACTCCTTCACGAGCCAGGCGAGCCCGACGAAGAACTATGGAACGGACGCCGCCCTTCGGGTCCGGAACAGCAGCTCGTCGTTCCGCTCGTTCCTGAAGTTCAACGTCACCGGCCTGAGCGGGACGGTGCAGTCGGTCAAGCTCCGGCTCTGGGTCAACGACGCCAGCGCCAACGGCGGCTCGGTCTATCCCGTCTCGAGCGCCTGGACGGAGACCGGCACCGGATCGATCACGTGGAACACGGCTCCTGCCCTGCCGGGCTCAGCGCTGAATGCCGTTGGGCCGGTGACAGCCATCGGGACGTGGGCAGAGGTCGATCTCGGTGCCGCCGCGGTCGCTGGTAACGGCACGGTCAGCTTCGCGATCGCCGGCGGCTCGTCCGACAGCGCGTACTACTCGAGCCGGACCGGGACGAACGCACCGCAGCTCGTCGTCTCGACGGACAGCGGTGGCCCGCCGCCGCCCAAGCCGGTCGCCGACTTCACGGCAAGCCCGCTCAACCCGACGACCGGGCAGAGCGTCCAGTTCACGGACCAGTCGACGAACACCCCAACCAGCTGGGACTGGGACTTCGGTGATGGAACGACGCATGGTTCCACCGCCAACCCGACCCACGCCTACGCGAACCCCGGGCAGTACACGGTCAAGCTCGTCGCGACGAACGGCGGGGGCGCAAGCGATCCGGCGACGAAGTCCGCCTACATCACCGTCAGTGCCGCGCCGCCGCCCGCTCCGGTTGCCGCGTTCCATGCGGACCGGACGACCGGCACGGCTCCACTGGCCGTCCAGTTCACAGACGATTCGACGAATAGCCCGACCAGCTGGGCGTGGGACTTCGACAACGACGGAACGACCGACTCGACCGCGCAGAACCCGTCGTTCATCTACACCGCCCCCGGGCCGTACAGCGTGAAGCTCACGGCATCGAACCTCGGGGGACCGGGCTCCACGACGAAGTCGAGCTACATCACGGTCAGCAGCGGCTCGACCACGACCTCGACGTTCTTGTCGACCCAGGACACGCGGCCGAACCAGGCCAACCCGACGTCACTGACCGGCGGGACGGACCCGGTGCTTCGCGTGCGGCTCGACCCGACCGGCGCCTATCACACCCTCGTTCGCTTCAACGTGACGGGGCTGGCGGGGACGATCACGTCGGCCAAGCTCCGCCTGTTCTGCACGGACGCCAGCCCGAATGGCGGGACCGCGTACAAGACGAGCGGCGCGTGGAGCGAGGCCACGACGAACTGGAACAACGCGCCCGCCGCGACGAGCGGTGCGGCCGGGACCGCGCTGAATGTGGTCGCCGGGGCGTGGGCCGAGTTCGACGTGACGGCCCTGGTGACCGGCAACGGCCAGGTCGATCTCCTCGTCCAGGACGGGAGCTCGAACAGCGCGTACTACTCGAGCCGGGAGGGCGCGAACCCGCCGCAGCTGGTGATCACCACCGGCCCGTAGCGGCGTCTTCCGGGCGAGATCGAGGCCGGTCCTCGCGGACCGGCCTCTGCATGTCCGGGCCTTCGTCTGCGCGGGGCCGTTCGCGCGCCGTCGCGCGCCGGGGCGAGCGGCCGTTTGCGCGCGGCCGGCGCGGGGGCGAGCGGATCAGTGCCGCCTCCCTCAGCCGAGCGTGCCGCCCGGCGTCGTCTCGTGGACGGTGACGTTGCCGAGCCCGCGTTCGCCGAGGGCCCGGCGCAGCTCGTGCGGCGTCCCGGCGAGGAGCGGGAACGTGCCGTAGTGCATTGGCACCACGTCCTGGACGCCGAGCAGCTCGACGGCGATCGCCGCGCTCGCCGGATCCATCGTGAAGTGGCCACCGATCGGAAGGAACGCCGCCTGGGGCCGGAACCGCTCGCCGATGAGTCGCATGTCGGAGAACACGTCCGTGTCGCCGGCAAAGTAGAAGCGGAAGCCGTCCTCGAGCTCCACGACGAAGCCGACGGGCTCACCGAGATAGAGGGGCGTTTCCGCCCCGTGCAGATCGCCGGACGAGTGGTCCGCCCGGACCATCGTGACCCTGAGGCCGGCGGCGTCGACCGTCCCGCCCTTGTTCATCCCGATCAGGCCGTCCTTGTGGGCGTAGTTCCGGCCGAGCCAGAGACTCATCTCGTGGATGCACGGCCACGCCGGTCGCGTCCGGCTGGCAATCGAAAGCGCGTCCCCGAAGTGGTCCGCGTGGCCATGGGTGACGAGGAGCAGGTCGCAGCGGTCGACCTCGTCCGGGCGCTTCGGGCTTCTCGGGTTGCCGAACCACGGGTCGAACAGCATCGTCGTGCCGGCGGTCGTCCGGACCTCCCAGCAGGCGTGTCCGTACCAGGTGAAGGTGGCGCTGTCGGTGAGGGGCATCCGGGCAGACCTCCGAGGGGGCGAGCAGGTGAGCGAGCGGCGTCGCTCAGGGGTTGATCGCCGGATCATCGCGCGCCTGACGGACGAGTGCAGGCTGGCGGCGGGCAATCGTGCGCCCGACGTTCGATTGCCGCGGCGCGCCGGCCAGGAGCCAGATGACGGAGTGTCGCGGGTCCTCGGCTACACTCGCCCGGTGCCTGCCGAACGGATCGCCGAGAACCTCGCGTTCATCAACTGGACCGTCCTGACCGGCCTCGCCATCGGCTCGTTCGTCGCCGTGGTCGTCGCGCGGCTGCGGACCGACGCCACCCGCGGGTTCCTCGCCTTCACCGCGGCCTGCGCCGTTGTGCTCGGGGTGCTCGCGTTCCTGTCGGATCAGGCGCTCCCGCTTCCGCGCGCCGACTCGCCGATCCGGATCGATCCGGCCTTCGACGAGCCACGCCGCCTCGCCCTTGCCGCGTTTACGGCGATTGCTGCCGTCTACGTCGTCGCCCTCGTCCAGCGCCGGCGCTCGCCGGTCATCGCCGGTGCCGGACTCGCCGCCGCGGCCGCGACGCTCGTGTGCGGGGCGCTCGCGTGGGCCGGTGGGACGCTGCTCGCGGTTCCGCTGCTCCTCCAGCTCGCCGTGCTCGCGGTCGCGACCGGCGGCGTGTTCGCGGCGATGATCCTCGGCCACTGGTATCTCGTGACCCCGAAGCTGCCGGAGGCGCCGCTCATCCTGATCGCCCGCGGCCTCCTCGGCGTCGTGGCGCTCCAGGTCGTGCTGTTCGCTGTGTGGGTCTCAACGGGCGCGGGGCCGGGCGGCGGCGGGCCGTTCGCCGTGCTCGTGGGGCCGTGGGCGCTGTTCGTGTGGTTGCGCCTGATCGTCGGGCTGATCTTCCCGCTCGTCGTGTCGTGGGCGGCCGTGCAGACGGCCCGGACGCGTTCGATGGAATCGGCGACGGGCCTCCTCTACATCAACGTCGGGACGATCGCCGCCGGGACGATCCTCGCGGCCGGGCTCTATTTCGGGGCAGGCCTCCTGGTCTGAGCCGGACGGATCGAGGGACGATGAAGAACGATCGCGACTGGCTGCCGGGGGCACGCGAGGCGGACTGGGTCGACGCGCTGGCGCGGCCGCTGCTGCCCGCCCTCGCCGCGATCGAGGCCGCGGCGAGCGCCGCGCCGCAACGGATCCCGATCGTCGACCGCGACAGCGGCCGGGCGCTCTCGGCCCTTGCCGCCGGGCGGCGGCGGATCGTCGAGGTCGGCACGGCGTACGGCTACTCGACGCTGTGGCTCGCGCTCGGTCAGCCCGCCGACGGGACGATCGTGACGATCGATCCGGATCGCTCGCGGACGAATCTCGCCCGGGGCTGGTGGCGTGAGGCGGGGATCGCCGACGACCGGATCCACGTGGTGAACGCGAAGGCGCTCGAGGCGTTCGACGCGAGGGAGGCGGCGCTCGCCGGACCGTTCGACCTGGCCTTCATCGATGCCCTGAAGCCCGAATACCTGGCGTACCTGGACGCGCTCGTCCCGCGGCTCGCACCGGGCGCGCTCGTCGTCGCGGACAACGTCCTGTGGAGCGGCCGCGTCGCCGACGAGACGAACGCGGACCGGGAGACCATCGCGCTCCGCGAGTTCGACGCCGCGGTTCTCCGCGACGATCGCTTCAACGCGACGATCCTGCCGGTGGGTGACGGCCTGCTCGTTGCCGGCTACCGGGGCTGAACCGGGGCGTGGCGATCGGCGGCGACGAGGCCCGGGCCCCGGGGAGTGGCGACTCGATCCCGCTCCGCCTGCGCGTTCGGCTGTTCGCCATCCAGCGCGAGCTCGCGGGAACCCGCGAGGTCGCTCTCGAGCTCCCGCCGGGCTCGACCGTCGAGGACGCCTGGTCCGCGGTGGTCGCTCGCCATCCCGGGCTCGCGCCCGGCCGACCGTCCGTCCGGTTCGCCCGGAACGGCGACTACGCCGAGGCTTCCACGCCTGTGGCGGACGGCGACGAGGTCGCCTTCATCCCGCCGGTGAGCGGCGGCGCGGACGAGCCGAACGCCGGGCCGGCGCGACCGCCAGCCACCGCGAGGATCCTCGAGATCGTCGACGGCCCGCTGTCGCGGACGATCCTCGCCGACCTCGAGCAGCGGCTCGCGACGGACGAGGACGGCGCCGTCGTCGGGTTCATCGGGCGGACCCGCGTCTCGCCCGGGACGCCGGCGCCGGGCCAGGAGGCGGAGGCCGCGCGACACGCCGGCCGCTCCGTCGAGACGCTGGAGTACGAGGCCCACGAGCCGATGGCGCTCCGCGTCCTCGCGACGATCGCGGACGAGATCCGCGAGCGCTTCGCCGTGGAGCGGGTCGCGATCGTCCACCGAACCGGCGAGGTGCCGCTCGGCGAGGCGAGCATCGCCGTGCTTGCCGTCGCGCCCCACCGCGACGCGGCGTTCCGGTCGGCCCGCTACGCGATCGACGAGACGAAGGCGCGCGCGCCGATCTGGAAGGCGGAGCGGTTCCGCGACGGCCACATCTGGATCGGCGAGCCGGCACGCGAGGGCCCCGCGACGGACGGTGCCGCCACGCCCGGAACCGTCGACGCCGACCCTGCCGGCTGAGGCATCCTTCGCGCGATGGCCGATGACCTCGGACCGCTCGACCGACTGACCGAACGCGCCGAAACGCTGGCGGGCGCCTGGGCGGGCCGGGCCCGCGCATCCACGACGATCGGCCGCGAGCGCGCGCTCCTGCGGATGTTCGGTGTCAGCGGGCTCGACCGGGCGGGTCGGCCGCTCGCGTGGTCCGTCGTCGACCGGTATCTCCTCGGCGGTCGGGGCCGCCTCGCCACGGGCGTCGTCCTGCCGTTCGCTCTGGCGCTCGTCGAGTACGACCTCGATCCGCAGCGGCTGGCGCTCGATGTCGCCTCCGGCGCGGTCGATCTCGGGATGGAGGCCGATCTCCTGAGCCAGCCGGACCGGCGGGCGATCGCCGAGCAGGAGGCGAGCCGCCAGGTGATCGCTGCGATCGATCGGATCGACGCGAACCGCACGGCCCGAGCGGAGCTGATCGCCGTCCTCGGCGAACCGGCGCGACCGCTCGTTGGCGCGGCGATCGGCGAGCCGGACCTTGCCGGCGCGCTGGACGAGGCGCGAGCCGCGGTCGAGGCCGGGGCCGATCTGCTCGACGTCGACGTGCCGATCGGGCGGGAGCTCAGCGATCGGCTGAAGCGCGCCGGGATCGACGCGCCGGTCTGGCAGCCGCGCCGGGGCACCGGCCCGGTCGACAGCCTCGAGCAGGCACCGACGGGCAGCCAGCGGGCGCTCGGCGGGCTCCGTCGATCCCTGGATGAGGTCGCCGCCCAGCGGCGCGGATACGTCCGTCTCGGGATCGTGCCCCCGACGCTCGGCACACCGGAGAGCGCGGTGGTCGCCGCGTTCGAGCGGATCGACGTTGCGCGGTCCGATCCGCTCGGGGAGATCGTCGCCGGCCATGTCGCGCCGGAACGCGTCCTCGCCGATCACGCCTTCGGCCACGCGATCCTCGCCCGCGCCGGCGTGTCCGTCGTGATCGGCGCGGGACCGCTCGTCGTCGGCCCGGACCTCGCCCGGGGCGTGCCGTCGGAGCCGGCGGTCATCGCGGGCCGGGCGCTCGCGCTGCAGCTCCTCGGCGTCGCGATCGCCCGTGGCAACGGTCTGTCCGACGAGCAGATCCTCGTCGGTGGGCTGACCCCGTGGATCGTCGAGGAGAGCCAGCCCGTAGCGCGGGCGGCCGCCGAGATCGCCCTGCGCCGCGCGCTCATGCCGAGCCTCGGGATCGTCCTCGACGAGCCGCCGCCGACGGCAGCCCACATCGAGCTGTGGCCGGCCGTCGTCGCCGCGATCCGGCCGGACGCCGGGACCGCCGCGGTCGTCCGTCATCGCCCGGACCGGGCGGTCATCAAGGAGACGAGGTTCAGCGCGGTCGTCTCGCGCGAGGTCGCGGCCGCGTATCAGGCGTTCGTGCTCGCGCCGGACGCGCTCCGCCACGCCCGCGCCACCGCCGCGGCCGCGTTGCGGACGCTGGAGCAGCTGTCGGACGAGGGCTGGCGGGCGATCGTCGGCGATGGGCCGGCGGGTGGCCTCGACCGCCGGCTCGGCGAGGATTCCGTCACGGAGCGCTCGGACACATTCGACCCGCTCGCCCGCGAGCTCAGCCGGGCGGGCTAGTCGCGCCGAAGCCCTCGTGGCGTGCCGTCCAGGCGCCGCGCCGCGCCGCGCCCCTCGCTGGGAGCAACCCCGCGGCCTCAGCCTCCGGACACCGCCGGGATCACGTGGACGGTCGCGTCCGGCGGCACGGTGGTCTCGAGCGTTGCCATCTCGCCGTTCACGAAGACGTTGATGTGCTGCCGGATCGTCGGCCCGCTGTCGACGAGCCGGTTGCGCAGCCCGGGCGTCAGCTGATCCAGCCGGTCGATCGCCTCGGCCACGGTCCGCGCCTCGATCTCCGTGGAGCGGCTCGTCCCGGGGATCAGCGAGACGAGCGAGCGCGGCAGCACGACCGTGACGGCCATCGGACGACTCAGTCGACCTCGATCGCCTGGACGCCCCAGATCGATGGCAGGTTGTCGGCGATCCGCTGCCACGACTCGCCCTCGTCGGTCGAGCCATACAGCTGACCGGTGCTCGTCCCGAAATAGATCCCGGCCGGGTCGCCGCGGTCCACGGACAGCGCCTCCCGAAGCACGCCGACGAACGCATGCTCCTGCGGCAGCCCGTTCGCCTGGCGCTCCCAGCTGTCGCCACGGTCCCGGGTTCGCCAGGCCGCGAGCGCGCCGCCGGGCGCGGTCCGGCCGTCCTCCGGCTGACTGAGCGGCACGACCCATGCCGTCGCCGCGTCCCGGGGATGCGTGCCCATGACGAAGCCGAAGCTCGACGAGAGCCCGGCGCTGATGTCCTCCCAGGACCTGCCCGCGTCCCGTGAGCGATAGACGCCGCAATGGTTCTGCTGGTAGAGGCTGTCGGGCTCGCCCGCCGCCATCGTGAGCTTGTGGACGCACTGGCCGGTCTCCGGGTGGGGATCCGGCTGGAAGCACGCCGAGACGCCGCGATTCCGCGCCTCCCAGGTTGCGCCACCATCCTCGGTCGCGAACGTCCCGACAGCACTGATCGCGACCCAGACGCGGCTTGCGTCCGTGGGGTGGGGGACGATCGTGTGGCAGATCAGCCCGCCGGCCCCCGGCTGCCAGCCCGGCTTCTGCCGGCTCGGGTGATCGCGGAGGGCGGAGACGTGGGTCCACGTTGCGCCGCCGTCGTCGCTCCGGAACAGCCCTGCCGGCTCAACGCCGGCGTAGATCGCGCCGTGGGCCGGCGTCACGTTCCAGACCGTCGGAATCTTCGGGCCCTCGTCGCCGTAGGTCAGCCCCTCCGACGAATGGCTCCAGCTCCTGCCCAGGTCATCGCTCCGGAACACCGCGGGACCGAACCATGGCGATCCGCCGCCGGCATAGATCGAGCCGGTGGAGCCGTCCCACTGGAGGTCATGGATCGGCCAGCCCTCGCACAGCGGCTCGCTGACCGACCAGTCGCGACGCGCGCTCCCGCCGTCGAGGATGAAGGCGCCCTTGCGGGTTCCGACGAGGAGCAGCGTCCGGGTCATGTGGTCTCTCCCTGGATGTCCGATCGGTATCGATGGAGACGATGCTCGGCGCGGGAACTCATCGGTCGAGACGGGAAGCGAACGCCGGGACGGAGCGGCGCACCGCACGAGGTGGCCGCCACAGCGCGTGCGCCGACCCGCCGAAGCCCGGGCCGCAGCCCGCGCCGGTTGCCCGTCTCAGTTCCCCGACTTGAACGGATAGACGACCCAGCGGTCCGTCGTCACGACGTGATGGTCCGGCGCGCCCGGCACCTGCGAACGAGCCGGCTTGTAGTGGAGAACCGCCGTCGTCGGCAGCCCGCCGGCCTGGCGAACCCGCTCGGTGACCGCGTGGATCGTCGTCCCGCTGTCCCAGACCTCGTCGACGATCAGGACGCGCTGGCCGCGGAGGAGGGGATCGGCCGGGAACTGGAGGAACGTCGGCTTCGGACCGGGCCGGCCCTCGTCGTCGTAGTACTCGACGGCCGCGACGAGGATGTTCCGGAGGCCGAGCCGGTAGGCCAGCATCCCCGCCGGAACGAGACCGCCCCGGGTGATCGCGAGCATGACGTCGTATTCGCCCGTCACCTGGTCGCCGAGCTCCGCGACCATGGCGGCCAGGGCGTCCCAGGTGACGATGTCCTTCTCGATCGCCACGCTCATCGACAGACCGTCCTCTCGCCGTGTCAGCTCGCGACGCCGTTGGGGCTCGCGTTGCGGATCGCCTCGACCGTCGACGGGTCGTCCAGGGCCGACAGATCGCCGGGATCGAGCCCGAGCCAGGCCGCCCGGACGACGCGTCGCATGATCTTGCCCGATCGCGTCTTCGGCAGCGCGGCCACGACGGCGATCGCCTCCGGCCGGAGCGTCTTGCCGAGGTCCTCGACCACCCGCCGCGCGATTGCGGCTCGAAGCTCGTCGTCATCGCGCTCGCCGCGCCGGAGGGTGCAGACGACGACGATCGTCTCGCCCTTGATCGCATGGGGAACGCCGATCGCCGCGGCTTCGACGACAGCTGGATGGGCACATGCAGCCGCCTCGACCTCTGCCGGTCCGACACGCTTGCCGGCGACCTTCAGCGTGTCGTCCGAGCGACCGCGGATCGACCAGTGGCCATCGTCGCCGACGACCGCCCAGTCGCCGTGGACCCACGTCCCGGGCACCCGTCGCCAGTAGGACTCGAGATAGCGATCGCGGTCCTGCCAGAAGCCGCGGGTCATCCCCGGCTCCGGCGCACGGATCGCGAGCTCGCCGACCTCGCCCCGGAGCGGCTGCCCATCGGCGTCGATGACGTCGGCGATGGTCCCGATGCACGGCCCGTTGAAGGAGGCGGGCTTGATCGGCGTCAGGAGGTTGCAGCCGACAATCCCGCCAGAGACCTCGGTCCCGCCGGAGTAGTTGACGACCGGCAACTGGCCGCCGCCGACCTCGCGGAAGAACCACGACCAGCTGTCCGGGTCCCACGGCTCGCCGGTCGAACCGAGGACGCGAAGCGACCGGAGGTCGTGGGCGCGAACGGGGTCCGTGCCGTGCTGGATCAGCGCCCGGACGACGGTCGGCGACAGCCCGAGATGGGTGATCCGGTGGCGCTCGACGAGGCTCCAGAGCCGGTCGGGGCCGGGATGATCCGGCGCTCCCTCGTAGAGGACGAGCTCGGCGCCGAGGAGCAATGCGCCGGAGATCGCCCACGGGCCCATCATCCAGCCGAGGTCCGTGAACCAGAACAGCGTGTCGCCGGAGCGCAGGTCGAACGTGTGGGCGAGGTCCTGGGCCGCCTTCACGGGGAAGCCGCCGTGGACGTGGACGGCCGCCTTCGGCCGCCCGGTCGTGCCCGACGTGTAGATGAGCATGTACGGGGTCTCGGGGTCCGTCGCGGTCGTCTCGGTGGCCTCGCCCTCGTCGAGGAGTGCCGCTCGCGCGGCGTCGAGCGCCTCGTCCCACCAGCGGTCACGATCGCGGCTCCACGGAACGCTCGGCGCGCGCTCGCCGAGCCGCCGCACCACGAGGACCCGCCGGACGGACGGTGCGAGGGCGACCGCCTCGTCCGCGACGGTCTTCATCGCCACGACCCCGCCGCGGCGAAGGAAGCCGTCGGCGGTCACGAGCACCGTCGCGTCGCAGTCCCGGAGGCGGCTCGCGACGGCCGGCGCCCCGTAGCCCGAGAAGATCGGCGTGTAGATCGCGCCGATCCGGCCCAAAGCGAGTGTCGCGACGACGGTCTCGATGAGCATCGGCAGGAAGATGCCGACCCGATCGCCGGCCTGGACGCCCTGTGCGGCAAACATCCGGGCGGCGACCGAGACCTCCATCTCGAGCTCGGCGTTCGTGAACCGGCGGACGGCGCCGTCCTCGCCTTCCCACGCCACGGCCCGGCCGGCGGGGTCGCGGGCGGCGCGTGGACCGGTCGAGGCGCGAGCGTGGTTGAACGAGCCGCCCCGCCACCAGCGGGTCCACTCGGGGCCCGCGCTCGCGTCCATGATCTCGGTGGGCCGGCGGTCCCAGGGCAGTCCGATGTCGTCCGTGGCCGCGCCCCAGAACCAGGCGGGATCGGTCGCCGCCCGTGCCTGGAGCGCCTCCAGGTCCCGCTCCCCGGTGGCGCGCAGGAAGGTCGCGAGTCGCGACTCGGCGAGGAGCTCCGGCGTCGGCCGCCAGACGGCGTCGGGCACGTCTCGGCCGAAGATCGGGCGGTCGATGGCCATGTCAGAAGCCTACGACGACCTGCGCGTCCCGAGCAGCGGGTGGATCGCGTCCTCAGTACCGGTGGCGCCGCGTGGCCGCGCGACGGCGTCCCGCACGACGCAGGCCGGACGCTACGCTGCCTCCGACCACACGAGGTTCGAGCCCATGACCTTCGAGCGAACCGCTCCCGCGCCGGAGCCCGCCCCGACTCCCGCCATCGCCCAGCAGGCGGAGCACGGCATCAGCGGCGGCGCGCCGACGCCGGTCCAGATCCGCCTCCAGATCCTGTCGACGGAGCACTGGTCGTTGCTGGCTTCGCGCGGCCTCGCGTGGAACGAGTCGTTCAGTCGGGCCGGGATGTTTCTGTCGACCTTGTCGGGATCGATCGTCGCGCTCGGCCTGATCGGGAGCGTGGATGGCTTTCACGACGCATTCTTCGTGGCCGCGCTCGTCGTCCTGCCGGTCGATCTCTTCGTCGGGATCGGGACGTGGCTCCGGATGGGCGCGACGAACTACCACGACGCGATTGCTGTGGCCGGGATGAATCGCATCCGTGCCGGCTACCTGGAGATCGCTCCTGATCTCGAGCCGTACTTCGTGATGGGCACGCGCGACGATGCGACAGGCATCGGGATCACCATGGCCGTGCCGCCCGGCACGGCACCATTCGTTCATCTTGTGGCGGGGACTCCCACGCTGGTGATGGTCCTGAACGGGGTGATCGCGGGCGCGATCGCGGCCCTGGTTCTCGTCCGGTTCTCCGCGCTGGGGAGCCTCGCGATCATGGCAGCCGCCCTGAGCGTTGCGGTTCTGCTGATCGGCGCGCAGTTCCGGGTTGCCCGCCAGAACATCCGGCGCGGCCAGCAGGCGTTGCAGCCGATGTTCCCGACACCCGATCCCGTCGTCCGCGCCAGGCAATGACTGTCGAGCCGGTCGCCCATCGGCGCCGCGAGCGCCGGACGACCGGGTCCGTCCCGCAGCTCCCGTTCCGGCAGCTGACGAACCCGTTCACGCCGCTCGAGGTGCTGTCCGCGGACCAGATCGAGGACGTCCACCGCGCGTCCCTCCGGATCCTCGCCGAGATCGGCGTCGAGGTGCTGGGCGACCGGGCGATCGATCGGCTCGCCGCGGCCGGCGCCTCGGTCGATCGCACGACGCGGCGTGTTCGCCTGGAGCCCGGGCTTGTCGAGGAGCTGATCGCGACCGCGCCGGCCGAGTTCACACTTCACGCCCGCAATCCCGAGCGCGACGTCATCCTCGGCGGTCGGAATCTCGTCTTCTCGTCCGTCGGGGGCCCGGCGTTCGTGACGGACCTGGACCGTGGCCGCCGGGCCGGCAACTGGCAGGACTTCCAGGATTACGTGCGGCTCATCTCCGCGCTGAACGTGATCCACCAGGAAGGCGGCGGCCCGCTCGAGCCGACCGACCTCCCTGTCGAGACGCGCCATCTCGACATGTACGCGTTCCTCGCGACGACGCTCGACAAGACGTGGCACTGCCTCGGCTTCGGGGCGGCGGTCGTCGAGGACGCCCTGGAGATCACCGCGCTCGCTCGCGGGGTCGATCGCGACGCGCTGCTCGCGGAGCCGTCACTGATCACGATCATCAACACGAACTCGCCGCTTCGCCTTGACGGGCCGATGGGCGACGGCCTGATCGCGATGGCCGAGGCGGGCCAGGCGGTCGTTGCCACCCCGTTCACGCTCGCGGGCGCGATGACGCCGGTGACGCTCGCCGCGGCGATCGCCCAGCAGAACGCCGAGGCGCTGTTCTGCGTCGCACTCAGCCAGCTCGTCCGGCCCGGTGTGCCGGTCGTCTACGGCGCGTTCACCTCGAACGTCGACATGCGGACAGGCTCGCCGGCCTTCGGGACGCCGGAATCGGTGAAGGGCGCGATCGCCTCCGGACAGATGGCCCGTCGCTATCGCCTGCCCTGGCGATCCTCGAACGCGACCGCATCCGTCGTCGTCGACGCCCAGGCGGCGTACGAGTCCGAGATGGCCGTGTGGGGAGCGATCATGGGCGGCGTGAACCTGCTCTACCAGGGCGCCGGCTGGCTCGAGGGCGGGCTCACCGCCTCCTACGAGAAGCTGATCGTGGACGCCGAGATCCTGCAGATGATGTCCGAGGTCCTGCAACCGATCGTCGTCGACGAGGCGACGCTCGCGGTCGATGCGATCGCCGAGGTCGGTCCCGGTGGCCACTTCTTCGGATCGGCCCACACGCTCGAACGCTTCGAGACGGCGTTCTACCGGCCGATCCTGTCGGACTGGCGGAACTACGAGACGTGGGCGGACGACGGGGCGCGAACCGCCACGGAACGGGCGAACGGGATCTGGAAGCAGCTGCTCGCCGAGCACGAGCCACCGCCGATCGACGATGGACGGCGCGAGGCGATCGGCGCGTTCGTTGCGCGGCGCAAGCAGGAGATCATGAGATGACGCACAGCCCGGACGAACCCGTCCGAGCGCTGCTCGAGCGGATCGCCGCGCCGGCCGCGGAGCCGACGCCGGACCTGGCGGCGATCGGCCGTTCGCTCGCCGAGCTCGCCGGCGATGCCGACTACCTCGCCACGTGGATTGAGCGCATGGGCGGACGAAGCGGTGCGCTCCCGATCCACGCTCCCGCGCGCGGACCGCGACTGACGCTGGTCCACCGGCCCGACGGGGAGATGAGCGCGGTCCACAGCCACGGCACGTGGGTGGCGATCAGCGCGATCGCCGGCGTCGAGACCCACCGGCGTTGGCGGGTGATCGACGGGGAGGATGGCTCCTCGCGGGTGGAGCTCGCGGAGGATCGGGCGCTCGAAGCGACGGAGGTGGCGACGCTCCTCCCGCCGGACGACGTTCACGACCACGGTCATCTCGCCGGCCGCGGCGCACCGGCGTACGCCCTGATCCTGCTCGGCGACGACCAGACCCGGTTCACGCGCAGGGAGTGGGACCTCGCGACCGGTCGCCACCGGGTGCTGGTGCCCGGCGACGGCGGCCGCTGGCTGGCGTCCGAGCCGATGCCCGCGGAGGCGGCAGCGAGCATCACGGGATGAATTCGGTCGGTCGACCGTCCTCGTCGGCCGTCATACTTCGCGCACTCTGCCGCGGGCCGATCCGCCCCGGCAGTCGTCGCCGCCCGGACGCTCGCGGGCGAGACGGATGCAGCGAGGGTTGGGCTGGACGATGGCGATGAACGCAGTCGACGCGTTGGCCAGGGTGCCGATGCTCGCGAGCCTGGACCGGAAGCACCTCGAGAAGCTCGCGAAGGACTTCTCCGCTCGGACCTTTCCGGCCGGCGCCGTCGTCGTCCGCGAGGGCGATGACCACGGCGTCGGGTTCTTCGTCATCGCCGAGGGCGAGGCAATCGTGTCCGTCGGAGGGAACGAGGTTTCGCGGCTGAAGGCCGGCGACAGCTTCGGTTCGATCGCCCTGATCAGCGACCGGGTCCGGACCGCGACGGTGACCGCGGTGACCGATCTCCCCTGCTACGTCATGACCCTCTGGGATTTCCGCTCATTCGTGAAGGGCGACAGCGAGATCGCCTGGCAGCTCCTCCAGCAGCTCGCCCAGATGGTTCGCAAGCAGAACGACGCGCATCACTGATCGGGGACCCGGCGCGGCCGGTTCGACGCTGAGCCTTACGCGGGCGGCAACAGGAAGTACGCCGCGAGGGCGAGCACCAGGAAGATGATCACGAGGGTCGCGGCCCAGGCGAGCGCCTCGGTGAGGGTCAACCCGAGGAAGCGGTGATTCCGCGAGACGCGCGTCGTCACGAGCCAGACGAGGCCGACGAGCGCCACGGCGAGCGCCTGCGGCATCGAGACGAACGTCGCGGCCATGACCGACACCGCGATCACCGGCTGGAACCGCTCGAACGTCTCGAGCGCGGTCGGCCGGCGCGGTGGTCCGAGGTCCGGTGGCGGGGCGTCGTCGCCCGACGGATCGGTGGCGCGTGCCGCGGGGTCGTGCAGAGGTTCGCTCATAGTCGGCCGCGGATCTCCCACAGGTCGGGGAACATCGGACGGAACAGCGTGGTCCGGAGGTACTCGACCCCGGCCGAGCCGCCCGTGCCGCGCTTGGTGCCGATCGTTCGCTCGACCATCTTGACGTGACGATACCGCCACTCCTGGATGCCCTCGTCGAGATCGACGAGCCGTTCCGCGACGAGCGCGGCGTCGGCGTCGCTGCGGTAGACGACGACGAGGACGTCCTGGACCCGCTCGTCCGGCTCCGGTGGGAGGGTGGGATCGCGCGCGAGCACGTCGTCCGCAAGCACGTGGCCGCGCGCGGCGAGGTACGCCAGGAACGATCCCCAGAGCGCGCGCCGCGCCTGGGCCGCCTCGATCCGCCGGCGCGCGGATCCCTCCGGCTGTGCCCGAGCCGCTCCCGGATCCCGCTGCCCGAGCACCGCCTCGACCTCGCGGAACTGCGCTGACTGGAAGCCCGATGCGCTCTCGAGGCGATCGCGGAAGGAGAGGAACTGGAGCGGCGTCATCGTCTCGAGGACGTCGACCTGGGCGACCAGCGTCTTGAGGATCTTCAGCACCCGATTGAGAAGGTGGAGCGTCGTGTCCGTGTCCGCCCGCTCGAGCGTCGCCTGGATCTCCGCCAGCTCGTGGAGGAGCTGCTTGAACCACAGCTCGTAGACCTGGTGGATGACGATGAACAGCAACTCGTCGTGCTCCGGGCGGCCGTCCGACGCGGTCGACAGCGGCCGCTGGGCCGCGAGCAGGTCCTCGAGACCCAGGTACGACGCGTAGGTGACGGCGCGGCGCGTCACGCGGTTCGGCGGTCGCCGGGCTCGGACGGCTGCGAGCGCTGGAGCGCCGCGACGACCTGGTCCCGGCTGGCCTCCATGTTGTGGATCCGGCGACCGTGATCGATCGTGGCGTCGACGACGGTGTCCTCGGTTCCGGTCACCGTCCAGCCACACGCGCAGCTGTTCGTGAACTCGCCTTCGTCCGACATGGGTCGACTCCTTCTGCGGCTCGATCAGCCGAGGTTCCGGAATGGCTCCGGCACGCGTCCCGAGAGCGGCAGCTGCCAGGACGCCGGGAGCGCTTCCGCGACGGCGGGGTCATCCTGGGCGAGCCAGGCAAGGTGGCGCAGGCCGTGCTCCATCACGGCGCCGATCTCGATGGCAGCCGGCGCGCTCGTTGCCGCCGACCGGGCAAGCTCGCTCCGCCGGACTGGCTCCCGGGCCATCGGTCCGATGACGGCCGCGTCGATCACGACCACAAAGCTGAGGATGACGGCATTCCGGTCGCGTCGCCACGACGTCGAGTGGACGAGGATCGGCGGCCCAACCGTCTCGCGGACGATCCGGTCGACGACCTCGACGGGATGCTCGGCGGCGCCGAGCTGGACGATCCAGGCCTGCGGCCCGTCCGGCCCCGTGAGGACGATCTCGCCATCGACGAGGGACAGGACGAAGATCTCGGCCTGGACGGGGCTGTCGACGTCCCAGCCGTTCGGCGTGCGACTCACCGTCGCATCGTAGCCGTCGTCGCGAGCGGAACGGCCGGGAACCTGACGGGACCTGACCGGCGCCGTCCGTAGACTCGCCCAGTGACGAACCTGGCGATCGCCCACGCACGACTCCGGAACAGCCGGCTCGCCACCGACCCGCTGGCCACGTCGCAGGACGTCGTCCGGTGGTTCGGCGCGGTCCAGTCGCAGGACGTTCCCGGTGCGCTCTGGGCGATCGCCCAGCGCCTGCCCGCGGGAACCGGCGTGGAGGAGGTCGCCGGCGCGTTCGACCATGGGGAGATCATCCGCACTCACGCGCTGCGGCCGACCTGGCATTTCCTCGCACCGGACGAGCTGCGCTGGATCCAGGCGCTGACGGGCGAGCGGGTCCATCGTGTCGCCGGCTCGATGTATCGCCGTCTCGGCCTGGACGCCGCCGAGTTCCGGCGAGCCGAGGCGGCGATGCGGGAGGCGCTGTCCGGCGGTCGCGCGCTGACGCGTGACGAGCTCCGGCCGCCCGTCGCCGCGACGGGCCTCGACGTCGCCGACCCGCTCGTGATCACCCATCTCGCGATGCACGCCGAGCTCGACGCGGTGATCTGCAGCGGACCGCGGCGGGGCAAGGAGTTCACCTACCAGCTGGTCGACGAGCGCATCCCGGCGACGCCACCTCGCACCGCCGACGACGCGCTGCGGGACCTCGCCGGCCGCTACTTCACGAGCCACGGTCCTGCCCTCGTCCACGACATGGCCTGGTGGTCCGGGCTGACCGTCACGGCGGTCCGGCGCGGGGTGGAGCTCGCCGGCGACGTCCTCGAGCACCGCGAGATCGACGGCAAGCGCTACGTCGCCGCAACCGGTGGATTCGAGCCGGCTGACGTGACGGACCCGCACGTCCTCCTCCTCTCGAACTACGACGAGTACCTCGGCTCCTACACGGACTACTCGCCGATCTTCGACGTGTCGCTGCCGCAGGCGCGAACCGTTGCCGACGTCCTCGGCGTCCACATCGTGGTCCGCGACGGTCTGGTCGTCGGTGGCTGGCGGCGTGCGTTCCGGGGCCGCCGAGCGGTGGCCACCGTCAGCCTGCTGAAGCCGCTCTCCGCCGAGGAGCGGCGGGCGCTGGAACGCGAGACGGAGCGCTGGGCCGCGTTCTTCGGGCTGCAGCCGGAGCTCGTCGTCCGCGAGGCGTAGCGCCGGTTCGCCCGCCTCGCTCGGAGCGGGCCGCGTCGCGATTCCTTGGTCGAGCCGGCCTTCGCGGAGCCCTCAGGCGACGACGTGCCGCCGCCGGTTCTCCCGCCGCCGGCCGATGGCAGCTTCGGCGTCGCCGGCGACCGGAGCAGCCGCGGGCGCGACCAGCGGCAGTTCCGTCTGGTCGACGAGCCCGGACCGCAGGATCCGCTGCAGCTCGGCGTCGATCGCGGGATCCGTCTCGAGCTGCGCGTACGCCGCGAGCCGGCGGTTCACCTCGTCGGTCGCCCGCTCGTCGATCTCCTTGGCGCCGGCCTTCGTCCACGCCTCCCGGTTGTCCCGGTCGATCAGCGTCGAGGGCAGGAGGAGCTCCGTGGGCCAGTGCTCCAGCGTGTGCGGCGCCATGATCAGGTGCTGATCGGCCATCAGCTGGTCGATGAGGTCGCTGACCGGCAGGTCGCCCTGCTCGCGGACCTCGCGGACGAAATGAAGCGCCTGACCGCACATCGCGTCGTCGTAGACGAGCTTCGGCAGGGAGAAGACGAGCAGGAAGTCCAGCATCCCCGGGCCGCTCACGCTGTTCACGCCGGCGAGCGCCGCCAGGAGGGCCGACCCGAACGTCTCCGCACCGGCCTGGGCATCGAGCGTCTTCGCGTCGGACAGCGCCATGTACGACTGCGTCGGCAGCCCGAGCCATTTCGCCACGGCGACGTACGCGACGTCGAGCTGGAGCGCCTCG
The DNA here is from genome assembly GCA_042408445.1 of Chloroflexota bacterium. Taxonomy (GTDB): domain Bacteria; phylum Chloroflexota; class Limnocylindria; order Limnocylindrales; family CSP1-4; genus CF-46. Next base: position 41,392 of record JBHORC010000023.1, read on the forward strand.
ATCGCCGCCATCGGCGACGACGCGATCTTCATGTGGAACGTGGCGGGCGCGCCGCCGAAGAGGACGGGTGCCCCCGGCCGGACGATCTGGGCCATCGTGATGCCGGCAAGGACATCGATCGTGTGGAAGACCGTCGCGCCGATCAGCGTCACGGGCGCGATCAGCCCCATGAGCGTCACCGGCACGATCTCGACCGGGATCCCGGCCTCGACGCAGTCGATCAGGTTCTGGCAGGAGTCCTCGCTGTACCGGAAGTTGCCGGTCGCGGTGATCGTGAAGATCGACATCGGCCGGGCGCGAAGGTCGTCGGCGCCGTCCCGGAACAGCGCCATCATCTCGGTCATCCGCGGCACGCCGTGCTCCGTGAAGGCCCCCGAGACGACCGGCTTCGTCGAGTTCGTCAGGCAGAGGTAGAGGCGCCACGCATCGGAGACCTGCGGCTCGATGTCCGAGGTCGAGAACGCCGTGGCCAGGTAGGGGATATTGGCGAGCCCATCGCCGAGCCGGATGTACTCGGCGAAGTCCTGGCTCTGCGCCAGCCGTGTCTCGCCGGTGCGATGGTCGAGGACCTTCAGGCCGCTGGAGCCGGGGATGAAGTGGACCCGGTCGTCGCCGAGATCCGCGCGGACGCCGCCGTCCCGACCGAAGAGCTGGAACGAGCCCGGCGCAACCCGGATCGCCTCCTCGACGACTTCTCGGGGGAACAGGATCCGGCCGTCCGGTCGCTGCGGCAGGCCCGCCGCGATGAGCCGTTCGCGCATGCCCGCGCCGCGGATCTCCATGCCGTGGGTCGCCAGCACGCGCTTCGCCTCGTCGACGATCCGCTCGACGAGCGCCGGCTCCAGGATGTTCAGGCTCGGTCGCATCGCCGGCCATCATGCAGGACCCGGACGGCGCGCCGCGCTCGCGATCCGCGCCGTACGCCTACCCTGAACCCATGTCCGACGAGACCCCGACTCCGCTCCACGATCGCGTCGTCCTGATCACCGGCGCGACGGGTGCCCTCGGCCGTGTCGCCACGAGGGAGTTCGGCGCGGCAGGCGCTCGTCTCGGCCTGGTCGGCACGAACGGCGATCGACTCACGGAGGTGGCCAACGAGGCGGGGCTCGCGGCGGACCGATGGCTGCCCGCAACGGCGGACCTGCGCGTCGCGGAGGAGACGGCGGCCGCGGTCGACGCCATCGTCGAGCGGTTCGGTCGCGTCGACGTCGTCCTCCACCTGGTCGGGGGGTTCGTGCCCGGCGCGCCCGTGACGGAGCTCGATCCCGAGCAGCTCCGCTTCATGCTCGACCAGCACGTCTGGTCGACGGTCCACGTCGTTCGGGCGGTCCTGCCCGGGATGACCGATCGCGGCTGGGGCCGGATCCTCGCCGTCACGTCGTTCACGACGGTCTCGACGCCCGCGAAGGCGGCGATCTACGCCACGACGAAGGCTGCTCAGGAGACCTTCCTCCGGACGGTCGCGAAGGAGGTCGGCGGCTCCGGCGTCACCGTGAACACGGTGGCCGTGCGGGCGATCGACGCCGAGCATGCCCGCGAGCGCGACCCGAGCCCGAAGAACGCGGCGTGGACCACTCCCGAGGAGATCGTGGCGACGTTCCGGTACCTGTGCTCCGATGATGCTGAAGGCATCAACGGCGCGCGGATCCCGATGGACGGCCGGAGCTAGCTCAGCGCCGGGGCGGGTCCTCTGCCAGGACGGCGCCAGCGGGTCGGTCCGGCTCGACCTCGATCCCGGCCGGCGCATCCGGCGCCACGTCCGTCAGCCCGTCGTCGCCCGGCTCGGCCCGGTCCAGGTCCAGCGTGCGAAGGGTGGGCACAAGGAGGGCGGTCGCCGCGACCACCGCAAGCGTCAGCACGCCACCGCCGACGACGCTCGGCACGGTCCCGAACGCGCGCGCCGCCACGCCGCTCTCGAACGCGCCCAGCTCGTTCGATGCGCCGATGAAGATCCAGTTCACGGACGCGACCCGGCCCCGGATCCGCTCGGGCGAGAGGACGCGGAGGATCGTGTTCCGGATGATCATGCTCACCCCGTCGGTCACGCCGGAGACGAACAACGCGACGAGCGACACCGCGAAGACCGTCGAGGCGCCGAACACGACCATGCTCACCCCGAAGCCGGCCACGCACACGAACAGCAGCGGACCGGCGTGGCGGCTCGGCGGCCGGCGGGTCGCGACGATCATCACGAGAAGCGCCCCGACCGACGGCGCGGTCCGGAGCACGCCGAGCCCCACGGAGCCGACGTGGAGGATGTCGGTCGCGAAGATCGGCAGGAGCGCGATCGCGCCACCGAAGAACACCGCGAAGAGGTCGAGCGCCATCGAGCCGAGGAGCGCGGGCGTCCGGCGGACGTAGCGGATCCCGCCGAGCAGGCTCTGGACGAACGGCTCGCCGACGATCGGGGCAGCGACCGGCTTGGGTGCGATCGTGACCAGGCACAGGGTCGATGCGGCAAGCAGCAGCGCGATGACGCCGTACGTCGCCGGGATGCCGATCACGGCGATCGCAATCCCGCCGGCCGCCGGGCCGATGATCGCTCCGGCCTGGCTCACCGTGCTCAGGGTCGAGACGCCACGCGCCGCGGATTCGCGGGGCACGACCTGGGCCTCGATGGCCGTGAGCGCGGGTCGTTCGAAGCCGCTGGCGATCCCGGTCGCGAAGATCACGGCGAGGATCCCGAGGAGCGTCGCGCCGGCCGCGGCCTGGGCGGCGAGGGCGATCGCGCAGATCGTGACCGCGGTGCTCGTCGCGACGACGATCGCGCGTCGCTCGCGTCGATCCGCGACGTGCCCGCCGAACAGCACGAGGGACAGGGCGGGGATCGCCTCGACGAGCCCGAGCCAGCCGAGCGACAGGGGATCCCGGGTCAGCTCGTAGACCTGGAACGCGACCACCGTGGCGAGCGCGCTGACCGCCAGCGCGTTCGTCGTCCGCGCGCCGAGCAGCGCCCGGAACTCCGGCAGCTGGAGAAGGGAGGCGTCGCTGGGCTCGGGCACCGGCGGATGGTAGGTCAGACGGGCAGCGGAAGCGCCCGCCGGCAACCGGCGGGCGCTCCATGCGAGGGCGAGGTCCGTCAGGGCGCGACCGTCACGGAGCCTTTCATGTTCTGGGGGTGGAGATGGCACTGGTAGGAGAACGTGCCGGCCGACGGGAACGTGAAGGTCACGGATTGCCCCGGCTGCATCTCTATCGGACCGTTCGGCAACCCGCCGTCGAGGAACTGCACGGAGTGGGTGAAGTGGTCGTGGTTCGTCCACGTGACCGTGTCGCCCGGATGGACGGAGATCGCGGCGGGGGCGAACCGGTACGAGGCCGGGAGGTCGACCGTCGTCGTCGCCACCGGCGACGCGTTCGAGCCGCCGGTGGCGCTCGAGCAGCCGGTCAGGGCGGTCGCCGCGACGACGGCGAGGATCAGGCCCGCCGCTCGAGCCATCGGGGTCATGTCAGGCACGACCCCCAACCGATGAGCGATCCAGGATCGTCCGGGTCGCGGCGACAAAGACGAGCACGAAGGCGAGCAGGTCGAGGACTTCGCTGATCGTGTGGGCGAAGAGGAAGACCGTCCAGTCGAGGTGGTAGGTCATGTAGCTGATCTCGGCGAGCGCGAACAGCGAGAATGCCCAGCCGAGCGTCTGGGCGCCGGCACCGAACGACCGCCAGGCGAAGTACGCGCCGATTGCGAACAGGATCACGTGGATGGCCAGAAACCCGATCGGGGGGATCTGGTTGACGAAGTCACCGAAGGGCATCTCGATCGCTCCTTTTCGGCCGGTCCGTCCGGCTGGATTGGCGGACCCCGTCGGCGACGACGCCGACGAGGCCCATGACCATTCCGACGAGGACGACGAGGTGCGCCGCGTGCTCTCCGAGCGTGAACCCGGCCGCTGCCCCGGGTGCCGCGAACGAGTGCTCGGCGAGGTCGAAGACCAGGCCGAACCCGATCGTCGCTGCTCCGAGCTTCGTCAGCCCGGGGACGTGCTGGGCGGGTCGCTGAGCGGGATCGAGCATGGCCTGCGTGCCTCTCGCGTCTCTATCGTTAACAGCGGCTATGATTAGACGAGATGCACGGCCTGTCAACTGTTTCGTCAGTCGACACGTGCGATAGAGTCGAGGAACGATGAACGACGACGCCCTCGAACGACTCGCGCCCCTCGCCGACCGCGTTCGGCGAGCGCTCTACAGCTTCGTGGTCGCACAGGCGCAGCCGGTCGACCGCGATTCCGCCGCTGCCGGGACGGGGATCGGCAGGGCACTCGCCGCGTTCCATCTCGATCGGCTCGTCGCGGCCGGATTGCTGTCCGCCGAGTACCACCGTCGCAGCGGCCGGACGGGACCCGGCGCCGGACGGCCCGCGAAGTTCTACGCGCGGCGGGCCGGCAACGAGGTGGCGGTGTCGCTGCCCCAACGGGACTACGACGAGGTCGCGGAGATCCTCGCCGAGGCCGTGGAGGCCTCGGACACGGCCGAGGCGGCTGCGCTCGATGCGGCACGCCGCCGCGGTCGACAGGTCGCGGACGAGGCACGCGCGGCCAGTGACGCGCCGGCTCTTGTGGACACGCTTGCGACCCGCGGCTATGAACCGTTCGTCGATTCGGCCGGCGTCGTCCGCCTCCGGAACTGCCCCTTCGATCGGCTCGCGAACGATCATCGGAGCCTGACCTGCTCGCTCAACCTGGCGATGCTCTCCGCCCTCGGCGAGGAGTTGGAGCCGGGGAGGATGGAGGCGACACCGCAGCGACCCGACGAGTCGTGCTGCGTCGCGTTCGTGCCCCGACCGGCCTGATCAGGTCGGCACTCCGCCGGCGGCTGCTCAACGGCGCGTCACCGTCGCCTCACCCGCCCTCGCGCTCTTCGCCCGGGAACGGGAACCGCAGGCCGGTTGCCACCGTCTCCGGCCGATTGCGGTGCCTGCCGCGGTTCCTGCGTGTCCGGAGCTCTCATGTCCGCTCGACCCGTCCGCCAGTCCATCCTCCTCGCGTCCGTTGCCGCGTTGGCCGTCGCCGCCGCGGCATGCAGCGCGACACCGGGACCGTCTCCGTCGTCCGCACCGCCTGCGGCCAGCCCGTCCGGATCGACCTCCAGCCCGCAGACGCCGAGCGCGTCGGCCGAGCCCTCCAAGGTCGAGGCCAGCCTCCTCCTGGAGGTCACCTCCGAAGGCGGGTTCATCAACCCGGTCGCGAACCTGAACGCGCTGCCTGTCGTCGAGGTCTACACCGACGGCCGGATCCTCACGCCGGCACCCCAGGACGCGATCGCCCCGGGTCCGCTCCTGCCGACGGTCGACGTCCGAAGCGTGGGATCGGCCGGTGCCACCGCCATCGCGGCGGCGATTCATGCCGCCGGCCTGGACGTGCCCGCGACTGCCGGTCCGGGTGTTCCCGGCGACTCCGGCACGGACGTGTTCACGGTCACGATCGACGGGCAGACGACCGAGACGCGGCTGTCCGGCAACGGTCCGGGCATCGGCGAGCCGGGCGGCCCGGTGATCGGCGGCGTGGGGTCCGGACGGAGCATGGACCCGAGCGCTGCCGGCGCGGGAGCCAGTGCCGGCAGCGACGCGGAGCGGGCCGCGGCGTTCGCCCTCCTGGCGCGGCTGCTCGACCCAGGGGAGACCTGGGGCGCGGCCGCATCGGCGCCGACGCGCTACGTCCCCGCCGGCTATCGCCTGTTCGCTGCACCCGCGTCGCCCTCAGGAGGACCGTCGACACCGGGGTCCGTCGCGTGGCCGCTCGCGACGCCACTCGCCGAGTTCGGTTCGCCGGCGCAGCCGGACCGCGGAGTTCCCGGCCTTCGCCAGGGAGCGGTCCTCGGCGCAGACGCCGCGACCGTCGCGCCCCTCCTCTCCGCCGCAACGCAGGACACGACCTTCTCGTCCGGTGGATCGTCGTGGACGCTCTACGTCCGGCCGCTGCTCCCGGACGAGCTGGCGGGCTGAGGCGAGCCGCAGGAGGCCCGAGGCGAGCCGTCGGCGCACAATCGCCGGGATGAGGGGTCGTTTCAGCCAGCCGTCCGTCGCCGCGGTCGCCCTCGCCCCGCTCCGGTTCTTCCTCGGCGGCACGTTCGTCTACGCGGGCCTCGACAAGCTCCTCGACCCGCGCTTCTTCGACCCCGCGAGCGCCGCCTCGATCCAGGCCCAGATGCTCGTGTTCACCCGCGTCTCGCCGATCGGTGGCCTCGTCCGGCTCGGCCAGCCGCTTGCGGTTCCGATCGGCCTGGCGATCGCATTTGCCGAAATCGCCGTCGGGATCGGCGCGCTCACCGGCCTGGCGTTCCGTCTTGCCGCGTCGGTCGGCGCAGCCCTCGCGATCCTGTTCTTCCTCACGGCGTCCTGGTCGACGCACCCCTTCTACTACGGGCCGGACCTGCCGGTCGCCGCCGGCTGGATCACGCTCGCGTTGACGGGTCACGGCGGTGTCCTGATCGCGCGGCGCCTGATCGATTCGGTGGGGCCGGTGGCGACGCCTCCGGCCGCGCCGCCGGGAACCGCGAGCCCGACATCCGCCGTCGCCCGGGCGCATCCCGCCGTCGCCGCCGATCGTCCTGCGCTCGAGGGCCGCCGAGCCATTCTCCAGGCCGGGCTGCTCGGACTCCTCGCCCTGGTCGCCGGATCCCTCGCCGTCCCGTTCCGGACGGCGGCTCCCGAAGAGGACCTGGACAGCCAGGCTCCCGGGCCCTCGCCGGCCGCCAGCCCGGTCGCGTCGGCACCCGGAGCGAGCGCAGGTGCCTCCGGAGCGATCGGAGCCCGCATCGCCACGACCGCCGAGCTGCTCCGGTCCGGGGCGAAGGCCTTCACCGTTCCATTCACCGCGGCGGCGCCGCTGCCGGCCGGCGACCCGGGTGTGGTCGTGCGGCTCGCCGACGGCTCGTTCGTTGCCTTCGACGCGACGTGCACCCACGCCGGCTGCCGCGTCGAGTGGGACCGCCAGGATCAGGTGCTCGTCTGCCCGTGCCATGGCGCCGTCTTCGACCCCGCGGCGGACGGCGCGGCAGTCGATGGCCCGACGAACGAGCCCCTCGCTCGGCTCCCGATCTCCGTCGACGCGACGACCGGAACGATCACCCTTCGCGGCTGAGCGGCCGGCCGCGTCGCCCGTCGAGGGATCCGTGGCTGGACGAGCGAACTGCGACGAATCGTTGACGTCGCGTTGATTCCTGCCCCGGGACCCGGGCGATATGGTGCCTCCACCGATCGCGTGCCCGGAGGAGGATCCCGTGCTGCACTCCCGTCGCCCGCTCCGCGCCATCCTCGCGACCCTGCCCCTGCTGTCGCTCGCGCTCCTGTCGGCCGGTCCTGTCGATGCGGACTCCGGCAAGGCGCCGCTCGGCGGCTTCAAGCACCTCGTGGTCATCTACGAGGAGAACCACAGCTTCGACAACCTGTACGGCCAGTGGGGGTCCGTGGCCGGGCAGCACGTCCAGGGCCTGTCCGACGCGCGGGCGTCGCACCGGATTCAGGTCTCGCAGACGGGCGAGCCGTACACCTGCCTGAAGCAGCTCGACGTCAACCTCGACACGGATTTCGCTGGCAGCACGACACCGGCGTTCCCGGCGAACTCGCTCTCGAAGCGGTCGAGCTGCAACCCGGAGACCGTCACGTTCCCGGACGGCTCGACGACGACGTACACGAGCCATTTCCGGAACGCGCCGTTCAATATCGATCGCTACATCCCGGCGGACGCGACCACCTGCCCGCGCCCGAACCAGGAGTTCAGCTTCCCGAACGGGATCATGGACGGCGCGATCAATCCCGCGACCGGTCAGACCTACGGGACCGAGGGCGGCTGCACCCGGGACCTCGTTCACAAGTTCTACCAGGAGCAGTACCAGCTCAACGGTGGTGCGCAGAACCGGTACGTCACGGGCAGCGATGCCGTCGGGACCGTCATGGGCACCTACGACACGAAGGCGCTCCCGATCTATCGCTATCTCCACGCCGGCAACGCGCCGAACTACGTCATCGCCGATCGCTTCTTCCAGGCCGCGTTCGGTGGCTCGTACCTGAACCACCAGTACCTGATCGGCGCCCAGCCGCTCCTCTGGCCCAGCGCTCCCACCGCCCAGCACGCCGTCCTCGACTCGTCCGGGATCCCGCACGCCTACCCGCTGCTCAAGCCGGATCGCGCCGTCGTCGACGGCCCGGTGACCCAGGCCTGCGGGACGGCGACCACCGTCGCAGGCCTCGCCTGCGGGGACTGGGCCGTCAACACGCTCCAGCCGCCGTGGGAGCCGCAGGGCATGTTCGGTGCACCCGAGCCGGCGACGGACGACACGCATGTCGCACTGAACATCGGCGACCGGATGAGCGACGCCGGGATCAGCTGGGCCTGGTACGCGGGCGGCTGGGACAACGCGGCGGGCATCGTGAACGGGCCCGGCTGGACGAACGGCTCGACAGCGGGCGTCTGCGGCGATCCGAACGTCTCGGCCACGGACAAGCAGTACCCGTACTGCCCCGACTCGAGCTTCCAGTTCCACCATCAGCCGTTCAACTACTTCAGCCGGTATGCGCCGGGCACGACGGATCGCGCCACGCACCTGCGCGACGAGGTCGAGTTCATCTCTGCGGCGAAGCACGGCAGGCTGCCGCAGGTCAGCTTCGTGAAGCCGCTCGGCAACGAGAACGAGCACCCCGGCTACTCGAGTGAGCCGAATGGCAGCGACCACCTCGTCGACCTGATCAAGGCGATCGAGTCGGGGCCGCAGGCGAAGAGCACGCTGATCGTCGTCACGTACGACGAGTTCGGCGGCCAGTGGGATCACGTCTCGCCGCCAGGGCTCGGCACGCGCGGGGCGCACGACGCGTTCGGGCCTGGCACCCGGATCCCGGCGCTCTTCATCTCGAAGGGCTTCCGCTCGTCCGGCGTGGACCACGGTGTCTACGACACGACGTCGATCATGGCGACGATTGAGCACCAGTTCGGGCTGGCACCCGTCGAGGCTCGCGGTGATGTCGTGCCGCGCGATCGACTCGTCAATGACCTCCGGAGCGTCGTCGCCCGTGGGCGGCGCCACTGAGGTCGCGTGCCCGGTCCCGTCGTGGCGGGGTGGGGCGGCGACGGGACGATCGGGGCGTTGACGAGGCAGGCGTGACACCGCGACTGTCCGTCCATGAGCTGGTCGAAGCGAATCGCGCTTGCCGCCGGGATCGTGCTGGTCGGCACCTACCTCGCACTGTTCTTCGGGCCGCAGGTTCCGCCCTGCCTCGGGCCGCTCGGCGTGACGATGGTCCAGTGCGCCAGCGTGACGGGGATCGTCCCGACGTCCGGACCAGGGCCGGTCATCTTCGGGCTGTCGGTCGCCCTCGCCGTCGTCGTTCTCGTGCCTGCCCGACTGCTGCGACATCGGGAGGTCATCCTCGGAGCGGCCGCTGCGGCGATTGCCGGAGCGTTTGCCTACCTGACGCGGCGACCCTTGACCCTGGACGGCTTCGACTCAGGCGGACGCTGGCTGTCCGTTGCCCTTCCGCTCGACGTCAGCGATGTGCTGCTGGCGGTAATTCTCGGAGCGACGGCCGGCGCGGTGGCCGTGGCCGGCGCCCTGGCGCTGATCTCCCGGCGGCGCACGAGCGCCTGAGCGAGCATCGTCGCGAGCGGTCCTTCGGCCATTCGGCTGATCATTAGCGCGTGGACGGCCCAAATCCCCGCGCTCGTAACGAGCGGCGCGCATCGCGTGCGGCGCGGAACGCTGCCGGCCGCGTCGCGGGTGCAGCCGAGGACGCGGTCGAGATCGTTGTCGACCGCGCGACCGACCTCGTCGGCGATGCCGTCGGGGCGGCCCGGTTCGTCGCGCGGCGCTGGGACGAGCGGCCGGGGGCCCGCGTCCGGCGGGTGCGTCGTCTCGCGCGCGAGCCGCTGCCGTACCTCTACGCCGTCCATCCCGAGGCTCGCCGCGCGTCGCCACGCGAGGTCGGCGTCCGGCCGATTCCGGTCGACCTGATTGCCGGCACCGCCGTCGGCGGCGCCACCCAGCGCGGTGGCGACTTCCTTCCGTTGCGGCCGTTCCGATCGCGGAACTGGCAGGCGCGCTGGGCGCGGATCCGAGCGGCGATCGACCGGCTCGACATCCTTCCGCCGATCGACGTCGTCCGGTTCGCGGACCGCTACTGGGTCCTCGACGGGCACAACCGGGTCGCCGCTGCGCTCTATGCCGGGCAGGTCGAGATCGACGCGAACGTCGTCGAGCTGGTCCCGCCCAGTCAGGCGCCGTCCGAGCGGCCCTCGACGCTCGCGGCCGTCCTCACCGGGAGTCGCGCGCTCCGGACCGCCGGCGCGGGTCGGCCGGTCGGCCCGACGACCGACGAGTGGATCGACCTCCCGGACGACGATCCCGATGCGGAGCGCGGCCAGTGATCCGACGGGCGACGGTGGAGTGGCCGAGCGAGGCTCCGTTTCGCGGCCGCGATCGTCGACCGATCCGGCTCCTGGCCGTGTCGGACGAGCGCGAGCCGGCGCTCGAAATCGCCCGGAACCGTGAGCCGCTCGCCCCCCTGGACGGGGTGATCGGCTGCGGCGACCTGGATCCGCGGTGGCTCGCCTTCCTCGGCGATGCGTTCGCCGCGCCGCTCATCTACGTCCGCGGCAATCACGATCGCGGCGGCGACTGGGACGAGCGCCGGCTCGTCGTTCCGGATCCTCTGCGGTCCGGGAGCGAGACCCATCTCGCGGGTCTCGCGATTGCGGCCTTCGAGTGGCCGGACGTCGATGGCCAGGGCAACCGACGCCGCTCGGACATCGCCTGGACCCAGGCGCTGCGCGTCGCGATCCCACGGCTGGGAGCCGCCATGCTCGGCCGAGCCGAGCCGCTCCTCGTCGTCAGCCACGCCCCGCCGGAGGGTGTCGGCGACGGCGACGACGCCTACCATCGCGGCTTCCCCGGCTACCGCTGGCTGCTCGATCGGCTGCAGCCACCGCTCTGGCTGCACGGCCACACGACGGTCGCGTCCGTCGACGAGCTCGTCGTCCGGTGCGGACCGTCGACGGTGATCAACGTGACGGGCGCCATCCTTGTCGAGATCCGGCCTCCGGAGGTGAGTTCCGGCAGCCGGTGATTCGCGCGGCCTTCGCGGTGGGTCGGCACTGGAGCGCGTGCGATCCCGTCATTCGGGCGTCCGCTGCGTGATGCATCCTCGGCTCGCGCCGTGTCCCGGGCTGGAGGGCCCGACGGCGGAGGGAGAGGGACCTGATGAGCCATCGTGATCGACCCGCTGCCGGCTGGGTTCCGGCGACCGCGACGTCATGACCGCGGACGTCGTCGCGGGGATCCTGCTGATCCTGGTCCCGATCGCGTTCAACGTCGCGTTCTTCGCGCTCGGCAAGGCGTTCGACTACCCCGACATCCTGCGCAAGGAGCCGGACGAGATCCTGCGGCGCTTCGCGGCCGGCGGCTCCGGGCTGATCCTGCGGTGGGAGGCGCTGCTCGTGAGCGCGCTCGCGATGCTGCCCCTCGCTGCGGTCCTCGCCGTCGCGCTCGGCGCGTCGCCGACCCTGACCGTGCTGAGCGTCACCGTCGGCGCCGCGGCGGCGCTCGTCCAGGCGCTCGGCCTCGTCCGCTGGCCGTTCGCGGTCCCGGACCTGGCGCGTCGTCATGCTGCCGCCGTCGACGGGCCCGCCGGCGAGGCCGATCGGCGATCGGTCGAGCTGGTCTTCGCGACGCTCCATCGACTGTCGGGCGTCGGGATCGGCGAGCATCTCGGGTACCTGCTCACCGGTGTGTGGACGCTGCTCGTGTCGGCGTCCGTGCTCTCGACGGCCGTCCTGCCCGGGTGGCTCGGCGTCGTCGGGCTGCCGATCGGCGTCGCCCTCCTCGTCGGCACGCTGGAGTTCGTCGGACCGAACGAGCGAACGGGCTGGCCGCTGGCGGGGACGATCGTCCCGATCGCCTACATCGCCTGGTCGATCTGGCTGATCGCGCTCGGGATCTTCCTGCTCATCTGAGGCTCTGCCGGGGGCGGCGCATGGCAGGGCTCAGCCCGGATCACGAGAGGGAAGTGGAGCGGGAGACGGGGTTCGAACCCGCGACATTCAGCTTGGGAAGCTGACACTCTGCCAACTGAGTTACTCCCGCTCGGGAGAGCCTCCAGTCTAGCGAGACGTCATCCGCGGTGCCAGCGCGCCGGCCTATTCCGAGGCGGCGCCGGCCGATCCCGCGCCGACGACCGGGAGTCGCAGGATCGATCGGGCGCGAGCGGCCGGGACGTCGTGCTCGTCGGCCAGGTCGAGCTCGTGGAGGTACGACCCGGCCTCGAGGCCACGCTCACGGACCGCATCGAGCAGCCGGCGAACGGTCGCGGCCTGTTCGGATCGACGGCCCAGATGCAGGATCTGCGCCGCCGCGCCGTCCCCGAAGAGCGTGACCCGGACGAGCGGCACCTCGCGCTGACCCTGTCGGGCGGTGTCCGCGATCGCGGCGAGCGCCTCCTCCTCCGACGCGGTCCCGTCGACCTCGATCATCTGCCGCCACCGCCAACCGGAGCGATCCGCGAGCTGCAGCAATGCCGTCCCCACCGGAACGTCCTCGGGCCACCACCACACACACTCGAGGATCGTCTGGCCCGGGGACGACAGATGGCGGTCCCGGACCCACGACTCAAGCCGCCGCTCGACGTCCCGGAGCGTGGCCCTCGCCAGCGCGAACTCCGCGGCGGTTGGCGACCCGCGCCCATCGATCGCGAACACGCGACGGGAGCCGGAGGTGACGAAGGACGGCTGGTCCGTCGCAGCGTGGCGAAGGTCGAATCGCGAGCTGATCGAGTCCATCACGGGCGACGAGCACGGGTCCGGGGTTCGGCAGCCCTCACGCGCACAGCGTCCCGCAGATCGGGAGCGCGCCGCAACGAACAGCGCCAGTGACGCCTTGCGTCGCCGATACAGTTGCCACCCGTCGCCGGCGGGCCCGCGGCCGCGCGGTCCCCATCCGGACGCGACGCGCAACCGGAACGCAACTTGCGCCGCGAGGGATCGGCTGCGACACTCCCCCGGCCATGACCCGACCTCGACTCCCGGGCCGCTGTCTCTGTCCGTTCCCCTGCGAGGCAGGACGGGCAGCGTAATCGCGCGTTGGAAGACCGCGGACTCTCCCTGACCCCTGCTTGGCAGGGGTCTTCTGTTTCCCGTCACCGGGCAACGCCCGAACCAGGAGAGTCCATCCGATGTCGAACCCTGCTCCCACCATCGAACCCGTGACCGCTGACGAGCTCGCGGCCCTGCTCCGCGCGGGGAGCGTCACCGCCATCGACACCCGCCCGCTCGCCGCGTTCAACGGCTGGCAGCTCGGCAGCGAGGCCCGGGGCGGCCACATCCCCGGCGCCGTCGCGATCCCGGCGGAATGGCTGCCCCGGCTCGATGATTCCGATCTCGAAGCGATCGTCCGCGACCACGACCTCCCGAGCGGAAGCACCGTCGTCCTCGTCGGGTCCGGCGACGACGACCTGGACGGCGATGCGACCGGGCTGGCCAAACGCCTCGCGCGTCTCGGGCTCGACGTCCTGCGGCTGGCGGGTGGCTGGCCGGCCTGGACCGCCGATGCAGCTCGACCGGTCGACTCGTTGCCGCGCTTCGAGGCGCTCGTCCATCCGGCCTGGCTGCTCGAGGTGCTCGGCGGCGGTCGACCGGAAGCCGCGCCGGCCGGCGAGCATCTGCTCTTCCACGTGAACTTCGGGGTTCCCGAGGAGTACGCCGAAGGCCACATCCCGGGCGCGCTCTACCTCGACACGAACTGGCTCGAGGACCCGGACGGCTGGAACCGCCGGACGCCGGCGGAGCTCGATCAGGCCGTCCGCGCGCTCGGCATCACCACCAGGACGACCGTGATCCTCTACGGCCGCGACACCGAGGGTGACGCGAACGAGAAGTGGCCCGGTCGCCGAGCGGGCCAGATCGCCGCTACCCGTGCGGCGCTGATCCTGCACTACGCCGGCGTCGACGACGTGCGGCTGCTCGACGGCGGCTACGACCGCTGGGTCCGTGACGGACATCCGGTCGAGACGACCGATCGGCAGCCGGTCCCGGTCGACTCGTTCGGGGCGGCGATCCCCGTCCGGCCGGAGATCATCGTCGACCTCGACGAGGCGAAGGAGATCCTCGCCGATCCCGCCCGAGCCGCCCTCGTCAGCGTCCGGACCTGGCGCGAGCACATCGGCGCGGTCAGCGGCTACAACTACATCGGGCCGGCCGGCCGGATCGCGGGCGACGTCTGGGGCAACTGCGGCACCGACGCGTACCACATGCAGCACTACCGCGCCGTCGACAACACGATGCGGCCGTACCCGGAGATCGTCGCCAACTGGGCGGAGGCGGGGATCACCGCGGACAAGCGCGTCGCGTTCTACTGCGGCACGGGCTGGCGAGCCAGCGAGACGTGGTTCTACGCGTACCTGCTCGGCTGGTCGAACATCGCCGTCTACGACGGCGGCTGGCTCGAGTGGAGCAGCGACCCGGCCAACAACCCGATCCTCGTCGGGGACCCGACCCAGGCCGTGGCGAACCTCGTCGCCGCCGGCGAGGAGGTGGCCTAGTCGAGGCGCCGAGCCTGGCGGGGAGCCTCCGAGCCCCGGAGGTGACACCCCGGACCGCGCGCTACGGCCGTCGTTGACACGTTAGGACGGCCGCCCGTACGATCCCGCGACAACTGAAGAGCTCTTATCAAGAGTGGCGGAGGGACCGGCCCGTTGAAGCCACGACAACCTACCGACGTCGAGTCGGCAAGGTGCCAATTCCGGGCAGGTCCTCCTGCACGATAAGGGAACTCCCTTCGGGACCCTTCCGAGCAGGAAGGGTCTCCTCGTGTCCGGTCCGCTCCTCGTCGCTCCATCCGCCGCAGGAGCCGACATGACGACCGAGATGGCACCGTTCCGAACGACCGAGCCCGAGCCCCGGGCGGGCCGGCCGGTCATGGCTGCGGAACGGATTCGCGGGCTCGTCTGTCGTCGCTGCGGCCGGCCGGAGACGCTCGGACCGTCCTACGTCTGCTCGGCCTGCTTCGGGCCCCTCGAGGTCGCGTACGACCGGGACGTCGTCCGCGAAGCGCTGAGCCGCGAGTCGATCGAGGCTCGCCGACCCGGCATCTGGCGGTATCTCGAATTCCTGCCCGTGGACGCGCCGCCGGCCCGTGCGCTCGCCGTCGGCTCGACGCCGCTCGTGCCCGCGGAGCGACTCGGTCCGGCGATCGGCGTCGATCGGCTCTGGCTGAAGGACGACAGCCGCAACCCGACGCTCTCGTTCAAGGACCGGGCGGTGGCCGTGGCGGTCGCCCGCGCGGCGACCTTCGGGATCGAGACGCTCGCCTGCGCCTCCACCGGAAACCTCGCCGGAGCGACTGCCGCTGCCGCGGCCGCGGTCGGCATGCCCGCGTACGTCTTCATCCCCGCCGATCTCGAGCGGCCGAAGGTCGACCACGCCCTGGCGTATGGCGCCACCGTCGTCCCCGTCGACGGGACCTACGACGACGTGAACCGGCTCTGCCTCCAGGTCGCCGACGAGCTCGGCTGGGGGTTCGTCAACGTCAATCTGCGGCCGTTCTACGCCGAAGGGAGCAAGACCCTCGCCTTCGAGATCGCCGAATCGCTCGGCTGGCGCTCGCCGGACGTCATCGTCGCGCCGATCGCCTCCGGGGCGATGTTCACGAGGCTCGCCCGCGGGTTCGAGGAGCTCGCCGATGCCGGCCTCATCCACCGCCGTCCGATCCGCTTCGTCGGGGGTCAGGCCGCCGGCTGTTCGCCGGTCGCGACGGCCTGGGGACGCGGCGAGGAGGTCCAGCCGGTGCGGAACCCGGAGACGTTCGTCCACTCGCTGGCGATCGGCAATCCGGCCGACGGCGACGCCTCGGTCGAGCTCGCGACGGCAACCGCGGGTTCGATCGAGGCGATCGAGGATCGGGACACCGCGGCCGCGATCCGCGACATCGCAACGCTCGAGGGGATCTACACGGAGACAGCGGGCGGCGTGACGGTGGCCGCGGCCGCGGCCGCCCGACGACGCCGCGTGATCCGCGACGGCGACGAGGTCGTCGCGATCCTCTCCGGCAACGGGATGAAGACGCCCGACGCTCGGCTCCTCGGCGGCGGCGAGCGCGAGGCGCGGCCCGGTCGGCCCGGTCTCGCGCCGGTCATCCGCCCGCGACTCGACGACTTCGAGGGCTGGCTGGAGGGACGGGCATGAGCACGGTCCGGATCCCGCCCACGCTCCGGACGGCGACCTCCGGGCTGAAGCTGATCGAGGTCGGCGGAGCAACGGTCCGTGACGTCGTCGACGGGCTCGTGGCGCAGTACCCCGGGCTGTCGGCCCAGGTCCTCGCCGCCGACGGCGGCCTCAACCGGTTCGTGAACGTGTTCCTGAACGACACGGACGTCCGCCATCTCGACGGTCTGGACACGCCCGTGCGCGACGAGGACTCGCTGCTCCTCCTGCCCGCGATGGCCGGCGGCTGACCTACGCCGGGCGGTCGCCCTCGCGTCGGTGCGTCCCCGCCAGCGCGCCGAGCGCCTCGCGGTCGAGCTGATCGGCGGGCACCTCGGCGACCCGCGCTCGGGTGATGGCCCGTAGCGTCGCCGTTCGGACGCCGCCTTCGAGCGCCGCACGCTCGCCAACGACCGCCCCGGGCCCGATCTCGGCCACGGGCTCGGCATCGACCTCGACCGCAAACATCCCGTCGAGGATCAGGTAGACCTCGTCCGCCATGTCGCCCTGGCTCATCAGGATCCCGTCCTCGGCGATCGTGCGGATCCTGGGCTTCGTCGCGCTCCCCATGATCCCGGCGGACAGCTGCCGCTCGAGCGCCGACTCGACACTGGAGACGACGGCCGGCGAGTCCGTCGCGCCCCACGGCGTCTGGAGGCCGAACGACTCGTTGAACCACTTCTTGAAATCGACGACACCCGACTTGTGGACGAGCTGTCCGTCCGCGTCGTAGATCCAGTGCCGCGGGAACGGACTCGCGCCGACGAGCTCGTGCTCGGCCGATCGGTCCGCGTGGATCGTCAGGGCAAGCGTCGTCCACGCGATGGACGGCCAGAACTGGACGAACGGTCGCCGGGCGACGGGCCGAGGCGTCGGGATCCCCATTCGGCCCCCGACCGTCTGGACGAACCGGACCGCGTCCGGCCGGACCTCCGGCTCGGGCTGGATGTCCGGCAGATGCACCGCCGGGAACCGGATCGCGGCCGGACCGACCCGGACCGTCGTCGCGCCGATGTGTCCCTGGCCCAGGTGGCCGTGGCCGACGATCCGACCATCCTCGACCTCGACGAAGGCCCGCAGCTCATTCGCCTCGCGAAAGCGATCGCTCAGCCGCAGCGCTTCGATGTCGTCGATCCGGTCCGGTGGCGGCTCGTCGTAGTGGGTCACGCCCAGCTCGAAGGGAACCTTCGAGAGGCCTTCGATCGCCTCCGACGGGATCCACGAGATCGCCGTGACGCTGGACTCGTACCGCTCGGCCATGCCGCCCCTCCAAAGACACGTGAACGTCGTGAGTGTGCGCGATTCCGCCGCCGCGAAACAGCGCGGTCCCACGACGCTGCCCGCCGGCTCCGCGCTAGCCCTCCATCCGGACTTCCTCGAGGTCCAGCTCGCGCTCGATCGCCCGCAACGTCTCGTCGTTGATCACCCGCCGGTTCCGCAGCTCGAGGACCGCTTGCCGCTCCGCGGCGATCACGTCCCGCTGGATCGCTTCGTGCTCCACACGCTCCTGGCGACGCTCGGCCGACTCGTCCTCGTCGTCCGTCGCGAGGTGCCGCGTCCGGTCCCGGAGCCCGGACTCGAGGCGGTCGAGCAGCGGTCCGTGGGTCGGCCAGCGCGCGCGAGCAGCCGCGACCTCCGCGAGTCCTGCGTCGTAGGCGGCGGCACGAGCCAGCGAGTCCTCGTCGCCGTCCGCCTCGACGCCGTCCCAACCGGCCCGGGCGACGAGGAACGGCAGGGTCAGGCCCTGGCCGACGAGCGTGATCAGGATCACCGCGAACGTCACGAGCAGGACGAGGTTCCGTTCGGGGAACGCCGCGGGAAGGGCCAGCGCGGCGGCCAGCGACACCGCCCCGCGGAGTCCCGCCCAGGCGACGACGAGCGTCAGCCGCCGGGCGACGGCGGGATCGCGCCGGGCGAGCGCACGACGCGGCGAGTTTGGCAGGAGGCTCGCGGCGAACACCCAGACGATCCGGCTGACGACGACGACGGCGCCCACGACGAGGCAGATCGCGACGAGCTGGCCCACCGAGTAGGACCCGAGGCCCGAGACGATGGTCGGGAGCTCCAGCCCGATCAGGACGAACAGGAAGCCGTTCAGGACGAACCCGATCATCTTCCAGGTGGTGAGCCAGAGGATCCGGCTGTTCGGCGTCAGGATCGTGCCGAGATTGCTGCCGATCACGAGACCGGCCGTCACGGCAGCCAGGACGCCGGACAGGCCGACCCGATCGGCCGGCAGATACGCGACGAACGGGAGGACGAGCGAGATCGCGACCTCGACGGGTGGATCGTCGAGCCGCCTGAGGATCTCGCCGGCGAGCCGGCCGACGACGATCCCGAAGAGGATCCCGCCGACCGCCGCGACGACGAACTCCGCGATCGTGCTCGACAGGACGAACGCGCCGCCGACGGCGGTCGCGAGCGCGACGCGATAGGCAACGAGGGCGGTGGCGTCGTTGAACAGCGCCTCGTCCTCGACGAGCGCGACGATCACCCGGGGCGTCCCGAGCCGGCGGAATGTCGACGTGGCCGCTGGGGCGTCGGTCGGCGCGACAATCGCGCCGAGCGTGAAGGCGCCTGCCCAACCGAGCGCGGGAACGGCCGCATGGGCGACGACCGCGACGATCGTCATGGTGAACAGGACCAGGCCGAGGGACAGCCGCAGGATCGGCGCGAGGTTCGTCCGGATCTCGCGCACCGGCGTCCCGACCGCAGCCGTGAAGAGGAGCGGCGGCAGGAACACCGACAGGACGAGATCCGGGCTCATCTCGATCCGCGGGAGATCCGGGACGACCGCGAGGGCCAGCCCACCGAGCACGAGCAGGGTCGGATACGGAACGCCGAGCCGGCGCGAGACCTCGTAGAGGATCGCGATCGCGACGAGCAGCGCGAGGACGGCGGTCAGGACCTGCAACGGGCCGCGTCCAAAGACTGAGCGCCGAGGGGCAGGGGAGACGGGGGCGGGCTCATCGGGGCGATTGTCGCGCGTCCGACCCCGAATCGATGACGTCGCCAGCGCGTCGCGCCGGCACTCGTGAGCGGGCCGCGGCGAGGCGGCTGAGCCCTATGCTCCGCGCATGGCGATGCCGCAGACCGGGATCTTTGCCCTCGGGACGATGTCCCATGCCTACCTCGAGTTCGATGCCCGTCCCGACGCCGACCCGGTCTCGCTCGTCCGCGACGTGGCCGGTCTTCGGGAGCCGCGGACGACGATCGGCGGTGTCAACGTGGTCGCCGGGTTCCGGCCGGAGCTCTGGGCGGCGGTCGCCCCGGACGACGCGCCGCCACGCCTCCGCGGGTTCAACGAGCCGGTCGTGGGGCGGGACGGCTACACGATGCCCGCCACCCAGCACGACGTCGTTGTATGGATCACCGGCGCGTCGTACGACGCCGTGTTCGACGTCGAGCGGCTCGTCACCGAGGCGCTCCGGCCGCACGCCGACGTCGCCCGGGAGATGGTCGGCTGGCCGTACCACCACGATCACGACCTGACGGGCTTCGTCGACGGAACCGAGAACCCGACCCTGGTCGAGGCGCCGTCCGAGATCGCGATCGAGCCGGGGCAGCCGGGCGAAGGCGGCACCGTGCTCCTGCTCCAGCAGTGGCAGCACGATGCGCGGGCGTGGGAGACGCTGCCGGTCGCCGATCAGGAGCGGGCGATGGGCCGCGAGAAGGCGGAGGGCGACGAGCTGGACCCGCTGCCCCCGACGTCGCACGTGGCGCGGACGGACCAGGACACGTTCGGGAAGATCTTCCGGCGGAACATCGGCTACGGGACGCTGCTCGACCACGGGACGATCTTCGTCGGCTTCGCCCGGGATCGGGAGCGCCTCGAGGCGATGCTCGAATCCATGGTCGCGCGGGCCGGGGTCGGTCGGGACGAGCTGACGCGGTTCACCCATCCGCTCACCGGTGCCTACTACTTCGTCCCGGCCGCGGAGGCGCTCTCGAGGAGCTGGCCGACGACGCCACGGCCGGGCTGAACCGGCGGCCGCGCTCCCCCGGCTCGTTCTTCCACATTGAATATTTCCACTGACGACCGGATATCCCTTGCATTGTTGCTGGCCGTGCGGCACGATCCCCGTGATGCGCTGGCTTCCTTCGGTCGACTCGAAGAAGAAGCTCCGGCGGCCCGACGTCCGGGCCCTGGGGCGGTAGCCGGCGCGCACAACGCACGACGGGAGCCTCCAGGGATCGGAGGCTCAGGGGCCGCGGCACCACGAAGGTGACCGCGGCTTTTTTGTTGCCTCCGGACCGGCTCAACCAACCGGAGGACGACATGACGACGATCGTGATGGGCGACGGCGCGCTGGGACAGGCTGTCGCGGGAGCGTTGCGGCGACGAGGCGACGACGTCCAACTCGTCGGCCGGCCGCGTGGCGGGCGGCACGAAGCGGCGACCTTCGCGGCGGCCGATCTCGTCGTCGAGGCCTCGCGCGGGTCCTCCGTCCTGCCCAACGTGCGAGCGGCGGTTGCCGGCGGAGCCCGCCGGTTCGTCATCGCGACGACGGCCTGGGACGGCGATCGCGACGAGGTCCAGGCGACCCTCCGACGGTCGGGCGCGGCTGCCGTCGCCGCTCCCAACTTCAGCATCGGCGTCTCACTGTTCGCGCGTCTCGTCGACCAGGCCGCGGTGCTCTTCGGCGCCGTTGAAGGCTTCGAGCCGTACCTCGTCGAGTGGCACCGGCGGACGAAGACGGATCGGCCGTCCGGCACGGCGCGCATGCTCGCGAGCCGGATCGCAGCCGCCACTGACGCCTCCTCGCACAGCCCGGAGCTCGAAGTCGTGTCGGTTCGTGCCGGCTCGTCGCCCGGCATGCATCTCGTCGGGTTCGATGCGGCCGGCGAGACCGTCGAGCTGCGTCTGACCGCCCGTGATCGGTCGGCATACGTCGCCGGGATGCTCGCCGCGGCCGATTGGCTCGCCCGTTCATCGCGGACGCCCGGACTCCATCCGTTCGATCCGGTGGTCGACGAGCTGCTCGCCCGTGGCTCCAGCCCTCGCGAGACGCGCCTAGCCGCGTCGTGACCCGTCCAACCCAGCCCCACTTCGAAGGAGAACCGATGACTCCCCGACCTGTTCCCGCCGATCGCCCCTGGCTTCGTGGAGCGTTCACCGCGCTCGTCACCCCCTTTGCCGAGGACGGCGCGATCGACGAGGCCGAATTCCGCCGTCTCGTCGCGTGGCAGCTCCTCGCCGGCATCGACGGCCTCGTTCCCGTCGGCACGACCGGCGAGGCGCCGACGTTGTCCGCGGGCGAGCGGGAGCGACTGATCGCCCTGACGGTCGAGGCAGCCTCCGCGGCGGGTCCGGACCGTCGCGTCCCGGTCATCGCCGGGACCGGGACGAACGACACGCGGGCGACGATCACGGCGACCCGCCGGGCGGCAGAGCTCGGCGCGGACGCCGCGCTCGTCGTCGTGCCCTACTACAACCGGCCGGACGCGCGGATGCTCCGGGCCCACTTCGAGGCCGTTGCCGAGGACGGCGACCTCCCGATCGTCGTCTACAACGTCCCGGGACGAACCGGCACGAACGTGGACGCGGACACGTTCCTGCGACTCGCCGAGCACCCACGCGTCGTGGCGGTGAAGGAGGCGAGCGGCAACCTCGAGCAGCTCGCCGTGATCTGCCGGGATCGGCCGCGGGACGTCGCGGTCCTGTCGGGCGACGACGCCGCAACCCTCGCGATCCTCGCGATGGGCGGCGACGGCGTCGTCTCCGTCGCGTCGAACGAGATCCCGGGCGAGATGGCGTCCCTGTGCGCTGCGGCGATCGACGGGCGATGGGACGACGCGCGGCGGATCCACGAGCGCTGGCTGCCGTTGATGCGGGCCAACTTCCAGGGCGCACCGTCGCCCGTGCCCGTGAAGGCGGCGCTCGCCGCGATGGGCCTCGTCGCCTCGGACACGCTCCGGGCGCCGATGCTCCCGCTGGAGGAGGGGCCGCGGACGCGCCTCCTCGCACTGCTCCGCGATCTGGCGCTCATCGACGGCGGTGGCCGGTTCGCGGTCCGTCCGTCCGCGGCCAACGCGGCGGTCCGCCGGGACAGTGCGGAGGCGGTGGCATGACGGCGCTCCAGCACCCCACGCTCGAGCTCGACGTCGCCGCGTCGGGCCGGCGTCGGCCCGGCCCCAACACCGCCGTGAATGCCTCCGCGATCCTCGACGACCTCGAGACGGGCCGGCTGCGCGCGGCCGAGCCGGACGGCAACGCCCCGGACGGCTGGCGCGTGCGCCCCGACGTCAAGTCGGCGATCCTCGCGTCCTTCGCCGACCGGACCACGGTCGACTGGACGGCGGGGCCGCTCACCTTCCGGGACCGCGTGGCGCTCGGGCCACGGGCAGACCTCGCGGGTGGTCCGTGGCGGATTGTCCCCGGCGGGACCGCCGTGCGGCGCGGCGCGCATCTCGCTGACGGCGTCGTGGTGATGCCACCCTCGTACATCAACGTCGGGGCGTGGGTGGGCGAGGCGACGATGGTCGACTCGCACGTGCTGGTGGGGTCGTGCGCCCAGATCGGCGCCAGCGTGCATCTCGCCGCGGGCGTCCTCATCGGCGGCGTGCTCGAACCGCCGGGAGCACGGCCCGTCATCGTCGAGGACGAGGCCTTCGTCGGCGCGGGTGCATGCCTGCTCGAGGGCGTGCTCGTCGCCCGCCGTGCCGTCATCGCGGCGGGGGTCATCCTCACCGGAACGTCTCGGCTGTACGACGTCGTCGCGGGCCGGGTCCTGGAGGGTTCGCCGGCGCGGCCGCTCGTCGTTCCGCCCGGGGCCGTCGTCGTCCCCGGCACGCGGGCCATCGAGGGCGCCTTTGCCGCGTCGCACGGACTCGCCGCCTCGACGGCCCTGATCGTCAAGCACCGTGACGAGCGGACCGACGCCCGGGTCGCGCTCGAGGAGGCGCTCCGGTGACGCCGGTCGCGACGGGTGAGGCGCCCGCCGTCGCCTCGATTGGTGGGCCGCAACCCAACCACGAGATCCGCTCGGCGGACGGGCTCGCCGGCCTCGACCCGGCGGAGCTCGCGGCGCGGTTCGGGACCCCGGCGTACCTGTACGACTTCGACTGCATCGCGCGACGCCAGTCGGCGCTCCGCGCGGCCCTGCCGAAGCGCGTGGACATCGCGTACGCGGTGAAGGCCAACCCGGCGCTCGCCGTCGTCGACCTGCTCGGGCGGCTCGGCGCAGGTGCCGATGTGGCATCCGCCGGAGAGCTGGCGACGGCCCTCGCGGCCGGCGTCGATCCCCGCCGGATCGTCATGACCGGCCCCGGCAAGCGGGACGATGAGCTGGCGGCTGCTGTCCGGGCCGGGATCCGCGCCGTCACGGTCGAGTCGCTGGGAGAGCTGGGCCGCCTCGAGGCGCTCGCCGCTGCCCGGCCGCGGGACGTGGCGCCCGTTCCGGTCATGCTCCGGCTCGCCGTTCGCGCCGACGCGGGCTTCGAGCGGACCCGCCTCGTCGGCGATGACGGCGCCGGCAAGTTCGGAATGGACCGCTCCGACGTCCGGGAGGGAGCCGCCCGAATCGCCCGCTCTCCGCACCTTCGCCTGGTGGGACTGCACGCGTTCGGGGCATCGAACGTCCTCGATGCGGACACGCTGCTCACCCACGCTCGCGCCACCGTTCGGGCGGCCCGCGAGCTGGCCGCCGAAACGCGCCTCCCGCTCGAGGTCATCGACGTCGGCGGCGGTCTCGGGATCGCCTACGCCGACGGCGAGGAGCCGCTCGACATCGATGCGCTCGGCGTCGGATACGCGCGGCTGATCGACGAGCTGGCCGCGGATCCTCTCCTCGCGCGCGCACGCCTGCTCGTCGAGCCGGGCCGCTGGCTGGTCGGGCCGGCTGGCGCGTACCTGTCGCGGGTCGTCGACCGGAAGGTCGTCAACGGCCGGGAGGTCGCGATCCTGGACGGCGGGATCCATCACGTGCTCCGGCCCGCGCTGGTTCGCCAGGAGCATCGGCTCGCGGCCTTCCCGGGAGCGTCGACCGCGAACACCGCCGGCCCGGAGGGGCGTTCTCCACGACCCGTCACGATCGCCGGACCCCTCTGTTCCGGTCTCGACGTCCTCGCCCGGAACGTCGAGTGCGGCGACCTCGGCGTCGGCGCGCTCGTCGCCATCCTCGATGTTGGCGCCTATGGCTTCACGGAATCGATAGCGCTCTTCCTGTCGCACCCGATCCCGCCGGAGATCGCGATCCGCGGCGGGCGTGCCGAGGTCATCCGCCCGCGCCAGGAGCCCGAGGAGTGGCTGCGCCGCCAGGTCGTTCCGCGCTGGTGACCTCGCCCGCCGCGGACGCCGGCCACGCCGCCGACGCCGCGGGCCCCGCCACCCTCCTCGCGGGGCGACATCGGGCACGATCCGGAGATGCGGATCGCCGTCGTCTCGGACACCCACCTGCCGCGGTTCGGGCGAGCCCTGCCTCGCGCCCTCCGGGACGGGATCCACGCCGCACGAGCCGACCTGATCCTGCATCTCGGCGACTTCACCGGCCCCGAGGTCCCGGAGCTGTTCGAGGCGCTCGGGCCCTTCGACGCCGTTGCGGGCAACAACGACGACGAAGGCCTGGTCGCCCGGTTCGGCCGGCGGAAGGTCGTCCAGGTCGGCGCGGTCCGTCTGGGCCTCACCCACGGCGATCTCGGCGTCGGCCGCACGACACCGCGTCGCGCCGCGAGCGCCTTCGGGCCGGACGAGGTCGAGATCGTCCTCTTCGGCCACAGCCACATCCCGCTCGTCCAGCGGCTCGACGACGGCCGCTGGCTCGTGAACCCCGGCTCGCCCACGGACCGGCGCCGCCAGCCGCGCTATTCGTGGGCCCAGATCGAGATCGCGTCGAGGGCCGACATTCGACCGGAGCTCCGCTTCTTCGACGACCGATCTCCCTGACGACGGCGATCAGACCGGGTCGTCGCGAGCCGGAACCGGCCGCTTCGGCGACGATGTCGCCTTCGCCCGCCCAAACCGCATCGTCAGGAGCCGCTGGTGGACATCGACCTGTCGCAGATCCTCGCCCCGGATACACCGGTCCTCGAGATCGTCATCCGGGGGACGATCGTCTATCTCGCCCTCTTCCTGCTGCTCCGGCTGACCGGCAAACGGCAGACCGGAGGGGTGGGCGTGTCGGACCTGCTCGTGATCGTGCTGATCGCCGACGCGGCGCAGAACGCCATGGCCGGCCAGTACAACTCGGTCAGCGACGGGATCATCCTGGTCGCGACGATCATCTTCTGGGCCTACGCCATCGACTGGCTGGGCTACCACGTGCCCCGCGTCGAGCGGTTCGTCCATCCGGACCCGCTGCTCCTCATCGAGAACGGACGCACGCTCCCGAAGAACCTTCGCTCGGAGCTGCTGACCCACGAGGAGCTGATGTCCGAGCTGCGGGCGCAGGGTGTCGATTCGATCTCCGCCGTGTCTCGCGCCTACCTGGAGGGCAACGGCCAGCTGACCGTTGTCAAGCAGGACGGGAGCTCCGAGCCGAAGCCCAAGAAGCAGATGGGGTGACGGACGCCCCTGGCCCCGCGGTCGTCTTCGATCTCGGCGGCGTCCTCATCGACTGGGATCCCCGCTACCTCTATCGCTCCATCTTCGACGACGAGGCGCGGATGGAGACGTTCCTCGCCACGGTCACGACGAGGGAATGGAACCTCGCCCAGGACGCCGGACGGCCCTGGTCGGAGGCCGTCGAGGAGCTCGCAACCCGGTATCCGGAGTGGCGCGACGAAATTCACGCCTACTGGCAGCGGTGGCCCGAGACGCTCGGTGACGCGATCGAGCCGACCGTCGAGATCCTCGCCGAGCTTCGCGCCGCCGGTGTCCCGCTCTACGCATTGAGCAACTGGTCCGCGGAAACCTTCTCGTTCGCCGAGGGCCGCTATCCGTTCCTGGCGTGGTTCGCCGGGATCGTTGTCTCCGGCTTCGAGCGGCTCGTGAAGCCGGACCCGCGGATCTTCCGGGTCCTCCTGGACCGGTACGGGCTCGACGCCGGCGACACGATCTTCGTCGACGACCAGCCGGCGAACGTGGAGGCCGCGCGCGGCGTCGGGATGCACGCCCTCCGGTTCGTCGACGCGCCGACGCTCCGAGCGGACCTCGCAACGTTCGGGCTCCTGGAGCCGGCCGACGGGTCGTGAGCCATGCCGGCGGCTGCTATTCTCCCGCCGTCCCGTCGCCCCCGAGGAAGCACCGCTTGCGGCTGTCGCGCCGGCCCCCCGGCCACCCTCGTTCGAGTCGCACCACGCCCGTCGCGCTGATCGGGCTTCTGGCCGTCGTCCTCGTCGCGGTCCTGGGCGGCTGCGACGTCCTGACCGCCCAGGTCACGCCCGTTCCCAGCCGCGTGTCCCGGACCCCCGAACCGCTTCCGACCGACGAGCCCGCCGAGTCGGACGAGGTGCCGACCCCGAGGCCCGAGGCGTCCGGCGGGGCGCCGGACTTCGTCGACGGCGCGGACGGATTGAGCGATCTCGACTCGTACCGGGTGGCGGTGGTCAGCACCGGTCTCGTGCCCGCGAGCACCCCGGACGGCAAGGTGTCGATGACCTCGACGATCATCCAGACCGAGAACCCCGCCGCGCAGTTCACGATGATCGGCGTCGACGGTCTGGACGGGGGCCGTCTCGATGCGATCGTGATCGGCGATGAGGCGTGGCTGAAGCCCGGCGGCGGTCGCTGGCAGAAGAGTCCCGGCGGCGCCGCGGATTTCGACGCCGCGTTCACCGCGCTGTCGCCGACCGACCTCGCAGCCGGGTTCGAGAGCCTCGCGAGCGCGATCGTGAAGATCGGCCCCGAGAAGAAGAATGGCGTCGCGACCGTCCACTACCGGGCGGACTCCGGCGACGCGGATGCGGCCGCGGCGGGCCTGACCAGCGGGTCGGCGGATCTCTGGCTGGCCCGGAGCGGCGGCTACCTCGTCGCACTCCTCGTCAACGGCGACTGGGACATCGACGGCGTGCCCACGCCCGTCACGCTCAGGATCGACGTGACCCACGTGAACGACCGGGCGAACAGGGTGAAGCCGCCCGCCGGAAGTTGATCGCCGGCCGAAACGTCGGCGGGGTGCGTGCCGTCGCCCGCTGATCCGGGCAACGCCCACGCTGGTCCGGTGACGCCCAAGACGCAGCGGCCCCTCGATCCCGTGCCCCTCGATCATCCCGCGCGATCCATCGCTCCGGGCGAGGGCCTCGACCGCGCACGCTTGGTCGCCGTCGGCTGCACCGCCTGCGACCTGTACGCCCGTGCGACGCAGACGGTCTTCGGCGAGGGTCGCCCGCAGGCGCCGCTCATGCTCGTCGGGGAGCAGCCCGGCGATCGCGAGGATCTCGCGGGCCGCCCGTTCGTCGGGCCGGCCGGGGCGATGCTCGATCGTGCCCTCGTCGACGCGGGGATCGATCGTGAGCACGTCTTCGTGACGAACGTCGTGAAGCACTTCAAGTGGAAGCCGACCGCGGGCGGCAAGCGGCGCCTCCACGAGCGGCCGAACCAGGCAGAGATCCGGGCATGCCGGCCGTGGCTGGACCTGGAGACCGAGATCGTCCGTCCGGAGCTCCTCGTCGCCCTCGGCGCCACCGCTGCGCAGGCCGTGATCGGACGCGACTTCCGGATCACCGAGCAGCGCGGCCAGCTCCTGCCCGCGGTGAACGGCGGGCCGCGGCTCCTCGCGACGTTCCACCCGTCGGCGATCCTCCGGGCCCGCACGCCGGAGGATCGCGAGCGGATGCTCGCCGCGCTGGTCGGCGACCTGTCGATCGCGGCGGACGTCATCGCCGGGGCCGCGTGACTGCCCGCGACGGGTTGGCTGGTATCGTCCCTTCGTGGACCACATCGCCGTTCGGGAGCGTCTCGCGGGCCCGGACCTCGCCCCGATCGACACCCCGGAGCTCCGGCCGCTGGAGGCGGAGTGGTTCGGCCGGATCGGGTACCGGGACGCGTGGGCGCTCCAGAAGGACGCCGCCGCCGCGCGCGCCGAGGACCGGATCCCGGACCGCCTGTTCCTCCTCGAGCACGAGCCGGTCCTGACGCTCGGCCGCCAGGCGGACGAGTCCCACGTCCGCGCCTCCGCGGACGAGCTGCAGCGACGCGGCATCGAGGTGATCCGTGTCGAACGAGGCGGCGAGGTCACCTACCACGGACCCGGCCAGCTGGTCGCGTATCCGATCATCGCGCTGTCCCGGCGCGGGCTGATGCTTCGCCCGCTGGTCCGCGCTCTCGAGGCGGCGATGATCGACACGTGCGCTGCGTTCGGAGTCGCGGCGATTCGCCGCGACGGCCATCCTGGCTGCTGGGTCGACGGCAGCGAGGCCGCGGCCGCCGGACCTGTTGGCCTCGTCCACGCCGGTCCCGCCCGAAAGATCGGCGCCCTCGGCATCCGCGTGGAGCGAGGGGTCTCGTACCACGGGATCGCCCTGAACGTCGATCCGGACCTCCGTGACTTCGAGCTCATCGACGCCTGCGGCATGCCCGGCGTGGTGTCGACCTCGATCGCCCGCGAAGCCGGTCGGCCGGACGAACCGCCATCGACGGACGCCGTCGAGCGGGCGGCCCACGTCTTCGCGACCGCCTTCGCCCACCGGATCGGCGCCGAGCTCGAGCTCTCGTGACGGCCGGCCTCTTCGAGCTGCGCAAGGACGCGATCACCGGATGGTGGGTCGCGACGATCGTCGATCGCGCCTTCGACCGGTCCCGCTTCGCTCGCGCTGCCGATCCGGTCGATGACGGTGGCGATTGCCAGAACTGCCGTCTCCCGGCCGGGGAGGGGATCCGGCTTCGGACGCTGAAGGATTTCGCGTTTCACGTCGTGGGAACGGACGCGGAGGCGCGGGAGCTCGAGGCGAGCGTCGCCCAGGTGTCGCTGACGAACGCCCGGGCGAGCGGCAGCTGGCGGACCATCGTCGCTCCGCCGGGCGAGCATCGGGCCCTGCACGCCGTCGGAACCGAGATGGTCAACGGCCTCCTGACCGAGGTCCGTTCCGCGCTCGCCGACGCGCGCCGCACGGCCCAGACGGACCATCTGCAGGTCGTCCAGAACTGGGGCGCCCAGGCAGGCGCCCGGACGAACCATCTCTGCCTCGACCTCTACGACCTGCCCCAGATCCCGCACCGGATCGCCGAGGAGCTGGGCGGCGCCGCACGGTTCGTGATCCGGGAGGGCGAATGCCCGTGGTGCCGACTCGTCCGCGAAGAGCCGAACCGGCCGGAGCGGCTGATCTGGCAGGACAACGACTCCGTCGCCTTCGCGCCGTACGCGTCGCGCTCGCCGTTCGAGGTCTGGATCGTGCCGCGTCACCACGAGGCGGACTTCGGGCGGGCGACGGATCGCGATGTCGCCGCCGCGGGGGAGGCGCTTCGCCAGGTGCTCGCCGCGCTGTCATCGGCCCTCGACGGCCCGCCGTACAACCTCGTTCTGCACACCGCGCCCCTCCGCGAGCAGGTCGACGCCACGTACCACTGGCACTGGGAGATCCACCCGCGCCTCCGCGAGATCGCCGGACTGGAGCTGGGCACGGGGCTGCCGGTCAATCCCGTGTCCCCGGAGGACGCCGTCGAGGAGCTCGTTGCCCGCGCGCAACGCGTTCGCGTCGCCGCGCTGGAGGCGAGCGGGTAATGGGTTGCACGCCGGGGCGGGGACGGCGTCACACCACTCAGCAGCACGGCGTCTCTTGGGCCAGGAGCGGGCGCCCAACCTTGCTCGCCTCCGCCCCGCGTCCGCGACATCCGGAGGATCCATGGTCGGCGCCCTCGACAACCAGATCGGCATGGGCCGGGGGTTCGTTGGGGGAGCGACGATGAGCGGTGCCTGGGAGCAGGACGCGGCCGCCGGCTTTGTCGAGGCGCTGTTCGCCGCGCATCACGGCGAGATCTACGCGTATCTGATCCGGATGCTGCGCGATCCGGAGCTCGCCGCGGACCTGACGCAGGACGCGTTCATCAAGGCCTACCGCAACTACGACGCCCTCGAGAAGCCCGAGAACGCGCGCGCCTGGCTCTACCAGATCGCCCATCGGGTCGCGCTCGACCACATCCGCCGCCAGAAGATCATCCGGTTCCTGCCATGGACCGGAGAGAGTCGCGGTGCGGCGCCCTCGACGGAGCGGCTCGTCATGGACGCGCATCTGTCCGGCGACATGCAGCGGGCGCTCGCCCGGATCCCGGAGCGTCAGCGCGCCGCGCTCCTCCTGGCCGAGCTCCACGACCTCACCGGTCTCGAGCTGGCCGCGGCCCTGGGCGTGAGCCACGTTGCCGCCCGCGCACTCCTCACCCGTGCCCGCGATAGCCTCCGCCAGGCGCTCGCAACGGAACGCGAAGCGGAAGCAGCCGCTGACGCCGAGGCGGATGCCCGAAGCGCCGCGAACCAGCCGCCGCGAGGCGCCCGATGAGCGGCCGGGACGGCACCGGATCGGAGGCGGGCGCCGGCGTCCACGCTCGAGCCCGCCTCGCCATCTCGGATCGGCTTCATCATCTCCTGTCCGAGAGCGAATCTCGCTGGCTCGACGAGCACCTCGCGGGCTGCCCGAAGTGCCGCTCCGACGCCGCGGCCTACGAGGCCGATCGGGCGGCCCTTCGCCAGCTCCGAACCGATCTCCCCGTTCCTCCCCGCGATCTCTGGGCGCGGACGTCCGCGGCCATCGAGCGGGAATCTGGCTTCCGGGACCGGCTACGGATCGCCGGCCGCGGCCGGCGCCTCGCGTCACCTCCCACCGTGTTCGTTGCCGCGCTCGTCGCGGTGGTCGTCGTCGGGACGCTGACCTCCTCCCGGCTTCCCGGCGGCGACCACCCGACCGCGCAATCCGCCGGCGCGGTCGCCCTCGGCACCTCGGTCGCGTCCGCCGTGACCGCGACGCCGATCCCGGTCGGCGGCCAGGTCCGATACGTGAGCCAGGGTCAGGACGGGACGTACCGCGTTCGGACCGTCGATGTGAAGGCGGTCTGCGCTACGAACGCCGCGGACTGTGGACCGGCCGCCGCCGTCGATGACCAGCCGGTCGCGCTGACGTCGGAGCCGCGATCGGTCTTCGGGTCGCAGAACACGAACCAGCTGATCGTCGTGGACGAGGCGGCGCCCGGTCACGTGGCGACGATCTCGGTCGTGGCCGTCGCAACCGCACGGCCGGATGCCACGCCATCGGCGAGCGACCTCGCGACGGCAAGCGCCGACGGCGGCACGCAACCCCCGGCGACGCCCATCCCGACGGTCACCCTTCGGCCCATCGACAGCCCCCGGACCACGCCGTCCCCGGCGCCCGCAACCGGGACGCCGGCGCCGCCGCCATCGTCGTCCCCTCGCACCGCGTCACCCTCGTCGTTCGCCAGCCCGTCGGCGACGGTGACGAACGCGCCATCGATCGAGGCCAGCTTCCCGTCCGTCATCCCGGTCTCGCCCTCGCCGACGCCCGGCGGCCCGGTCCTGATCGCCCAGGACGTCGTGATGGTCGGCCAGTCCGCCGCGTACTCGCCGAGCGGGACCTGGTTCGCCTTCACCGCTCGGCCATCGGACAGCTCCCTGGGCTCGGACATCTACGTCTGGAAGGTCGGCGATCGCGCGGCGCGGGCGGTGACGACCGACCATCGGTCGTCGTTCGCCTCGTGGCTCGCCGACGACATCGCGGTCGGCAGCACGGTCGTCGACGTTGCCGCGGCGGACGGGAGCAGCGACGTCCATCAGGAGGCGATCTCGTACCTGCTGGACCCCGCGACCGGTGGCCAGGTCCCCGAACCGCAGACCGGTCGAACGTGGCGGCCGTCCGTGGACCCGACCGGCCATCGGGCGATCTACTGGACCGGGTCGCTGCGGAAGGCAGCCGACTCCGCGGTCTACCTTCCCGACGCGGGACGCCTCGTCGTCGGAGACTGGAACACCGGCAGCTCTGCGCCGACAGACACGCCGACCGCCACCTCGCTCGCGACGGACCAGGCGGACGAGCGCCACGAGACTACGGTGGCCGCCGGGCGCATGGCGGACTGGGATGCTCGGTGGGATCCGACCGGATCGAAGGTCGCCGTCTGGATCGCCGATTCCCAGGATCCGAACGTCGGACACCTCAGCCTCTACGCCGTCAACGAGGACGGCCGGCTCGACCTCCGCAAGCCGATCCTCGACGCAGTCCGGGCGAATGCAGGCTTCTCGATCTCGGCCGGGAAGCTCGTCTGGGCGGCACCGTCGTCCGATGGGTCCGAGGCGGGCGGCAGGATCCTCGTCCTCGCCTGGACGGACCATGGCGCGGGCACGATCGAGACGCTGCCGGACCGCGTCGTCGTCATCCGCTGATCGGGCGGTCGCGAAACCCGGCGCGGAAGGCGGTCTCGACGAGACGGTCCGGCGGACCGTCAGGCGCCACGGGGCCCACGAGGGCGTCCGAATCGCGCTAAGGTCCGCGGATCGTGCGACCAACCCGTCTGGTCGCGGGCGCGGCGCTCACCGCCGCCCTCGCCCTGGGTTCGTTGCCGGCCATCGCGGCATCTGCTGGGCCTGTGCCCGCCGCCGTCGTGGACCCGGCGACGTTCCAGTCCTTGAACAGCAACGCGTTCGCGACCGTCGGAGCCACGACGGTGTCCGTCGATTCGCGGTTCGCCGGACAGGGCCGTGTCGATGCCACGACGACCTTCACGGAACCCGGCACGGCGCCGGCGATCGTCGTTCGTGGCCGCCCCAGCGTCACGCTCCCCGGGGCCCACAGCGGTTCGGCGCTCAAGCCGCCGCGCTACACGCTGACGGGCGTCGCGACCTTTTACGGCAACGGGACCACGGCGATGCGCCTGCCGCGCGGCACGACGATCGTCGTGTGCGGCGGCGGTGGCTGCCTCGAGCGGATCGTGACGGACTACGGTCCGGTCCTGTCCTCGAAGAACCGGATCATCGACCTCTACACGCCGGACTTCTTCGCCGTCTGCGGTTGTCCCTCATGGTCGGGGACGACCAGGGTGACTGTCTCGGTCTACTGACGGCGGCTCGCTGCGGGGCGTTGGCCCCACGCGCCACTCGTCGCCCGCTCCCGGCCCTTGGTCGCAGCCCGCTCGGGCCCGCCGTGTCGCGGTATCCTGATCGCGACCCCTTCGGACGGCCCCGTGAGGCCGCATGAGCGCCCAGCGAGGCCCGGGAAGGAGCGATGAGCGGCCGCCAGATCATGACCGCCGACGAGATCCGTCGAGCCGTCGTCCGGATCTCGCATGAGATCGTCGAGAAGCAGGCCGGAACCGCCGGTCTCGCGCTCGTCGGCATCCGGCGCCGCGGCGTCCCGCTCGCCCGCCGGATCGCGGCCGCGATCGACGAGAACGAGTCGACGACGATCCCGGTCGGCGCCCTGGACATCACCTTCTACCGCGATGACCTGTCGCTCGTCGCGCAGCAGCCGATCGTCAAGGGCACGGACCTTCCCTTCGACCTCAACGGCTCCACGATCGTCCTCGTCGACGACGTCCTCTACACCGGCCGAACGATCCGGGCCGCGATGGACGCCCTCGTCGACTTCGGCCGGCCGCAGGCCATTCGACTGGCCGTGCTCGTGGATCGTGGCCATCGCGAGCTCCCGATCCGGGCGGATCATGTCGGCAAGAACGTCCCGACCTCCCGCGAGGAGGTCGTCCGCGTCCACCTCGAGGAGATCGACCGGGAAGACGCGGTCCTGATCGATCGCGCGGCCGAACGGACCGCGGCGCCGGTCGGATGACGGTCGCGGACCGGGACCGCGCTGCGTCGGAGAGTCCGGCCACCGACGTTCCCATCGCCGTCCCGATCGTCGATTCGCCGCCCGATGGCCAGGAGGTCGCTTGGCGCCACCGCCATCTCCTCGACGTCGACGTGCTGTCGTGGGCGGACATCGACCTCGTGATGCGAACGACGGACGCGATGCGCGAGGTCCTCGCCCGGCCGATCACAAAGGTGCCCGCCCTCCGGGGCCGGAACGTGACGATCCTCTTCTACGAGCCGTCGACGAGGACGCGCGTGTCGTTCGAGGTCGCCGCGAAGAACCTCTCCGCCGACGTCGTCAACATCGCTGCCGCCACCTCGTCCGTGACGAAGGGCGAGTCGCTCGTCGACACGGTCCGGACCGTGGAGGCCCTCGGCGCCGAGATGCTCGTCATGCGGCATTCCGTCTCCGGCGCGCCGTATCTCGCCGCGGAGACGTTCTCGGGCTCGGTGCTGAACGGCGGCGACGGTTGGCACGGCCATCCCACCCAGGCGCTCCTCGATCTGTACACGCTCCGGGCCGCGATCGGCACCGGAGACCCCGGCTCGTTCTCGCTCGCCGGCCGGAAGGTCGTCATCCTCGGCGACGTCCTGCATTCGCGGGTCGCGCGGTCGAACCTGTGGTCGCTCAGCGCCGCCGGCGCCGACGTCTGGGTCTGCGGGCCGGCGACGCTCCTCCGCGGCTTCGAGACATGGGCGCGGCGGGGCATCGCGGGCCATGCCTTTCACGCGACGTCATCGCTGCCCGAGGCACTTCGTGATGCCGACGCGGTCATGGCGCTTCGGATCCAGAAGGAGCGGATGGCGTCCGGGCTGCTGCCGTCCCTCCGCGAGTACGCGGCACGCTACGGCCTGACCCGCGAGCGGCTCGCGCTCGCGAAGCCGGACGCGGTCGTTCTCCATCCGGGGCCGATGAACGAGGGCGTCGAGATCGCGCCGGACGTCGCCGCGGGCGCGCGGTCGCTCATCGAGGAGCAGGTCCGGAACGGCGTCG
Organism: Chloroflexota bacterium; assembly: GCA_042408445.1. Classification (GTDB taxonomy): domain Bacteria; phylum Chloroflexota; class Limnocylindria; order Limnocylindrales; family CSP1-4; genus CF-46. Next base: position 76,242 of record JBHORC010000023.1, read on the forward strand.
CGGTGCGCATGGCGCTGCTCTACCTGCTGGCCGGCGTGCGATCGGCTGGGATGCGTTCGACATGAGCACCCTCGCGCCGGTCGGCGGCTCCGTCGGCGAGATCGTCGCGGACCTCGAGATCTCCCGGGCGTGGCTCGTCGATCCGGCGAGCGGTCGGGAGGGCCCGGGGGAGATCGTCGTGACCGACGGCTTCATCGAGGCCGTTACGTGGCTGGAGGGCGAGGAGGCCGACGGGATCGACGACCGGGGCGTGGTCGTCGCGCCGGGCTTCATCGATCTCCACGTCCATCTCCGCGAGCCCGGCAACGAGGATGCCGAGACAGTGGCGTCCGGCCTGGCGGCGGCGGCGCACGGCGGCTTCACGACGGTCTGCGCGATGCCGAACACGACACCGGCGCTGGACGATCCGGCGGTGCTCGAGCGGGTCCGCGGCGCCGCGGCCGCATCCGGTTCGCCGGTTCGCCTGCTCGCCTGGGGAGCGATCACGGCGGCGCGCGCGGGCGACGTCCTCGCACCGCTCGGCGAGCTCGCCGCGGCCGGAGTCGCCGGGTTCAGCGACGACGGGGCACCCGTCGCGTCCGCACCGCTCATGCGCAACGCGCTCGCGTACGCGGCGGAGCTCGGGCTGCCGATCGTCGAGCACCCCGAGGACCCGACGCTCACAGCCGGCGCCGAGGCGAACGACGGGTACGTGGCCACCGTGCTGGGGCTGCGCGGCTGGCCGGCCGCGGCAGAGGAGGCCGCCGTAGCGCGCGACCTCGCCCTCCTCGCGGACGTCGTCCGCGACGTGCCGGCGGCTCGTCTCCACCTCACGCACGTCTCGACCGCCGGCGCCCTCGAGCTCGTCCGGCGGGCCAAGGCCGGGGGCCTGCCAGTGACGTGCGACGTGACGCCCCACCACCTCGCCCTGTCCGACGAGTGGCTCGCAGGGGCGCGGCGTTGGGCGTGGGACGGCGACGGGGATCCGTGGGCGAACGAGCGGTCGGCACTCGTGGCCGCGCCGTACGCGTCCTCGCTCCGTGTGAACCCTCCGCTCCGGTCCGTGGCGGACGCGGCGGCCTGCCGCGCGGCCCTGCTCGACGGGACGGCCGATGCGATCGCGACCGACCACGCGCCGCACACGAGCGTCGACAAGGACGTCGAGTTCGGCCTCGCGGCGAACGGGATCAGCGGCCTCGAGACGGCGTTGGGCGTGGTTCTGGCGATGGTCGACGCGGGCCTGTTGCCGCTCGATCGGGCGATCGCCGCGCTGACCACTGGGCCGGCCGCGGTCCTTGGCGCCGCGCGGGGACGCGGGGAGGCGCCGGGGCCGGGGCTCGTCGAGGGAGCCGCCGCCGACCTCGTCGTGTTCGACCGCGCGGCGTCATGGCGGGTCACGCCCGCAGCACTCGCGTCGCGCGGCAAGAACACGCCCCTGCTCGGCCGCGAGCTGTCCGGTGTCGTGCTGGCGACGATCGCGGGGGGTCGTCTGGCATACGAGGCGGCCGAGGCCTGACCGGGCCGGGTGCCAGCGCGGAGTCCTGCCTGACGGCCACAACCGACCTGCCGGGACACGCCGGCCCGTCCGCCGTCCGTCGGCTACCCTCCGGGCGATGTCGATGCCGACGACGCGGATCTCCTCGACGCTGAACCGCGACTACGAGCGGCGGCCGTACTGGCACGCCACGATGCCGGTGCTGCCATCACGGCGGGATCGACCGCTGCCGGACCGCGCCGACGTCGTCGTCATCGGCGGCGGGTACACCGGGATCAACGCCGCGCGCGTCCTGGCCCGAGGGGGCGCGGCCGTCACCCTCCTCGAAGCCGAGCACCTCGGATTCGGAGGCTCGACGCGGAACGGCGGGATCGTCCATCCCGGCTACAAGTGGGGCCCGCAGGAGCTGATCGACCGCCACGGCGAGGAGACCGGCCGCGCCCTGTTCCGCGAGACGATGGACGCCTACGACCTCGTCAAGCGGCTCATCGCCGACGAGGCGATCGACTGCGAGTTCCGGGAGCGCGGCTTCCTCGACCTGGCCTGGGCGCCGTCGCACGCAGAGCACCTCGAGGCGTCCGTCGAGACGCTTCGCCGGTTCGGGGTCGAGGCGCACTACGTCCCCAGGGCGGACCTCCACGAGGAGATCGGGACGAGCTTCTATCACGGTGGTCTCGTGTTCCCGCCGAGCGGTCTGCTCCACCCGGGGAAGTACTTCGCGGGGCTGGCCGGGGCGGCGGAACGTGCGGGCGTCGACCTGCACGAGGGGATCCGGGCGAAGGCGGTCCGGCGCCAGGCCGACGGGCAGCTCGTCGTCGAGACGACCGGCGGCGCGATCCTCGCGAAGGAGGTCGTCGTCGGGACGAACGGCTACACCGACGGCGTCGTGCCGTCGCTCCGGCGACGGGTCATTCCGATCGGGAGCTACATCATCGCGACCGAGCCGCTCCCCGAGGAGCTGGCACGGAGCCTGTCGCCGCGGGGCCGCGCCTTCTTCGACACGAAGAACTTCCTCTACTACTGGCACGTCTCGGAGGACCGGCGGATGATCTTCGGCGGCCGGGCGAGCTTCCTGCCGACGAACGTCGACCACACGGCCTCGATCCTCCACAAGGGCATGCTCGAGGTCCACCCTCAGCTCGCCGGCTACCGCGTCGACTACGCGTGGGGCGGCAATGTCGGGTTCACGTTCGACCGGATGCCGCACGTCGGGCGCAGGGACGGCGTCACCTACGCGATGGGCTGCTGCGGAACGGGCGTCGCGATGATGACCGCGCTCGGGACGGCGGTCGGCGAGTGGCTCGGCGGCGGCCCGGCACCCGCCCTGTCGCAGCTCCCGTTCCCGCTCGTGCCGGCGCCGTACGAGGGCCGGCCGTGGTTCCTGCCGTTCGCGGGCGAGTGGTTCCGGCTGCAGGACCGACTCGCCCGTCGGGAGCGGCCGCGAACCGAGGTCGAAACCGCCTAGTCCCGGGGCCGCGCGTGTTCGGCACGCTCCCGGCCCCCTTCTCCTGCGCTGCGCCGCTCCCCGGTACAGTTCCCGCTCGTGATCAACCGCCAGCCCATCCAGTACAAGGGCGATGACCTCGACGCGGACCGCGGCCCGGGGCTCGGCTGCTTCCGGTTCCAGCTCGTCGTCCTGGTCGCGTTCATCGTCCTCACGCCGCTCACCGTCGCGTGGAACTGGCCGATCTGGATCAGCGCGGCGCTGCTGTTCGCCGTGATCATCCTGCTCCTCGTCGCCGGCCAGACGATCATCTTCCTGCTCCGGCTCGTCGCCGCCGATCGCCGCAGTCGCCGCCGCCCGCTGGCGAGTGCCACGCGGACGGTCGGCGAGCTCGAGGATGCGCGAGCAGGCACGGACGCCCTCCCGGCCCTCACGGACGCCGCGCCGCGGGCGACGGACCTGCCAGCTGCCGGACCCGCCGCCTCGACCGACCCGGGACCTGACGCCCCGGACCCCTCGTCGCCGGAAGGGCCCGTGCGACAATAGGCCGCCCCGGCGCCCGCCGGAGCCGCAGCCGGCCAGCGCCCGACGGTCGGCCCCACACATCCGAGGAAGGAGGACCGTCCGCGTGCCCGTGCTGGCGACCTATTTCTCGGTCCGACGCGGGCGCGACGCCTTCTTCAAGTTCTACATGAGGACCCTGTTCGCCCGGCAGGTCCGCGAGTACGAGTCGAAGTACGGCATCCGCTTCATCGGCTGGTACAACGTCGCCCATGGCTGGGATTTCGACAACGTGATCCTGCTCGATCTGCCCGACTACGCGACACTGGACCGGCTCGAGGCGGACGAGGGCCTGCGGGCACTCGGCCACCGGGCGGGGGAGTGGATCTTCCAGCGGCACCATTCGATGTTTCTGCGGGAGCGAATGGGCCCCGACCTCGAATACCACCGCTGACATGGGATTCTTCCGAGGCCGCGCGTCGGCCGATGACCAGCCACCGGACGATTCGCTCCGCGAGGGGCACCAGGGACGACAGAAGGGAGGCGATGCGATGGACACGAGCCGCAACGACCTGCTCGGCGAGATCGCGGCCGACGCCGCCCTCGAACGGTCCGATTTCATCGTTCAGGCGACCGAGCAGCTCCGGAAGTTCCTGCAGGCGAACAAGGACCGGATCAGCGAGCTCGGCGGTCTGACCCTCATCGACGAGGACCCGGACTACCTCGCGATCGCGCCGGACCTGACGTTCCGGAGCCGGACCCGCTACCTCGACGACCTGACGAACGAGTGGACCTCGGAGACGGAGGTCATCGAGAGCGCCTCCGAGCTGATCGAGCTCTACAACCCGGCGGACATCTACCAGGCCTTCGCCGACGCGGCCCGAGAGGGCGCCGGCCTCCCGGCAGAGCCGACCGCCGAGGGCGACCTCCTCGACGCGGCCGGCATCGGCGTCGACGAGAGCGTCACGCTCGGCGGGGACCCGTATGCGGCCGCCGCGGACGACTGGGCCGCGACGCAGCCGGAGCGGGTCGAGGTCGATGACGACGAGCTCGCCGCGCAGCGCCTCTACGACCTCGCTCTCGAGTTCCAGGAGCGGAGCCAGCGCAGCGAGGCCCGGCTGCTCGAGCAGTTCGAGGACGCGGCCGAAAACCTCGTCGGGAAGATTGGCGATCTGATCGTCAACGATGACGACGACGAGCGGCTCACGCTCACGGCCGCCGGCGAGTTCCGGGCCGAGGTCCTCACCGAGGAGGAGAACGAGTGGCGGCCGCTCGCGACCGCGGAGGAGCTCGTCGAGTACTACGACCCGACGGATGTCTTCGGCGATCTCGCCGACGCCCTCGCGGAGGCCTACCCCTCGATCGCGCCGGAGCTGGCGGCGTTCGAAGGTGATGCGACCGCAGGGACTGCGGCCGAGGGCGAGTCCGAGGACGACGAGGACGACGAGGACGACGACGACGACGCGGACGCCGTCGAAGCCGATGCCGATGCGACCGACACGAACGGCACCACCGCGGAGGGCGACGCCCGCCGGTGACGATGCGGCTCGTCCAGACCGAGCTCGTCGACAGTCGGGAGATTCTCCCCGGTCAGTGGCTCCAGACGTTCCGGGCGCCGGAGCTCGCCACGGGCTCGCGAGCCGGCCAGTTCGTCCACGTCCGGACGGGTGACCTCTCCGGGCTCGTGCTGCGCCGACCGTTCTCGATCAACACCGCGGACCCACTCAGCGGCACGATCACGATCCACTTCCGGACGATCGGCCGCGGCACCGAATGGTTCACGCGGCTCCGGCCGGGCGACACCGTCGAGATGCTCGGCCCGCTCGGTCGGCCGTTCGAGGTCGACAGCCGCTCGCAGCACCTGCTGCTCGTCGCGGGCGGCCTCGGGATGGCCGGCGTCCGGATGCTCGCGGACGAGGCGATTCGGACTGGCCGCCAGGTCGCCCTCCTGTTCGGCGCCGCGTCGGCGCGCGACGTGTACCCGTCGTCCCTGCTGCCCGACGAGGTCGAATACGTCATCGCGACCGATGACGGCTCCGTCGGTCACCACGGCTTCGTGACCGAGCTCGTGCCGGACTACGAGGCGTGGGCCGATCAGGCGTTTGCCTGCGGCCCGGCGCCGATGCTTGCCGCGCTCGCCAGGCTGGCGGCCGGACGCCGGGAGCGACTGGGCGTCGCGCAGCTCGGCCGGAAGCGCGGGGGAGGGAAGGCCGATCCGCTCGGCTCGGTGGCGGCGCGGCGCAAGGCGTTCCTGCAGGTGTCGATGGAGCAGAACATGGGGTGCGCCGTCGGGGCGTGTCTCGGCTGCGTGATCATGGGCGTGAACGGCACGCCGCAGCGCGTCTGTCGCGAGGGGCCAGTATTCGCTGCGGAGGAGGTCGCGTGGGAGTCCGGCTGGTGAGGCGGATCGCCGGCGCGTACCGCGGACGCGTCCGCCTGGTCCGTCTCCCGGAACAAGCGACCGCCGGGACGCCAGCTGGACGCCGAGATCAGGCGCTCCGGCGTCACGTGCTCCACGTCGTGGACCGGGCGTCGGCTGAGGGGCGGTTCGCCGGTCGCTTGCTCCGTGTCGCGGACCAGCGCTCCCGGCCGCGGCTCCGGTCCTGGACTCGACCCTCGTGAAGGCGAAACGACGCATCACCACGTCACGTGACGTCCGGCCCGGAGGCATCCAGCGCGGCCCGACACCGCGCCGGAAGCTCGGCCGGCCCACGGGCGGCTCGGTCCCGATGGTCGAGGCGCCTTCGCGCCGGCGCCCCGTGCAGCCCACTCCGGCAGACGCGACGAACCCCATCGCGCCCTCGACGGTGCGCGAGGTGGATCTCACCGTCGACCTCGGGCGCGGCCTCGTCCTGCCGAACCCGATCCTTGTCGCGTCCGGCACGTTCGGCTACGGGATCGAGTACGGCGACGTCGTCGAAGTCGATCGCCTCGGCGCCATCTGCTGCAAGGGCACGACCCTCAAGCCACGCGTCGGAAACGTCACGCCGCGCGTGACCGAGACACCCGGCGGCATGCTGAACTCGATCGGCCTCCAGAACCCCGGCGTCGACGCCGTCGTCGAGAAATATGCCGCGACCTGGGCGGGCTGGAAGACACCGGTGATCGTCAACGTCGCCGGCGAGTCCGTCGCCGACTATGTCGAGGTCGCCCGCCGCCTCGAGGGCGTGCCGGGCGTGGCCGGGATCGAGTTGAACATCAGCTGTCCGAACGTCGGCCGCGGCGGGCTCCAGTTCGCGATCGACGCCAGCGCCGCAGGCGAGGTGACCGCTGCCGTGCGGCGGGCGACGGACCTGCCCCTGCTCGTCAAGCTGTCGCCGAACGTCGCCGACGTCCGTCCGATCGCCCGCGCGATCGCGGACGCGGGCGCCGATGCCCTGACGGCCATCAACACGCTGTCCGGGATCGCGGTCGCGCCAGGCCGCGCGAAGCCGCTCCTCGGGAACATCTACGGCGGGCTGTCCGGGCCGGCGATCAAGCCGGTCGCCCTGCGGATCGTGTACGAGGTCGCCCAGATCGTCGACATCCCGGTCGTCGCGATCGGCGGCGTGACCGAGCTCGATGACGTGCTCGACTTCCTCGCCGTCGGTGCGGTCGCGGTCCAGGTCGGCACCGCGATCTTCGCCGACCCGACGCTGCCCGTCCGCCTCGTCGATGAGCTCTCCACGGAGTGTCGCCGGCAAGGGGTCACGACGCACCGCGACCTGATCGGGACGGCGCTGGCACGGCGAGCCGGGCCGCCGTCGGCGAAAGGCGTCGAGTACCGGCCCTAGGAGCGCACCTGGACCGCCGCGCGCGTCCTCCGAATGGTTTCGGCCACCATCGAAGCCGGCCTCGCTAGACTTTCGGCGATGACGACGATCAAACCTGCCGTGGAGCTCGCGGCGCGCGAGGGCGTGGCGCGCAGAACCGAGGAGCTGTTCCGGTCCAGCGGTGCGCTGCGTGAGGGCCACTTCCAGCTGAAGAGCGGCCGGCACGGCGACGCCTACATCGAGAAGTTCGCAGTCCTGAGCGACCCGGCCGCGACCAGCGAGCTCTGCGGTTTCTGGGCGGCCGGCGTCACGACGGACGACGGACCCCGGATCGACCTCGTCGCCGGCCCAACGACGGGTGGCGTGATCCTCGCCTTCGAGACCGGCCGCCAGGTCGGCGTCCGGGCGATCTTCGCCGAGGAGGTCCGGGACGGCGACGGGGCGACGCATCGGGCATTCCGGCGTGGCTTCCGGATCGAGCCGGGCGAGCGGGTCCTGCTCGTCGACGACATCCTCACGACCGGCGGATCGCTGCTCGCGATGCTGCCGGCCGTCGAGGCGATGGGTGGCGAGATCATCGAGTGCGCCGTCCTCGTGGACCGCAGCAGCGGCGGCACGAACGTCCTCACGTCGCCGGCGACGGGCCGGACCTACCCGCTCCGCTCCCTCTGGCGCCTCGATCTGCCGACCTACGAGCCTGGCGCTGCGTCCTGCCCGCGCTGCGCGGACGGCACCCCGCTCCACGCCCCGGGGAGCAGCGGGACCGGCGCTTGACCTCAGGAAAGGTGGCGTCCACGCCGGGTGCGCGCGCGAGCAGCGCCTCCGCCCCGCTCTCGCGCCGACGGGCGATCCTCTTGTTCGCGGTCGTTCTCGGCGCGATCGCCGTCGCCGCGCTCGCGGCCACGGCCCTGGGTGGGCCGGGTCGGCGCGTCGAGACGGGGATCGTCGTGGACGTCGAGGCGACGGGTCTGACCTCGGTCCAGGGATTCTCGCTCCGGACCGCCGACGGTCGAACGGTCGACTTCCGCGTCGGCACCACGGAGACCGCGACCTCGTTTCCGCCCGGCCACCTCGCCGAGCACAAGGCGACCCTCGCGCCGATCCGCGTCACCTACGTCGAGCAGGCCGGGACGCTCCTCGCAGTGCGTCTCGAGGACGTGCGCTAGATCGAGGGGCTCGCCGGCCTCAGCCGGCTTCGACGCTCTTGATTGCCGCCTCGACCTCATCCGGCGAGAACACGAGCTCGAACGACGCGGCGATCTTCCCGTCGCCTCCGACCACGAACACGAACGGCTCGGACACGAGCCGGAACGCGTTGGTGGCCTCCACCGTGATCAGCTGGTTGTTCGCATCGAGCACGGGCTGGAGCGCGCCGTTCTGCTCCTGGAGCTGATACGGCTCGACGTTGATGAACGTCATCTCCGGATGCGCGGCAGCGACCGGCTTCAACCGATCGAGTGCCGGCCCGCACGTCGCCGACTGGCAGAACTTCGGCGTGGCAAAGATCAGGACGAAGGGCTTCTTCGCCGCGAGGGCGGCCGCTTCGGACGTCTGGTAGAAGCGCTTCTCGGGACTCGCGTCCGTCGAGATCTTCGCGACGTCGCCGCCGACGTCCGCGAGCGTCGGGGTCCTCACGGACGGAGCCGCATCGCCTGGCGCGAGCACCTGGGTTCGTTGGCGGACGGGGAACGAGAACGCGACGGTCGATTGGGGCGACCCGGGCGCGGCCGTGGTGAAGTCCGCCGTCCACTGGCCGGCGCTCGCGAAGGTGGCATGGCCGACGTAGACGCCCTTGACGCCTTCGACCGCCCACATGAACGTCATCGGCGTCGGCGCGACGGTCTCGCCGTTCGGCCCCCGAAACCCGATCGAGAGGGTTCGGTCGGGGGTTGCGGCGGAGGCTGTCCCGGTCGCGTCGAGAAGCGAGAAGACGACGCGGTTCTTGCCGACACCGAACTCCTGCGAGACGGCCACCGGCAGGACGGTGGCGGACCCGACGGGCCCCACGGACGAGACGGGAAGGGACGGCGACGCGGGCAGCGACGGGTTGGCCGATCCGCAGGCGGCGACGAGGACCAGCGCGCAGGCGAGTGCCGCGACCGGTCGAGCGGGAAGGTGCATGGCGCTAGCCTACGGCCGAGCGCTCACCCGCGCATCGGACGAGGCTGCGGAACGGTCCGGCGGACGCGGAACATCGGGGTGCGGCGCTAGAATGACGGCCGTCCCGAACGTGCGGTCCACCACCCTCGCGCACCTTCCCATGACCGGCCATTCGGCCCCCCAGGAGACCCGTGACCCGCTTCCAGAAGCTCGCCGCCGCGACCGTCTTCACGGCGATCCTGCTCGTGACGATCGGGGTGATCGTCCGCGCGACGGGCTCGGGTCTCGGCTGCCCGGATTGGCCGACCTGCCACGGCGAGCTCATTCCGGCGCTCGGCGACCCGAAGGCCTGGATCGAGTGGATCCACCGCGGGGTGGCGGTCGTGATCGGCTTCGAGGTCATCGGCCTCGCGATCCTCGCCTTCATCGACCTGCGATCGCGGCGGACGCTGCTCGCCGCCACCGTCGTGGCGGTGCTCCTCGTCGGCTTCCAGGCGTGGCTCGGGAGGGAGACGGTCCGGCTCGGCAATTCGGGCGAGTCGGTGACGGCCCATCTGGCGTCGGCGATGGCGCTCGTCGGCCTGCTCGTCTGGATCCTCGCCCGGTCGCTCTACCCGGCCCGGCTCACGGGTCACGCGAGCCAGCGCTTCACGCTCGTCGCCGCGCTCGGCGCAGGCTCGGTCTTCGCCCTGCTCCTGTTCGGCTCGCACGTCACCGCGACTTCGCAGTGGATCGTGTTCCCGGACTGGCCGCTCATGAACGGAACGCTGTTCCCGACGCTGACCGACACGAACTCCGCCCATGTCCTCCATCGCTGGGTCGCGATCCTCGTCGGCCTGATCGTCGCCGTCGTGCTCGTCGCAGCGGTCCGGCAGCAGCCTCGATCGCGGACGCTCGTCCGGATCGCCGCCCTCGCCGCGGTCCTGTTCCCCCTGCAGGCGGTGGTCGGCGGGCTCCAGATCCTGACCGGGCTGTCGGGCTGGACCCAGACGCTCCACCTCGCGCTCGGCGCGATCATCTGGGCCCTCCTCGTCGGGCTGGTGGCGGTGTCGTATCTCGACGCCCGAACGGCCGCTGAGGATCGGACGGCCGGAGCGGGCGATCGTGACCGGGATCGCAACGACGCGGACGGACATCGCCTGACCGATGCCCCGGACGGCGGCGCGAGCGAACGGCGGTCGACCGGCGACACCGTCCGCGCGTACGTCGCCCTGACGAAGCCCCGGATCATCGAGCTGCTCCTCGTCACGACGGTGCCGGCGATGGTCCTCGCGACCCGCTTCGTGCCGGGCGTCCAGCTGGGCCACTGGACATGGCTCACCGTCTGGACGCTGATCGGCGGGACGCTCGCCGCAGGCAGCGCGAACGCGATCAACTGCTATCTCGACCGCGACATCGACGAGCTGATGACGCGGACCCGGCGGCGGCCGCTTCCGGCCCACCAGGTGGACCCGGAACGGGCGGTCGTCTTCGGGCTCGTCCTCGGCGCGATCGCCTTCGGCGTGCTCGCCTTCTTCGTGAACCTCGTCGCCGCGTTCCTGGGGATGCTCGCGATCGCCTTCTATGTCGTCGTCTACACGATCCTCCTGAAGCGCTCCACCCCGCAGAACATCGTCATCGGCGGGGCGGCGGGTGCGCTGCCGCCGGTCATCGGCTGGGCCGCGGTCACCGGCAACGTCGGGATCCCGGCGCTGATCCTCTTCGCGCTCGTCTTCTACTGGACGCCGCCGCACTTCTGGGCGCTGTCGCTCCGGATCCGAAAGGACTACGCGGCGGCCGGCGTGCCGATGCTGCCGGTCGTCCGGGGGATCCCGGAGACGACGCGCCAGATCGGCCTCTACACGATCCTGATGGTCGCGATCTCGCTCATCCTGTTCGCCGTCGCGCGGATGGGCCCGATCTATCTCGTGGCGGCCGTCGTCCTCGGCGCCCTGTTCCTGCGTCAGGCCTACGGCCTGTGGCGGCGCGGCGACTCCGAGGAGGAATCGACCGCCGGCGCGATCCGCCTCTACAAGTACTCGATCTCCTACCTCACGCTGCTGTTCGCCGCGATCGCCGTCGATGCGATCGTCATGACGGCGGTGGGCTGAGGGTCGAACCGCCCCCACGCACGTCGCCCACTCCCGCGATCCGGCCGTCTCCGATGCCGGTCAGCTCGTGGCGAACGGATCCTCGGCGGTGCGCCGAATGGGCACCGACGCACCACTGTTCCGTCGAACGCCGCATCCAGCGAACAGAATCGAAATGTCTCCCCGGATAATGGGGGTCATGGAAGCGCGCGACTCCCACTCGCAGACCCCTGTCCTGATCTTCGGCGCGCACATCGCTGCGCTCGGGGTCCTGCGGATGCTCGCCCGGCGCGGTGTCCCGACGTATGTCGTCGACGACACGACGAACATCATCACCCGCTCGCGCTGGTACCGGCCCACCCGGCCCACCCTCCAGGAGTCGAGCGATTCGACGGCGCTCGCGGCGTTCCTCGAACGGCTCGACATCCCGCGCGCGGTCCTGATCGCCTGCAGCGACCAGTGGGCCCTCGCCGTCGCCGGGCTGCCGGACTCGCTCAAGGAGCGGTTCCCGGCGAGCATCGCCCCGGTCGAGTCGATCGCGCAGCTCGTCGACAAGTCCGGGTTCCGGGCACTCGTCGACCGGCTCGACCTGCCGCGGCCGCGGACGCTCCTCGTCCGCGATCCGGCCGATCTCGACGCCGCCTCGGATGAGGATCTTGCCCACGGCTTCCTGAAGCCGACGGAGTCGCAGGCGCACAACCGCCGCTATGGCACGAAGGGCGCGTTCGTCTCCTCGCGGGAGGAGGCCGCGCGTCTCGTGCGGGATGCGCGCGAGGCCGGGATCACGTACATGCTCCAGGAGTACATCCCGGGCGGGGTGTCGATGACCTACCTGATCGACGGATTCGTCGATCGCACGGGCGAGATCGTGGCGATGGGTGCACGGCGGCGCCTCCGGATGGATCCGCCGCGGCTCGCCAACACCTGCTCCGATGTGACGATCCCGATGGCCCAGGTCGAAGCCGCCCTGCCCGCGCTCCGGACGCTCCTCACCGATCTCCGCTACCGCGGCATCTTCAACGTCGAGTTCAAGCTCGACGCCCGCGACCGGACGTTCAAGATCATCGAGGTCAACCCGCGACCGTTCTGGCTGATCGGCCACATCGCGATGACCGGCATGGACCTGCCGTGGATGGCCTATCTCGATGCCCAGGACCTCCCGGTTCCTGCCCCGACCAGCATCCAGGTCGGCCGGTACGGCATGTACGAGATCCCGGACGCGACCGCGATCCTGCGCGCCCTCGTCAACCGTCGCCGACCCGACGGGCCGGTCCTGCGGTCGTGGCTCACCGGCGACCGCGCCCTGTTCTGGTGGCGCGACCCGATGCCGGCGGTCGCCGGGGTGTCACAGATGATCGGCCGACGGATCGGCGGTGGCCGCCGCGCGGCGCGCCGCATGGCCGGACGGGCGGAAGCCCGCTAGTCAGGTCCGGGATGAGGTTGCGACCCGATGGCTCGGATCGCGAACAGTCCCGGCGCCCTACTTGATCGCGATCGGGTTGACGGGTGACCCGACGCCGCCCGTGATCGGCAGCGGCACCGCCGAGAACAGGAACTCGTAGCGGCCGTCCTCGGCGCAGTCGGCGGCGAGCGCCTCCAGGTCGAAGATCTCGCCCATCAGCAGGCCCATGTGCACGATCAGGATGATGTGCATCGGCTGGAAGACGTCAGCGGTCTGGTTCGGCAGGACCTCGAGGCCCCACGTGTCGGACGCGACCGCCGCGAGCTCGTGCTCGTGGATCCAGGTGGCGGTGTCCAGGGCCAGGCCCGGAGCGGCCCCGCCCGCATAGCTGCCCCACGACCCGGCCGCCCGGCACTGGCCGACCTGGCCGGTCCGGAGCAGGACGATGTCGCCACGGCCCACGGTCACGCCCTGGCGCTCGATCGCCCGCTCCAGATCCTCGACGTGGATCTGCTCGCCCGGCTCGAGCCAGGGGCGGTCCTGGGCGCGGGGGATGTCGAGGAGCACGCCACGACCCACGACGCGGTCGCGGAGCTTCGCGATGTCGTTGCGGATCGCGCCCTTGCTGCCGACGTCGGTCGCCGGATAGCCGTTGTAGATCATGTTGTCGAAGACGATGTGGCCGAGCGCGTCCCACTGGGTGCCCGCCTGGAGCGGCATGATCAGCAGGTCGTCCGTGCCGCGGATCCAGCGGTCACGGCCGCCGTAGAAGTCGCGGACGACCGTCCCCGTGGCCGCGGCGTTGCCGTCGCGGATCATCAGGTGGATCGGGTTGAACCGGCCGAACCCACCGGTCTGCGGCCCGTTCTCGTCCAGCGGGATCGCGAGCGAGAACGTCCGACCTGTCTGCACGAGCCCTGCGGCCGCCACGACGTCCTCGGGACGGATGTGGTTCAGCGTGCCGAGCTCGTCGTCGGGACCCCAGCGGCCCCAGTTCGAGCAGGCTTCGGCGATCTCCCGGACGGTGTCGATCCCGGGCTCGGCCGGGATCGGGATCTGGCGCGGGGCGAGGGTCACAGCTCGCGGACGCGGACGCGGTCGTACCGCGTGACCGGCGCCATGGCGTCGCGATCGATGACCGCATCGATGATCGTCGGGCCGCGCCGCTCGAGCGCCTCGGTGAAGGCTCGGCGGAAGGCCTCGCCGTCCGTGACCCGGACGCCGTTCGCCCCGAAGGAGCGGGCGACGAGCCCGTAGTCCACGTCGAGGAACTCGTTCACCGCGGGCACGATGTGCCCGTAGAGCAGGTTCTGGACGTGCTCCTCGAAGGCGAGCGTCTGGTTGTTCAGGATGACGACGATGACCGGCAGCCCGAGGCGGACGGCCGTCTCGATGTCGCCGATGTGGTAGCCGAACCCGCCGTCGCCGGTGAGGCAGATGACCTGCTTGTCCGGCTGGGCGAGCTGCGCACCGAGCGAGGCGGGATACGCCCAGCCGAGCGAGCCGTCCGCCCGGAGGAAGTGCCGTCCGGCCGACTTCATGCCGGCGAGCGCGCCGCCCCAGGCCGCGGAGTAACCGGTGTCGGCGACGAGGATGGCGTCGTCCGCCATCAGCTCCTCGATCGTCGTCAGGATCGACTCCGGCCGCATCGGCCGTCCGTCGGTTCCGTCCTGGCTGGCGATCGCCGTCCGTCGCTCGCGCCACTCCGCGCGATCGCGGGAGAGGGCCGCGACGTGCTCCTCGTGGGCGGGCGACGGGCTGACGTCCAGCCGGTCGCACGCCTCGAGCACCGCCTCGAGGAACCGCCGCGAGTCGGCGACGAGACCGATCTCGGTCGGGAAGTTGAGCCCGACGACGTCGGGATCGATCGAGACGTGGATGAGCGCGGCGTTGCTGCTGATCAGCTTGTACGAGTCCGTGACGAGGCCGCCGAGCGACGTGCCGATGGCAAGGACGACGTCCGCCTCGCGCAGGGCCGCGTTCGCATAGTTCCGGGAGTAGCGTCCGACGCTCCCGAGCGCGAGCTCGTGCGTCTCCGCGATGCTGCCCTTGCCGGCGCTGCTCGTGACGACCGGGATGCCGAGCCGCTCGGCGACGAGCTGCAGGGCGGCGTACGCCTCGGACTGGTGGATCCCGTTGCCGGCGAGGATCATCGGCCGCTGGGCGGCGATGAGGCGACGCACGACGGTTTCGGCTTCGGCGGCCGTCGGGGCCGGTCGCGCCAACGGCATCGTGGGCGGGACGCCGATCGGCGGCTCCTGGTAGTCGGCGATGTCGAGCTCGAAGAGATCGCCCGGGATGCCGAGATAGACAGGACCCGGCGCGCCGCTGATCGCGTGGCGAGCGGCCTCGCGAATCAGGCGCGGCACGTGGACCGGCACCGACGCCTCGACGCCCCACTTCGTCACCGATGAGAAGAGCGCGGGCTGGTCCAGCTCCTGGTATTCCCGGCGGTTCCGGTCCGCCCGGCGCATCGCCGACGTGAAGGCGACGACGGGGCTGCCGGACCAGAACGGCTCGGCCATCGCGCCGGCGACGTTTGCGGCCCCGGGGCCGTACGCGCCGTAGACGAACGTCGGCCGGCCGGTGAGCCGGGCGTAGGCGTCCGCCATGTAGACGGCGGCCGACTCGGTCCGGGTGAGGATCTGCCGGATCCCGACCGACTCGAGCGCGATCCACAGCTTGTTGTCGCGTCCGGTCATCAGGAAGAAGTGCTCGACGCCGAGCGCCCGAAGCTCGAGCGCGACCGCCGTGGCGGTCGTCGTCGGCATCGGGCCGGCGGGTGCGGGCGCGGCCGCGGGAGCAACTGGCGATGCCCCGTTTGCGGTCGCCGGCGAGGCAAGGTTGGATGAAGGCGGCGTGATGATCACTGGTCCCCTCGAGTTGCGCGCTGGAGCCCTGATTGGGGGGTACGGCGGGGGGTGCTGTCAATGGTCCCAGCCGGTCTCGGACGGGAGTCCCGGTGCCCTCCGGCACCAACCTCTCAGGCTTGCTGAAGTCTGGGGATTTCTGGTGCAGTCCGGCCCAAGTACTCTCGCCGAACCAGATCAACGGAGGATGAATGGACGTCGAAATCGGGCGCGAACGGTACGAGGTCGTGGACGGATTCTTCCGCCGTCCGAAGGGCTGGACCTTCGTCGAGGTCGCGGACGTCGGCGTCGATCCAGACGACAACGTCTTCGTCTTCTGCCGCGGCACCCATCCGGTGATGATCTTCGACAAGGAAGGCCGGTTCCTGGACGCCTGGGGGCAGATCGGCGGAGAGGACGCGTTCACCTTTCCCCACGGCCTCAGCGTCGGCGCGGACGGCTTCGTGTACACGGCGGACAGCCGTGACCACAGCGTCCGGAAGTGGACGCGCGACGGACGCCTCGTCCTCACCCTCGGCAGCCCGCACCAGAACGCCCCCGCCTTCGGCGGGAAGCCGTTCAACCGGCCGACCCATGCCACGGTCGCGCCAAACGGCGACATCTACGTCAGCGACGGCTATGGCAACGCCCGGATCCACTGCTTCAGCCCGGACGGCGAGCTGAAGTTCTCGTGGGGATCGCCAGGCAGTGGGCCGGGCGAGTTCAACACGGTCCACAGCGTGTTCATCGACGGCGACCGGCTCTACGCCGCCGATCGGTACAACAACCGCGTCCAGTGTTTCACCCTCGGCGGGGAGTACCTCGGCGAGTGGGGCGGGCTGCGCCTGCCGCAGAGCGTGCGGAAGGGACCGGACGGCCGCTTCCACGTGGCCGAGCTGTCGCACCGCGTGACCGTCCTCGATGCCGACGGGAACGTCGTCGCGCGGTGGGGCGACGGGGTGCCGACCGACGAGTTCGAGACCGGCGGCGTCGCGTTGGCGCGGCCCGATGCGCCCTCGCGCCATCCAATGGTCCGCGGCCGGGTCCAGAACGACCCGGGAGCCGGCCTGTTCTGCGCGCCGCACGGGATCGCGGTCGACTCGGAGGGGAGCTTCTACGTGGCCGAGGCGTCCGAGTCGTGGATCGGGCTGGACCGCGGCAGCCGGAGCATCCAGAAGTTCGTCCGGCGGTGACCTGAGCCGCGCCGGTCGCACCGGTGCTGGCAGCCCCGGCCGACCCTTCCCGGCCGTCGCTGGCACACTCCGCAGATGGACCTCCATTTTCTCGGCGGTGCGACGACCGTGACCGGCTCGCAGTACCTCCTCGACACCGGGCGGGCCCGCGTCCTGATCGACTGCGGGATGTTCCAGGGCAGCCCCAACGAGGCGATGCGGAACCGCGTGCCGTTCGCCTTCGATCCCGCGACGATCGATGTGCTGCTCCTCACCCACGCCCACCTCGACCACTGCGGCCTGATCCCGCACCTCGTGAACGAGGGCTATCGCGGCCGCGTCATCGCGACGCGGGGGACGTGCGAGCTCGCCGAGCTCGTGCTGCTCGACTCGGGCAAGCTCCAGGAGGAGTTCGCGAAGCGCGAGGCGCGCTGGGAGCGGAAGCACCCGGACCGTGCCGAGGAGGACGACCGCAAGGAGCAGGCGGCGTACCAGGAGGCGCTCGACGTCGCAGCGGGGAAGATCCCCGCGCCGCCGCTCCACGAGCACGTCGACGACGCGCCGCCTCCGCCGGCCGAGGCGCCGGCGTCGCCCGCGTCGTCCGCGTCCGCGCCGCCGTCCGTGCCTGCCGCCCCCACGGCCCCTGCCCGGTGGATGCCGCCCGCAGGTGACCTCGAGGCCGATCTCCGCGCCCAGCCGCCGCAGGTCGAGGTCGACCTGGACGCGCCGCTCTACACCGCCCGTGATGCGGAGCGGGCGCTGCAGCAGTTCGACGGGATCAACTACGGCGAGGAGCTCGAGGTTGCGCCGGGCGTCCACGCGACGTTCGTGGACGCGGGCCACATCCTCGGCTCGGCGATCATCCGGGTCCGGATCGAGGCCGGCGACGGCGGCCCCCGCGCCGGCTCACAGGGCGGCTCGCAGGGCCGCTCCGCCGGGGATCGGCCCGCCGGCCCCGAGCACGAGACCACGATCGTGTTCTCCGGGGATCTCGGCCGCCCGGACACTCCGATCATCCGCGACCCGACCGTCCAGTCCGACGCCGACTACGTCCTCGTCGAGTCGACCTATGGCGGCCGCGAGCACGAGCCGGAGGACGAGGCGATCCGCGTGCTTGCCGAGACGGTCCAGATGGTCAGCGACGCCGGAGGCGTGCTCCTCGTCCCGTCGTTCGCGATCGGGCGGACCCAGGAGATCGTCTACGCCCTGGATCGGCTCCTCGAGGAGGGCCGGATCCCGCAGCTGCCGCTCTACCTCGACTCGCCGATGGCCTCCAAGGCATCGGATATCTATCGACGCCACGCGGAGTACTTCGACGACGAGACGCGGCAGCTGCTCCAGAGCGGCGACTCGCCGCTCGACTATCCGGATCAGACCGAGACGCGCGACGTGAAGGACTCCCAGAAGATCGCCCAGGCGCCGCGGCCGTACATGATCGTCGCTTCGAACGGCATGCTGACCGGCGGGCGCGTCCTGGGCCATCTCCGGAACCTGATCGACGACCCGGCGGCGACGCTGCTGTTCGTCGGCTATCAGGGCGAGGGCACCCTCGGCGCCCACCTCCAGGCCGGCGCGACGACCGTGAAGCTCGACGGGAATGTCCGGACCGTCCGCTGCAAGATCCGCTCGATCAGCGGCTTCAGCGCCCACGCCGACGAGAGCGAGCTGCTCGACTGGCTCCGCAACTTCGCGGCCGGCCGTCGGCCGGGCGAGGCCGGCTTCCCGCGGACCGTCTTCCTCGTCCATGGCGATCCGGAGGCCCAGATCCTGATGGAGCCGAAGGTCCGGGCGCTCGGCTTCGAGACGAGGATTCCGCACTGGCGGGAGGTCGTCTCGCTGCCGTGACCGGCCGCGAGGCGCCCACGCGCGGAGGCGCGGCCGCGCCGGTCACCCGCGCCGACCCAGTGCGCGCCGGACGCAGGCGTCGTCGCACGGCGGGGAACGGCGGGTCCGCGTGATGGAACGTCGAGGGCATTGGAATCCGGGCGTGTGACGATCCCGACCATGCCCGACACCTCGATTCTCAGCCGCGAGCAGCTCGAATCCGTCCGCCAGCCGTATCGTGCCGCGCGACTCCTGCCTCGACACGCCTATCAGGATCCCGCGGTCCTCGAGTGGGAGCGGGAGCACATCCTCCGCCGGGACTGGGTGATCGTCGGTCGCGAGGAGGAGGCTCCGGACCCCGGGACGTACTTCCAGACCGAGCTGGACGGCGAGCCGCTGCTCGTCGTGCGCGGCAGGGACGCGAAGCTGCGCGCCTTCTACAACGTCTGCCGCCACCGCGGAACGGCCGTCGTCGAGGAGGAGTGCGGCAAGGCCGTCCGGTTCCAGTGCCCGTATCACGCCTGGATCTACGACCTCGACGGCAAGCTCATCCGCGCGAAGCACACGGAGGATCTCGACGACTTCACGTTCGAGCGCTACAGCCTTGCTCCGGTCGGCTGCGAGACCTGGCAGGGGTTCGTCTTCCTGAACCTCGACGCGGAGGCGACGCCGCTCGCGGACCAGCTCGGCGACCTCGATGAGCACCTGTCGCGCTTCGACTTCGCCGATCTGCGCGCGGCCCGGACGATGACCTACGACGTCGCCGCGAACTGGAAGTTCATCGCCGAGAACTACTCCGAGTGCTACCACTGCCCGCCGCTCCACCCGCAGCTGAACAAGCTGACCCCGTACGACGTAGGTGGCGACTACGCCCCCGGCGGAGCGTGGCAGGGCGGCTGGATGGAGCTGGTCGCCGGCGCCGAGACGATGTCGCTCGACGGCGGCCAGGGCTCCCGCCACGGCCGCCCGGCGATGTGCGGCATGACCTCCGAGGATGAGCGCCGGATCTTCTACTACGTCGTCTGGCCGCTCGCGTTCCTGTCGATCCACCCGGACTACCTGCTCGTCCACCGGCTCGTGCCCGTCGCCGCCGACCGGACGACGGTCATCTGCCAGCTCCTGTTCGAGCGCGAGACGATGGCCCGGCCGGACTTCGATCCGTCCGATGCGATCGCGTTCTGGGACCTGACGAACACCCAGGACTGGCACGTCTGCGAGATGCAGCAGAAGGGGACCCGCTCCCGATCCTGGGTCAGCGGCCGATACTCGAACCAGGAAGCCTCGGTCCACGCCTTCGACCTCATGGTCGCCGAGCGCTACGCAGGGCTCCCCTTCAGTGCCAGCCGGACGGTCCGCGAGCGGTATGACGTCGCGCCACCGAAGGAGGCCCGGATCGGGACACTCGATGCCGGGGCGGCTCTGCGGCCGGTCGACCATTACGCCGCCGCGGCCAACGGCCACGACCCGCACGAGCACGACCATCCGACGACCGGCCGCGGCTCGCACGAGCATGCCGTCAGGCGCACGACCGCCCGCTCGAAGGCGACCACGAAGGGCTGACGCGAGGGCGCGGCTCGGCGCAAGGCTTCTGGCGCGGCCATCGCCGCCGCTCGTCCGGTTCGGTGCCGCCGTGCGCCTACCCGGTCGCGACGTCCTCGACAGCCATTGACGTCCGCTGCTGGCGGAACGCGCCCAGGCGCCAGGCGATGAAGAGGGCGATCGAGACGACGGCGACGATGATCGACGAGATCGCGTTGATCTGCGGCGTGACGCCGAACTTGATCGAGCTGTAGATGAAGATCGGCAACGTCGTCGAGCCGACGCCCGCGTTGAATGACGTCACGACGAGGTCGTCGAACGACAGGGCGAACGCGAGCATCGCGCCGGCAAGGACGGCCGGCAGGATCAGCGGGACCGTCACGTAGCGGAAGGCACCCCAGGCGGACGCGCCCAGGTCGCGCGCGGCCTCCTCGAGGCGGGGGTCCATCCCGGCCGCCCGCGCTCGCACGGTGACCGCCACGTACGAGATGCAGAACGTGATGTGGGCCAGCGAGATCTGGGCGACGGACCCGACGCCGCCGAACAGCTGGAAGAAGAAGATCAGCAGGCTGATGCCCATGATGATCTCGGGGGTCACCATCGGCAGGAGGATCAGGGTCTCGGTCGCGCCGCTGCCCCGGAACCGGAGTCTCGCCAACCCGAGGCCGAGAAGCGACCCGAGGAGCGTTGCAGCGACGACCGCGATCGCGGCGACGATCAGGGTGATCCGGAGTGCGTCGAGAAGATCCGCGTTCGCGAACAGCTTCGGATACCAGTCGAGGGTGAAGCCGTGCCAGACGAACGTCCGGCGGGAGTCGTTGAAGCTGAAGATGATCAGGACGACGATCGGCGTGAACAGGAACGCGTAGATCAGGACCGCGAACGCGGAGAGCCAGCGGTTGCGCCCGCTCATGCGAACGTCTCGCGCCGGAGCGAGCGGAGCGCGAGCAGCGTTCCGCCGAGCGTCACGATCATCAGGATGAACCCGAGCGCCGAGCCGTACGGCCAGTCGCGACCGGCGGTGAACAGGACCTGGACGAGCTTTGCGGCGGTCGTCGTCTGGGCGCCGCCGAGGAGGTCCGGCGTCACGTAGTCGCCGATCGCGGGGATGAACGTCAGCAGCGCCGCCGCGATCACCCCCGGCATCGTGAGCGGCAGGGTCACGTGGACGAACGCGCCGCGCCCGCTGGCGTAGAGGTCGCGGGCGGCCTGGACGAGATTCTGGTCGAGCCGGTCGATCGAGACGAACAGCGGCAGGATCGCGAAGGGCAGGAACCCGTAGGTCATCCCGAGGACCACCGAGATGTCGGTGTTCAGCAGGGTCAGCGGCTCCTGGATGAGCCCGGTCGAGAGGAGGATCCCGTTCAGGACGCCGTTGTCGCGCAGGATGATCATCCACGCATACGTCCGGATCAGGTAGCTCGTCCAGAACGGCAGCATCACGAGGATGAGCAGGAGGACCTTCCGCTCCCCGCCGTAGCGCGAGATCCAGTAGGCGATCGGGTAGCCGAGCCCGATGGAGAGAACCGTCGTGATCGCCGCGTACCGCAGCGAGTTCGCGAACGCCGGCAGGTATTCCGGTCGCGTCGCCTGGACGTAGTTCTGCAGCCCCAGATGGCTCAGGACGACGTGTCCACCGGCGTCCTTCGTGCCCAGGCTGACGACGAAGATGATGACCAGCGGGACGAGGAAGAAGATCGCGAGCCAGGCGACGCCCGGCAGCACGAGGGCGACCCCGCCCGCCTTCTCCCGCGCGCGCACGCCGAGCGAGCGGCGCACGACCAGCGGCGGCGCGACCGGATCGACCGTCGAGGCCGTGCCCGCGGTCATCGGCGCGAGCGGGACGAGGCGCCGGCCGTCACGCCTTGAGGGCGTTCCAGCGCTGCGTGTACTTGTCGAGATCCGGGCCGAGGTTCAGCAGCTCGACGAGCTTGTCCAGGAGCGCGACGTCCGGGTTCACCGTCGGATCCTTCAGGATGTCCGGCTTGATGTACTGCATCGCCGCCGCGTTCGGGCCCATGTAGCCGATGTAGTTCGTGTTCGCGGCGCTCACCTGGGCGTCCAGGTTGAAGTTGATCCACAGGTTCGCGGCGATCGGGTGCGGCGCACCGGACAGGACGACCATCGTGTCCGAGCCTCGGACCGCGCCCTCGGACGGGATCACGTACTTCACGTTCGGGACGTCGTCGTACATCTGGTAGACGTCGCCGGACCAGGCGTGGGCGATCACCGCCTGCTTCCCGGTCATCACCCCGATGTCGTCGGTCGTGTAGGTCCGGACGAGCGGCTTCTGCTCCTCGAGCAGCTGGACCATCCGGTCCAGGTCCGCGTCGGACTTCGTGTTCGGATCCAGGCCGAGCCGGAACGCCGCCACCGCGAAGGTCTCGCGGATGTCGTCGAGCATCGAGAGCTTGCCCTTGTAGGCGCTGTCCCAGAGCGCCGACCAGCTCGAGAGGTCGTCCTTGATCCGGTCGCCGTCCCAGCAGTAGCCCGTCGTCCACCACATGTACGGCATCGAGCTCTTGTTACCCGGGTCGTAGCCGGGGTTCTGCCACTGGGCGCCGAGGTTCGCGGCATTCGGGATCAGGTCGAGCTTGAGCGGCTGGATGACGCCGTCCGCGGCGAGGCCCGGGATCTCGACCGACGTCGGATAGCAGATGTCGTAGCCCGCTCCCTTGCCGTCGCTCCGGATCTTGGCGAGCATCGTCTCGGCGTCCGGGAACTTGTCGTAATGGACCTTGACGTTCGTCGCGGCCTCGAACTTCGCGACCGTGTCCTCACCGATGTACGCGTCCCAGTTGTAGACGTTGAGCTCCGCCTCGGCGCTCGGCACGGGAGTGGGCTCGGCGCTGGCCGACGGACTCGGCGCGGTGGAGGCGGTCGCCGCCGTCGACGCCGCGACGGAGGGCGGAGCACTGGACGGCTGCGGCGTCGCGGCTCCGCCGCAGGCGGCGAGGATCGGGGCGATCGCGGCGACGGGCCCGAGGCGGGCCGCGGTCTCCAGAAGCTGCCGCCGACTGATTCGGCGCTCGACCAGCGCCTGCAGGAACGCGCGCTCCAGGTCTGCCGCTGGATCCGCCGGACCGGACCGGCGCCCGAGATGCTCGCTCATGCCCGAATCTCCTCCTGCGCGACGGGCTCGTGCCCGTCGGACGGCTCGGCGAGCACCAGGGCATCGCCGGGCGACCAGCTGACGTCGACCGCGCCACCGACCGGGATCCGTTCCCCGCTCTTCGGCGCGAGTGCCGTGATCGTGAGACCGCCCGCCGTGCGGACGAGGTACTGGACGTTGCCGCCGAGATAGGCGACCTGTTCGACCGATGCTCCGAGCGTCCCGACCTCGCCGGAGGTGCCCGTGCCATTCGTGGGGACGAGCCGGACCGATTCGGGCCGGATGGAGAGCTCGATCGCGTGGCCGCTCGCGAGGCCGTTCGCCGCCGTGTGGCACGTATCGCCGGACGACAGCCGGACCCGCGCGACGGAGCCGTCGATGGATTCGACGGTCCCCGCGAGGAGGTTGGAGGTCCCGATGAAATCGGCGACGAACCGCGTCCGCGGTCGCTCGTAGAGCTCCTCGGGCGTCCCGAGCTGCTCGACCCGACCCCGATGCATGACCGCGATCCGGTCGCTCATCGTGAGCGCCTCCTCCTGGTCGTGGGTCACGTAGACGAACGTGATCCCGACCTCCGTCTGGACCCGCTTCAGCTCGATCTGGAGCGCCTTGCGGAGCTTGAGATCGAGCGCGCCCAGTGGCTCGTCCAGGAGCAGGACGTTCGGTCGGTTCACGAGCGCCCGGGCCAGGGCGACGCGCTGCTGCTGGCCGCCGGAGAGCTGATTCGGCTTCCGCTTGTCGTAGCCGCCGAGATGCACGAGCTCCAGCGCCTCGCCGACGCGGCGCGCGATCTGGGCCTTGTCGACGCCCTTCCGGTGGAGCCCGAAGGCGACGTTGCCGGCAACGTCGAGGTGCGGGAACAGGGCGTAGTTCTGGAAGACCATGTTGACCGGCCGCTTGTCCGGCGGGTCCGTCGTGACGTCGCGGCCGCGCAGCTCGATCCGGCCGGCGGTCGGCAGCTCGAATCCCCCGATCATCCGGAGCGTCGTGGTCTTGCCGCAGCCGCTCGGACCCAGCATCGAGAAGAACTCGCCCGGCTGGATGTCGAGGGACACCCGGTCGACCGCGCGGACGTCCCGGAAGTGCTTCGACAGATCCGTCAGGCGGATCTCCGGCGTCCCCGGCGAAGGGTCGATCATCTGGGCGAGCCTAGGCGAGCATTCGGGAACGTGCTGAGCGACGTCCCGGCGCGCGCAACCGATCCTGTCGGGATGGCGAGATTCGTCGCGCATTGTTGACGGCTTCCGCCGTCGCGCCGCCGTACGATTCGGGCATGCCGACACGGAGCAGCGCCACGACGGAGCCCGGATCCGGCGCCGCAGCCGATCCGACCGACCACGACCCGGGCAGCGACGGCGCCGCCCGCCGCGTGGCGTCCCTCGAGACGGTCGCCGCCGACCCGATCGAGATGCCGGGCGCCGGGCGGATCCTCATCGGGACCGCGTCCTGGACGGACCCGACGATGACCGCGGCCGGCGTCTTCTATCCGACCGGGGCGGACAACGCGGAGGAGCGGCTCGGCTACTACGCCTCGTCCTTCCCGGTCGTCGAGGTCGACGCCACCTACTACGCGCTGCCGGCCGAACGCACCGCCCAGCTCTGGGCGGAGCGGACACCGCCGGACTTCACGTTCGACATCAAGGCCCACGCGCTGATGACGGGGCAGGGGACCGAGACGCGCCGACTGCCGAAGGCGATCCGCGAGGCGCTGCCGGACGAGCTCCAGGCGAAGAGCCGGATCTATCTCAAGGACTTCCCGGCGGAGCTGAACGACGAGGTCTGGCGGACGTTCCGCTCCGCGCTGGCGCCGCTCGAGGAGCGCGGCCAGCTCGGCTCGATCCTGCTCCAGTATCCGAAGTGGGTCTTCCCCTCGAGCGAGAACCGGGCGCTGATCCGCGACGCGGTCGCGCGGCTCGAGGGCTGGAAGGTTGCGGTCGAGTTCCGCAACGCATCGTGGCTGAACGAGAAGTACCGCGACCGGACGCTCGGCTTCCTCTCGGAGCGCTCGATCCCGTTCGTGATGGTCGACGAGCCGCAGGGCTTCAAGAGCAGCGTCCCACCGGAGATCGTCGTGACGTCGCCGGACCTCGCGGTCGTCCGGTTCCACGGCCGGAACGCCGCGACCTGGGAGGCGAAGAACATCACCCCGGCGGAGCGGTTCCGCTACCTGTACTCGCGCGACGAGCTGGCGGAGTGGGTCCCGCGGGTCCGGGAGGTCGCCTCCCAGGCGAAGGAGGTCCACCTGATGTTCAACAACTGCTACGCGAACTACGGGACGACGAACGCCCGGGAGATCGCGTCGCTGCTGGCGGACCTCGACAGCGGCGGGTAGCCCGAGGGAGCGGGGCAGCGTTGTGAGCCCCGGGCCGGGTGCGGCGCCCGTGGTTCATCCGTCCCGAGCCGCGCGCTCCTTCTCGTAGCGGACCTGCGCCGGACTCTTCCGACCGCCCGGCCGGCCGCGAGCCGCGATCCGGGCAAGGGCGCTCTCCCAGCCGGCATCGAACGGGACGCCGCGCTCGTCGAGGTCGACGACCACCGGCGCGTGATCCGACGGGACCGGTGGCCCCTTGCGTGCCTCGCGGTCGATCTCCGCCCAGACGATCCGGTCCGCGACGGGCCTCGTGGCGTAGAGCAGGTCGATCCGCATGCCCTCGTTCCGATGGAACATGCCGGCCCGGTAGTCCCACCACGAGAACCGGCCCGGCGCCTCCCCGACGGCGGCCCGGTAGGCGTCGACGAGGCCCCATTCGCGCAGCGCGGCGAGCGCGTCGCGCTCGCGCGACGAGACGTGCGTCCCGCCGTGGGCGGCGACGGCGTCCCAGACGTCGTCGTCCGTCGGCGTCGCGTTGAGGTCGCCGCCCAGGACGAGCGGCTCATCCGGTGATTGGGTCTCGTCGAGCCAGCGCCGCAGCCGGGCGAACCATTCGAGCTTGCCCTCGTAGAACGGGCTCCCGACGACGCGTCCGTTCGGTGCGTACAGGCTGACGAAGCGGACCCCGCCACAGACGGCCGAGACCATCCGCGCCTCGTCGAACGGATCGAAGTCGTCCTCGCTCACGGCGACCTCCGCGCCGGCACCGCTGTCGCGGACCGGCCCGTCCCCGAAGTTCGTGACGACGTCCGTCGCCCCGACGCGGCTCGCGATCGCGACGCCGTTCCAGCGGCCCTCCCCGTGATGGACGAGCTCGTAGCCGAGCATCCGGAACGGGAGCTCGGGCGCGTCGGCGTCGGCGAGCTTCGTCTCCTGCATGAGCAGGACGTCCGGCTGGGAACGCGCGATCCAGCGCTCGACGGCCTCCGTCCGGGCCTTCAGCGAGTTGACGTTCCAGGTCGCGATCCGCATCGCCACAGGGTAGGGAAAATCGGCGCCGCCGTTCCCCGGTCCCGGAAATCCTGCCGCCTGCTGACCGGCCGAGGCGTCATGCTGGATCGAAACCGAGGAGAGGTGAATTCATGCCCCGTTCCGTGCTCGCGGACGCCTTCGACCACCATGTCTGGGCCACGCTGCAGGTGCTCGATGTCCTCGCGCCGCTCGGCGACGAGCAGCTCGCGACGAACGTCCCCGGGACGTACGGCTCGATCATCGAGACGGCGAGGCATCTCGTCGGCGCCGATCGCTGGTACCTCTTCACGCTGACGCGCGGCGCGGTTGCGGAGATCGAGGAGGGGACGATGGACGTCGCAGCGCTTCGTGCCGCGATGGAGCCGTCAGGGACGAGCTGGTCGGAGCTCCTTGGGACGAACCCGGACCCCGACGAGATGTTCACGCTGGATCGGGACGACGGCACGAAGAGTCACGCGACGTGGGGCGTCCGCCTGGCCCAGGCCGTCCACCACGGGACCGACCACCGGAGCCAGATTTGCACGGCGCTCACGGCGCTCGGCATCGAGCCGCCCTCGATCGACCTGTGGGACTGGGCGTTCGCCAACGGCAAGCACTGGGACGACTGAGGCCTCGGTCGCGCGGGCTTGCCCCGACGCCGTTCCCCGCCGGCGCGCGTGTTCCCCGCCCGCGCGTATTCCCGGCCCGCGCGAGTTCACGGCCTGCTCGGCGCCGCCGTCGCACCGGGGATATGAGCGCCGGTGGTGCGAACACCGGTTTGGAGCAGGCCAGGACGGTTGGCGCGGTCGCCAGAGGCTGACGCCCGACCGAACCGTGCGGAGGGCGCGCCTCTGACGGCGCCCCGCGTCGACCCTGCTGCTCGGCAAGAGCGCCGAATACGACGGGCGCTCATGCGGCGGCCGCGAGCGGCGACGCCGCGCGTCTACGGCGCCCCTCGTCGATCCTGCTGCTCGGCAAGAGCGCCGAATACGACGGGCGTTCATGGGGCGCCCGCGAGCGGCGACGTCGCGCGGACGAGACGCCTGGAGCAGCGGCGAGGCCCCGTCGAGCCGGGCCAGGGCCGGCACGATCGGCGACCAGTCAGCGCGAGCCCGGTCGCGGCGCCAGGGCCGGCTCGCGGCGCCTGCCCACGGCGCCGCGCCGCTAGTAGCGGCGGCCGCGCTGCCGGACGAGATCGAACGTCGCCGTGTCGGCGATGGCCATGACGGCCATCGTTCCGGCCTGGACCGGATCGCTCACGACGAGGTCGACGTGGTCCGTGATCGAGCCGACCATGTTCAGGGCGATGATCGGCACGCCGACGGCCCGCAGCTCGTCTGCGGCGACGCTGATGTCGCCACCCATGATCGAGCCGGCGAGCACGAGCAGGCGGGCTCGCGGCAGGTCGGCTACGGCGCGGACCGCGGCGGCGATGTTCGCCTCGCCGACGAGCGGGATCGTGTCGACGCTGATCCGCTCGCCCCGGAGGTTGTGGCGATCCGCCTCGCTCACCGCCCCAAGCGCCACTTGGGCGACCTGCGCGCCGCCACCGACGACGATCACGCGCTTGCCGAAGATCGACGCCAGGGCGCGCGTCCGGCGGATCGCCTGGACATCCGGCAGCCCGTCGATGGCGTCGATCAGCTCGTCCTCGGTGAGGCCGTCGACCTCGACCTCGATCTCCACCTGCGGCGGATCCGTGTCGAGGGACCGGATCGTCGCGACGGTCCGGATCCGGCCGCCACGCTCCGCGAGCCGTTCCACGAGGGCCGCGACGGCGGAGGGCTCCTCGAGGACGTCGAGGCGCGCCGCGGCGGCGGTCGACGACGCGCCGGCGGTCAGGTCCACGGCTTCGGGCTGCGGCCGGGACGCGACTAGCGGCCGATGACGTCGGCGATCGACATCGTGCCCGGGTCGCCGTCGCCGTCCGCATGGGACTCGTAGGCGATGCCGGCGGCGTCGAACGCGGCCCGGGTCGCCTCGGCGTCGCTCGTCTCGAGCATGAGCTCCCCGTCGGTGTCCTCGGCGATGCCCACGATGCCCGCGATGTTCACGCCACGCTCCGCGAGCGCCGTCGCCATCCGGGCGAGCGCCCCGGGCCGATCGTCGAGCTTGACCGTGAACCAGACCGACACGCCGCCACCTCCTGTGTGCGGGCGATGGTACCCGGCCGCTCGCTTCCGCCGCCGTCCCTCCCGCCGTCGCGGCGTTGCCGGCGCGCCCCCTTCGCTACGCTGACGCCGATGCCCGAGCAGAGCGTCCAGATCTTCGGCCACGACCGCGACCAGGCGACGCGGGCGGCGGTCCGGTTCTTCAAGGAGCGCCGGATCGCGATCCACCAGGTCGACCTGACCCGCAAGCCGATCGCCCGTGGCGAGCTCCGCCGGTTCGTCGATCGGCTCGGCGCCCGAGCCCTCCTCGACGAGACGGGCAAGGCCTATCAGGACGCCGGGCTCCGCTATCTCCGGATGGACGATTCCGAGATCGTCGAGCGGCTGCTCGCGACGTCGGCCCTCCTCCGGCTCCCGCTCGTCCGGTTCGGCAACGAGGTCGCCGTCGGGCGCGCCGAGTCGACCTGGAAGGGCTGGCTCAGCCGCTCCGGGTCCTGAACGCCAGCCAGCCCACGAAGATCCCGGCCGCGACGGCAGCGACGCCGATCCACGCCCACATCGCGTCGCCGACCATGAAGCTGTTGCCGCGGAGCAGGCCGGTCCCCTGGCCGACCCACACCAGGCCCGTTGCAATCAGGAGCGCTGCCCCGATCAACCGCGTTCGCTGCTGCATGCCATCTCCTCGGGTGCGATCCTAGCCGGATGAGCGATCGAGAGCCGTCCTCGCCGAGCCGGCGGGCAGATCCGGAGTCCCCTACGTCCGGGGAACGCGGATCGGATCAGACGCGGTCGACGCCGCAGGCCGACGCGGCGCAGGGGGCCGGCGTGCCGAAGGCCGGTGAGGCGGGCCCGGGCGGGCCCGAGCGGCGCAGCGGTCGCGTCACCATGCGCGGCGACGCCGCGACCCGGATGGGGAAGCCCGCGACGACCGAGGACGAGAAGCTGCTCGAGCGAGAGCCGCCGACGCCCGGCCGGCCGGCGTTCGTCGACACGGACCCCTGGCGAGCGCTCCGGATCCTGAGCGAATTCGTCGAAGGCTTCGATGCGCTGGCGTCCGTCGGCCCGGCCGTCACGGTCTTCGGGTCGGCGCGCGCGGCCGACGGATCGCCCGAGTACGAGCTCGCCCGCGAGATCGCGCGACGGCTCGCACAGAGCGGGTTCGCGATCATCACCGGCGGTGGCCCCGGGATCATGGAAGCGGCGAATCGCGGCTGCCGGGAGGGCGGCGGGCTCTCGATCGGCTGCAACATCGAGCTGCCGCACGAGCAGGGGATCAACGCGTACGTCGATCTCGGGGTCGAGTTCAAGTACTTCTTCGCCCGCAAGACGATGTTCGTGAAGTACGCCGACGCGTTCGTCATCATGCCGGGCGGCTTCGGAACGCTCGACGAGCTGTTCGAGAGCCTCACGCTGATCCAGACCGGCAAGATCCGTGACTTCCCTGTCGTCCTGGTCGGGACGGCCTACTGGCAGGGGATGATCGACTGGATGCGGGCGACCCAGATCCCGGCGGGCGCGATCTCGGAGGCCGATCTCCGCCTGTTGCGGCTCACCGACGACCCGGCGGAGGTCGTCGAGATCATCCGAGCGTACGTCGCGAAGTCGCACCCGGAGGACGTCGCGACGATCGAGGACGAGATTCGCTAGTCGTCGGCGGGCGGCTGGTCGCCGGTGCGCAGCTGGTCAGTGGCGGACCGCGGCCCTGCCGGAATGCGGACGCTGATCCTCCCGGCGTCGATCGTGACCGGGTAGTAGCGGAGTCGGCGGACCCGGGTGAGCCGCCGCGCCTCGGCCTTCTTGCCGGGCGGATCGACCTTCGGCTCCTTGCCCGCGGGCGACCACGTCGGGTGATATCGGCCATCGGGGTCGAGCCCGCCGGTCGTCGGCATCTGGACGACGTCCCCGGAGCAGAGGTCGAACCGGCCCTCGTGCAGCGGGCAGGCGACGATGCAGCCCTCCAGCGACCCGATCGACAGCGGCGCCGACATGTGGGGACAGCGGTCGTCGACGGCGACGATCCCCGCGGGGGTGTGGGCGACGAGCACGTCCAGGTCGCCGCGCGTGATGCGGCGCATGGATCCTTCCGGCAGATCCGCGATGGACCCAGCGTCCACGGAGATGGCCTCGCTGCTCGCCGCGCCCGGGGCTTCGAGCCCGGCGGGGAACGCGGCAGGGATCGGCTGGGACGGGCGATCGGGGATCACCGGGGGATCGTAGCGTGAACAGGGAGCGACCCCGGCGGGTCGGTCCCGGCCGGGGTCGTGAGGAGGAGCGCGAGGAGCGAGCGCGGCCGGCGGAGCCGGCCGCGCGTTCGGGTCAGTCGGTCGCGCCGACCGTCGGGCGGTTGCCCTCCGACTTGGCGGCCGCTGCAGCCTGCGCCGGCGTCTGCTGGCGAAGCGCGAGCTCACGCATCGTCGCCGCGGCGAGCGCGGCGAGGACCGCCGCCACCACGCCGACCCAGAACGTCGAGGCGACGCCCAGGCTGAACGCGCGGTGGATGCCGTCGACGAGGTTCGGGACGACCGGAGCGATCGCCGCCCGGAACTGCTCGGGGACGCTGGCAAGGATCGTCTGACCCATGTCACCGGTCCCGGTCAGCCGGTTGAAGTCGATCTGGCCGCTGCTCGCCGCCTGCCCGAAGCTGGCGACGACCTGGTCCGGAACGCCAGCCGCCCGCATCTGGGGCACGAGCTGCTGTTGGAACTCGGAGCCGAAGATCGTGCCGACGATCGCGAGGGCGACCGTGCCGCCGATCTGGCGGAAGAACGTGAGGTTCGACGTCGCGACGCCGAGCATGTGGAACGGAACGGCGTTCTGGACGATCAGGGTGAAGACGGCGAACGTCGGTCCGACGCCGATCCCGGCGATCAGCATCCAGAGCCACACGACGGGGACCGCCGTATCGGCGCGGAGCTGGGTCATCAGGAGCGTGGAGACGCCCATGACGGCAATCGCGCCGACCATCAGCCACTTGTAGCGTCCGGTTCGGGCGACGATGATCCCGGACGCGATCGAGCTCCCGATCAGGCCGACCATCAGCGGCAGCGCGGCGAGGCCGGAGTACGTCGGGGTGAAGCCCTGGACGATCTGGAACCAGCGCGGCAGGAAGATGATCGCCCCGAAGAAGGCGAAGGCTGCGAAGAAGGTCGAGACCATCGACGCCGCGTACGTCCGATCGCGGAACAGCGTCAGCGGCACGATCGGCTCCTTCGCCCGGGACTCCGCCCAGATGAAGAGCACGATCCCGACGAGCGCGATGAGGATGAACCCGCCGACGGTCGGCGCGGTCCAGTCGTAGACCTGATGCGTTGCCGGGTCCGTCTGGCCCTTCTGGGTCAGGCCGACGAGCAGGAACGCGGTGGCGATCGTGAAGATCACGCCGCCGAGGATGTCGAAGTTGCGGGTCGCCCGCGGGTTCTTCACGGTCGGCAGGAGCCGGAAGATGAAGAAGAGCGAGACGAGACCGATCGGGATGTTGACGTAGAAGATCCAGTGCCAGCTGATCTGCTCGGTCAGCCAGCCGCCGATGAGCGGACCGGCGATGAACGCGATCCCGAAGACCGCACCGAACAGGCCCTGGTACTTGCCGCGCTCGGCCGGCGAGAAGAGGTCGCCGATGACCGCGAGGGCGATCGGGAACAGCGAGCCGGCGCCGATGCCCTGCAGGCCGCGGAACAGGATGAGCTGGCTCATGTCCTGTGACAGACCGGAGAGGGCGGAGCCGATGAGGAAGATCACGATGCCGGTGATGAACATCGGCTTCCGGCCGTACAGGTCGGACAGCTTGCCCCAGAACGGGACGCTGATCGTGCTCGTCAGCAGGTAGCTGGTGATGGCCCAGACGTAGAGGTCGTTGCCGTTCAGCTGGGTGACGATCGTCGGCAGGGCGGGCCCGACGATCGTCTGATCGAGGGCGCCGAGGAAGAGGCCGAGCATGACGGCGAAGAGGATCTCCATCTTCGCCCGGATCGGCAGGCCGAGAGCTGGATCATCCTCCAGGCTCGGTGTGGTGCTGTCGCGATCGACAGGGAACGATTCCATCGAAGCTCCTTCCTCCAGGGGACGGCGTGGGCAGGCGATGCGGCGGCGGTCCGCCGCTGCTCAGCGGGGTTGGTGGGTGTGGACGTGATCGTCCAGGTGGTCGACGCCGATCTCGTCGATGACCGCGGCCCGCAGGTCGGCGATCGCGGCGTGGATCCGGCCGAGCTTGGCCGGTGCGAGCCGGCCGAGGATCGAGCGCATCCGGTCCTGCTTGAGCGCCTCGATCTCGTCGCGGATCCGGGCGCCTTCCTCGGAGGCCCGGACGATCACGACGCGACGGTCCGACGGCACCCGCACACGCTCGACGAGGCCCCGCTCCTCCATCCGGTCGACGAGGCCCGTTGCGTTGCTCAGCGAGACATCGAGCAGCTCGGCGAGCCGCGACATCGTGACCTCGCCGTGGTGATCGAGAACCCACAGAATGTGCAGGTGGGTCATGCTGATCCCGGCCTTCACCATCCGACCCGTGCCGGCGCAACGCAGGCTCCCGATCATCTGGTGCAGCTCGTCCACGACGGCGTCGATCTGCTGGGCCGAAGCCCCCGTCGACGAAGACGAAGCGGACGCGGGCGGCTCAATGGTTCGCATCAGGTGAATAATCTAGAGCCGATCAACAGTCGCGTCAAGGGCGAATGTCGCCTCGGCAGTGAATGTGGACAGGGAGTGGTGGATGCGCTTCGCGTTGATGATCGAGCCCCAGCAGGGGCTGTCGTACGAGGACCAGCGGGCGATCGTCCAGCGAGCGGAGGCGCTCGGCTTCGAGTCGTTCTTCCGGTCCGACCACTACCAGAGCTTTCCCGGACCCGCCGGAGAGCCGACGACGGACGCATGGGCGGTCCTCGCCGGGCTCGCCCGTGAGACGAGCCGGATCACGCTCGGCACGCTCGTCTCGCCGGTGACGTTCCGTCCGTTCGGCCAGCTCGCGAAGGTCGCAGCGACCGTGGACGAGATGAGCGGCGGGCGGCTCGAGTTCGGCCTGGGAGCCGGCTGGAACGAGCCGGAGCATCGGCAGCTCGGCCTGCCGTTTCCGGAGATCGGCGATCGCGCGGACATGCTCGAGGAGCAGTTCGCCGTGCTGCACGGGCTGTGGGGCGAACCGGACGGCTGGTCGTTCCACGGCCGGCACGTGACGATCGAGGACGCCAACTTCCACCCGAAACCGGTGAGTCGGCCTGGCCGACCGACGTTCCCGAATGGCGCCTCGCGTCCGCGTCTGCTCGCCGGTGGGGAAGGCTCCCCCCGGTCGCTCCGGATCGCCGCCCGCTACGCCGACGAGTTCAACCTGTCGTCCTCGACGCCCGACAAGGCGGTCACCAAATTCGCCGCGCTCCGGGCGGCGTGCGAGGCGATCGGGCGCGATCCGGCGACGATGGGCCGCTCGGTGATGGCCGGCGTGCTCGTCGGCCGCACGGATGCCGACGTGGCCCGCCGGAAGGCGGAGCTGCTTGCCGCGTTCGGCGACGAGAGCGGCGGCGACGACTGGTTCGATGCACGGGAGCCGCGTTGGGTGCTCGGGACCGCGGGCCAGGCCCGGGAGATGGTCGCGCGCTTCGCGGACGCGGGCGCGGAGCGGCTGATGCTCCAGGACTTCGTGCCGCGCGACCTCGACATGGTCGACACGATGGCCGAGCTGCTGTTCTAGCGTCGTCGTGGGGCGGGTCCGCCGCGAGCCGGCTTGAGCCGCCGACCGGTCAGCCGGCGGCGTCGGCCGCTGCGCGGTAGGTCGCGTCGTCGCGCCGGATCTGGTCCGGGTTCGTGCCGCGCGCTCGCGCGATGCGCTCCGTGAGCAGCTGGAGGGGCGTGACCGTCGACAGCAGCGCGGCGAGCGGCGGCGACAGCTCCGGCGCCTCGTCGACGACGAGCCGGCCCGCCGGCGTCAGCTCGCTCGGAAGCGCAGAGTCCACGTCGCGGGACACGATCGCGGCCGCGCGCAGGCCCACGACCTGTGCCGCCGCCAGCGCCTGACGCGCCCGGGCGACTCGCTCGTCGCGATGGTCCCGGTCCGTGAGGAGGAGGACCAGCCCGGTCGAAGCGTCCGTCGCGGGCAGGTGCCCATGGAGGAACGTCTCGAGATCCCGCATCGTCGACGGCACCCAGGATGCCTCCTCGATCTTCAGCGCCAGCTCGCGGGCGGCCGGCCGATCCGCGCCGGAGCCGACCGTCAGGATCTGCCGGCACGTGGCGAGGACCGCGGCGATCGACTCGGCGCGGGTCTCGTCCGCCGCGCCGTCCTCGAGCAGGTCGCCGACCAATCCTTCGTCGATCTGCTCGCCGGTCAGCTGCTCGGCGATGGCGGCCGCGGCGACGATCGGGGAGAGGTAGCCGATCGTGTGGCACCAGCTGTGGTCCATCTCGCCGGTCTCGAGGACAAGCTCCGGGGTCGCCGCGCGGCCGGCCGGCGAGCCGGCGCTGCCCGTGATGACCCCGACGCGTGCTCCCCGCTTCGCGGCTGCTTCCATTGCCCGGATCGTCGCGGTCGTCCCGCCTTCGTGCGAGACGCCGATCACGAGACCGCCCGTGGGAGGATCGAGTGACAGCTCGAACGCCTGCGCCGACGTGATCGCGGCGACGCCGGCCGGCAGGCCGCTCGCCCGGATCGCCGACCGGAGGATCTCGACGGCCGCCTGCGCGCCGTGCTCGCTCGTTCCGCAGCCGGTCACGACGATCGGCGCGCCGCTGCTCGCGGCCTGGCCGATGACACCGGCGAGCCGACCGGCGGCTCCCTGGGGGTCGGCGAGTCGCTCGAGGATCCGCTCGGCAACGGACGGCTCCGCCGCGATCATGTCCGTCATGTGCCACGGCGGTCCGGAGCGGACCGTCGGCGCCGGCAGCTCCTGCCACGGATCCGGAGCGGGATCGAGGGGTTGCGTCGGATCGAACGTCGTCATCGGGCGAGGATACGGCCGCCGGGTGGGCGCAAGGCGGGGTTGTGCGAAACCGACGAGGATGGCCGGAGACGGCGGGACGACGACGAGCCACAGGAGGTCGACGGATGCAGGTCGGGGTGATGGCACCGCAGGGCTGGAAGGGCGAGTACGACGGCTGGGATGCGGCCGCCGCCTGGGCGCGGACGACGGAGCTCGCGAGGCAGGCCGAGGAGCTCGGCTTCGAGTCGCTCTGGGTCTTCGACCACTTCCACACCGTCCCGGAGCCGACCGACGAGATCACGTTCGAGTCGTTCACGGTGCTCTCGGCGCTCGCGATGATCACCCGTCGCGTCCGGCTCGGGCACATGGTCGTCTGCACCGGTTTCCGGAACCCGGGCCACACCGCGAAGCTCGCGTCGACGCTCGACGTCGTGAGTGGCGGCCGGTTCGAGCTCGGGATCGGCGCCGGCTGGAAGAAGGACGAGTGGGAGGCGTACGGCTACGGCTTCCCGCCGATCAAGGAGCGGCTCGACGCGTTCGGCGACGACCTCGAGGTGATCACCCGGATGTTCGGTCCCGGACGTGCAACCTACGAGGGCGAGCACGCCCACGTTCGGGGAGCGATCAACGTGCCGAAGGGGATCCAGCAGCCGCGGATCCCGATCATCGTCGGCGGCAACGGCGAGCGGCGAACCGCCGGCTACGCGATCCGGTTCGCCGACGAGTTGAACTACGTCTTCCTGGACCGCGACGAGATCGCCAAGCGGATGGTCGAGGTCCGGCAGCGGTGCGAGGAGGAAGGCCGCGACCCGGCCACCCTCCGCTTCTCGCTCTACATGCGCGACGAGGACGCGCGGGATGCCGGGCAGCGGCGCGTCGATCTGCTCGCGGGGTTCGCGGAGATCGGCCTCTCGCGGGTGGTCGGGTTCCCGACGCGGTGGTCGCCGACGGTCGACGCTCAGGCCGCGTTCGCGGACGACTGCCGATCGGCCGGGATCGCGCTCGGAACGGGGATCGCGACCGCGGTGTGAGGCGGGTCGTCGCCGGGCCGCCGGCCGTGAGCGTCCGCGCCCCATCGTCACCGGCGCCTGATGAGCCCCAGCCGCCCAGCTGGCCAATACCGGAACCAGGCCCGTCCCACGAGCAGGTCGACCGGGACCGGGCCGTAGCGACGCGAATCGATCGGCGTGCCGGCCCCCTGCTCGACGAGCTCGGCGAGCGGCGCGTCCGAGAGCAGCCACGCCTCGTCGTCGCCGAGGATGAGATGGCCGGCGTCCAGGTCCACGCGATCTCCGGGACCGGCCGCGACCCGTTTGATCGCGAGCAGCTCGCTGTCGGGCTCGCGGAAGACGACGACCGAGCCGCGGCGCGGCCAGCGCGTGACCGTCGGGTCGACGAGGAGCCAGTCGCCGGGCTGGATCGCCGGCGACATCGAGTGCTCGCTCACGGCGACCCGCCACGGACCGCGGAGCCGATCGGAACGGCTCGTGGTTCGTGCGCGCGGCCGGACGCGAGGGAGCCCCGCCGTCGGGCGGGGCTCCGGTTCGGTCATGGCGCGAAGCCGGGCGATCAGCCGGCGATCAGCGGCGAGCTCAGCTCGGGCGGCCGTTGACGCGCGTCTTCTCCTCGCCACCGGTCGCCTTCCAGGCCGCGTCGATCTCGTCGATCATCGCGAGCAGCTGGCGAGCGTCCTCGAGGTTCGTCGACGCCTTCACCTTCGAGACCTGCTTCGTCGCGTTCCAGAACAGCTCGTGCAGGTTCGGGACCTTCTCGAGGTGCTCCGGCTTGAAGTAGTCGTGCCAGAGGACGTCGAGGGCGTGCTTGGCGAGGTCCGCCCGCTCCTCCTTGATGTGGATCGCGCGCGTCGTGAAGGTGGGATCGCTGTTCGCGCCCATCTTCTCGATGATCTTGTAGCAGGACTCCGCTTCGATCCGTGCCTGCTCCGGGTCGTACACGCCGCAGGGAAGGTCGCAGTGCGCGTGGACGGTCGTCGACGGGGCGAGGATTCGACTGAGACGGAACATCGGTCTCCTTCCGGGCATTGAAGGGTGCGCCGACGGATCGCGGGACACTGCGAACCGGTGCGGTTCTCCGGAGTCTCGGAGCGCGCCCGTCCGCTGTCAAACGACCCGGTCCCCGTGCGCGCGACGAGCCGCCGCGCCGCCCGGCCCCACGAGCATTGCCGCGGGTCTGCGCCGTCGACTAGGATCGCGACAGGCGCTCCCATCAGTGTTCTCCCGGCATCGCCGGGCGTCGTTCTGGCCAGGAGCTCCTTGTGTTCAGCAGGTTCTCAACCTGCCTCTCCCCGTCGCGTCCGGGTCTGGCCCACGACGCGACCGGGTCCGCGGCTCTGCAGGCTTCGGGCCTCCGCCGCAGCCCCGGGACCCAGCGCGACGGGCATGTCTACAGCGAACGCCGGCGCCGCCGGCGATCGGGTCGGTCGGGCACGCGACCCAATGATCTGGGGAGGATCGGATGGAAGTCGTCATCGCCCTGTTGCTGATCGCGCTCGTGGCGCTCGCCATCCTCAGGCCGGCGGTCCAGATCGTGACGGTCCACGACTACCAGCGCGGCCTCCGCTACCGCCAGGGCCGGCTCGTCGGGCTCGTGTCGACCGGCTCGCACGTGGCCGTCCGACCGTTCACCGAGATCCACCTGCTCGATGGCCGGCCCACCTCCCTGACCGTTCCCGCGCAGGAGATCCTCACGGCCGACGGTGTCGCCCTGCGGGTGAGCCTCACCGCGCGGTACGTCGTCGCGGATCCGGTCGCCGCCTTCGCGAATGACCAGAGCTGGGTCAGCGCCCTGTACCTCGCGCTCCACTCGGGCATCCGACGCGCCCTCGCCGGTCGAACGGCGGACGACGTGCTCGCCGCCCGGGCGGAGCTCGGGCCGACAGTGGCCGAGGCGATCGCGAGCGACATCGCCCGGATCGGCGTCGAGCTCCTGAGCGTCGACGTCCGCGACATCATGGTGCCGGGCGAGCTGAAGCGGGCATTCGCGGGGATCGTCGCGGCCCGGCGCGAAGGCGAGGCGGCGCTCGAGCGGGCTCGCGGCGAGACGGCCGCACTTCGCTCGCTCGCGAACGCCGGCCGGATGGTCGAGGACAGCCCCGGACTCCTCCAGCTCCGGGTCCTCCAGCAGCTCGGCGCGTCGTCCGGGAACACGGTGATGCTCGGCATCGGGACGGCGGACGGACGGCTGGATGGAGCGACCGCCCAGGCGATCGGCGCCGCCGCCGCCGCGCGTTCCGCGGGCCCCGCTCAGGTCGGCGATCGCGACAGCTCAGCAGGGTCGGGTCGCCCGCGCGGAACCGGACGGCCGCCGGTCGGCGGCTGACGAGCACCCGGGTCGACGGCTGATCCGACGGCTATCATCGGCGGGTGACTGGACGAGGCGTGCCCCTCGCGGACGGAGCACCCGCCTGCCCGTTCGTTGCGTTCGAGGACGACCGAGACGAGCGGGCCTCGGTCCCGGACCATCGCCATCGCTGCTATGCCGAGTCCCGGCCGGCCCCGCGCGCGCTGGCCCACCAGGAGGCGTACTGCCTCTCGAGCGCGTTTCCCGTCTGCCCGACCTTCCAGGATTGGGCGCGACGCGAGGCGGCTCGAGCGCGCGGAGCGAGCGACCGCGACGGACGCCGACCCGCCCCGGCGGCGGAGCGCGAACGCGTTGCGGAGGCGGGTCTCGGGCTCGCGGCCGCGGCCGCGGCCGCCACCGCGCGCGGCTCGGACGACGAGGCCGCGGACGACGTCGACGCTGACCTGGGAGGCGGTCCCGACGACGGCGCGACCCCCGGCTCCGACGCGCGCCACCGCGAGCCATCGGTCCACGACGGTCCCGTCGACGACGACGATGATCGCGGACTCGCCGGGGCGGACGCGGCGGACCTCGCCTCAGCCGAGGAACGTGAGGCGGTCCGTCGCAACCCGCCGCGCGACTGGTCGGCGCCCCCGCCCTGGCTCGCCTCGTCCGAGCGTGGCCACGGTCAGGACGAGGACCCCTCCGCGCCGCCGTTTCTCGGCCGTCGTGCGTCGAGCCCGGGCCAGGGTCTCGCCGGAAGTGCGGCCGATCGCCTCGCCGGCGGTGACACGGGTCCGGAGGATGACGCCGACTCGGGCATGTGGGTCAGCAGCGCGACCGCGCGACCCGTCCGCGCCGAGCCTCCGCGCCGATCGCAGCCAACCGCGCCGATCCCCGCCGACGACCCAGACGACCTCGACCCCGGCGATGAGGACGTCGAGGATGGCGAGCCGCGCCGGCCGGCTCGTCGGTCGCGCGCCTACGCCCAGCATCTCGGCGGCCCGAACTCGCCGGATTGGGAGCGGCCACGCCGGTACGAGGCCTATCCCACGATCCGGAGCCGCGTCGGCGTGCCGCAGGTTCCTCGCCTCGCGCTGACGGCCGGCGCGATCGTCCTGATCGCGCTGGCGCTCCTCTTCCTGCCGAGCCTCCTGAATCTCGGTGGGGGTGGCACCGGCTCGGGGCCTGTTGGAAGCGCGGCTCCCTCGGGCCGAACCGCGGCGCCGTCCCTCGCCTCGACCCAGCCGGCCGCTCCGACGCCGGTCGTCTACACGATCAAGAAGGGCGACACGCTCTCGAAGATCGCGACGCGGAACGGGCTGACGGTCGACGAGCTGCTCAAGGCGAACCCGAGCATCAAGGACCCGAACAAGGTGTCCCTGGGGCAGCAGATCATCATCCCGACGCCGAGCCAGGCGTCCGACGACGCGGGCTCCGGGACGGCGTCGGAGGCGCCGTAGGCGACGCGGGGTCGGGCCACGCCGCGCGCGCCCCAGCGGTCGGGCGCCGCGCCGGCTAGCGAGGCGCGAGGTTGATCGAGGTGATCTTGCCGGCCTCGACGCGGAACGTGGCATCGAGGTGGAGTGACGGCGCGCCGGGCCGGACCACGAGCACATCCGCCTCGTACGTGTTGCCGGTGTCCCGGACCTCGCCGGGGATCATCCGCAGGCCGGCGTCACCGCGCAGGAACCAGCCGCCCACCCGCTCGACGCCGCGGAGCGTCTGGGCGCTGTCGCCCACATGGATCCGCATCTCGGCGTTCTCCGCCATCAGCCCGACCGCGCCTTCGCGATTCCCCGCGTTCAGCAGCTCGAAGAACGCATCCATCGTGTCGACTGCACCCATGGCCCGAGTGTACCCGGCACGATCCCGGGACGCCGTTCGCGCCGGCCGGCCCGCTGAGCCCGCTGAGCCCAAGGGCCGAGCGCGTCAGGCGAAGCAACCCGCCTAGAACCCGCCGCCCGAACCGCCGCCACCGCCGCCACCGCCGCCACCGCCGAACCCGCCACCACCGCCGCTTCCCGACGACGACGGCGAGTTGCCGATGGACCCGAGGGCGGACATCATCCCGCCGAGGTCCGGCACCGCCGAGCTGGAAAACAGCCCACCGCCGCCCGACGCGCTCCCCGCGAAGTCGCCGGCGAACCCATGCGCCCCGCCGCCCGAGCCGTACCAGATCGGCATCCAGACGGCGCCCGGCGCGACGCGACCATCGCGCTGGTCGTCGAGGCTCCGCCCCAGCACCGCCTCGATCTCCTTGTTCAGCCCCAGCGCCGTTCCCCAGACGACGGCCTGATCGGGCGTCTCCAGCCAGGACAGCCCTGCCTCGGCCACGACCTGGTCCATCGATCGGGCCTGGTCCATCGTCTTCTTCAGCGTGCGCCGATACGCCGCGAGCATCGCCCGGATCATCGCGCCGGGCAAGGACACCGCCGGCATCGAACGGCCGATGATCGCGATGCCGATCCCCGCCACGATCCCGGCGATCCCGATGAAGAGCAGCCCATTGCTCGGGAGCTGGACGCCGATGAACGCCGCGATCCCGCCGAGGATCCCCTCGCCGACGCCCCGGCCGACCCAGCGGGCGACGACCGTCGACGGCTTCTCGAGGAACCAGCCGCGGGCGACGACCTCGCGCTCCAGCGCGGAGTTGAACGCCGGGACGTGCGAGCCGAACTGGAGCAGCTCGTCCGGCTCGATGTAGCCGTCGCCGCCGGCCTTCAGCGAGGCCAGACGACGGAGAACACCCTGCTCCGGCTCGCCGAGCTTCCGGGCGTCGTTCCGGAGCTGGCGAGCCCGCGTCTCCGGATCGGGCGCGGGCGGGTCGAGCTCGATGCCGACCTTCTTGCCCATCCCGAGCAGCCCGTGCTCCTCACGGAACGCGATCAGGCCCCGGCTCGCGATGTCGAGCAGGGCGGTCGTCAGGGCACGGCGCGGCGCGCTTCCCTCGACGATGAACACCGCGGCGGCCGGCGTCAGCGCCTCCGGCGGCCCAGCCATGTGGATCGACGGATCATCGAGATAGACCGGGTCGCGCCCGAACCGGAGCCACGACGAGAGCGCCCAGCCGAGCAGCGCCACGGCGAGCAGCGGGGCGACGAGCAGGCCCAGGACGGCGTCGACCTGGCGCGCCCGCTCGAGGGTCGCGGCGTGCTCCGGCGTCGCGGCCGCGTCGACGCGGCGAAGGGCTGCGAGCAGCGCGCCGTCGTAGTCGCGGCCGCGCAGCCGCGGCAGCATCTCCTCGTCGAAGATCTGCTGCTTCTCGCGGTTGTCGAGGATCGACGCCCGGAAGCCGGCACCGCCGTACAGGATCACCTGGCCGTGGCTGAGGCCGGGATACATGTCAAACAGGATCACGAGGCCGTCGTCGAAGCCCTTCCGTCCGACGCCCCACTGGTTCATCAGCGCGAGGGCGTCCTGGTCGGCCTCCTCGGTCGTCCGGCCGTCCTCGACGACCTGGGTGTACACCGCGATCTGCGCCCGGCTGCGGTCCTCGATGCCGCGGATCGTCGACTCGGCCGCCGCACGGGTCTCGGCGGAGAAGATCCCGGCCTCGTCGTAGACGCGGACGCCGTTCGTCGGCTCGGGGACCGGCGGGCCGGCAGCGACCACCACGCCGAGCACGAGCGGCTGCAGGAGCAGCGCTGCAAGGAGTGCCCGGCCGATGCGCCGATGGAGCGGTGACGGACCCATCGTGGTCAGCCTACTGCCCGACGATCCGACCGGCGGACCCGCGTCGCCGCGCGAGCACGAGACCGCCGTCCAATGTCCGCGTGACCTGCGGCGGCCGCGGCCGGCCGTTGTATGTCGAGGATTGGCTCGCGGCGTAGGCACCCGCGTCGCGGATCGCGACGAGGTCGCCGCGGCGGAGCGGGGGAAGGCGATGCTCACCCAGCTCGTCGGTGGACTCGCAGATCGGACCGTGGACCGCGACGACGTCCGTTCCCGGCGCTTCGGCCGCCGATCCAGCCGCCGCGACCGGGGCGAGCGGCTCGCCGAGCGACGTCAGGGCGACGATCGCGTGCCGCGCCCCGTAGAGCGCAGGCCGGATCAGCTCCGTCATCCCCGTGTCCAGCACGACCTGCCGACCGCCACGCTCGCGGACGTGGAGGACCGTGCCGACGAGCCAGCCGGCCCCCGCCACGAGGAACCGGCCTGGCTCGATCGCGAACCGGTCCGGCCGGCGGTCCGCCGGGATCGTCTCCAGCAACGCGGGCAGCTCCCGCGCGAACCGTGCCGGCCCCGGTCCGGTGACGCCGGACGGTGGGACGGGGAAGCCGCCGCCGACATCGATCGTGTCAAAGCTCGGGAGGCCGCCTCGCAGCAGGCCGACCACCGCGAGGCCGCGACGCACGGCCTCGCGCCATGCGTCGACGGCGCCGAGCTGCGATCCGACGTGAAGGTGGACGCCGCGTGGCCGGATGCGGCCACCGGTCGCTGCGAGCCGCTCGACCACCGCCGTGAGCTCCGTCTCGGTCATCCCGAACTTCGAGCCGCCGCGACCCACGGCGAGACCTTCCTCGGTCTCGGGCGCGACGTCCGG
Source organism: Chloroflexota bacterium (assembly GCA_042408445.1). Lineage (GTDB taxonomy): Bacteria > Chloroflexota > Limnocylindria > Limnocylindrales > CSP1-4 > CF-46. Next base: position 119,667 of record JBHORC010000023.1, read on the forward strand.
GTTGAGCCGGACGAGCACGTCGAGCGGGGGACGCCCATGGACGCCGAGCCGGACCCGGGCCTCGATCCGGAGGAGCGCGTCCGCCTCGTCGGCGGACTCGATCGCGAGCCAGCGCGGCGGCACCCCGTCGGCCGCGGCCGCGACGGCCGCGCGGAGATCGGCATCGGTCTTGCCGATTCCCTCGAACGTGATGCGGTGGTTCGGGACCCCCGCCGCGCGGGCGATCGCCCATTCGCCGCGCGACACGACGTTCGCGCCGAGACCGCGGTCCGCACGTGTGACGAGCGCCACGACCGACGGGACGTCATTGGCCTTGACCGAGTACTGCCGGATCCAGGGGTCCGGGAACGCCTCGCGCAGCTCGCCGGCGGCGGCCGCGATCGTCGTCTCATCGGTGAGGTACAGCGGCGTTCCGAACCGGACGGCCGCGGTCCGCAGGGCGTCGCCGATGTCGGCGAGCCGGTCGATCACCGCCTAGAGCATCTTCCGCGGGGTGAGCGCGACGCTCGCCAGCGTCGAGACGACGCTGATGATGATCGCCGCGAGGAGCGCGCCGACGATCGCGTCGGAGTTGATCGTCGGCGGGAACGTGCCGAGCTTGAAGCCGAGCTTCAGGGTGTCGGAGAGCAGGGCCGTCAGCAGCAGCATCGCCGCATTGATCACGAAGCCGACCAGGCCGAGGGTGAGCAGCCCGATCGGCATCGAGAGCGCCTTGACGATCGGCTTGATGTAGCTGTTCACGAGCGCGAACACCAGGGCGACGGCGAGCAGCTTCCACCAGTCGTTGCCCCAGTTGAACGACAGGAGCTTCGTCGGCAGGACCTTCACCGCGACGAACAGGGCGGCGGCGTTGATGAGGATGCGGATGACGAGCTCGACCATGGGTCCCTCCGATCGCGAGCGGCTGCCGGCCGATCCGATCCGGCGGCGGGATCATCGCAGATGGCGGACGGTCAGCGCGTCAGGGACTGCTCCAGGCCGGCCTTGACCCGTGGCCACTCGTCGTCGATGACGCTGTAGTAGGCCGAGTGCCGCATTCGTCCGCCGGGCATGACCATGTGGTTCCGGAAGATCCCCTCGAATGTGGCGCCGATCCCGAGCAGCGCCGTGCGCGACGGCTCGTTGAGCGAGTCGGTCTTGAACTCGACCCGTCGGCAGCCCAGCGTCTCGAACGCGTGCGTGAGCATCAGGAGCTTCGCCTCCCGGTTGGCGCCAGTGCGCTGCCAGGCGGGGGCGACCCACGTCCAGCCGATCTCGAGGCGGCGATGCTCCAGCACGATGTTCATGTAGCGGCTGCTGCCGATCGGCCGGCCGGTCGACGCGTCCAGCGTCGCGAACGGCATCTCCGCTCCGGTCTCGCGCCCGGCGAGCGCCGCTTCGGCCCACGCCCGCAGATCCGCCTCCGACGTGGGGCGGGCGAGCGTCCATTGCCAGATCGCCGGCTCCAGCCCGACCTCGGCGAGCGCCGGGACGTGTTCGAGCGACAGCGGTTCCAGGACGACACGGCTGCCGCGGAGCGTGACGGGCTCGACGCGGAGCGGGCTGACGGCCATCGGCGGATGGTAGCGCCGCCGGTGGCGCGGCGGGCCCGGCTAGACTTTCCGTCCGAACCCCATCGGAGCGAGCACCTTGACCCAGTTCGCCACGTCCGTCGACGCATTCCTCGACGCGCTCTTTGCCCTCGACCCGATCCTCGCCACGGGCGTCGGGCATCACGTCCACGACGGCGAGTGGCCGGACCTGTCCGCCGCCGGCCGCGATCGCCGGCTGGCGTTCGTGGATGAATGGTCGGCGACGTTCGCGGGTCTGGACGACGCAACCCTGACGACGGACGAACGGGTCGACCGCGACCTCCTCCTCGCCGAGCTCGAATCGCAACGGTTCGGCGACACCGAGCTTCGGGAGGAATGCTGGAGCCCGCTGTGGTGGGTGTACCTCGTGGGCGAGGGCTTCTTCGCCCTCCTGTCGCGCGACTTCGCACCGCTCGCGGACCGTCTCGGGACGATCGCCAGCCGCGCGGAGCGTCTGCCGGCCGTGCTCGACGCGGCCCGCGAGGTGCTCGTCGGGATCGAAGGCCGGCCGATCGATCGCCTGCACGCCGAAAAGGCGCTCGAGCAGTGGCCGGGCCTGATCTCGATCGTGGACGAGGCGATCGAGACGGGCGAGGCGGCGGCGATGCCTGCCGGTGTGCTCGCCCGCCTCCGCGCCGGTCGTGACGTGGCCGCGGAGGCGCTCGGCGCGTTCGAGGCCCACATCCGCGACGGACTGCTGCCGGACGCCGAGGGCGAGGGCCGTCTCGGCGAGGAGCTGTTCGCCCGGAAGATGGCCCACACGATGCGCGACCCCGGCATGACGCCGGACCGCATTCGCGAGCACGCCGAGCGGGAGTTCGCCGCGGTCCGGGGCGAGATGATCCGGATCGCCCGCGACATCGCTCCGCGCTGGCTCGGCGAAGGCGGCCTGCCGAGCAGTGACGACGCCGTCGTCCGGGCCGTCCTCGATGCGATCGCCGTCGAGCATCCGGATCGCCGCGAGCTCGTGGACTTCTGCCGGGCGGAGCTCGAGCGGGTCGAGGCGTTCTGCCGGGAGCGCGATCTCATCGGCCTCGCCGACGAGCCGCTCGAGATCCGCTGGACGCCCGTGTTCCTCCGCGCGTTCGGCGGCGCGATGCTGAACTCGCCCGGCCCGCTCGATCGTGGCCAGAAGTCGATCTTCCTCATCACCCCGATCGAGGACGACGCCACGCCGCAGCAGGTCGAGTCGCACCTCCGCGAGGACAACGACCGGATGCTCCGGCTGCTGACGATCCACGAGGCGGTGCCTGGTCATTACCTCCAGGGCGTCTTCGCGAACCGTTGTCCCTCGATCGCCCGGGCGATCTTCTGGAGCGGCGTCTACGCCGAGGGCTGGGCCGTCTACGTCACCCAGGTGATGATGGACGAGGGTTACGGCGCGGACGATCCCGCGCTCCTCCTCACCCACTGGAAGTTCTATCTCCGCTCGGTCATCAACGCCCTCATCGACGTCGGCATCCATGCCGGTGGCATGACCGAGGACGAGGCGATCGCCCTGATGGTCGAGGGCGGCTTCCAGGAGGAGGCCGCGGCGAGGTCGAAATACGATCGGGCCAGGCTGTCATCCACGCAGCTGTCGACGTATTTCGTCGGCTCGCTGGCGTTCTGGGAGCTCGAGCACGAGGCGCGGGTCCGGGCGGCGATCACCGCCGGGGCAGACCCCTCGGCGGTCCCCGAACCGGCGGTCGTCGGCGGCTACGGCCCGACCCCCGGCTTCGTCTACCGGGAGCACCTCGAGGCGTGCCTCGTCCACGGGTCGCCGCCGATGCCACTGCTCCGCCGGCTCGTCCTCGGCGAGTAGCCTGGGCCGCGGGGATCCACGGGGCGTGGCGGCAGGCGGGCCAGATGCGGGCGGTCAGCGCCCCTGGTCGAAAGGGCCGGTCTGCGCTTCAGCGTCGCCGCCGCGGTCGGCGGTACTGGGCGTCGGCTGCAGCACCGAGTCGAGGATGTCGCTCCACTGCGTCACCGGCAGGTTGTGCCCCGCGCCGGGAACGATTCGGAGCGTCGCGCCGCGGACGCCGGCGGCGAGCCGCTCGCTGTCGGCCGCGGAGCTCATCCGGTCCGCGTCACCCCGCCAGACCGCGACCGGCCGGCCGACATCCGCGAGGCGGAACCCCCAGTCGTCGTACGTGGCCAGCCAATCCTCGACCCAGCCTTCGCCCCCCTGGACGAACGCCTCCGCGAACATCGCGTGGAGCGCCGCGCTCACGGACGGGACCCGACGGAGCGCCACGTCCGGGTCATCGGCGTCGGCGCCGGCCATGATCCGATCCGGGTCTGCGACGTACGGCGCGATCCGCTCGCGAAGCTCCTCCACGGCGCCGGCGTCACCGGACGCGGCCCGCGCGATCCGATCGCGGAGGTTGGGCGGCAGCTCGTCGAGCAGCTCTGGATACTCGCGGGTCGGCGCATCGGACGCGACCGCAGCGACGCCGCCGACGCGACGTGGATCGGTCACCGCGGCGGCAAGCGCATACGGCCCGCCGCTCGACCAGCCGACGACGGCGTAGCGGTTGAGGCCCAGCCGCCCGGCGATCTGCGCGACGTCCCGCCCGCCGTCGATGATCCGGCGTCCCGGCTGCGGATCGGATCCGCCGTAGCCCGGCCGGTCGAACGCGATCAGCCGGACCCCGCGGGCTCGGGTCGTCCGGACGTCCGGCGCGTACCGCCGCGACCCGGGCATCCCGTGCAGCAGCAGGACCGGCGCGCCGGTGGCATCACCCCATTCGGCGATGGCGACGCGGCGTCCGTCCTCGAGCGTGAGCACCGTGTCCCGCTCCGGCTCCGCGCTGGGATCCACCGCCCCCGCGGCAGCGGCATCGCGACGTTCGGCGCGAACCGCCTCGAGCTCGGCATCCAGGGACGGCACCCAGCGGCCCCCGAGCCGGCTCGCGACCTCGTGCCAGGGCTCGTCCGCGCTTGACGCGACCTCGCGGAGCTCGTCCACGACGATGCAGCCATAGGCATCGAGCTCGACGTGAAGACCTCGCGCCCGAACCTCGGCGACGGACCGCAGCGTCTCTCGCGACCCGCGTCGATCGCGCAGCCGGAGCCAGCCGTCATCGCCGCCGAGCCGGAGCGCCTGGGCCAGCGACTCCCGCCGCATCGTCTTCGAGCCGTCCTCGTGCTTCTCTGCGAATGGCACGGAGTCGCGGATCCAGCCGGCAGCCGAGCCGAAGCGATTCAGATAGATGACGAGCGACCGCTCCTCGCCGCGCCCGTTCGAGTACGCGAACACGTCCTCGAGCAACCCGCCGCCGTCGGCGACGACGTCGTACAGCCGGAAGTCCGCAGAGCCGGCGTACTGCCTCCGGTCCCGGAGGAGCGGCACGATCTGGGCATCGAACCAGGCGGCGAGGCCCTCGTTCGGGCGCTCGTCAAGACGAGCGCGCTGGAACTCCATGCCGTACTTCTCGGTGAACCCCTCCAGCTGGCCGTGGCCGATCATCGGCAGCCCCGGCAGCGTCGCGAGCAGCGTGGCCGCGCCGAAGTACTTGTCGCCGGTCCCGAACTGCTCGATCGCCGTCTCCTCGTCGGGGTTCGTGAGGAAGTTCACGTACCGCCCGAGGATCGCCGGGTCGAACTCGACCGTGTCCCGGATCACCTTCCGGTACCCCGCGTTGTTCTCGTCCCGGATCATGTGCATGAAGGCGCTGTTGTAGACGCGGTGCATCCCGAGCGTGCGGACGAAGTAGCCCTCCAGGAGCCAGAACGCCTCGGCGAGGAGGAGCGTGTCCGGCGCCTCGGCGGCGACACGGTCCACCACGTCCCGCCAGAACTCGGTCGGCATCAGGCGGTCGAACTCGGCCTTGGGCATCGCGCCGTACTCGGCGCGGGACGGGATCCCGCCGCCGGCGCCCGGCTCCGGATACCAGAGCCGTTCGATGTGCTTCTTCGCGAGGACCATTGCCGCGTCGAAGCGGATGACCGGGAAGCGCCGGGCGACGTCGAGGATGGTCCGGATCACCGTCTCGCGGACGTCCGCCTGGAGGAAGTCGAGCTGGGCGGTGTCGTTCCACGGGAAGCTGGTCCCGTCGTTGCCGTGGTACAGGTAGCGCCGCTCGCCGGTCAACGTGTCGCGCCGTTCGAAGACGACGGCCGCATCGCTGTCGTCCCAGTAATGGTCCTCCAGCCGGATCTCGACCCGCGGGTCGTCGGCCAGGTTCTGGCCCTCGAAGCGATAGCTCGGGTAGGGCGGGTGGTCGAGGCCGATGAAGCGCTCGGGGTGCTCGATGACCCAGCGCGAATCGATCCCCATGTGGTTCGGGACCATGTCGCTGGCGAGCCGGATTCCGTGGCGCCAGGCCTGGTCCCGGAGGCGCCCGAGCGCGTCCTCGCCGCCGAGATCGTCCGCGATCCGGTAGTCGTCGAGGGAATAGGCGGACGCGACCGCGTCCTCGTTGCCGCGCCAGCGCTTGATCCGCTCCGACGCGCGCGACCGCTGCCACAGGCCGATCAGCCAGAGGCCGGTGATCCCGCGCGCCGCGAACGCCTGGAGCTCCTCGTCCGGGATCGCGTCGAGCGTCCGGATCTCGCGCCCGTGCCGCTTCGAGAGCTGATCGAGCCAGACGTAGGTGCTTTTCGCGATGAGCACCAGCCGCGGCATCCACTCGCGGTCCTCGGAGAAGCGCTCGACCTCCGCCTCGGCCCCCGTGAAGGACGGCGCCTCGGCGATCCGCGGACCCCCGCCCCCGCCGAACCGCTGGTGGAGCGCCCGTTGCTCCTCGGTCAGGATGCCGATCGCGAGATCGATCTGCGATCCGAGGCGGTCGAGGGCCGGGCCGAGGAGCCAGCCCCAGTGATCGCGAACGTACCGGAGCTGCCCGGCGAGCGAGTCCGGCGATCGACGAGCCGGCTCGCGGAGGAGATCGAGGAGGGTCGGCCCGGTGCCGTCGGCGGACGGGTCCAGGGGGATGCTCGGCTCGTGCCGCTCCAGGGCGCCGATCGCCCGCTCGCGGGCGCGAGCGGGGAGGCCGCTCTCGTCGACGAGCTCATGGAGTGGCTCGGCCGCGGGATTGACGTTGGCGAGGTGGATGAGGAGCAGGTCCTCGAGGCGCGGCGCATCCCCGTCACCGACGCCCGGGAACGTCGTCGCGAAGCGGTCGAAGAGCTCGGCGGCCTCGCGGGCGCCGACCGCTCTCCGGACGCGCGGAATTGCCGCCTCCAGCGCCGCGTCGGGCTGCCGCCGGGCCGTTTCGAGGATGGCGAGGTGGGCGGCCTCGTGGAGGAGGCTCAGCGCAAGGAGCTCGCCAGGCAGCGGCTGACGCTCGCCCGGGGCGTGCGTGGCCGCGTCGGCGTTCAGCGCGGCCACGATCCGGCGCGCATCGGCGGGCCCGAGCGGGCCGTTCGTCGGAACCGTGCCGGCGAGGCCGAGCCGCTCCAGCGTCGCGCCGAGGAACGGGATCCGATCCATCGGCCGAGTGTGGCACGTCGAGCGGGGACGGGCGACGGCCGGCAGGAGGGCCGGCGTGACGCCGGCGCGCTTCGCCCAGACGCGTCAGGCGGGAGAGGCGACCGGCTCCCGTCGACGAACCGAGACGGCGTGCTCGATCGAACGCCGGAGCAGCTCCAGGCCCGCCGGATCGAACTCGTAGGACCAGCGCCGGACTCGCTCCGGACGCTCGAACCGGCTGTCCAGCCCGTTGGCGATCGCCTCGCGGGACAGCAGGATGATGTCCGCGGTCCGGTCGATGAGGTCCAGCTCCGTCTCGTCGGTCATCGTCGCGCCGACCAGCTCGATCCCCTTCGTGCCGGACAGGGCGAGTGTCTCGGTCATGTTCTCGGTGCCGCGCTCCGACGCACAGACGAGCCCCACGCGCGATCCGGGCCGGAGGCCGGCGATCTCGTGGACGAGCTCGAGGTAGCCCGGCCCGACGAGCATCGCGACGACGGGCACCCGACCGTGGACGAGGGCCTGCGCCTCGTCCGCGTGGAACGTCGTCGTCGCGACGAGGTCGTAGTGGAAGCGGTCGAGCCGTTCCGGCAGGTCGTCCAGCAGCGCGCCCTCGACATCGATCACGTCCGGAAACGTCGCGCCGAGGCGTTGCGCGTCGTAGCCGGCGTCGGCGTTCGTGCACTCGGCGAACAGCACCTGGACCTTCGGCCCGGGTCGCTTCCGCTCGGAGGCCGCGGCGAAGGCGGCCGCGGCGACCTCGTCGGCGCCGAACCCGGCCTGGGCGGCGCGTCGGAGCATCTCGGCGACGATTCCGGCCAGGGCCTCCGCGCCTCGACGCTGGGGCGGGCGATCCGCCACGTGCGTGCCCGCGCCGTGACGGCTCGTGACGTACCCCGCATCGGCGAGGCGCCGATAGACCGCGCGGATCGTGTTCGGGTTCACGCGGAGCGCCGCGCCGAGCTCGCGAACCGGCGCCAGGCGGGAGCCCGGGAGGAGTCGGCCCGAATCGATCTGGTAGGCGAGCTGCCAGTAGATCTGGGTCGAGATCGGGACGTCCGAATCGCGCTCCACGTCGAGATCGCCGGCAGGAGCGACGACCGGCTCCTCGTCAGGGTCGGGACGCGACACCTGTCCTATTGACATAGTGCATTAGTCCAAGTAACTTGTTGGCCTAGTCAACTGTACCAAACGACCCCCAGGTGGCAATCATGGAACTGGTCCTCATCGTCGCAGTCCTCGCGCTCTTCGGCATCGTCGTCGATCGCTGGGGCGTCGACTCGCGCATCACCAACCTCGACCCGAACCGCCCGTTCACCTCGACGGGCATCTTCTAGGTCCTCCCTCCGAGGGCCGGCCGTCAGACCGGCTCTTGTGACCCGCCACTCGATTCTGCCCCGTCGTCGTTCGCGACGATGAACCAATCAGCCCGCGGCGCGCAGGCCGCGGGCTGTTGGATTCCGGGGACCGAACCCGTCGGGCGGCCGAGGCCCGGCTACCCGATCGAGAGACGAGAGAGACACTGCCCGGGACGGAGCCTGGGCGCGATCAGGTTCGGCTGCCGAGGGTCCGGGACCGGAACGCGCTCGTCCGGTCCATCGCCCGCAGCCGCGCGACGCGGTCCGCGATCGGCGGGTGCGTCGAGAACAGCGCCCCGACGTCCCGGCCGCTGAGCGGATTCACGATGTAGAGGTGGGCGAACGCCGGGTTCGCGGCCGGTGCCGGGGCCGGTGCATGGCGCGGATCGACCGGCCGTCGTCCGAACCGATCGAAGAGGCCGGGACGGTTCCGCTGGCGCGTCGCCGCGTCAAGCTGCTGGAGCGCGTCGGCGAGGGCGTCCGGGTCTCCGGTCAGGAGCGCACCCGAGCGATCCGCGCCGTATTCGCGGCCACGCGACACGGCGAGCTGGATGATCAGCGCCGCGATCGGCGCGAGGATGATCGCGATCAGGGCGCCGAAGCCGCCGCCGTTCCGGTCGTCGCGGCCGCCGAAGATCATCTGGAACTGGGCCATCTGCGCGAGGAAGCTGATCGCGCCACCGATCGTTGCCGCGATCGTTCCGACGAGCGTGTCGCGGTTCCGGACGTGGGAGAGCTCGTGGGCGAGGACGCCGCGGAGCTGACGCTCGTCCATCAGGTCGAGGATGCCCGTCGTGACGGCCACAGCCGCGTGCTGAGGATCACGGCCGGTCGCAAAGGCGTTGGGCTCCGGACGCTCCACGATGTACAGGCGGGGCATCGGCAGCCCGGCCCGGGACGCGAGGTCGGCGACGATCCGGCGGAGGTCGGGAAGCTCGCCCGGCTTCAGTTCGCGCGCGCCGTTCGCCTTCAGGGCAAGCGTGTCGCTCTTCCAGTAGACGAATGCGTTCATCGCGACGGCGAAGACGAGCGCCACCACGAGGCCGCTGCGGCCGGCGAGCAGCCCACCGACGGCGATGAGGAGCCCGCCGAGCGCGGCGAGCAGGGTCCAGGTCTTGAGGCTGTTCGAGACGTTCGAGATCACGGGTTCTGCTTCTGATTCTGGCGCGCCGTCGGCGCGAACCGGATCGGGCGGTGCCGGTGGCCCGGTGCGGCCACGCGATGATCCTCGCCCGCGCTCGTGGGCCGAACAACCGCGGCCGGATCGAGGATTCGTTTCGAATTCGCCACGTCGGGCGGAGTCGCCAGACGCCGAGGCCCGCGGAACGTCGCCACGCCCCGCCCACCGACTGCTTCGGTGGCCCTCGGTCAGCGCGGCGCCGGTTGCCCGACGTCTGCCATCGCCATCCGGTAGATCGCCTCGCCGTCCAGTCCGCGCGACGGCGAGCTGAAGAGCGCGAGGTCCGCGACCAGTCGGCGCTCCAGCCGCGTTCCCGCGATCCCGTCGACCAGGCGGGCCGCACGGGCGGCCGCTCGGAGGACCTGCCGGGTCTCCGGTCGGACCGGGTCGTCCCAGTACCAGCCGTCGCTCGCGAACATCGCGAGGCGCCAGCGTTGCGCCTCGAGCAGCTCGCAGGCCCGGCGGCGCTGCCCGTCGTCGGCCGCGGGCCAGTGCTCTGCGGCGAACGAGTCGCCGTCGCGCCGGCCGATGACGACGTCCACCCAGGCGTCGCGGGCCACGAGCGGGTCGACGTCGCCCGGGAGCCGCGCGAGCTCGATCGCCGTCGCGGCATCGATCGCGCCCGCGAGGCGTTCGAGCGCGGCCCGGAGCGGACCCTTCCAGCGGCCATCCGGCGCGTCGGGACATTCGCCGCTCCAGCGGGCGACGCCGTGATGGCAGCTCCACGACGTGCGCTCGGCGATCCGCGCGCGCGGCCGGTCGGCGGGCTGCGACTCGGCGACGACTCGATCGATCGTGACGACGTCGAAGCCGCGATCGTCGACGGCCGGGGCGGCAACCGGTGGCGCCGCATCCGCCCGCCCGAGCCGGGCTGTCCCCGAGACGGCGGCGATGCCGTCCGCCTCGACGAGCCGCTGCAGGAACAGGTCCCGGAACTGCTGGTGATGGCCGTACAGCTCGCCGTCGGTCGCGATCAGGGCGATCGGGCCGTCGATCCCGTCCGGTCCGCTCTGGAGCCGCGGCGCCACGCGCTCGCGGGCGAACCGGTCGGCGTTCGCGCTCGCCTCGGGCTCGAACGAGACCGCGGTCGAGAGCCCGGCATCGTAGAAGGCAACGGCGATCGTCGCTCCGTCGCCGAGATCGACCTCGTGGATCTGCCTCGTGTCGACCGGGCTCGCCGCCTGCCACGGGGCGAGGATCGTGAAGGTGATTCCCTGCCGGACGGCCTCGCGCAGCGTCGGCAGGTCGACGGCCGTCTCGGGCAGCCAGAGCCCCGTCGGGCGACGGCCGAACCGGATCTCGAAATCCCGGATCCCCCAGGCAATCTCGGTCTGCCGGTCCGCGGCGGAGGCGAGCGGCAGGATCGCGTGGTGGAAGGCCTGGGCGATCGCGGCTCCGCTGTCGTCGACGAACTGGCCGTACGTTGCCGGATCATCCGTTGCGAGCCAGCCGGCAAGGGTCGGGCCGAGGTCCCACGAGATCCGGCGCAGGTTGCCGCGCTCCGCGTTCGGGCGGTAGCACTCGGCGTCGACACGCTGGTTCCAGTCGTGGAACGGCGCCGCCGCCGGCTCGGTCGGGACGCGGCCGGTCCACGGATCGAGTCGCGAGGGTTGGTAGAAGTGGGCGTGGACCGCCAGGCGCCCGCGCGTCATTCCGGCGTTGCCCCGGTGCCGGCGGACTCGGTCGGCGGCGATTCGGCGAGCGCCACGGCGGCGCGATCCACGGCCACGGAGGCGACCGTGTCGGTGCGGATCGAGGCGGACGCGCCGGGAAGCAGCGTCACGAGCCGGCCGATCAGCGCCGTGCTCCCCTGGTAGACGAGCTCGAAGCCGCCCTCGGAGTTCGAGACGGTCTCGATCGGTGCGATCCAGACGTCGCAGGGTGGATCGAGCCGCGTGTCGAGCCGGATCGCCAGGAAGTCGTTCCCGGCGGCGAGGTCGGCGACGTCCGTCGCGTCGAGCCGGGCGTCGTGCGCCACCCGGCGACCGTCCGCCTCGTTCCACGCCGCGGGATTCCCGCCACCGCCGAGGAGGATCGTCGACGACTCGATCGCAAGCCTGGCCGTGAGCTCGCGGTGGCTCTCGTTCGTCGCGGTGACGACGACGGACAGGCGGGGATCGAGCCGTCCGCCGCCGATCTCGATCCGTTTCTCGACGCGGACGGAATGCCCGACGTCCCCGATGACGACGGTTCCGGCTCGCGACAGCGTCACGCCTTCGTCGTCGAGGGCCTCGACCTCCCACGCGCCCGCCGCGAAGTCGCCGGCATCGGTGAGGTCCCGCGCGGCGTCGTCGGCCGAGACGTCCGGAGCGAAGAACCGGACGAGGCCGGAGCGGCGCTCCTCGTGGTCGTACTGGAGATGCGCGCTCAGGCCGGCCTGCTTGGTGAGGACGATGTCGTGGATCGACGCGATCTCGGCGTCGGCCGCGTCGGAGCCCTCGTGCACGTCCGCGGCCGCGGCGCCCGCCGCCGCACCGCCCTCTGCGGCGTCGGGACTCGAGCCGCCCTCCGCCGCCCGGTTCATCGCCGCATCGAGACGGCGGACCTTCTCGTGATAGGCCTCGGGTCGGCGGCGAAGTACCGCGCCGAGCGCGAACCAGGCCGCCCGCAGGTCCCAGCGGCCGATGCCGCCGCCCTCGTCCGGCTTGACGCTGACGATCTCGCCGACATTCGCGAGCAGGACCTCGGGCTTCCCGTCGAGGTCGAGGTCCTCGAGGAAACCGGATCGCGCTGGGCTGTCGCCGAGCGCCAGATCCTCCGCGGCGATGAGGTTGCCGTGGTTCGCCAGCCGGAGGTCCGGCAGGTAGATGCCGCCGAAGAGCCCGTGCCAGTAAGGATCGTTGGACTGCCCGGCGAGGAGGTGATCGAGAGCCCGGTCGCGACGCGGGCCCGGCGGCAGCGCGTCGACGAGCGCCGAGGTGCGGAGCATCTGCTTGTGGAGATCGTTGATCTCCCGGTACCGGATCTGGAAGTTCCGCCACATCGCACCGCGCAGCCAGCGCACCTCCGGCCGGTGCTCGTCCTGGGCGGCGTGAAGCGCCCGGGAGAACGGGATCGCCTCCTCGGGCGGCAGCGCCCATTCGCCCATCTCCGCGTACGACCCGGTCGGGACATAGACGCGACCGATCGGAGGATGCTCAGCGAGCCATCGCGACGGCGTGACCGTCCGCAGCCAGCCTGCGTTCGACTCGAGCGCCGCGAAGAAGTCGTCGACCCAGTGGTTCGTCCAGCAATGCTCGTAGGTCGTCGGCCAGCCTCCGAACTTCTCGCCGTCGTCGCCCATCGTCCCGAGGCGATCGCCCGCCTCCGTCGCGTGCGACCGGAGATGCTCGATCACGGTCTCCACCGGGCTGAACGGCACGTGGTAGCGGAGGCCCTGCTCCGTGCCGAAGACGGTGACGACATTGCCCTGGTCGTCCGTGGTGTAGGGGCCCCAGAGCGCCTCCTCCGGGATCGCCGCTGCCCGGAAATGCGCATCGTCGAGAATCGTCCACTCGTAGCCGGCCTCGACCAGAGCCGTCGGCAGGTTCGGCTCCCACACCCGCTCGGCGAGCCACGCCCCGCGCGGCCGCCGTCCGAACTGGCGCTCCAGCTCGTGGGCCATCCGCCGCAGCTGCGCGACGCGGTCGCGGTCCGGGAGCGAGGCGAGCACGGGCTCGTACCAGCCGCCGCCGACGATCTCGATCTGGTCGCGCTCCACGAGGGCGGCCAGCCGTTCGAGGAACGCCGGCTGCTCCTCGCGCAACCAGCTCACCAGCGGGCCGCTGTAGTGCAGCGCCACGTGGACGCCGGGATGGCGCTCGAGCGCCTCGAGCATGGGCAGATAGGCGCGCTCGTAGGTCTCCGCGATCACCCAGCCGAAGTTGCCGACCGGCTGGTGGTTGTGGAGGGTCAGGGCGAGGGAGATGCGGGCCGTCACGGGGTCACCGGCAGCCCGTCCGCCGCGGCGACCGCGCGGCGTCCGGGAGGCTCCCTGGCCCGTGCTGCCGCCGGCCGGGGTCACCCGTCGTTGACGTCAATCGAGGCGTCCTGTTAGCGTGTCTAAACCGGTTTGCTAAACCGGTTTTTGCCGGCAGCATCATACATGCGCGCCGACGTCCCGAGTCGCACCGGCGGCCGTCCGCAACGGACCGAAGGAGGAGCGTCGTGGAGCAGGTCGTCCGGCGGGTGACGATCGCCGACGTGGCTGCCCGGGCCGGCGTGTCCAAGACGGCCGTCTCGTTCGCGTTCAACAGCCCGGATCGGCTCAACGCGGCGACCGCATCGCGCATCCTCGACGTCGCCCAGGAGCTCGGGTACCGGCCGGATCCGGTCGCCCGGATGCTGGCCCACGGCCGGACCGGAGCGATCGGCATCCTCACGCCGCAGGACCTCTCGACGATGTTCACGAACCCATGGTTCAGCCTCTTCAGCGCCGGAATTGCCGGTGTGGCGGAGGAGCAGGGCTACGGGCTTCATTTCATCTCGCCGCTGCACGGGTCGCTCACGCGGGCGATCCACCGGGCGACCGTCGATGGGGTCGTTGCGATCGGGCTCACGGACGATCACCCGGAGATCGACGAGATCCGGCGGGCGCGCCTGCCGATCGTGCTCGTGGACTCGAATGGCTCGGACGACGCCGTCACGGTCGACGTGGACGATGAGGCCGGTGCTCGGCTCGCCGCGCGGCATGTGGTGGAGCTCGGGCATCGGAGCGTCGGGATCCTGGCGTTCGACGGCCCGGCATCCACGCCACAGGACGACCGCGGTGTCGTCGCCCGGCGGCTGCGCGGCTACCGCTCGGAGCTGGCCACTGCCGGGATCGAGGTGCCGGGCGCGGCCGTCGCGACGGGCGTCGCGAGCATCGACGGCGGCCGGACGGCCTTCGAGCGCCTGCGCACAACAGGTCGCCCGGCGACGGCGATCCTGGCGATGAGCGACGCGATGGCCATCGGCGCGATCCGAGGGATCCACAGCCTGGGACTCACGGTGCCGGGGGACGTCTCGGTCGCCGGCTTCGACGACATCGACCTGGCCGCCTCGACCGATCCGCCGCTCACGACCGTCCACCAGCCCGTTCGTCGAAAGGGCGAAGCGGCGATCGAGCTGCTCCTCGCGATGATCGAGGGGCGGAACCCGCCGCCCGGCCGTCGCCGCCTGGAGACGGAGCTGGTCGTCCGGTCCTCGACGGGCCCGGCGCCGGCCGCCGCGACCTCCGCGCCGCACGGCGCACCTGGCGGCATCTGACGTGGCAACGATCGATCCGCCGGCCTGGGTCGCCGACAGCGTCTTCTTCCAGATCTTCCCGGACCGCTTCGTCCGGAGCGGCCGGGTGCCTGCGCCGGGACCGTTCGAGCCCTGGGACGACGCGCCAACGCGGACCGGGTTCAAGGGCGGGGATCTGTTCGGCGTCGCGTCACGGCTCGACGAGCTGGCCGATCTCGGGATCAACGGGCTGTACCTCAACCCGATCTTCAGCGCGGCCTCGAACCACCGCTACAACGCGACGGACTACCTCTCGGTCGACCCGCTGCTCGGCGGAGACGCGGCCCTGCGCGAGCTCCTGGACGCCGCCCACGAACGCGGGATCCGGGTCGTCCTCGACGGCGTCTTCAACCACTCCGGTCGCGGCTTCTTCCCGTTCCAGCATGTCCTCGAGAACGGGGCGGCGTCGCCGTACCGCGACTGGTTCTACCTGGACCCCGACGTCCTCGATGGCCGGCGGGGGATCGACGGCTACGGTCCGGGCAGCGGCGGGGCCGGCGGTGGCGGTGGCCCGGGCTACGCCAGCTGGTGGGGCGTGCCATCCCTGCCGAAGCTCCGCGTCGAGCATCCGCCGCTCCGCGAGTACCTGTTCGGCGTCGCCGAGCACTGGCTCCGGTTCGGGATCGACGGCTGGCGGCTGGACGTCCCGGCGGATGTCATCGACCCCACCTTCTGGCCGGAGTTCCGGCAGCGGGTCCGCGCCATCCGGCCCGATGCCTACCTCGTCGGCGAGATCTGGAGCGAGTCACCGGAATGGCTGCTCGGCGACCGCTTCGACGCGTTGATGAACTATCCGCTGGCGCTCGCCATCCTCGGCTTCGCGAGCGGCGGGCAGCTGGACCGGGAGGCGATCGCGGGCCAGACGGACTACGCCCGGTTCCTGCACCCGCTCGACGGCCGCGCCTTCGGGGCTCGGCTCCACGCGCTGTTCGAGCTGCACGATCCGGCGGTGACCGCGGTCCAGTACAACCTCATCGGCAGCCACGACACGCCGCGGGCGCGAACCGTGCTGGCCGGCGACCTCGCCGCCCTCCGGATCGCGACGCTGCTCCTCCTCACGCTCCCCGGCGCGCCCTCGCTCTACTACGGCGACGAGCTGGGGATGGAGGGTGGCGCGGACCCGGACTGCCGCCGTGCCTGGCCGACGGCCCCCGACGAGGCGGCGTTGGCCCACCGCGCGTTCGTCCGAGCGGTCGCCCATGCCCGACACGAGCACCGCGCTCTCCGGCGCGGGGTCGCCCACGTCGCGGCCACGGACGGCGCGGCGATCGCGATCCTGCGGGAGGCGGACGCTGAGCACGCGCTCGTCGCCGTGAACGCCGGCCGGGAGACGGCACGCCTGATTGTCGACGGCGGGCCGGACGCCCTGGCGAGCCTGACGCCGCTCGCCCTGCCGGAGATCGCCACCGGTCGGCTCACGGATGGAGGAGCGATCGAGCTGCCGCCGCAGTCGGCGCTCGTGCTCGTCTAGCCCGGGATCGCTAGCGGGCTGGCGCCTCGCTGGCGGGCGGCGGGGCGGCGTCGGTCGCGGCAGCCGCGCCGCGCGGCTGTCCGGCCGCCGGCAGGTACAGCTTCTCGACGTAGTCGTGGAGCATCCGCGTCGTGGAGAACCGCCACAGGTTCGAGGCCATCGAGCGACGCATGAGCGCGGCCCATCGCTGCGGGAGCCCGTTCGCGTCCCGGTCGTAGTAGCAGGGGACGATCTCCTCCTCGAGGAGGCGGTACAGGTCCTGGACGTCGGCCCAGTCCTGGGCTCCCTCGTCCGGGTTCGTCTCGCGGCCGCCGATCGCCCAGCCGTTGTCGCCGGTCCAGCCCTCGTCCCACCAGCCGTCGAGGACGCTCACGTTCACGACGCCGTTCACGGCGGCCTTCATCCCGCTGGTGCCCGATGCCTCGAGCGGCCGGCGCGGGTTGTTCAGCCAGACATCGACGCCGGCGACGAGGTAGCGGGCGATCCGCATGTCGTAGTCCTCGACGATGAAGACGCGGCCGCGCAGCTTCTCCGACCGGGACCGGGCGAAGATGTCCTGGATGACGGACTGACCCGGCCGGTCCGCGGGGTGAGCCTTCCCCGCGTAGACGATCTGGACGGGCCGATCCGCGTTCCACAGGATCCGGGCCAGCCGGTCGAGGTCGGTGAACAGCAGGCCGGCGCGCTTGTAGGTCGCGAACCGCCGGGCGAACCCGATCGTGAGGATCGACGGGTCGAGCGCAGACTCGACGTCGTCCAGGACGGTCGGCGCCTCGCCGTGGCGCGCGAACTGCACCCGGAGCCGGCGCCGGGCGAAGATCGCAAGCTCCAGCTTCTCGCGCTCGTGGGTCTCCCAGAGCTCCGCGGTCGGAATGTCGGCGAGCCGGTCCCAGAACGGGCCGACCTCGCCCTCCGCGTCGAGGTCGTCGAGGTTCGCGTCCACGGAGCGCGAGAGCATCTCGCCCACGGCATTGCCGGCCCAGCTCGGGACGTGGATCCCGTTCGTGACGCCGAGGATCCGATGGGGCGAGATGCCTTCCCACGTGGCGTTCGCGGTTTCGGCGTGGAGCTGGCTCACCGCGTTCGCGTCGTTCGTGAGGCGGAGTGAGAAGCCGGTCATGTCGAAGGTGGAGCGGTCGCCTTCCGGGCCCAGCCCGAGCTCGAGCACCGCGTCGACCGGGACCACGCCCGTCGTCGATCGTCCGTCACCCTCGAGCAGCGGCCCCGCGATCCGCCGGACGAGGTCCGCCGCGAAGCGCTCGTTGCCGGCCGAGACCGGCGTGTGGATCGTGAAGACGCTGTTCCGGCGGACTTTCGACCAGGCCGTCTCGAGGTCGTCGCCGGCGGCCACGTGCTCCCGCGCCCGCTCCGCGAGCAGGAACGCCGAATGGCCCTCGTTCAGGTGCCAGACCGCCGGGTCGATGCCAAGCGCGCGGAGGGCCCGAACGCCGCCGGCCCCGAGGACGAGCTCCTGGTGGAGCCGCATCTCCCGGCCGCGGACGTAGAGGATGTGGGTGATCGGCCGGTCGCCGTCGTCGTTCTCCGGGATGTCGGTGTCGAGCAGGAGCACGGGCGTCCGCCCGACCTGGACGCACCAGACCGCGATGTGGAGGTCGCGACCGGGGAGTGCGATCGTCACCGTGAGCGGCTCGCCCCCGCGTCCCTGGACCCGACCGACGGGCCACGTCCGGAGGTCGTAGTCCGGGTAGGCGTGCTCCTGGTGGCCGTCGGCATCGATCGTCTGATGGAAATAGCCGCGCCGATAGAGCAGTCCGACGCCGACGAACGGCAGCGCCATGTCGGACGTCGTCTTCATGTGGTCGCCGGCGAGCACGCCGAGGCCGCCGGAGTAGATGCCGAGCGCCTCGGACAGCCCGTATTCCGCACAGAAGTACGCGACGGGACCCGGAAGCTCGTCGGCGTGATGGCGCTCGAACCATCGGTCGGCGCCGTTGGACATGTAGCGCTCGAACTCGCGGATGACCTCGCCGGCCTCCGCCATGAAGCTCGTGTCGTCGAGCAGGCGGGTCCAGTCGACCGGGCCGGCGAGCACGGGGATCGGGTTGCGGTGCCGGTTCCAGGCACGGCGGTCGATCCGGCTCCAGATCGAGCGAGCCCGCGGGTGCCACGCCCAGTACAGGTTGTAGGCGAGCGGCCGCAGGCCCTCGAGGGCCGGCGGGAGCCGGAACGAAGCGCCCGGAATCGTCGGGACGAGGACACGGCTGGGCATGCGGGCAGGATGATAGCCGCTGGGTCTCGCGTCTGAACCGGTTTAGCGCCCTGCGGGCGCAAACGCCGCGACGCAGTCGGCCCCGGCTACGATGCGCCGATGCCGCTCCGCGTCGCGATGATCGCCGCCGAATGCGAGCCGTGGGCCAAGACCGGCGGGCTCGGCGACGTCGTCGACGCGCTCGCCCGGAGTCTCGGCCGACTGCCGGCGGCCATCGCCGGTCCGGTCGACGTCTTCCTGCCGCGCTACCGGTCCATCGAGCTGCCGTCCGGCGCGCGCGGCGACGGTGATGAGAGCGCTCACCGTCAGGTCGTGCGCGTTCCGGATCCGCTCGCACCGGACGGCACGAGCGACGTGACGATCGTCGACGTGTTGACGAACGGCTATCGGCTCCGGCTCGTCGACCACCCCGCCGCGTTCGACCGGGACGGCCTGTATGGCCCGCCCAGCGGCGGCGATTTCGAGGACAACGCGTGGCGGTTCGGGCTGCTCTGCCGGGCCGCCCTGGAGACGCTTCGCACAGAGCCCGACGCGCCCGTCGACGTCGTCCACCTGCACGATTGGCACACCGGTCCGGCCGCGATCCAGCGGGACGCGTGGCTCGCCGACGATCCGGTCATCGGCCGCGCCGCGATGGTCATGACCCTCCACAACCTCGCCTATCACGGCTGGACGGATCGGACGCAGCTCCGCCAGCTCGGCCTCGTGCCAGGCGGCGGGATCGTCGGGGAGGAGGCGGACGGCGTCGACCTGATCCGCGAGGGGATCGTCCGGAGCGAGGTCGCGAACACCGTCAGCCCCGGGTTCGCACGTGAGGCGCTGACGCCAGAGGGCGGCTTCGGCCTCGACGACGCGCTCCGGGCAAAAGGCGACCGCTTCGTCGGCATCCTGAACGGGCTCGACACCGTCGTCTGGGACCCGGCCACCGACCCGGACCTTGCCGCTCGCTACTCGGCGGACGACCTGACGGGCAAGGCGGCGTGCCGGACGGATCTCCTGGAGCGGCTCGGGTTCGATCCCCACGACGACGGAGCGGTCCTCGGGATGATCGGCCGGCTCGACCCGCAGAAGGGCTTCGACCTCGTCGCGGCGGCGGCTCCGCGTCTGGTCGCCGCTGGCGTGCGGATCGTCGTCCAGGGCTCCGGCGATCACGCGCTCGCCGCGCCGCTCCAGGCGCTCGCCACGCAGCGGCCGGATCGGGTCGCGCTGATCGAGCGATTCGACCGGGCGATGGCCCGCCGGATCTACGCCGGCGCCGACTTCTTCCTCATGCCGTCGCGGTTCGAGCCGTGCGGCACCGGCCAGATGGTCGCCTTGCGCTACGGGACGCCGCCGATCGTCCGACGGACCGGTGGGCTCGCCGACACCGTCATCGACGTCGTCGCGAGCCCCCGGACCGGCACCGGCTTCGTCTTCGACGCGGCGACGCCGGAGGCACTCGAGGTCGCCTGTCGCGCGGCGATCGAGATGCGCGCGGCGGGCGGTGTCCGCTGGGACGAGCTGATCGCGCGCGGGATGGCGGTCGATTTCGGTTGGGATCGTGGGTCCGCACCCCGGTATGCGGCCCTTTACGAGCGGGCGGTCTCGATCCGTCGGGGCGGCGCCGCCGGCTGACGGCTCGCCGAACGGGCGCTCGCTCTCCGCCGCTTCGTCAGCGGCGCCAGGTCAGCGGCCGGCCGCCGTGGGATCGATCGCCCGGAGCAGGGCAAGGGTCGTTGCCTCCGCGCGCGTCCGCATCGGCCCGTGGGTGCCACCCGCGATCGTCGTGACGCGCTCCTCCCCGATCAGCGTCGCGATCTCCGCTGCCGTCGCGTCGGGGACGAGGCCGCCGGCCGCCGGCTCGCCGCGGACGAGCCGGATTCGCTCCATTGCGACACGGCCCGCGGTCCCGGCCAGCTGCCGCAGCTCGGCGAGGCCGCCGTCCCAGTCGCCGTTGTCGCCGAGGATCGCTCGGACCGCCGCTTCATCGAACTGCGTCAGCGCCTCCGCCTTGCCGGCGAGATCGCCCCAGGACCAGGTCGGGTGGATGCCGGCGAGCGTCCGGAGCGCGGCCTCGACATCGTCCTGATGCCCGTCGGCGGGGTCGTCGAGCATCGCGACCATCGTCGCCGCGGGCGCCGCAGGCGGATCGAGCAGCACCGAGATCGCCGGCTCGAGGCCGACCGCCGGCATCGCTGCGAGCGTCATCGCACCCCAGCTGTGCCCGACGATCGCGAGGTCGTCGCGCGCCAGACCGGCCGCAGCGACGAACCCAGCGATGAACCGGGCGTTGTCACGGAACGCCACGCCGCCGTGCCAGTGGCCGGTTCGACCGTGGCCCGGCTGATCGATCGCGACGACTGTGCGCCCGAGGCCCGCCGCCAGGGCCGGGCCGATCCGCCACCAGATCCGCGACGAGGCCGTGACGCCGTGGAGGAGCAGCAGCGGCGGCGCGTCGCGTGGCCCCCAGCGTCGGACGGCGAACGGAATCCCGTCGGAGGTGACGACGTCCTCGTCCGGCGCCGGTGGATCGTCGAGGGCGGCGACTACGGCGGGCGGAAGGTCTCGCTCGGAAGCGCCGAGCGGCTCGGGGAGCGCCACGTCTCGACCGTATCACGACCGGGATGGCTCCTCGCCACGCTGTGGCCGGCTGCTCGCCGCGCGGAGCCCCGCTAGACTCGTCCGGCAGTCGTCTTCGCGCGCCGAATCGCGCCCCACGTGCCGGAGGTCTCGATGGCCAACCAGTTCGTCGTCGAGCTGAAGAACCAGCCCGGAGGTCTCGCCGTGCTCGCGGAGCTGCTCGCGGCGCGCGGCATCGACCTTCGCGCGATCGGCGGCGGCGGGATCGGCGACTCGGGCCACATCATCATGACCACGGCCGACGACGACGGTGCCCGGTCGGTCCTCGAGGACGGCGGCTACACGTTCATCGAGGGCGAATCGATCCTGACCGAGGTCGACGATCGTCCCGGCGGCATGGCCCGGCTCTCCCGCCAGCTCGCTGATGCCGGGGTGAACATCTACGGGCACCTGTTCCTCGGGCGGTGGGGTGATCGGGCGATGTTCGCGTTCGTCGTCGACGACCCGGAGAAGGCCCGGCCGATCCTCGAACGCAAGGCCTGACCGGCAGCCGAGCGCGACGGCGATGTTCGACGACGAGCAGCGGTACCTCTTCGATCTCCAGGGCTGGATCACCGTCCCCGATGCGCTGGATCCAGCGCTCGTCGCGGCGCTGAACGCGGAGTTCGACCGGCGGATCGCGGCGGCCGTGCCGCCCGACGCGAATGCCTGGCGGTTCGGCGACATCCTCGACTGGGGACCGGACTGGCTCGGCCTCATCGACAACGAGGCCGTCATCGATGTCCTCGAAGGGATCCTCGGTGCCGGGTTCCGGCTCGACCACGACTACGCCGACGTCATCCGGCGCGGCAAGGGCCCGATCGGAACCGTGCTCCATGGCGGCGCGACGCCGTTCGACCCGGGACAGTCGTACCAGGTCCGCGACGGCCAGATCCGCTCGGGGCTCGTGGTCGTCGCCTACAACCTTCGCGACGTGAATCCGGGCGACGGCGGGTTCGCGGGAGTCGCCGGAAGCCACAAGGCGAACTTCGCGCTGCCCGAGGCATGGCACGAGCTGGACGTCGATCCGCCGCGGCCATTCGTGACGCCGGTCACCGGGCCGGCCGGGACGGCGGTGATCTTCACGGAGGCGCTGTCACACGGGACGCTGCCGTGGCGCGGGGCAGGGGAGCGCCGGACCGCCTTCTTCAAGTACAACCCCCACCCGATCGCGTGGTCGGGTCGCTTCTATGACCGCGAGCGCTATCCGGGCCTGACCGAGCGGCAGCGGGCGATCCTCGAGCCGCCGAATGCACGCTACGGCGGCCGGCCGACGGCCTGACGACTCGAGGAGCCGCCACAGATCGAACGACAACAAGGGGCCATTCGGCCCATGCGCGCACGCAGGACCGTCAGGAAACTCACATCAGTTTGATGTCAGTTGTCTGATCCGGACTCCGGTCCGTGGAGGAGCCAGCGATGCGCCGTCACCACGTCCTGCACCTGTCCTTCGTCCTCGTGCTGAGCCTGCTCGCCGCATGCGCCCCCGCCGCCAAGCCGGCGTGGACCTATCCGCCCGCAGGGGCCTCGCGCGGACCCGACATGGCGATGGCCATGTCCGACGCGTCCGCTGCTCCCAAATCCGCGGCGGGGGCCGTCCCCGCCG
This sequence comes from Chloroflexota bacterium, assembly GCA_042408445.1. GTDB lineage: Bacteria > Chloroflexota > Limnocylindria > Limnocylindrales > CSP1-4 > CF-46. The sequence continues at coordinate 142,320 of JBHORC010000023.1, forward strand.
GCGGCACCCTCGCGATCGTCGCGTTCGATCTGGGGTTCCAGCCGGCCGCTCTCACGGTCGCCACCGCAGGCGACTACGCCGTGAAGTTCTCCAACACCGGGTCGACGCCCCACGACGTCACCTTCGCCGACGGGACGAAGCTCGCGGCCGATCCGGGTGCGACGACCTCCGGACGAATCTCGGTCCCGGCCCAGGGAATCGAGTTCCTCTGCTCGGTGCCCGGTCATGCCGCGGCGGGGATGAAGGGCGTCGTGCTGGTTGCCGGCGCGGGCGCCCCGGCTTCCCAGGCCGCCCCGAGCCCGGTGGCAGCTTCGGCGCCGATCGAGGACCCGAACGCGCCCGCGTATCTGCTGCGCGATGCAGCGGCCCCGACGATCCTCGCCGGCACCGTTCACGACATCGATCTGCCGATCGTCGAAACCGACATCACCGTGGCCAAGGGGTTCGTCGTCCATGCATGGACCTTCGGTGGCACGGTTCCCGGTCCGACCATTCGCGTCCACCTCGGTGACACCATTCGGGTCCACCTGACGAACAACGGAACGATGACCCATTCGATTGACTTCCACGCGAGCCAGACGGCGATGAACCACCAGATGGTCGCGATCGCGCCCGGCGACACGTTCACCTACACCTTCACCGCCGACTATGCGGGCGTGTGGATGTACCACTGCGGCACCGCGCCCGCGCTCCATCACATCGCCAACGGCATGTTCGGGATGGTCATCGTGGAGCCGACGGGAGGCTTCGCGAAGGTCGACCAGGAAGTCGCCCTCGTCCAGAGCGAGTGGTACCTGGGACAGCAGAAGCAGCCCGTCGACTACGCCAAAGCGAGCGCTGCGGCGCCGGCGCCCGACTTCGTCGTCTTCAACGGGATCGCGAACCAGTACAAGGACCACCCGATTGCCGTGACGACGCGTGGGCGGGTCCGGGTGTTCGTCCTCGACGCGGGACCCAACGTTGACAGCTCGTTCCATGTCGTCGGCACGATCTTCGACACGGTCATCAAGGAGGGGATCGCCCTGAGCCCCAAGAACGCCGGCGGATGGGGCAGCCAGGCCGTCGACCTGTCGCCGGCGCAGGGCGCGATCATCGAGTTCAGTCCGCGAGAGGATGGGATGTACCCGCTCGTGACGCATGCCTTCAACTTTGTCGGCAGAGGCGCGATCGGGATCTTCATGGCCGGCGACGGCGATCCGAGCAACTAGCAGCGAGGGCCGGGCGGTGCGAGTCGAGCTCACGAAGCGCGCGGACTATGCCATCCGCGCGGTTCTCGCCCTTGCCGCCGCCGACGCCCGGCTCAGCGTCCGCGAGATCGCAGCCGATCGGGGCATCCCGGCCTCGTTCCTGCGGCAGGTCATGGGAGACCTCGTTGCCGCCGGCCTGATCGAGGGCGTGGAGGGTCGAAACGGCGGATACCGCCTGGCGCGCCCCGCCGGTAGCGTTTCGCTGCTAGACGTCATCGAGGCGGTCGAGGGGGATAGCCATCGGCGCGGCTGTGTCCTTCGAGGCGGGCCCTGCCGACTGGACGGCGTGTGCGATGTCCATGGCGTATTCGTGGCGGCGCAGGACCAGCTTCTGGCGCACCTGGCGGCGGCGACCATCGAATCCGTTCTCCCGACCGAGGGTCGCCGGCGGGACCGCCTTCGAGGTGTCCCGCCGATCGCGTGATACCGTGTCAGAGGGCCCGGCGGGAGTAGCTCAGTTGGCAGAGCGGCAGCCTTCCAAGCTGCATGTCGCGGGTTCGAACCCCGTCTCCCGCTCCATCCCTCCGGCCGTCACCGGAGCCGCCGTCCGCTCCCGCCGCCAGCGTGACGCGCCTCCTTTGAGCATCGACTGCCCGTAGCGGTTACCCTGCTCGTAGCAGCTCCGACACGCGTCCGCATCGCGGTCACGCATTCGTACGGTGTCGGAACGTTGCAAAGATGTGAAAGAATCGGGCGCCCGCCAGACCCCCGATGACCGAATGCGGATGTCGCTGATGCGTTTGCGCCGCCTCGCCACCGCCACCCGACGTCTCGGAGCCCGAGCGGGCTCCGGCGCCCGTCGTCGACCCCGGTTCGCCCTGGGCCTGTTCCTCGTCCTGGCGGGAACGATCCTCGCGGGCTCCGCCGGCCTCGTCCTCCTGACATCGGCGTCGACGCCACCGCCGCCGCTGACCGCAACGACCTTCACGGTCCGGAGCGGGTGGACGCTCGCCGAGCTCGAGCGACACGTCGAGGACGGTGACGTCGAGGCGATCACCGGGCGGCCGCCGACCTCCGCGCAGCCCGCCGGAGAGCTCCTCGCCCGGACCCGGGCGGGGCAGGTCGTCTCGATCGACCTCAGCGTGAATGCCGCGGATGCTGTGTCGGCCCTGACCGCCCTCGGCTACAGCCACCTCTTCACGAGCGAGGCCGCGGCAATCGCCCGGCCGAGCTCCGCGGCTCCGAACCTGATCACGATCATCGTTCCGATCGCCCTCCTCGCCCTGGCGCTCTTCATGGTCTGGCGGATGACGCGGCGCGCCTCGCGCGCCTCCCGCGAGGGCGGCACGAAGTTCAAGATGATCCTTCCGGCCGATGCCGCCGCCGCACCCGGCGCCGTCGGCGGGTCTGTGGGGCGCGGACCAATGTCGCCGTCGGTTGCGCTCGTGGACGTCGCGGGCTGTGACGAGGCGAAGCTCGAGCTCACCGAGACGATCGAGTTCCTTCGCTCGCCGGACCGCTTCCGCCGGATGGGCGCCCGGATCCCACGCGGGATCATGCTGTTCGGACCTCCCGGCACCGGCAAGACGATGCTCGCCCGTGCCGTCGCCGCCGAGGCCGGCGTGCCATTCCACTACGCGTCGGGATCGGAGTTCGTCGAGAAGTACGTCGGCGTCGGCGCGAAGCGGATCCGCGACCTCTTCGCCCAGGCACGGAAGCTCGGCCGCGGCGTGATCTTCTTCGACGAGTTCGACGCGATCGGCAAGGCTCGCGGCGGCCCGAACAGCCACGAGGAGCGGGAGCAGACGCTCAACCAGCTGCTCGTCGAGCTGGACGGCTTCGGCTCGACGGATGACGTGATCGTGATCGCCGCGACGAACCGCCTCGACGTGCTCGATTCCGCGGTTCTCCGGCCGGGTCGCTTCAACCGCAAGATCCACGTCGGGATGCCGGACGTGAAGGGCCGTCGCGCGATCCTCGACGTCCACGCTCGCAACAAGCCGCTCGGCCCGGAGACGGACCTCGAGGAGGTCGCCCGCAAGACGTACGGCTTCTCCGGTGCGATGCTCGCCGACCTCCTCAACGAGGCCGCGATCCTCGCCGCGCGGCGGGCTTCGGACTCGATCGATCCGGAGGACCTCCACGCCGGCTGGCTGAAGGTTGCGGTCGGCACGTCCCGCCGCCGCTCGATGGACGAGCGCGAGCGCTCGATCATCGCCGCCCACGAGGTCGGCCACGCGATCTGCGGCAAGGTCCACGGCGACAAGCGGAAGGTCGAGGAGATCTCGCTCTTCGCCCACGGCGAGGCGCTCGGCGTCACGGTCAGCAGCCAGGAGGACAACGACCTCCCGTCCGAGTCGGACCTGCGGGCCCGCCTCGTCGCCCTCATGGGCGGCCGGGCTGCCGAGGAGCTCCTCTTCCACGAGGTCACCGGTGGCGCGTCGAACGACTTCGAGGCGGCCAACCGGATCGCGACCGCGATGGTCACGAAGTGGGGCATGGGTCGGGATCCGGAGGCGGCCGAGGGCGGCATCTCCGGGCGAGGCGCGCTGTCGTTCTTCGTGCCGACCGGCGGTCGATCGCTGCCGTCGGAGATCCAGGGCGCCGCGACGCGCGCGATCCGCGCGATCCTCGACGAGGCCTACGCGGAGGCGAGTCGGACGCTGATCGCGAACCTCGAGACGCTCCGTCGCCTGGCGGCGTACCTCGTCGAGCACGAGCGGGTCGACGGCGCGACGTTCGACGAGCTGTTCGATGGCCGGCGCCCGGTCGCGAACGCCGAGGACGAGTGGCGCGCCGCAGGTGCGCGACCGCGCGCGTGGGGCGAGGTCGTCGACCTGGCCGACCGCCGGGTCCGCGGCGGTTCCGTTGGATCCAACGCGTCCGCCGAGCAGCCGGTCCCCGTCCCGTCCGGCAACGTTCCGATGCCCGTCCCCGTCGCGGCTGCCGCGCCGACGCCGTCGGCGGCCATCGGCTCCGCTCTCGCTGTCGGCGCTTCGCCGGCGGCCGCTTCGGCCGCCGCTCCGGCACCTGCACCGGCCCTCGCCCGCGTGGCTTCCACCGTCGCGGGTGCGTCCAGCGTCGCGGCCGGTGCCGAGTCCGTGGCTGCCGGGAGCACGACGAGCGTTGCCGACGCGCTCGGCAACCCCAACGAAGTGGTGACTGCGACGGCGGCGGCGACGATCGCCGGATCCGAGCTGCCCGGCGGGCCGGCAACGACGCCGGCCGCCGCGCCTGGCTCCGTGACGTTCCCCGCGCCGGAGCGCTCGGTCGCGGACGCCGCCAGCGCAGCGGTCGGCCTTTCCCGCGGCGCGACGGTCCCCTCGACGCCTCGGCGGGCGGCGGCTGCGAACCGCGCCCGCACCTTTGCGGCCGGCTGGCTCCGCCGGGCCGAGCGAAGGGTCCGGCCGACGCTCGAGCCAGATCAGCTCTAGGCCGATTCCGGCCTGGCGGGTGACCTCGCGCCGCCAGTCCCGATCAGCGTCGCGGTTCCGGAGTCCTCCGCGGCCGAGCCGGACGTTACCCTTCGCACCGTGACCCTCATCGCCACGTCCGCCCTGACGAAGCGCTACGGCAGCGTCACCGCGCTCGACGGCCTCACGGTCGAGATCGAGCCCGGGATCATCGGTCTCGTCGGCTCGAACGGCGCCGGCAAGAGCACCCTCATCAAGATCCTGCTCGGCCTCATCGAGCCGACGAGCGGCTCGGCGCGGGTCTTCGACCTCGACGTCGCGACGAACGGGATCGCCGTCCGCGAGCTCGTCGGCTACATGCCGGAGCACGACTGCCTCCCCACGGACATGTCCGCGACAGACGTCGTTGCTCATCTCGCCCAGGTCTCCGGCCTGCCACGATCCGCCGCCCGCGAGCGCACCGCCGAGGTGCTGCGTCACGTCGGGCTGTACGAGGAGCGCTACCGGGCGATCGGCGGCTACTCGACGGGCATGCGCCAGCGCGTGAAGCTCGCCCAGGCGCTCGTTCACGACCCGCGGCTGCTCCTGCTGGACGAGCCCACGAACGGCCTCGATCCCGCAGGCCGCGACGAGATGCTCGAGCTGATCCACCGAACCGGGACCGAGTTCGGGATCGCCGTGATCGTCGCGTCCCACCTGCTCGGCGAGATCGAACGCGTCTCGGACCACCTCGTCGCGATCGAGGGCGGCCAGCTGCTCCGATCCGCGCCGCTCGGCTCGTTCACGGAGCGGACGGGGACGCTCGCGGTCGAGGTGGAAGAGGGCCGCGACGTCCTTGCGACGCGGCTCCGCGCAGCCGGGCTCGTCATCGCCGTCGATGGCAGCGCTGTCCTGATCGACCTCGTCGACGAGCGTCCGTTCGACCTCGTCCGCGACCTGGTCGCCGAGCTCGAGCTGCCGCTCGTCCGGATCGAGCAGCGGCGGCATCGCCTGGAGGACTTGTTCCGCGACGACGCGCCGGGAACGGCGGTCGGCGCGGGAAGCTCGCTCCGAGCCCAGCGCGCGACCGGGGAGGACGGAGCGTTCGAGCCGCCCGTCATCCCGAGGGCCGCGCCGTGACGGACGCACCGGGAGTGACGCCGGCCTCCACGCCCGCCGCGCCGCGGACGGGGAGCATCTACGACCTCGGCTACCGGCGCTACGAAGGCGAGCGACTCGGGCGGGCGCACGCCGTCCGCACCCTCATCGCGGACAGCTTCCGGACCACCTACGGCCTGGGCCACGGTGGCCGGGCAAAGGTGGCGCCGCTGATCTTCGGCGCGATGGCGATCCTCCCCGCGGTGATCGTCGTCGGTGTGCTCACGCTCGCCAGCCGGCTCGGGGCCCGCGAGGCGTTCGAGGAGGCGTCGCCGATCAGCTACGACTCGTACTACCGCTCGATCTCGGTCGTCATCGGGCTGTTCTGCGCCGCCCAGGCGCCGGAGCTGTTCTCCCGTGACCAGCGCCACGGGGTGATCGCCCTGTACTTCGCCCGGGCGCTCCGCCGATCCGACTACGCGGTCGCGCGCCTGCTCGGCTTCGGGCTGGCGCTCCTCGCGCTCCTCCTCGTCCCGATGGTGATCCTGCTCATCGGCCGGGTGCTCCTCGCGAGCGACGTCGCGGCGGCGTTCGGTCGCGACCTCCCGACCCTGCCCGCGGTCGTGATCCAGGCGATCCTCATCGCGGGCCTGTTCAGCGGGTTCTCGATGGCCGTGTCGGCGTTCACGCCGCGGCGGGCCTACGCCACGGCCGGGATCGTCGCCCTGTTCCTCGTGCCCGGCCTGGTCGCGGAGATCGTGATCGGGCTGGGATCGAGCGTGATCGGGACCGGCCTCGTGCTGCTCAGCCCGGGGACGATCCTCGATGGGACGACGGCGCTGCTGTTCGGGAAGCCCCTCCCCGAGCGGCTCTTCTTCTTCGAGCTTCCCGTCTGGACGTTCCTGATCAGCTCGCTGACCCTGACCGCGGCGACGATGGGCCTGATCGGCCGCCGCTTCGACCGGCTGCCGACGTGACGGCACCCTCCGTCGAGACACCGCCGCCGGACATCCCGGTCCGGACGCCAGCGCTCTCGGTCCCGGCAACCGCGCCGGGGGCGGCAGCGCGCCCCGTCGCACCGATCGCCGTCGAGCGGGTCTCGCGCTGGTACGGGAACGTCGTCGCGGTCAACGACATCACCTTCGACGTCGGGCCCGGCGTCACGGGTCTCCTCGGCCCCAACGGGGCGGGCAAGAGCACGCTTCTCCATCTGCTCTCCGGGTTGCTGCGGCCGTCCTCGGGGAGCGTCCTGATCGAAGGACGGCCCGCGTGGCGCGACCCGGGGATCTATCGGTCGATCGGGCTGGTGCCGGAGCGCGAGGCCGTCCATGGCTACCTGACGGGGCGGCAGTTCGTGGAGCTGGGCGCGCGGCTGCAGGGCCTGCCCGACCCGGTCGCCGCCGCGGAGCGGGCGCTCGAAACCGTCGATCTTCTCGGCGCCGCCGACCGCGCGGTCGGCGGCTACTCGAAGGGGATGCGCCAGCGAACGAAGATCGCCGCCGCGCTCGTCCACGAGCCGCCGATCCTGCTCCTCGACGAGCCGTTCAACGGGATGGATCCCCGGCAACGGCTCCACATGATGACGCTGCTCCGGACGATGGCCCGCGAGGGCCGGACGATCCTCTTCAGCTCCCACATCCTCGAGGAGGTCGAGCGGCTCGCCGACGGCATCCTCGTCATCCACTCCGGCCGGCTCGCCGCCGCTGGCGACTACCGCGAGATCCGGCGGCTGATGACGGACCGGCCCCACACCTTCCGCGTCCGCTCGTCCGACGACCGCCGCCTCGCGGCCGCGTTCCTCGCCGAGCCGGCTGTCTTCGGGGCGGAGCTCCGGGATGACCGGCTGACCGTTCGTGTCTCGGAATACTCCGGGTTCACGCGGAGCGTCGCCCGGGTGGCCCGCGACGCTGGCGTCCGGCTGTTCGAGGTCGGGCCGACGGACGACTCGCTCGAAAGCGTGTTCGACTACCTCGTGACGCGGCGATGAGCGCGGCGCCGTCCGCGCGGGCCGCCGGGAGCGTCAGCCCGATCGACGCGATGGCCGCGATCGCCTCGGTCACGATCCGCGCGCTCGTCGGTCGCCGCCGGACGATCCTCATGCTGCTGATCGCCGGCGCGCCGGTCCTGCTCGGGCTGCTCGTCCGCGTCACGAACGGCGAGGGGCGCGAACGCTCGCTGGAGCCGACGCTCGAGGGCCTGCTCGTCACGACCCTGCTGCCGCTCGTCGCCCTCGTCTTCGGGACGGCGGCGCTCGGCACGGAGCTGGACGACGGGACGGCGGTCCACATCCTGACGAAGCCGATCCCGCGCTGGACGATCGTCGTCCCGAAGCTCCTCGTGGCGGGCACGATCACCGCGGTGATGCTCGTCGTATCGACGCTCCTCACCGGGTTGCTCCTCGGCGGCACGGGCGGCCGCGACATCAGCACGACGCTGGCGTTCGCGGTCGCCATCGTGATCGGGTCGTACGTCTACGTCGCGATCTTCCTCGCGCTCAGCGCGGCCACGAGCCGGGGGCTGATCATCGGCCTCGGCTATTCCCTGGTCTGGGAAGGGCTGCTGTCGGGCGCGCTCCCGGGGACGCAGCTCCTCAGCGTTCGCGAGTACGTCCGCGGGATCGTCGCGACCCTCGCGCCGTCCGGGACGCTCACGTCCGTCGTCGGCAGCCAGGGCTTCATCGCGGCGCTCGTCGCCCTCGTCCTGATCACCGCCCTCGCGTCGTACAGACTCGGCGTCCACGAGGTCCGCGGGCCGGAGTGAGCGGGGCCAGGACGAACGGGTCGTGGCGCGGCGCCGCAGCCCTTGGGAAGGTTCGGGGACGATGCCCGTCGACCTGATCGTCTTCACCGCAGACCGCCGCATCCAGGGTGCGATCCCGCTCGCCGACGACCGCGTCAGCGACATGCTGAACTCGGTCGCCCGCGTCGTGATCCGGAATGCCCGGATCGACGATCTCCTCGAGCCGGAGCCACCGGAGATCGCCGATGTCACGATCCCGGTCGCCGCGATTGTCGCGGTCCTCGTCTCGGGTCGGTCCGGCGTCCAGAGCCGGCGGCGGAAGACCGAGCTTCATCCCGTCCGGCTCGGCGTCGTCCGCTATGTCGTATCCGGCTGGCTCCACGTTCCCGCCGGCAGCAGCGTCAACCTCGCCTCACAGAACCCTGCGATCGTCCTCGCCGGGCGCGACGCCCTCGTGCCGTTCACCGAGGCCCGGATCGCCTATGACCGTGTCGGCGCGGCGGTGTCCGAGGACGCCGAGACGATCCTCGTCAACCGGGGACAGGCGACCTGGATCGATGTCGACGAGGCGGCCGTCGGGGACGGCATTGAGCTGTTCGTCGAGCAGCCGAAGGTCTACCACGCGGCGATCGCGAAGGACCTCACCGAGCCTCGCTAGGGCGCCGGTCGCTCTCCACGGACGTCAGTCACCCGCCCGGCCGGTGCCGCGTCAGTCGCCCGTCGGCACCCCGAGGATGCTGAACCCCGCGTCCACGTAGATCACCTCGCCCGTCACCGCGGAGGACAGCTCGGATGCGAGATACACGCCCGTCCGGCCGACGTCCTCGATCGTGATGTTCGCGCGCAGCGGCGCGATGTCCGCGAACTCGCCGTACATCTTCTTGAACCCGCCGATGCCCGCCGCGGCAAGCGTCCGGACCGGTCCCGCGCTGATCGCGTTGACCCGGATCCCGTCCGGTCCCAGATCCGCCGCGAGATACCGGACGGACGCCTCCAGCGAGGCCTTGGCGACGCCCATCACGTTGTAGTTCGCGACGACCTTCTCCGCCCCGTAGTACGTCAGCGTGAACACGGACGAGCCGCGATGGAGGTGGGGGAGGGCCGCCCGCGTCAGCGCCACGAGCGAATACGCCGAGACGTCCTGGGCGAGGGCGAAGCCGTCACGGGACGTGTCGACGAAGCGCCCCGTCAGCTCCTCGCGCTTCGCGAACGCGAGGGCATGGACGAGGATGTCGAGCCCGTCGTGGGTCTCGCCCCAGCGGGCGAAGACCCGGGCGATGTCCTCGTCGCGCTGGACGTCGCACGGCTCGACGAAGGTCGAGCCGATCGATTCGGCGAGCGGCCGGACGCGCTTGTCGAGGAGCGACTCAACGGACGAGAAGCCGACGTCGGCGCCTTCCGCGTGGAGCGCCCGGGCGATCCCCCACGCGATCGAGTGGTCGTTCGCGACCCCGAAGATCAGCGCCGTCTTCCCATCGAGCAGACCCATTCGACCCTCCAGCACGCCGCGAGCCGCGGCGACGTCCCGAGGATAGCCGCCGGGCTACTGCGGCTGCGTGATCCGGACGTCGTCCACGGCCACCTCGACGACGCCATTCGTGCCGCCGTCGCGGGCGGAGATGCGGATCTCGACCTGACGGCCGGCCCAGGCGCTGAGGTCCACGGACGAGCCGCGCCAGGCCGCCGCGAGGACGCTCGGTGCGCCCTTCGCGACATAGACCGTCGAACGGGTGCCCGCGGCGACGTCGACGATCTCGAACCGGATCTCGTCGAGGATCGACGACGTGGCATCGTGGGCGAAGCTCCAGCGGAACTGGAGCTTCTGGGCCGCGGTCGCCGGCAGATCGATCGGCTGCGAGGTGACGGACGTCTGCCCGTCCAGGTCATTGGCCGCGGCGGACGCTCCCGCGGCGAGCCCCGTCGCGAGGGCGTACCGGCCGGACGTCGTGGCGTCCAGCTGCATCGCACGGGTTCCGACCTTCGTCGGCGACGGGTTCCCGATCTGCCAGGAGCCAGACGTGGCCGTGTCCGTCCCGTCGAAGTTCTTCCGCCACCCGCGATTGATCTCGAAATCGTCGTCATAGGCGCCGCAGCGGGCGATGCGGGTCGCGCCACCCAGCGCGCCCACCGGGCACCACGCCTGGTCGATCAGATAGATCACGGCTGACTTGTTGCGGCCCGTCTCCGCGGCGATGAGCGAGTCGTCGGGGTAGTCCTTCACGGACATCTCGAAGGTGTAGGCGAAGATCCGGTAGGTCCCGTACTCGTAGTCACGCGTCGTTCCGGACGTGAGGTACAGGTCGCTCGCCTGCTCGGGCCTGTAACCGTTCAGCGACGCCATCCGCTTGCCCATCGCGGCCAGCGCCGCGTGGTCGTCGCGCGTCATGTCACTCGGCACGTCGACGTAGGTGTAGCCGTACGGCCACATCACGAGGCGACCCGATTCGTGGAACGTGATCGCGGCCTTGATCTGCTGCCGGCCGTTGACGACCCGGCTGGCGAGGAAGTCGCCGACGTTCCGGGTCTCCGGCGCCGAGAATGCCGAGGGGCCCTTGTACGTGATCGCGAGCGGATTGTCGCTCGTCCGCCCGCCGGCGCCCCAGCGGTAGCCGAAGTTGCGGTTCAGGTCGGTCCCGATCGCGGTCGTCCCCGCGTTCGGCTGGCGGTTCTTGCGCCAGAAGTGGAACTTGCCCCCGGAGATGTCGTACTCCGCGCCGTCGGGGTTGACGGCGAGGATGATCCAGACCTCGCGGGTGTTCACGAGCCGGGTGATGTACGGGTCGACGCCGTAGCCGTCCACGAGCCAATGCATGATGTGGAGCGTCATCTCGAGGCCCATGTGCTCGTCCGAGTGCGTCAGCCCGTCGAACAGGACCTCCGGCTCGTCCTCGTCGACGTTCACGTTGTCCGAGATCTTCACGGCCCAGGTCGTCCTGCCCTGGTAGCTCGTCCCGATCGAGAAGCGGCGGACGATCGCGGGATGGGCAGTCACCTCGGCCGCCACATCGGCGGTCATCTCGGTGTACGTGTGGTAGCCCTCCCAGCCCTTCGGGAAGTCCGCGGCCGCGGCGGAGGTCGGCGCCGCAAGCGCGGCGAGGAGGGTGACGAGCAGGGCGATGAGCCCGATGGCACGACGAGCGCGATGCGATCCGGTCATGTCGACAGGATGAGGCACGAACGCGCCGCCGCAACCGGCCGATTCGTTCGGCGGTCCTCCTACCGTCCGTCGACGTCCGCGGCGAGCCCGGGTGTGGCGAGCGCGACAGCGGGCGAGCCGTCGCCACGTGCGGCGACGGCCGCCTGCCAACGCCGCGTCGTCTCCTCGAACATGAACCGCGACGACTCGACCGCCCGTTCCTCCCACGCGAAGACGCAGGCCGTGAGGATCCCGTCGAAGCCGATTTCGGCAAGGGTCCCGAAGACGGCGTCCCAGTCGACCTCGCCCTGGCCGATGTCGAGGTGCTGGTGGACCCGAGCCGTGGACCCCGGCGGGTTGACGATGTAGCGCAGGCCGGACGAGGCCCGATGGTCGAAGACGTCGGCGATGTGGACCTGGCGGAGGATCGGCGCCGCGGCCCGGATCATGGCGGCCTCGTCGCCGCCCAGATGGAACGTGTGCGGGGCGCAGAAGACGTAGCCGACGGACGGTGAGTCGATCGCCCGGACGAGGTCGATGGCGGGTCCGTTGAGCTCGATGAAGTCGTCCGGATGGGCCTCGAGGTTCAGGTCGATGCCCTCCCGCTCGAAGATCGGCAGGAGCTCCTCCATCGAGCGCCAGAACTGCCCCTCGCTGCGGGCGACCTGGTCCGGCCGGCCGTTGAACTCGGAGTTCATCGTCCGGCAGTCCAGCTCGACCGCCAGCTGGATCGCCCGCTTCCAGTAGCGGACCGCATCCTGGCGCTCGTCCTCGTCCGGCGACGACCAGCGGTAGAGCGGCAGGATCGAGGCGAGCTGGACGCCGGACTGCCGGAGCGCGGTGCGGAACTCCGCGACGCGACTGCGATCGGCGCGGGGATGGGTGAAGAACGGGATGAAGTCGGGTCGCGGCGACAGCTCGATCCACTCATACCCGATCTCCGCGGCCAGCCGGCAGACCTCGGCGAACGGCAGGGCGCGGAGCATGTACGGGTCGAGCGCGATCTTCACGGGTGTCCCTCGGCTGGGCGCGGGGCCGCCGCGCTCCGGGGAAGGATGACGGCCGATTCTCGCGTTCGCAACGTTCGCGCGCGTCGGGACGCGGACCGGTGCTACCGTCGGTGCGGGGGCCGGGAGGCTGTGCGGATCGGGACGAAAGGGACGTGGCTGTGCAGGTTGGATTGATCGGCGCCGGGCGGATCGGCCGGCTTCATGCCCGACTGCTCGCGTCGCTGCCAGACGTCGAAGAGCTGCTGGTCGCGGACGCAAACCAGGCCGCTGCCGATTCGGTCGCGGAGGAGGTGGGCGGTCGAGCCGTGGCCGGACCGACCGAGGCGATCGAGGGCGCCGACGCGGTCGTGATCGCCGCGGCGACCAACGCCCACGCGACCCTCCTTCGGCAGGCCGTGGAGCGCGGCCGACCCACGTTCATCGAGAAGCCCCTCGCCTTCGACCTCGAGGAGAGCCGCGACCTCGTCGAGCTGGTCGAGCGGAGCGGCGTCACGGTCCAGGTCGGGTTCCAGCGCCGGTTCGACACAGGGTTCTCCGAGGCGCAGCGCCTGGTCGCGACCGGCGAGTTGGGCGTCGTCTACGCGATCCGGCTGATCGCCCACGACGCCGCACCGCCGCCGGAGAGCTACATCCCGACGTCCGGCGGCATCTTCCGCGACTCGTCGATCCACGACTTCGACGCGCTGCGGTTCGTGACCGCCCAGGAGGTCGAGGAGGTGTTCGCGATCGGCGCCGTGCGCGGGTTCGAGATGTTCGCGCGGTACGACGACTCCGACACGGTGGGCGCGATCCTCCGGCTCACGGACGGCACGATCGCGACCCTGTCGCAGACGCGCCACAACCCGCGCGGCTATGACATCCGGATGGAGCTCGTCGGGTCGAAGGACGCGGTCTCGGTCGGCCTCGGGCCGCGGACGCCCACGCGCTCGCTGGAGCCGGGCGGGCCGGACTTCGGCGAGGGCTGGGACAGCTTCCTGACACGGTTCGAGCCGGCCTACCGCGCCGAGCTGACGGCCTTCGCCCGGGTCGCGGCGGGGGAGCTGCCGACCCCATGCACCGCCCGCGACGGCTACGAGGCGATGCGGATCGCGGTCGCGGCGTCGACGTCCCTGGCGGAGCGGCGGCTGGTGCGGGTCGCCGACATCGTCTAGCCGACACGATTCCGGGCTCCGGCGCGAGGTCGCGGCGGCTGCCCTCCCCACCTTGTGCAATCGTTTGCCAACTGCTAGGCTCGACCGACCGCCGGCCCGGCGGATGAGCGCGACGGAGGGCACTGGATGGGCGATCGGGCAGGGGTCGGTCCGGCGAACGGCGCCCGGGCAGGCGACGAATCCGCCTCACCTCGTGGCCTCGGGATCGGCATCATCGGCGCCGGCACGATGGCCGGTGTCCACAGCGCGGCACTCCTGAATCTCGGCCATCTCTACCCGACGCTGCCGATCCGTCCCCGACTCGTGGCGGTCGCCGACGTCAACGCGACACTTGCCCGCTCGCTTGCCGATCGGTTCGGCTGGAGCCGGGTCGAACCGGACTGGCGATCGCTGGTCGCGGCCGAGGACGTCGACCTGATCGTCGCCTGCCTCCCACCCGCGCTGAACCGGGAGATCGTCGTCGCCGCGGCGGCGGCCGGAAAGCACGTCGTCTGCGAGAAGCCGCTCGGGCAGACGACCGAGGACGCCGTCGCGATGCTCGACGCATGCGACGCGGCCGGCGTCTTCCATGGCCTCGCAGCCGGATACCGCTGGTCGCCGGCGCTGCGCGCGATCGCCGAGACGATCCGCACGGGCGATCTCGGCGAGATCCGGAGCGTCCGCGCGGCGTTCCTCCTGGACTACGCCGCTGATCCGGATGTCCCGCTGCTCTGGCGCTTCCGCAAGGCGATGGCGGGCGGCGGGATCGCGATCGACACCGGCTACCACCTCGTCGATTCCCTTCGGTTCCTCGTCGGCGAGATCGCGGACGTCCAGGCGCTGACCAGGATCTTCGTCACGGAACGGCCGCTGCCCGGTCGCGACGCCGTCGGCAATCGCGGCGGCGGCTCGGCCGCTGCCGGCGCGACGGGCCCGGTCGACGTCGAGGACGCTGCCGCCGCGCTCGTGACCTTCGAGAGTGGCGCCTACGGCGTGCTCGAGGCGAGCCGGGTCACGATCGGCAAGCGGATCACGATGCGGATCGAGATCTACGGATCGGTCGGCTCGGCCGAATGGGATCTCGAGCGGCCGGACGAGTTCCGGATCTGCCTCCCGACCGACGCTGCCACCTTCGGCTTCCGGCGGGTTCTCGTGAACCCCGGCCATCCCGGTGCGGCGGAGCTCCTGCTCGGCGGCACGGACGGCACGGGCATGGGCTGGCTCGGGCCGGAATGCGTCATGTGGAACGAATTCCTGTCGGCCATCGCGGAGGGCCGCGCCGGTTCGGCGAACTTCCACGACGGCGTCCGCGACAGCGCCGTCATCGATGCCCTGTACCGCTCTGCGGCGTCCGGAAGCCGGACGCCCGTGCTCGTGCCGACGCCTGCCGGCGCGTGAGATGGGAGAGACCGTGACCGCAACCGACGAGCTCACCGCCGCCCCTTCCGGACTCGCCGCCGCCGACACGGCCTGGCCGGTCAGCACGGCCCGCTCCGCGGCCCTGTTCGCCCGGGCGAACCTCGTCTCGCCGGGCGGCGTGCAGGGCGAGGGTCGGGGCGCGACGCCCTACCCGCTCTTCATGGACCGCGCGCAGGGATCGCGGATCTGGGACGTCGACGGCAACGAGTACATCGACTTCCACTCGTCGTTCGGGGCGGTCCTCCTCGGCCACAACGATCCCCGGATCCGCGCCGCAGCGATCCGGGCGATGGACGAGCACGGGATCTCGTTCTCGACCGCCAACCCGTTCGAGGTCGAGCTCGCCGAGCGGTTGATCACGATGATCCCGTCCGCGGAGCGGGTCGTCTTCAGCTGCACGGGGACCGAGGCGACGTACCACGCGATCCGGCTGGCCCGCGGCTTCACCGGCCGCGAGCGGATCGTGAAGTTCGAGGGCAACTACCACGGCTGGCACGACTACGTCGCCTGGAGCCACCACTTCGCGATGGACGAGGGCGGCGGCGTCCCGACGCCCGTCGCCGCGTCGGCGGGGATCCCGGCGTTCGTCCGCGACCTCGTCGAGGTCCGCGAGTACAACGACGCCGACGGTGTCCGCGATCTGCTCGCCCGGGAGGGTGACACGATCGCGGCGGTGATCATCGAGCCGGTCTTCCACAACGCCGGTGTGGTCCTCCCGGAGCCCGGGTTCCTCGAGGCGCTGCGCGAGGCGTGCACGGCAGCGGGCACGTTGCTCATCTTCGACGAGGTGATCACGGGGTTCCGGCACGGCGTGGGTGGCGCGCAGGGCCGATACGGGGTCACGCCGGATCTCACGACGATGGGCAAGGCGCTCGGCAACGGGGTGCCGATCTCCGTTCTCGCCGGCCGGGCCGACGTCATGGACCATCTCGGGCCGAAGGGCGACGTCCTGTTCGCCGGAACCTTCGCGGGAGCGACGCTGAGCTGCTCGATCGCCCTCGAGGTCACGCGGATCGTCCAGGAGGGCGAGATCCATCGCCATCTCGAGCGCCTCGGCGACCGGTTGAGCAGCGGCATTCAGGCCGCGATCGACGAGACCGGCGTTCGTGCCCAGGTCCGGGCGCTCGCCGGGGTCTGGACGATCTACTTCACGGACGAGCCGATCCGCCGGTTCCGGGACTTCGCCCGGTTCGCGATGGACAAGAACCATCCGCTCCAGCGCGGCTACCGGAACTGGCTGCTGGAGCGGGGGATCTACATCCACCCGCACTACATGATCCGGGGCTTCCTCACCGGCGCCCACACCGACGCGGACGTCGACCAGGTGATCGAGGCGACCGCCTCGTTCCTGCGCGCCCACCGCGAGCTGCTCGGTGGGGCACCCGCCGGGGCCTGACCCGCCGGAGCGGCCGGCGTTCGGCCGGCCCTCGTCGGCGCCGCCGCGCGTTCGCGCCGCTCCCGGCGGCTAGACGCCGAGGCGGCGCACGTACTCCAGGTTCGCCCGCTGCCCGGCGACGACGGATTCGGGCGTGTCGTCCGGGCCGAGCGCCTGATCCTGCTCGATCACGAGCCAGCCGTCGTAGCCCTGCGTCCTGAGGACGTCGATCACGTCAGGGATCCGGGCATCACCCTCGCCGAGGGGGCAGAAGACGCCGCGCTTGAGCGCGTCGGCGATCCCGTGCGACTCGGGGATCACGGACGTCCGGCAGTCCTTGATGTGGACGTGCCGAACGAGCTCCCGGTAGTCGACGAGCGCCTTCGCGGGGTCGAGCCCGCCGAACCGGAAATGGCCCGTGTCCAGGCAGAGCCCGATGAGCGAGCCGTCCATCCGGTCCATGACCCGGGCGATCTCGTCGGCCGACTCGACATAGGTGGCGGCGTGCGGATGGAGGACCGGCTCGAGGCCCTCGCTGTGACACAGCTCGGCGGCGCGGTGGAGGTTGTCCATGAGCGTGTCGAAGCGCGCCGGCGACAGCCACGTCTCGGGATGGTCCTTGATCTTGCCGGCGAACTCGACCCGATGGGGCTCGTCGAAGTGGTCGGACAGGATCGCGAGCGGCGTGGAGCCGTCCGGCGTCGCCGCCCGGATCCGGCGCAGCTGATCCCGCAGCCACGCCCGATCCTCGTCGGCCCGCTCGGCCCGGCTGAAGTGCTGGGGCAGGAACGAGCCCACGAGGGCCAGCCCGCGCGAGGTCAGGCGCCCGCGGACCTGCTGCGCGTCGCCGAGATAGCCGGGCGGGCCCATCTCCGTGCCGTCGTAGCCGATGTCGGCCATCCAGTCGAGCATCGGCACGGGTTCCGGCATCCAGGCGTCGTCGTCGAGGACCTCGTCCACGCCGAAGGACACGGGTGCGCTCGAGATTCGCAGGGTGGTGCCGGGCATCGCTGGGTCCTCCGGGGTTTCGGGGCTCGTGAGCAGGCTCACGGCTTGATGACGATCTTCACGGCATCGCCGGACCGCAGCCTGCCGATCCCCGCCAGGGTCTCCTCGAGGGGGATCGTGGCCGTGATCATCGGGGCGAGGTTCAGCCGGCCGCTCTCGACGAGCCGGATGGCCGCCGGGAACGTGAAGTTCGAGATGTACGACCCGAAGATCGCGAGGCCTTTCTCGACGATCTCGACCTGGTGGACCGGCGGCCGGGCGTTGCCGTTCATCCCGAACACGACGATCCGGGCGCCCATCGCCGCGGCGTCGATCGCCTGCGGCAGGACGCTCCCGACCGCGTCCACGACGACGTCCCCACCTGCCGGCAGGAGCTCGGCGCGCCGGGCGGCCCATGCGTCCGGCGTGAGGACCTCGTCCGCCCCGACCGCCTTCGCGACGCCGGCCCGGTCCGGGCTCGGCTCGATGGCGATGATTCGACCGGCGCCCGCCGCCCGGAAGACGGCGATGAAGAGGCAGCCGATCGCGCCGGCCCCGAAGACGACGGCTGATTCGCCCGGCCGGATCGCCGCGCGGTTGGTGCCGTTCACGACGCACGCGAGCGGCTCGACGAGGGCGGCCATCTCCGCCGGGACCGAGTCGGAGATCGGGTAGATGCTGTTCGCTGGCGCCGTGACGAACTGGGCGAGCGCGCCGTCGCGATGGACGCCGAGGGCGCGGATGTTCGTGCAGTTCGCGGGCCGACCGGCGCGACACGAATCGCAGGCGCCGCACTTCGGGTCCGGGTCGACGACGACGCGCGTCCCGACCGCCACGTCCCGGACGGCAGCGCCGACCTCGCGGACGCGACCCACGAACTCGTGGCCGATCACCACGGGCGGGGTCGAGGGATGGCCGGGCGGCACGTTGATGATCTGGACGTCGGAGCCGCAGACGCCGCACGCCTCGACCTCGATGACGACCTCGTCCTCGGCCGGCGTCGGCTCGGGAAGATCGCGGACGACGAGGCGACCCTCGCCTTCGTAGACGGCGGCACGCATCACGCTGGGCTCTCCTGCCGGACAACCGGCCTGTACGGGGCTGAGGGGTGGACGAGTCGGGGTCTGGCGCGACGAGCGGTCATGCCAGGCGCTCGCGAACCGGTCCGGCCAGTCGCTCGAACGTCTCGTCATCGATGGCCGCCGGAAGGTCGGCGATCGCCTCCTCGGCACCGGCCGCGCGCCACGCTCGCAGGAGCGCGCCGACGGCGTCCTCCGTGTCGGCGAGCGGCGAGCTGGCGGCCCACGCCTCGGCCTGGCGCTGGTCGCCGCAGTGGCGGACGAGGATCGCGGCGAGGGCGGCGACGGCCGCCTCCCGCGTGTCGCGGATGCAGATGGGCTGGACGCCGACCGTCCGCCGGATCGCAGCCGGATCGCGACCCACGTCCGCGCAGTGGCGGTCCAGGACCACGCACTTCCGGGCGTACGTCTCGGGATCGCCCTCGCCGTTCCAGATGTCCGCATCGCGGGCGACGATCCGGAGCATCCGCCGCTCGCCGCTGCCGCCGATGAGCAGCGGCAGGCGGGGCTGCATGGGCGGGGGATCGTTCCGGAGGTCGTGACCGGACACCCAGCGTCCGTCCTGCTCGACCGGGCCGCCGTCGAGCATCCCGCGGGCGAGACTCGACGCCTCGTCGAACCGGCTGATCCGGTCGCCGAGCGAGAGGACGTCGTAGCCGAATGCCCGCGTCTCCGACTCGTGCCAGCCGGCGCCGAGCCCGAGCATCGCCCGCCCACCGCTCGCGTGGTCCAGGGCGGTCGCCATCTTCACGGTCAGGCCGACGTTCCGGTAGCCGACGCCGGAGACCATCACGCCGAGCGGAACCCGGGACGTCCGCGCCGCCCACGCGCCGAGCGTCATCCAGCCCTCGAACACTGGGCCATGCGCGCCGAGCACTGGGCCGTGCGCGTCGCCGTGGATCGGCATCATGTGGTCGTTCGCGAACAGGCTGTCGAAGCCGGCCGCCTCCACCCGCTCGCCGGCTCGCATCAGCTCGTCCCAGGTCGTGTGCTGGCCCCAGATCTGGAACCCGAGGCGGATCGGGTCGGATGGGCTCGGCGGCGCTCCGAGGAGCCCGGTCACTCCGCGTCGCGGCGGCGGAGCCGTCGCCCGCCGCTCAGGAGAAGGGAGCCGACCACGAACACGAGCAGGGTGCCGACGAGCAGGACGGTTGCCAGCGCATTCACCTCGGGCGTCACCCCGAACTTGATCTGCGTGTAGATGTAGAGCGGCAGGGTCTGCTGCGGCCCGATCGTGAAGAACGTGATCACGAACTCGTCGATCGAGAGGGTCACGCAGAGCAGCGCCCCGGCCAGGATCGCCGGCGCGATGAGCGGCAGGACGATGTGGCGGAGCGTCCGCGCCGGGCTCGCCCCCAGGTCCGCGGCGGCCCACTCCAGCCGCCGGTCGAAGCCCTGTAGGCGGGCCGCGACGATCAGCACGACGAACGGGGTCGTGAACACGAGGTGCCCGGCGACGACCGTGTACAGCCCGAGCTGGAGATGGAGCGCCTGGCGGAAGAAGATCAGCAGGCCGATCCCGATCAGGACGCCCGGGATCATGATCGGCAGGGTGAAGCCCAGCCGGAGCGCGCCGGGGGCGCGGACGCCGCCTCGGACGAGCGGGAACGCGACCATCGTCCCGATGATCGTGGCGAGGATCGTGACGATGACGGCGATCTCGAGGGACGTCAGGAGGGCGCCCTGGATCGACGAATCCGCGGCGAGGACCTGGTACCAGTGGAGTGTCAGACCGGTGATCGGGAAGCCGGGCGTCGACGCCTTCTCGAAGGAGAAGAGGATCAGGAACGCGATCGGCAGGTAGAGGAACGCGAGGACCGCGCCGGTCAGGGCGATCAGCGACCAGCGGATCTGCCGGGCGAAGCCGCTGACCGGCATCGTGTCGAGCGGGCTGACACCCCTAGCCATTCGCGACGACGTCCTCGACCCGGAACGACTTCCGGAAGATGATCATGATCGCGGTCACGAACGCGGCGATGATGATCGCCAGGGCGGCGCCTTCCGCGAACTGGGCCTGACGCAGGTAGTTCACGATCAGGTTCGCGATCAGGCTGCTCTGCGCGCCGCCGACGAGCGTCGGCGTCAGGAACTCGCCCAGGATCGGGATGAACACGAAGATGCAGGCCGTGATGATCCCGGCCCGGATCTGGGGCAGCAGGATGTGCCGGAACGCCTGGTCCGGCCGCGCCCCGAGGTCCTGTGCCGCATTCAGCTGGGTGAAGTCGAACTTCTCGAGCGATGCGTAGAGGGCGAGCACCGCGAACGGGAAGTAGATGTAGGTGAGCACGACGAACACGCCCGGGTCGTCGTAGTTGAACATCGTCGACGGCTGGTTGATCAGCCCGACGCCCATCAGGAACTGGTTGAGCGCGCCGTGCTCGCCGAGGATCGCCTGCCACGCGTAGACCCGGACGAGATAGCTCGTCCAGAACGGCACGATCACCGCGAGCAGGATCGCCCGCTGGACCCAGCGGCTCGTGTAGCGGACGAGGAAGTAGGCGAACGGCAGCCCGATGAGCAGCGTCGCCGTGGTGACGATACCGCCCATCACGAGCGTCTTCAGGAACGTCCGGAGGTACGTCCCCTCCGTGAAGAACCGGGCGTAGTTGGCGAGGTTCCAGTCCGGCACGAGCCGGAAGTCGTTGTTCGTCTTCCAGAAGCTGAACACGAACATGATCAGCATCGGGACGAGGAACAGGAACAGGAGCACGGCGAGGCCCGGCAGGGCGGGGACCGCCCTGCCGATTCGCCTCAGGATCGAGTTGGGGACGCCCGCGAGCGGCACCGCGCCGGGTGCCGACTCGCGAGCCTCGGCCGTCATGACGAGCCCGGTCGCCTCGTCTGCGGCCGGCTAGGCGCCGAAGACGTCGTTGAATGCGGCGATGACCTTCTGGGTCGAGCTGCCCGGGCCCTTGAGGGTCATCGTGTTGACCGTCTCCGGCTTGTTGAACAGCAGGTGGTCGGCGAGCTCCTGCTGACCCTGGTTGATCAGCAGCTTGTACGCCTGCTCGTTGAACAGCGGGCGGCGGTTCAGCATGAAGTTCGCCGCGACGTACTCGGCCTGCTCGTGGACCTCGAGGAACGGCATGAGCAGGTTGTTGTTCGCGCCGCCGTGGACGAGCATCTCGGCATCCATCCAGCCGATCGTGCCTTCCTTCGGGGTGAAGGTCGTGAGCTTCGGCCCGCCCTGGTCCATGACCGCCGTGTCCGCGCCGAGGTTGATCGTCGCGATCCACGCCTCGCCGTTCTTCAGGGCGGCGACGGTGTCCGTTGCCTGCGGCGCGAGCCGCAGGATGTTCGGCTTCAGCTGGACGAGGAGGTCCTTCGCCTTGGCGATCTCGTCGTCCGTCATGTTGTACGGATCCTTGACGCCCGCGGCCTTGCCCATGTAGGCCATGACCTCGACCGGCTGATCCTCGACGACGACGCGCTTCTTGTACTTCGGGTCCAGCAGGAGCTGCCACGAGTCGGCGCCCGGCGTGACGTGCGCCGCGTCGTACGTGACCTGGATCGGCGCCCAGCCGTTCGGATAGCCGAGGTAGCCGGCGGCGCTGCTCCAGATCTCAAAGCTGCGCGCCACGGAGAACAGCTGGCTTGCGACCTTCAGCGAGTTGATGTCGAACGCGTCGATCAGCTGGCTCTCGAAGTAGTGAGGCACCCAGAGGGCGTCACCGGAGACCAGGTCAACCTGGCCGCCGACCTGCTGGATCTTCGTGTAGGCGTCGATGTTGTCGCTGAAGCTGGTGATGTTGGCCTTGATCCCGGTCTCGGCCGCGATCTTGTCCATCTCGGCCTGGTACCAGTGGTCGCCCCAGGTCAGCCAGTTGAACGTGCCCGTCGGGTTCGCCGCGGCCTGGCTTGCGGCCGGCGCGCTGGCGGCGGGAGCGCTCGCGCCGCCGGCTGCGGATGCCGCCGGTGGGGCTGCGCTTGCAGCAGGGGTGGAGCAGGCGGCCGCGATGCCGCCGATCCCGACGGCAGCACCTGCGAGGCCGGCGGCCTTCAGGAACTGTCGACGGTCGAACTCCCGTGTCAGATCAGCCATTCCGTGCTCCTCCAGCTCGATTCAGTCGGCGATCAGGGACGCGTGATCGGACTGCCACCATACGCAGACCTCCTCCCCCAATTCAGGCTGGACGCCGGCCGTCTCGACGCTGGTCCCGTGCGGTCGAACCGTGACGATCTCGCCGGCGGCGGTCGTGAGTGTGATCCGGGTGTAGTTGCCGAGGAAGGCCACGTTCACGACGCGGCCGAGGATCCCCCCGGAGGTCGCCGCGCTCTCGCGGGGGCGGAGCGCGAGGTATTCGGGGCGGACCATGAGGGTCGCCCGGCCATCGACCGCGCCGTCCGGCGCTGGGACGACCGCGCCGTCGTCGAGGATGAACTGGCAGCGGCCGGCGCTCGTCTCGACGCGGCCGGGCAGGAAGTTCGTCTCGCCGATGAAGTCGGCCACGAACCGGTTCACCGGTCGGTCGTAGATCATCCGCGGCGTGTCGACCTGGGCGACGTGCCCGCCGGACATGATCGCGATCCGCGTCGCCATCGAGAGCGCTTCTTCCTGGTCGTGGGTCACGAAGACGAACGTCGTGCCGACCTGGCGGTGGATCCGCGACAGCTCGGTCTGCATCTGCTTGCGGAGCTTCAGGTCGAGCGCCCCGAGGGGCTCGTCGAGGAGGAGGACGGCGGGCTGCTTGGCCAGGGCGCGAGCGAGCGCGACGCGCTGCTGCTGCCCGCCGGACAGCTGGGCCGGCAGGCGGTTGCCGAGTCCGGCCAGGCCGACGAGATCCAGGTACTCCCGCGTCCTCGTCGTGACCTGGGCGTCGGACAGCTTCTCCATCCGGAGCCCGAACGCGATGTTCCGCTCGACCGTCATGTGCGGGAACAGCGCGTAGTTCTGGAAGACGGTGTTGACGTTCCGCTTGTGGGGCGGGAGGTGGTTGACGGCGCGGCCCTCGATGAGCAGCTCGCCGGACGACAGCGGGATGAAGCCGCCGATCAGGTTCAGGGTCGTCGTCTTGCCGCAGCCCGAAGGGCCGAGCAGGCAGAAGAACTCGCCGGGCTCGATCGCCATCGAGACGTCATTGAGGGCGATCGCGTCGCCGTACCGCTTCGTCGCGTGGCGCAGCTCGATCGCGGGGGTCGAGTCAGGCAACGGGGGCGACACTCGTCGTCGCCGCGCCCGCGCGCGACATCACCGTCGATGAGGTCGACCAATTCATGGCAACGCGACGGGGGATCGAGACGTGCACGGGCCCCTCTTGTGCAACCGTTTCCGCAATGCTAGCGTCGGGCCCATGACGCGTCAATACGCGGCGCGGCCGGCCACTCCTCGGACGGCCTGATGGGCCGGCCGACTCCGCTCGCGCGGACGCTGGACCTGGGACGCTGGCGGAACGCGTCGGACCACGATCTCGCCAAGCGCCTGCACCCGCTCAATCCCGCCGCCCTCGGGCGCGCGCCGCGCGGCAGGCAGGTCTTCCACGGGCTCCCGTTCGACCTCGGCGCGGCAGGAGACGCGGCTGCCGACCGATGGATCGTGCTCGACGGCGCCGTCACGATCCCGGTCGCCGACGCGGGGTTGGCCAGCCACCTGGTCGTCGCCCACTTCGCGGACACGTGGCGGGACGACACCGGAGCGCGCCCGCCGGGCGTCGCCGTCGGTCACGTCGTCCCGGTCGGCGAGGAGCTCGCGCGGTACACGGTCCGCGACACGGCGGGCACGAGCCGAAGGCGGCTGATCCGGCGGCGGTTCGAGATCGCGGACGGGATCCTGGGCTGGGGGTCGGTCGCGTTCGCCGCGGTTCCGCACATGGAGAGCGAGCCGCTCGACTGGCGCGGGCCACACCCGGCCCAGACGCCCGGCCGGTACGCGGCGATCGGTCATTCCGGGACCCTCACCGTCATGCCCGGCACGTATGGCGGAAATCAGGTTGGCATGACGGACTTCGTCCCGAGTCCGACCGATGACCTGCTGCTCTGGCTGCACGCGATCGAGCTGGATCCGGAGCGCGAGGTCGAGGCGATCGTCCTGGAGCCGCTGGCGGGCGGGCGACCGGGCAGCGACGTGATCGTCGCGGCGATCACCCTCTTCAACGGAACGGCGAGCCCGCTCGTCCGATCGCCGCGGATGCAGCTCCGCCTGGATGACGTGAGCGCGTCGATCCAGCGTGCCAGCCCTCCACGCCAGCCGATCTCCGTCGACCTCGGGACGGTGATCCGGACGCGGCCGGTCGCGGGCGGCGCGACGGGGGAGGGGTCAACGGCGGCCGCCGGCGGATCGATCAACCCTGCGATCGTCGGGTGGGGCGAGCCCCGCCTCGGCGCCGGCGACGAGGATCGGTCGACCGTCGTCGACCTCTCGATCGCGCCCGACGCCCGGGTCGAGGTCGGCGAGTGGGTCGTGACCGGTCGCGACCTTGTCGCGGCGGCAACCGTCCGCGAACCGAACGGCTCGCGCTCGATCGTCGTCCTTCCGCCGGCCACGGTCCCGGTCGAGGTCGAGATCATCGACGCCGCGACCGGCGAGCCGCTGCCTGCGCGGGTCCGGTTCACCGCCGACGATGGCCGGTACCTCCCGCCCGTGGGCCACCGCGACGAGATCAACCCCGCGTTCTTCGAGGACACCGGCGGCGACCTGATCCTCGGCTCGGCGCCGTACGCCTATGTGCCCGGCACCTTCCCGATCCGCTTGCCGGCGGGCCCCGTCGACGTGGAGGTGGTCGCAGGCTTCGACCGGCGGCCGCACCGCAGCCGTGTCGTGGTGGACGGCACGACGCGCCAGCTCCGGGTGCCGCTCGACCGGGCGATCGACCTGCGCCGCGACCGCTGGATCACCTCGGACAGCCACGTCCATTTCCTCGCCCCGTCGACCGCGCTGCTCCAGGCGGCCGCCGAGGACGTCGACGTCGTCAACCTCCTCGCCGCCCAGTGGGGCAACCTCTACACCAACGTCACGGATCTCCCGTGGGGATCGATGGCCGAGCCGTCCGGGCGCCGGATCGTGGTTGTCGGCACCGAGAACCGCCAGAACGTCCTCGGCCACCTCGCGCTGCTGGGCGCGCACCGGATGACGACGCCGATGGCCAGTGGCGGGCCGCCGGAGGGACCGATGGCCGGCGCGCTCGAGGTGCTGCTCGCCGACTGGGCGGATCGGTGCCGGGCGGCCGGCGGGCTCACGGTCGCGGCCCACTTCCCGCTGCCGTACGCGGAGATCGCGGCCGACATCGTCGCCGGCAAGATCGAGGCCGTCGAGACGCAGGCGCTCTCACCGGGGCTGGACGACCCGGCCGTCATCGAGTGGTACCGGTTCCTGAACCTCGGGCATCGGCTCCCGCTGGTCGCGGGCACCGACAAGATGTCGACCGAGGTGCCGGTCGGCGCCGTACGGGCGTACGTCCATCTGCTCGAGGACGGCGAGGTGACGTTCGACGCGTGGGCGGCGGCCGTGCGCGCCGGTCGGACGTTCGTCACGTCGGGCCCGGTTCTCGAGCTCCTCGTCGACGGTCACGAGCCCGGCGACGTCGTCGCGATGTCCGGCGCCGGCCGGCTGGAGGTGACCGCGCGGGCTCGCGCCGCCCAGCCGGTGATCGGCGACGTGGAGCTGATCGTGAACGGGCGCGTCGTCGCGGCGAGCTCGGCCGCGCCGGCGGCGACCGAGCTGGTGCTCGCCGAGACGGTTGAGATCGAGGCCGGATCGTGGATCGCCGCGCGGTCGCGCAGCCCGCATCACATCGAATCCGCCTTCGCCACCTCGATGGCGGCCCACACGTCGCCGGTCTACGTCGAGGTGGAGAACCGGCCGCTCCTGCCGACCCGGGAGGACGCGGCGGTCGTCGAGCAGGTCATGCTCGGCGCCCGCGCGTGGGTCGCGGAGCTGGCTGCCGTTGCGGAGCCCGCGGAGCGGGCGCGGATGCTCGCGTTCCTCGACCAGACGCTCGAGCGGTTCCGGCGGCGGATGGCGGACGCCGTCCGCCGCCTCGGGAGGGACGGCCGGCCCCGACGCTGACGGCCGCGCCCCGGCAGTGGCCCCCCGGGATCGACGGCCCGCGGCGTCGCGAGGACTCAGCCGGCGGACTCCGCAGTGACGTCCGCGACCCGGACCGGCCGTCCCTCCTGCCAGCTCTGCCGAGCGGCGACGGCCACGCGGAGCGTCGCGAGCGCCTCCTCCGGTCCGGGAGCCGGCGTCCCGCCCTGGCCGAGCGTCTCGAAGAACGCCTCCAACTCGATCCGATAGGCGTCCGCGAAGCGATCCGGGAAGCTCTCGTAGTGGTCCGCCTCGAAGCCGAACCGCCGCGAGAACGTTGCGGCGGTCTTCTGGTGGGCCTCGACGACGACCTTGCCGTCGGCCCCGGCGACCTCGGTCCGGATGTCGTAGCCCCACGCCGACCGCCGGGACATCTCGACGACGCCGAGGGCGCCGTTCTCGAAGCGGAGCATCGTCACCGCCGTGTCGATGTCGCCGCCCTCGGCGAAGCGGTCATCGATGATGTTGCTGCCCCACGCCGACACCTCCTCGATCTCGCCGACGAGCCAGCGGGCGAGGTCGTAGTCGTGGACGCTCATGTCGAGGAACGAGCCGCCGCTGTTCCTGATGAAGCTGAGCGCCGGCGGGTAGGTGTCGCGCGAGGCGGACCGGAACTGCTCGATCCGGCCGAGCTCGCCGGCGTCGATGAGCGCCTTGGCCCGGACATAGCCCGGGTCGAAGCGACGCATGAACCCAAGCTGGACCGGAAGGCCCGTCTCGCGCCAGATCCGGACGACGCGGTCCGTCTCGGCGAGCGACAGCGCGATCGGCTTCTCGCTCCAGATCGCCTTGCCGGCCCGGAGCGCCGCCTCGATCAGCGCCGCGTGCGTGCTCGTCGGCGTCACGATCACGACCGCCTCGACGTTCGGGTCGGCGATGGCCTCGAACGTGTCCGTCGTGGCCCGGTCCGCCAGCGACACCTTCTTGCCGTTCGTCGCGGCGTCGATGTCCGGGTCGGCCACGACGACGACGCGGGCGTTGCGGATCCCGGACAGCGTCCGGAGGTGGCTGATCCCCATGCGGCCGACGCCGAGAAACGCGACGCCGATCTGGTCGGGGTCCTTCACCTGGAACGTCATTCGATCACCCTGGGCTGAGACGGGCTGGGCGTCCGGCGGCGCCGGACGCGCTTGGATCGCGGGATCGGCCGAGCTCGTCGCCGATGCGCTCGGCAACGCGCTCGGCGGACAGCGCATGGCGCTCGAGCAGGAACGCATTCGGTGCCGACTCGCCCCACGTGTCCTCGATCCCGATGCGGACGAGGCGGCGGGGGGCGAGGTCGCCGAGGATCTCGGCAACGAGGCCGCCGAGACCGCCGTGGACGGAGTGCTCCTCGACCGTGACGACGAGGTCGACGTCGGCGGCTGCTGCGGCGACCGCCGACCGGTCGATCGGCTTGAGCGACGGGATGTGGAGGAGGCCGGCGGCGATGCCCCGTGCCGCCAGCAGATCGACGGCCGCGAGCGTCCGCGCCGTCTGGGTGCCGGTCGAGACGACAAAGACGTCCGTGCCCGCGCGCAGGCGGATCACCCCGCCCGGCCGGAACTCGTGGTCCGCATCGAAGACGTCCGGGCCGGCGTCGCGGGCGAGCCGGAGATACACCGGGCCGTCCATCGCCGTTGCCCAGCGGACCATCGCCCGGCACTCTTCGACGTCGGCCGGCGCGAGCACCGTCATCCCGGGCATCGCCCGCATGATCGCGAGGTCCTGGACGTCCTGGTGGGTCTTGCCGGCGGAGCCGGTGAGCAGACCGGAGTACGCAGCGCCGATCTTCACGTTCGCGCCGGGCTGGGCAACGACGAGCCGGACCTGGTCGAGCGCCCGGTGGGTCAGGAAGACCGCGAACGAGGACAGCCACGGGACGTAGCCGAGCGTCGCGAGCCCGGCTGCGACCCCGACCATGTTCTGCTCGGCGATGCCCATCTGGAGGAACTGGTCCGGGTGGGCGGTCGCGAAGCGGTCCGCCCGGGTCGACGTCGCGAGATCGCCGTCCAGGACGAGGACGTCCGGGTTCTCGGTGGCGAGCTCCACGAGCGTGTCGGCCCACGCCTCGCGCATCGCGACGCTCATGAGCGGCCGATCTCGGCCCGCGCCGTGGCCACCTCGTCCGCCGTCGGGACGCGGGCGTGCCAGTCGAACCGGCCCTCCGTGAAGGACACGCCGCGGCCCTTGACCGTCCGGGCGAGGATCGCCGTCGGCGGGTCGCCAGCCCCTCGTCCACGGGTGTCCTGCAGCACCGCGGAGATCGCGCCGACGTCGTGGCCGTCCACCGTCACCACGCGCCAGCCGAACGCCTCGAACGCACCGGCGAGGCTCATCCCGGCCCACGGATCGCGTCGGTCGCCCGCGTCGCCCGCGCCGTCCGCGCCGTCCGCCCGCCAGCCGTACTGCTGGAGCCCGTTGCAGTCGACGATCGCGGTGAGGTTCGCGAGCCCGTACTTCGCCGCGACGATGACGCTCTCCCAGGCCTCGCCCTCCTGCATCTCGCCGTCGCCGAGCATCACGAACGTCCGGGAGTCGAGCCCCCGCATCCGCGACCCGAGGGCGATCCCGACGCCGACCGCCAATCCCTGGCCGAGCGAGCCCGTCGACGCATCGAGACTCGGCAGTCGGGTCATGTCCGGGTGGCCCTGGAGACGGCTGTCGCCACGATCGAACGTCGCGAGCTCCTCGATCGGGAAGTAGCCGCGCAGCGCCATCGCCACGTAGAGCGCGATCGCGGAGTGGCCCTTCGACAGCACGAATCGGTCGCGCTCCGCCCAGGCCGGTTCGTCGGGCCGGATCCGGAGCTCCCGGAAGAACAGCGTGATCAGCAGGTCCATCGCCGAGAGCGGCCCGCCGATGTGGCCGGCGCCGCTGGCCGCGACCGTCTCGACGACGAGGAGCCGGCCACGACGGGCCAGCTCCGCGAGCTCGGCGTCCGAGGGGTCGGCGGGCGCGGCGGCCTCAGCCATCCGAGGCGGCCGAAGCCGGCGCGGCGGGTGACGTGGGCGAGACGGGTGTGGCGGGCTGCGCGGCCCCCGCTGTGGCGGCGTCCCGCGCCGGCGCGGCAGTCGCTCGCGTGCTCTCGCGCACGACCAGCTCGACCGGCAGGAGCACACCGTCCGGGAGCACGCCCTCGTGGACGGCCTGGATCAGCAACGTCGCCGCGCGCCGACCGATCTCGGCGGTCGGGACCGCCACGGTCGTGAGCCGCGGGTTCGAGATCGCCGCGAACGGGATCCCGTCGAAGCCGACGACGCCGATGTCGTCGGGGACCCGGAGGCCGAGCCGGCGGAGCGCATCCATGAGCTCGAGCGCGAGCTTGTCGTCGTAGCAGACGACGGCATCGGGGCCGGCGGCCGCGACCTGGGCGGCGAGCTCGTCCGCGCGCCCGGGACCGTTCCCTGCGACGAGCATCCGCAGCGCCCGACGCACGCCGCGCTGGCGGAGGGTCGCGGCCGTCGCCTCGGCGCGGACCGTGTTCGATGCCCGGACGCCGTCACCGGCATAGGCGATCGTTTGGCAGCCACCGTCGATCAGGTGCTCGACGGCGGCCCGGACACCGCTCGAATCGTCGGTCTGGACGACGCCCGGCGGCGGCGGTCCGCCGGTCCGCGGCATCGTCCGGTGATCCGGCCAGGCGTGGACGAGGCGGTCGGGATCGACCCGCTCGCGCAGCTCCCGGGGGGAGATCAGGCTCGAGACGACCGCGACACCGTCCGTGCCGTGCTCGGCGAACGTCCGCAGGCCGATCCGCTCGCGCGCCGCGTCCCGTTCGCCCGAGACGACGATCACGCAGTAGCCGGCGAGGCTCGCCTCCTGCTCGAAGGCCGAGGCGACCTGGCCGTGGACGGGGTCCCGGACGTCGGGGAGGAGCAGCCCCAGCGTTCGGGTGCGGCGGACACGAAGGCTCCGCGCCGCGGCGTTCGGGACGTAGTGGAGATCGGCGGCCGCCGCCTTCACGAGGTCGCGGGTCGCCTTGCTGATCCGGGGGTCGTCAGCGAGCGCCCGGGAGGCGGTCGAGCCGGAGACGTTCGCGCGGCGGGCGACATCGCGGAGCAGGATCCGCGGACCGGGTCGCGAAATGCCGTCCACCACGCCCCTCCGAACGCCGCTGCCCTCGACGACGCGCCACCCGCCGGTGCGCGCAGCCTTTGCAACCGATTGCAATGACCGTAGCATCGGCACCGGCGCGCGTCAACGCGGGATTGCCCGCGGTCGTCTGGCGCGGCCGCGCGTCAGCCGGCGACGCGGGACCGGATGACCTCAAGCAGCCCGGCGCCGACCGCGAACGGATCGGGCAGCTCCCAGTGGAACGGGGAGTAGAGCTCGTTGTCCCACCAGCCGTCGAAGCCGGTCGAGCGGATCGCATCCACCCACTCCTGGAGCGGGATCTCGCCCTCACCGGGCCAGACGCAGCGCGACCGCTGATCGGGAAGCGGCCGTCCCCGCGGCCCGAGCGAGTCGGCGAAGTCGACGCCCGTGATCAGTCGCGCGTCGAGCCGGGCGATGTCGTCGGGCGTCGAGCCGCACTGCCAGAGGTGCCAGAAGTCGAGCACGAGCCCGACGTTGTCGCGCTCGACGGCGTCGATGACCTCGACGGCACGGTCCAGCGACGCGAGTGGCGTCCAGGCGACCGGCTCCAGGTAGTACGTGATCCCATGGGGGGCGCCGAGATCAGCGACCTTCCGGACGGCGTCCGCGGTCACGCGTCGCAGCTCCGCGGGCGACAGCTCGGCCGGGCCGCTGTACGTGCCGCCGGGCGCGACAGGCCCGGTCAGCAGCTGCACGAACGAGGCGCCGACGCGGACCGCGAGATCCGTGAGGGCTCGCGCCTCGGCGAGCATCGCCTCGTGCTCGGCCGGTCGCCAGCGCTCGACGTCCGGCAGCGCCCCGAGGTTGATCGGCGCCAGGCCTCGCAGCGCGTCGGCGAGCTCGCCGTCGGGCCGACCCTGCTCGAAATAGCGCCGCAGGTGCTCGGCGCGTAGGAACACGCCGTCCCAGCCCGTCTCGCGCGCGACGCGGATCTGCATCAGCGCCGGGAGGTGCATCGTCGAGTTCGAGTTGTAGACCAGACGCATGGGATTCCTCCGGGTGGGTGGTCAGGCGCTCAGCCAGCCGAGCGTCGCCACGCCGACGACGACGATCGCGATGCCGAGGATCTGGATCCGGGCCAGTCGCTCGCGGAACAGGACGAACGCGGCCACGGCCGCCATCGGGGCGAACATCGACGACAGCACGGCGGTCAGCGCGATGTCCGAGCGGGCGCCGATCGCGTACAGCGAGAACCCGACGACCTCGGTGATCCCAGTCATGACGACGAGCGGGACGGCGGCCCGTGGGATCCGGAGCCGCCCGGTCAGGACCAGCGGGACCGCGAGCGCGAGGACACCGATGATCCGGCCGGGCAGGATGACCCAGGCCGGCGGCAGGAGCGCGCTCGCCTGGCCGGTCACGTACAGCCCCAGGCCGAAGACCGTCGCCGCGGCGGCCGCAAAGCCGGCCGATCGCAGCGCCTGCCGCCGCGGAATTCGGACGTCGCCCTCGAGCGCCTCGCTGCGGTCCGTCGCGGCGAGGAAGACGCCGAACGCGATCAGGGCGAGGACGAGGCCGGAACCGGCGGCGAGCGCCTGACCCGCCACAACGGAGACGACGGCCGCGATCGCGCCTTCGGTCGAGGCGATCGTCGAGACGACGCCGACCGTTCCGATGCGCAGGCCGGCATAGACCAGGAGCAGGCCGGTGATGTTCGCGGCGCCACCGAGCGCCGCCAGGACGAAGGTCATCGGGCTGATCGCCGGATCCGCGGGCACCGGCGCCGCGAGGAGCGCGATCGGCGATACGAGCACGAGGCCGACGAGCATCACGCCGGCGACGACGGGCGTCGGTCCGGCGAGCCGGCTCGCCCGGGCCGACGTCAGCGTCGACGACGCGAATGCGAGCGAGGTGAGGACGCCGGCAATGATCGCGAGCATGTGATCGTCGGGGTCAGTGCTGGTGGCCGGGCAGCGGCCGGGCGCAAGCGTCCGCCGTAGCGCGACACCGATCGAAGGCGGGTCGGGCGATCGTCTCCGCGAGGGCGGCGGTCTCTGCGACGTCGGCCCGGAGGATCGGACCCCAGATCGCCCGGCCGGCGAGGAATCCGGAGGCGCCGGCTTCGCCCGCGACCCGGATCTGGCCGACGAGCCGCTCGGCGTCCGCGCCGCTACCGCCGAGCACGACCCACGGCGTGTCGCCGCACGCCGACGCGAGCCGGCGGCAGGCTGCCCGCTCCAGTTCTGGCGAGGCCCCGGCCGCGGCATGCACGGGAAACGGCAGCTTCAGCAGGTCGGCACCGAGCGGCCGGAGGCGCTCCACCGCCTCGACGACCAGCGTTTCGTAGGCAGCTGCGTGATCCAATTCGGTCTCGGTGGACAGGCGATGGACGACCGGCTCGACGAGGAGCGGCAGCCCGACGGCATGGCATGCGGCCACCGTGGTCTCGACGAGGGCGTCCTGCTGCGCGGCAGCCGGCTCGTCGTCGACACGGTAGGGGAGGAGCAGCTTGCAGGCGTCGGCGCCGGCGCGCAGCGCGTCGAGCGGCCTGAAATCCTCGAGGAGCGTCGTGATCCGTCGATCGCCCTGCGTCTCGTAGCCCTGCGCCTCGAGCGGAATGATCAGCCCGACCGCCGCCGGCACCGCGTCGTCGGCGAGGGCCTGCCCGCCCAGCTCCGAATCGAGCATGACGGCCGTCGCGGCCGGGGCGAGGGCCCGCACGAGCGCGTGCTTGAGAGCCGCGAGATCGGCGTCCGACGTCGACGCGATCCCCTGTCGTTCGAGGACGACCCGCAGGCTGTCGCGATGATCGAGCGCGATCCCGGCGACGATCCCACCCGGCCCGGCGAGCCGGTGGAGCCGACGCCGTCGCGCCGCGGCGACGAGCGCCGCGTCCGTCGACCCGGGCGGTCCCTCCGAATCGCCGGTCGCGGCCGTCACCGGCGGACGAGCGGCAGACGCGGATCCGGTGCCATGGACGGCCAGAGCGTCCGGACCCAGGCAAGGTCCGGATCGTCGGTGTTGGCCATCGTCCGTCGATCGCCGGTCAGCACGTTCAGGTAATAGGCGTCGTAGCCCTGCGTCGAGGCGAAGGGGTGATAGCCCTGGTCGACGACGACAAGGTCGCCGTGGCGGACCGGCACGAAGACATCCCGCGAGCCGTCGCGGTGATAGATCCGCTGGATCGCCCAGCCTTCCGGCCGGCTCATCTGGTAGTAGTACGTCTCCTCGAGGACCGCCTCGCGGGGCATGTCGTCGACATCGTGCTTGTGTGGCGGCCAGCCGGACCAGTTCCCGTTCGGTGTGAAGACCTCGCAGACGAGGAGCCGATCCGCGGGGAAGTCCGGCATCATGATGTTGTTGACCTGCCGCGTCGCATTGCCGGCACCGCGGATCTCGACGCCGACCGAATCCGGGTCGACAAGGATCGGGTCCGTCGCGACGCCGCTCCGCCCGCTCAGCGGCGCGTGGGCGAGGGCGATGACGACCGGGTCGTCGCCGAGCGCGCGAGCGGTCATCCTCGCGTCGCGTCCCGCCGGCAGATAGGCGCTCCAGGGCAGACCCTCGAACACCGACGAACGGCCCGCCAGGTGCAGGTCCGGCGCGCCGTCGACGCTGATGTCCACGCCGCCCCCGGAGATCGTCACGACCGCCGTCTCCCGCTCCGGCTCATGGAGGTCGAGCGTGTCGCCGGCGGCGAGGTGGGCGGTTCGGAAGGACAGGTAGCGCCAGCCGCTCCGCTTCGGGTCCGTGGCGACGGTGCCGTCCGGCTGGCGCTCGACCCGCAGCCGATCGGCAGGCAGGGGCGCAAGCTTCGTCGGGTGGATCACCGGTTCGGGGCGCGCATCGTCGGTCATCGAACTGCCTCCGCGTGGGTCCTGCGCTCGCTCGCGAGCACCTCATCGATCTCGCTCGGCGTCGGCATCGCCGTGCTGCACATCAGCCGCGACGCGACGATCGCGCCGGCGGCGTTGCCACGCTCGATCGCCGCGAACGGATCGAGCCCCGCGAGCAGGCCGGCCCCGAAGGCGGCGGTCAGCGCGTCGCCCGCGCCGAGACCGCACACGACGTCGACTGGGATCCCGGGGACGTCGCGCCGACCCGCCGCCGCCTGGAGCGCGACACCGTCCGGCCCGTGCTTGACGACGACGTTCCGCGGCGCGTCAAGGTCACCCACCGCGTCCTCCGGGGAGAGGCGAGCTGCGGCGAACTCCTCGAGGCTTCCGACGACGACGTCGCACAGCTCCAGCGCCGCCTCGACGCGAGCCGGGTAGGCCGCCGGATCCGCCCAGAGCGTCGGCCGCCAGTCGAGGTCCAGGAGCGTCCATGACGCTGCGCCACGATCGTGCGCGGCGCGCTCGCGCAGCACCTCGAGGATCGCGGAGCGGACGGGATCGTCGGCGAGGAGCGCGCCGGACAGGACGACGAGTCGTGCGTCCCGCAGCCCGGCGCGTGGCAGGTCGGCGGCGGTCAGCAGCGTCTCCGGCGCCGGCGGCACGCGGTAGAACGTGACCGGGAACCGGTCCGGCGGCCACGCCTCGAAGAACGCGACCTGCGTCCGGCTGCCGGGCCGCGTCGCGATCCCCGCGACGTCGACGCCCTCCGCAGCCAGCGCCTGCCGGACGTGCGTGCCGTGGCCGTCGTCGCCGACGCCGCTGACGACCCCCGTCGCGACGCCGAGCCGCGCCAGACCCGTCCCGATGTTGCCCGCGAACCCGCCAACGGCTCGGGCGAAGGCTTCCGCGTCGGCGAGCGATGTCCGGGGTCGGGTCGGTGTCAGGTCGACCCCGACGCGGCCGACGACCAGGGCATCGGTCACGGCTGCGTCGGGTCGCTCACGCCCGGTGCTTGATCACGGCGTCGCGGAACGTCGCGCCGACGGTTCGCGCCGTGTCCGGTCCGTCGCTCATCCGGAGCCCGAACGGTGCGAGGTTCGGGTCCCGGACGCCGATCCCGATGCTGATCGATCGCGACAGGAGCTCGTCCGTCCTCGGCAGCATCCCCGACGTGTAGCCGGCCGCCTTGCCGTCGCCATCGTCACTGTTGAACGGGTAGCCCTTGCCGGTGGCGGTCCGCCGCTCCAGCAGGTGGTTCATCTTGCTGTACGTGTGCCAGCCGGATTCGGACAGCGGCAGCGCGCCGATCTCCTTCGAGACGTTCTGGGCGACCTCCGCGGACGGCAGCACCGTGACGAGGTGCGTCGCGAGATCGCCCTCGGCGTCCGTCAGCTCGCGGAACCCGATCATCGGGACCTCCTGGAGGATGTCCTTGACGATCGCCTTGTTCGAGCGGAGGTGCGAGGTGATCCGGTCGAGCTTGCCGAGCTGACCCAGGAGCACGGCCCCGGACAGCTCCGTCATCCGGAAGTTCATGCCGAGGAACGGACGCGGGGCGTATTTCGACTCCAGGCGGTACGGCGCGTGGCCCTGGTCATGCATCGCAAAGGCCCGCTCGTAGAGCTCCGTGTCGTCCGTGACGATCATCCCGCCGTCGCCACACGTGATCGTCTTGTACTCGTTGAAGCTGTACGTCCCCATCGTGCCGATGCCGCCGACGCCGACGCCCTTGTACGTCGCGCCGAACGCCTGGGCGCAGTCCTCGATGAGCGGGAGGCCGTGCTTGTCGGCGATCGCCTTCAGCTCGTCCAGCCGGGCGGGCGCGCCCAGCATGTGGACGACGAGGATCGCGGCGGTCTTCGGGGTGATCTTCGCCTCGACGTCCGCGGGATCGAGATCGAAGGTCTCGTCGATCTCGGCGAGGATCGGCGTCGCGCCGGCGTAGACGATCGCGGAGATCGAGGCGACGTACGTGAAGCCCGGGACGATGACCTCGTCGCCCGCGCCGACCCCCAGGCTGAGCAGCGCGATCCACAGGGCGGCGGACCCGCCGCCGTGCAGGGCGAGAGCGTGCTTCACGCCGGCGATCGCCGCGATCTCCTCCTCGACCCGGTGGACCTTCGCCTTGAACGCCGGGTTGTCGGACGGTCCGTATCGGCTCAGGAAACCGCTGTCGAGCACCTCGAGCACCTCGGCGCGCTCCTCCGCGCCGACGAGCTCGATACCGGGTCCGGGCATGGACGTCTCCCTCTAGTGCGCTTGCAGGCTCCGTCGGCGGAGCTGGACCGCCCTGGGGCGGGGTGTCATTGCAGGTCGGAGCGCCGGTCGGCTCGCTTCTCGTCGTACGTGTTGCGGGCGTCGCGGACGCCCGCCTGGCCGCTCGTCGCCGCCACGGGAACGTCCCACCACGACTCGAAGCCCGCGAGGCGCTTCTCGGGGTCCGTCGGGACGACGATCACCGTCACCCGATCGGCCGTTCGCGCCGTCTCGAGCGCCGCCCGCAGCTCCTTCGCCGTGTTCGCCTGGATCGCGAGCGCGCCCATCGCCTCGGCGTGCTTCCGGAAGTCGATCGGCACGTACGGCCCGTCGAGGCGGTTCGTCTTCGGGTTCCGGTAGCGCAGCTCGTTCCCGAAATCCGGGACCCCGACGAGGCGCTGGAGGGCGAGGATGCACTGGAAGCCGTGGTTGTCGAGGACGACGATCGTGAGCTTCAGGCCCTCCGCGACCGCCGTGACGATCTCCGAGTTCATCATCAGGTACGACCCGTCGCCGACCATGACGACGACGTCGCGATCGGGATCCGCGAGCCGCACCCCGAGCCCCGCCACGATCTCGTAGCCCATGCACGAGAAGCCGTACTCGACGTGGTAGGCCTTCGGGTCCTCGGCTCTCCAGAGGCGGAGCAGGTCGCCCGGCAGGCTGCCAGCGGCGCAGATGATCGTCGCGTCCCCGCCGACGCCGTCGTTGACGATGCCAATCACCTCGGACTGGCCGAGGTCGCCGGGAGCGCCGTCCGGCTCACGGAGCTTCGAGACGACCCCGTCCCATTCGGCCTTCAGCGACTCGGCGCGGTGGGCGTGGGCCTCCGGGCTGCCCGTCCAGCCGGCGTCCGCGAGCGCGGCCTCGAGGGCACGCAGCCCCTCGCGCGCATCCGCGACGATCGGCACGGATCGCTGCTTGTGTGCGTCCATCGAGGCGATGTTCAGCGAGATGAAGACTGCGTTCGGGTTCTGGAAGGTGGTCCGCGACGCGGTGACGAAGTCGCCGAGCCGCGTGCCGACGCAGAGGACGACGTCCGCCTCGCGCGCGAGGCGATTCCCTGCGAGCCCGCCATTCGTCCCGACCGGGCCGGCGTTCATCGGGTGGTTCCAGGGCAGTGCGCCCTTGCCGGCCTGCGTCTCCACGACGGGGATCCCGAAGCGGGTCGCGAACGCGTCCAGCTCCGCGGTCGCGCCGGCATAGATCGTCCCGCCGCCCGTGACGATGACCGGGCTCTGCGCCGTCCGGAGGTGGCGGACCGCATCGGCGAGATCCGCGGGCGCCGGCGCCGGGCGCCGGACGCGCCAGAGGCGCGGCTCGAAGAACCGCGTCGGCCAGTCCCACGCCTCGGCCTGGACGTCCTCCGGCAGGGAGATCGTCACGGCGCCGGTATCGGCCGGGTCCGTGAGGACGCGGAACGCCTCCGGCAGCGAGCCGAGGAGCTGCTCCGGTCGCGAGATCCGGTCGAAGTAGCGGGAGACCGGGCGGAATGCGTCGCTGGCGCTGACGTCGTGCTCGACTGGATGCTCGATCTGCTGGAGCACGGGGTCGACGAGCCGGTTCGCGAAGTAGTCGCTCGGCAGGAGCAGGACGGGGATCCGGTTCACTGTCGCCGTCGCGGCGGCCGTCACCATGTTCAGGGCGCCGGGACCGACGGAAGAGGTGCAGGCGTACGTTCGGAGCCGGTTGGAGTGACGGGCGAACGCGGTGGCGAGGTGGACCATCGCCTGCTCGTTCTGGGGGCGGTAGTACGGCATGCCCTCGGCCTCGCCGAGCTCCTCGAGCGCCTGGCCGAAGCCGGCGACGTTGCCGTGACCGAAGATTCCCCACACGCCGGCGATGAATCGGTGGCGCTCGCCGTCGCGTTCGATGTCCTGGCGGGCAAGGAACCGGACGATGGCCTGACCCACGGTCAATCGGACCGTTTCCATCGAGTCCCTCCTTGCGCAACCGATTGCAACGACGGTATCATCGCCGCTCCGCCACCGTCAACATCGGGCGCCGAGGAGCTCCGCATGGCGAACGTCCGGACTCCCCCCGCGACGCGACTGGCGCGGACCGTTGACCTCGGAACGAGCTGGAACGCGACGGACGCCGACCTCGCGGCCCGCCTCCATCCAGCCTACGCCTCGGCCCTGGGCCGGCTCCCCGACGGTTCCGTCGTGTTCCGCGGTCTTCCGTTCGCGCTTGGCTCGCGGGCGAGCGGCAAGCGGTGGCTGGTCCTCGACGGCGCGTCGTCGATCGACCTTCGGGGCGGCGGCCCCGCGACCCACATCGTCATCGCCCATTTCGCCGACAGCTGGCGCGACGCGGCAGGCGAGCGGCTACCGGGCCAGCCCGTCGGCTGGGTGCTTCCGACCGGTGAGCCGCTCGCGCGCTACGACGTCCGGACGGCGGACGGCGACATCCATTCCGTCGGGATCCGGCGACGGTTCGAGATCGCCGACGGGATCATCGGCTGGGGGTTCCTGCCGTTCTCCGCGATCGGCCACCGGGCCGACGAGGCGCTCGACTGGCGCGGACCGCATGAACGGCTGGGAACGGGACGATACGCACCCACGGGTCACGCCGGTCCGCTCGGGATGCTGCCGGGTTCGTGGGGACCGGCCCAGACGGGTGTCGCCGACTTCGTGCCGACGCCCGACGACGACATCACGTACTGGCTCCACGTCATCCCGCTCGGCGGGCGAGTCGAACCGGAGGAGCTTGCGGTCACGCCGATCGGCGCTCCGAGGCCGGGCCGCGGCGTCGTGATCGCTGCGGTGACCGTGTTCGACGGCCGCGCGGATCCGCTCGTCGTGTCGCCGCGGCGACAGATCCTCGTGACCGGCGCGGGTCTCCCGGACGTGGACCTGGGCGTCGCGATCCAGGCGCGGCCGGTCGCGCGACCGATCGGGACGGCTGCCGGGCCCGTGGGCTGGGGTCGGCCGAGGCCGCCGGAGCCAGCCGCCGCCGAGGATCGCGTCATCGTCGACCTGGCCGTGGCGCCGGATGCCCGGATCCGCTTCGGCGCATGGGACGTCGCCGTCGCGGATCTCGATCGTGGCGCGACGAGCGGCGACGGCCGAATGCGGATCCAGCCGCTGGCGCCGCCGTCCGTCCGGACGACCGTCCACATCACCGCCGACGGTGAGCCCACCGCCACTCGCGTCCGGTTCGTTGCCGCCGACGGTCGCTACCTCCCGCCGCTCGGCCATCGCGAGGAGGTCAATACGGGCCTGCTGGAGGACAGTGGCGGAGGCCTCGTCCTGGGCGGGGAGACGTGGGCGTACGTCCCCGGCGAGTTCGCGATCGACCTCCCGGTCGGCTCGGTCGCCCTGGAGGTCGTCAAGGGCTTCGACCATCGGCCCGTCCGTCGGTCGCTGACCGTCAACGGCGCGGGCGCGGACATCACGATCGATCTGGAGCGGGCGATCGACCTTCGTGACGCTGGCTGGCGGGCCTCGGACTCCCACGTCCATTTCCTGGCACCTTCGACCGCGCTCCTCCAGGCCGCCGCCGAGGACGTCACGTGGGTCCACGTCCTCGCGACGCAGCTCGGCGACGAGTTCACGAGCATCCCGGATCTGGCGTGGGGCGAGCAGCGCGACCCGACGGGCCGGCACACGGTGATGGTCGGGACGGAGAACCGCCAGAACATGCTCGGCCATCTCGCGCTGCTCGGCGCCCGGCGACCGACCCTGCCACTCGCCTCCGGTGGCGCGCCCGAGGGTCGGATCGGGGCGCCGACAAGCGAGCTCCTCGCCGACTGGGCCGCAGCAACCCGACGCGAGGGCGGCCTCGTCGTCGGCGCCCACTTCCCGCTGCCGTTCGCGGAGATCGCCGCGGACATCGTCGAGGGGCTGATCGACGCGATCGAGTTCCAGGTCTTCGCCCCAGGGCTCGACAACCCCTCGATCACCGAGTGGTACCGCTTCCTGAACTGCGGCTACCGGCTGCCGGTCCTCGGCGGCACGGACAAGATGTCGGCCGAGGTGCCGGTCGGCCAGGTGCGGACCTACGCACGGCTCGACCCGGACGCCGAGCCGACGTTCGACACCTGGTCCGCGGCGGTCCGGGCGGGACGGACGTTCGCCACCTCGGGCCCGGTTCTCGAGCTCCGCGTCGACGGCCGCGAGCCCGGCGAGGTCATCGCGCTGCCGCGAAGCGGCGGCCGGCTGGAGGTGTCGGCTCGGGCCCGCGCCGCGCAGCCCGTCATCGGCGCGGTCGAGATCGTCGTGAATGGCCGCGTCGTCGCCGTCGAGTCGTCGGGCGTGGCGACGACGGATCTGGCCGTCACGGCGACCGTCGCGGTCGAGGGAAGCGCGTGGATCGCCGCCCGGTCGCGGAGCGACCACGAGATCCACTCGGCGTTCAACACGAGCATGGCCGCCCACACTTCGGCGGTCTACGTCGAGGTTCCCGACCGGCCGCTGTTCGTCGACCGCGACGCCGAGGCGATCCTCCAGGTGATCGACGGGACCGCCGAGTGGCTTCGCCGGATGGCGACGGTCGTGGATCCCGCTGCGCGGGCGCGGCTCGTCGAGCGGGTCGCGGCAAGCGCGACGCGGCTGCGCGCGAGGCGCGACGCGACCTGACGACCGCCGAGCCGACCGCGAGGCGGACGCGTCCGGCTCGCGGTCGCCCTACGCCGTCACGCCGCTCAGCAGCTCCCGGCCGATGAACGCCGCCGCCTCGCGGACGCCGTCCTCCTGCGACGCGTACGGATCCTCCTGCTCGATCGAGAGCGAGCCGTCGTAGCCGGCCTCGGCCAGCGCGTCGACGAATGCCCGCCAGAACTCCGGTGGGTGGATCCGTCCCACGGTTCGGAAGACCCAGGCCCGTTCGGCCGGCGTCTCGAACGGCCGGTTGTCGAGGACGCCCGCCAGCGCGACCTGCCCCGCATCGATCTCCGTGTCCTTCATGTGGACATGCGAC
This sequence comes from Chloroflexota bacterium, assembly GCA_042408445.1. Lineage (GTDB taxonomy): Bacteria > Chloroflexota > Limnocylindria > Limnocylindrales > CSP1-4 > CF-46. The sequence goes on from JBHORC010000023.1 coordinate 183,921, forward strand.
ACGGCGCCACCGAGTGCGCGCACGGCCGCGACCGGGTCCATCTGCTGCCAGAACAGGTGGCTCGGATCCATGTTCACGCCGATCACGTCGCCGACAGCGGCCCGGAACGCGAGTGCGGTGGGCACGTTGTAGACGAGGTGCAGGGGATGGAGCTCGAACGCGATCCGCGTCACGCCGGCGGCCTCGGCGGCGCGCGCCTTCGCGGACCAGAATTCGAGACCCTCATCCCAGGCCCGCCGCCCGAGCGCGACCGCGTCGTCCGGCCACGGATACCAAGTCCAGTTCACGGTCGTCGCTGCGGCTCCGTCCCCCGGGCAGCCGGACATCGAGACGACGCGCGACACGCCGAGCTCGGCAGCCAGCCGGAATGTCTTGTCGATCAGCTCCGAATGCGCCGCGCCGACGACCGGGTGCATCGGCCAGGCGGAACAGTTTAGCGCGGCGATCCGCAGGCCCCGCGACGAGAACGCCTGCAGGAACCGCGACCGGGCCGGACCGCTCGCAAGCAGGTCGTCGACCCGGAGATGCGGGGCGCTGGACTGGCCGCCGGTCGCGATCTCGATCGCAGTGACGCCCGCCTCAGCGGCGACGTCGAGCATCTCCTCGAACGGGAGCCGGCTCAACGAATCGGTGTACAGGCCGATCTCCACGCAACGAACCTCGCTTCAGCAACGGACGGGCATCAATGACGGACCTGCCCCGCATCCCCGCGACGCGAGACGGACGGGATCGTGCCACTCCGCGCGTCCATCCGTGTGCCGGGCGCGTCGCCGTCCCGTGCCGGCCGGGAGTGGCCGCGGACGCCCGCGCTAGACTGCGAGCAACGTCCCGAGGCCCTTCCGCTTCCGAGGTTTCCAGCCATGTCGACCGAGACCCAACCGCGCCTGAAGATCACCTACGCGACCCTCCGCGCGGACAACGAGCAGCTCCACCGTGAGTACGAGGCGGGTCTCGCGGAGGCCAAGACGCTCCTCGGCGGCCATCACCGGAACTGGATCGACGGGAAGGAGCGCGACGGCGACGGCGAGTCGACGGTCCGCTCGCCGATCGACAACCAGATCATCCTCGGCCACTTCGCGACCGGAACCCGCCAGTACGTCAAGGACGCGATCGCGGCGGCCCGACGGGCGCAGCCCGCGTGGTTCGCGCTGGGCTGGGAGAAGCGGATCGAGATCATCCGCCGCGCGGCGGAGCTGATCAGCCAGCGCCAGATGGTCCTCGGCGGGCTGATGGCGATCGAGGTCGGCAAGAACCGCCTGGAGGCGCTCGGCGAGGTCGAGGAGGCGGCCGACCTTCTCCGGTACTACAGCCAGACCGCGGTCGACAACAACTTCTACGACCACCCGATGGACAGCCTCGGCGACAACGCCGTCCACACCCGCTCGATCCTCCGGCCGCACGGCGTCTTCGCCGTCATCAGCCCGTTCAACTTCCCGATGGCGCTCGCGGCCGGTCCGTCCGCCGCCGCGCTCCTCGCCGGCAACACCGTCGTGTTCAAGCCGTCGTCCGTCGCGCCCATCTCCGGTGTGAAGCTCGTCGAGGCGTACCGCGATGCGGGCGTTCCGGATGGCGTGATCAACCTCGTCATGGGCCCGGGCGAGACCGTCGGCGCCGAGCTGCGTGACAACGAGGGAATCGACGGGATCGTCTTCACCGGCTCCTATGAGGTCGGGTTCGATCTGTACCGGACGTTCTCCCGGCGCTTCCCGAAGCCGACGATCGTCGAGATGGGCGGCAAGAACCCGGCCGTCGTCTCGCGGAAGGCGGACCTCGAGGAGGCGGCCGAGGGGATCATGCGATCCGCCTTCGGCTTCCAGGGCCAGAAGTGCTCGGCGAACAGCCGCGTGTACGTCGAGAAGCCGGTCCACGACGAGCTGGTTCGCCTGCTCGTCGAGAAGACCGAGGCAATCACGATCGGCGACCCGCTGCTCCGCGAGAACTGGCTCGGACCGGTCATCGACCAGCGCGCCGTGGATCGGCACCAGAAGGCGGTCGCCGAGGCACGCCAGGACGGCCGCGTGTTCGTGGGCGGGGAGCGGCTCAAGGATCGCGGGATGGACCGTGGCTTCTACGTCGAGCCGACGGTCGTCGGCAACCTGCCGGCAGACCATCGCCTGTTCCGCGACGAGCTGTTCGCGCCGTTCACGGCCGTCCACGCCGTCGACTCGTTCGACGAGGCGATCCGGCTCGCGAACGACTCCGTCTACGGCCTCACCGCGGGCGTGTACAGCGAGGACCAGGGCGAGGTCCAGCAGTTCCTTGACACGTGCGAGGCGGGCGTCCTGTACGTGAACCGCCGCGCCGGGGCGACGACAGGGGCGTGGCCGGGTGTCCAGGCGTTCGGTGGCTGGAAGGGCTCCGGCTCGACCGGCAAGGCCGGGCTGTCGATGTACTACGTCGCCCAGTTCCTGCGGGAGCAGAGCCACACGGTCGTCGACTAGGGGAGGGTGGTCGTCGACCCCGCGGGCGGCGAGGTCGACGATGAACCGCGACCGGGCGTCGCGCACTGGGGCGGCGTCGCGGTCGCTGACGACCTGATCCTCGCTCCGGCCACGGGCAGGAGAGCCGTCGAAGGGCTGCTGGTCCGTTGCAGATCCGTTCGAATGGCCCTGGTCGCCCGGAGGGCCTCTGCTATCCTCGGCTGGAATATTCAGCCTGCATAGTCCCTATGCGTTCGGCTTCCGTCCGTCGTCGCACAGAGGTGTCCCGTGTCCGCCGCGTCCAGTCGTCTTGCCGCAGGTCGGCCGGTTCCGGATCTCGTCACTGAGCTTCCCGGACCAAAGGCACGAGCCCACGTCCAGTACGACGAGACCTGGACCTCGCCGAGCCTCCCGCGCGCCTACCCGATCGTTCCCGTTCGCGGCGAGGGCCTGACCCTCGAGGACATCGACGGCAACCTGTTCCTCGACTTCGCGGCGGGGATCGCCGTCAACTCGACCGGTCATGCCCACCCGGCGGTCGTCGGGGCGATCCGTGAGCAGGCCGGCGAGCTGCTCCACTTCAGCGCGAGCGACTTCTACCTGCCGATCTACGCGGAGACGTGCGAGCGCATCGCGAAGCTGACGCCCGTCGCCGGCGGCCGGGCTCGGGCCTACCTCGGCAACTCCGGGACGGAGGTCGTCGAGACGGCGATCAAGCTCGCCCGGTTCGCGACGAAGCGGCCATATGTCGTCGCGTTCCTCGGGGCGTTCCACGGCCGCAGCTACGGCTCGGTCAGCCTGACCGCCTCGAAGTCGAAGTACCACGCGGGGTTCGGCCCCCTCCTTCCGGGCGTCTACCACGCGCCGTTCGGCAAGGTCGAGGATCTGGGCTGGTTCGACGACGTCCTCTTCGACAAGCTCGTGCCCGCCAACGAGGTCGCCGCGATCATCGTCGAGCCGATCCAGGGCGAAGGCGGCTACATCGTCCCGGAGGACGGGTTCCTCGAGGGGCTCCGCGCGATCTGTGACCAGCACGGGATCCTCCTCGTCGCGGACGAGATCCAGTCCGGCGCCGGTCGGACCGGCACGATGTGGGCGATCGAGCAGTGGGGCGTGAAGCCGGACATCCTCCTGACGGCCAAGGGGATCGCGAGCGGAATGCCGCTCGCGGCGCTCGTCGCGCGGGCGGATCTGCTCGAGGCGTGGGGCCCGGGCGCCCACGGCTCCACGTACGGCGGGAACCCGGTCGCGTGCGCCGCTGCGCTCGCCACGATCGACCTGCTCGAGGGCGGGCTCGTCGAGAACGCCGCCGAGCGCGGCGCCCAGGCGATGGCCGGCCTCGCGGAGCTTCGCGAAGGGTTTCCGGCGCTCGTCCGTGACGTGCGCGGCCGCGGGCTGATGATCGGAATCGAGTTCGACACCGCTGAGCACGCGGAGGAGCTCCAGTGGGCCGCGTTCCAGCGCGGGCTGCTCGTGCTCGAGTGCGGCAAGTCGTCGGTCCGCCTCGCGCCGGCGCTGACCGTCTCGGAGGCCGAGATGGCGACGGCGCTGCGGATCTTCGGGGAGGCCGTGGTTGAGGTCGCGCGGGAGCCCGCGGACCAGCCGATCCTCCACGCCGCCGAGAGCGCCGGAGCGGTGACCGGCGTCGAGGCCGCGATCTAGGACGCCGGCGCGGCGCCGCTACGGTGGCGCGGCACTGCCTCGCAGCGGCGCCGCCGGGCAGCCGAACTGCGGACGATCAGGCGGCTGAGGCTTCTCCCAGCGGCTCGGACTCCGCGCGAGTCTGCCACAGACGTGTCGCGACCATCGCGAGGGCGAAGAGCAGCGAGACCCCCATCACCGGCGCGCCAATGCGCTTCAGCGCCACCTCGTTCAGGACCAGCCCGACGAGGAAGAGCAGCAGCCCGACGTTCACGCCCCAGAACGCGACCTGATCCGCGGTCCGCGACCGGGATCCGCTCGACATCGTGAGCGCGATCAGCAGGCCGAGCATCAGGTTCGTCACCACGCCGATGAAGGCGGCATGGTCGCTCGCCGTGAGGACGCCCGTGATCTGCGGGTTGCTCACGTCGAGGGTCGGGTCGCTGATGAATCGGAAGACCAGGTACAGGAAGATCAAGGTCGCGACGACGACGAAGAGCGCCGATGCGGCGAGATGTCGCCCGACGGCGTCGCCGCCCCAATCGACCCGGACGGCGCGCGGCAGGACACGGACGGCGAAGATCGCCACCGCGATCAGCTCGACGAGGAGGTACAGCCCGCCGGCCGGCTGTTGCGCCGCCTTCGGGAGGAACAGCAGCGTGAAGCTGATGATCAGGCCACCGACGAAGAGCAGCGCGACCTGGGCGACACCCGCACGCGGCCGATCCTGCGTCCCGAGCACCCGCCACTCGAGCAATCCCATCGCGATCAGGATCAGGTAGCTGAAGACCATCGCCGAGCCGTGGGCGCCGACAACGTCGGCGGCTGCCGGGAACGGCGACGGGCCGCCGGCGAGCTGGACCTGGCGAAGGACGCCGATGATCGCGCCGTAGGTGAACGTCGTCAGCCCGAGCGCGATTGCGAGGGCGGGCAACGTTCGGCGCTGGGTCGCGAGCTGCCATGCCCAGACGACGAGCCACAGGATCGCGATCAGCAGGATGCCGCCGACGACCTCGCGAAGGGTCGGATTGCCGAGATAGAAGGCGGCGACGTAGATCGGGATGATCGCGCCGAGGGCGATCCCGAGCCGGCGGTCGATGCCGCGGGCGTACCAGGCCGACGCGGCGACGATCGAGAGGGTGATCCAGCCGAGCGTTCCGGAATGGACGTGCGTCAGGATCTGGTCGCGATTGAAGTCGACGGCGTCCGTGCCGTTGAGGATGCCGATCGCGATCGTGACCAGGAAGACGGCCATCGCCGTCAGGTACAGGCCGCGGACGGTGCGCGGCCAATCAACGCCGGGTGCACGCGTGGACATGAGACCCTCCTGCTTCGTCCACCAGGCGGCGGAGCTCGTCGCTGCGCCGCCGCGAACGGCCCTCCACCGTTCCGCGGGGCGCATCGTAGGACTTCGGACTCGGGGTTTGCGCGACCGCGGCGCGTCCGGAACCCGGCCCGTCCTCGATACTGGATCCGTGACCACGTCGAAGGTGGCGTCGATGGCCGACGCGATCCGGGACCTCGTGCGCGATGGCGACACCGTCGCGATCGAGGGCTTCACCCACCTGATCTCGTTCGCGGCGGGTCACGAGATCGTCCGCCAGCGGAAGCGCGACCTGACGCTCGCCCGGATGACCCCCGATGTCATCTACGACCAGATGATCGCCGCCGGCGTCGCCCGGAAGCTGATCTTCAGCTGGCTCGGCAACCCGGGCGTCGGTGGCCTGAACGCGATCCGGCGGCGGATCGAGGCGGACCCGCCGGAGCTCGAGATCGAGGAGTACAGCCACTTCGGGATGGTCGCCCGGTACACGGCGGGCGCGGCGAACCTGCCGTTCTTCCCGCTCCGCTCCTACTTCGAGACGGATCTGCCGAAGGCGAATCCGCTCATCCGGCCGATCGAGTCGCCGTACGGCGACGGCGTCGTGTATGCCGTGCCGCCGCTGAAGCCGGACGTCTCGATCGTCCACGCCCAGCGGGCGAGCGCCGGCGGCGACGCGCAGGTCTGGGGGCTGCTCGGCTGTCAGAAGGAGGCGGCCTTTGCCGCGGACCGGGTGATCGTCGTCGTCGAGGAGATCGTCGCCGACGAGGTCGTCCGGGCGGACCCGAACCGGACGATCATTCCGGGCCTGATCGTGGACGCGGTCGTCGTGGAGCCGTTCGGCGCGCACCCGTCCTATGTCCAGGGTGCCTACGACCGGGACAACCGCTTCTACCTGGACTGGGACCCGATCTCGCGTGACGAGAGCCTGACCCAGGCGTGGCTCGGCGAGTGGGTCCACGGCGTCTCGGGTCGTGCGGAGTACCTGGAGAAGCTCGGCGCGGAGCGGGTGGCGTCGCTCCGCCCGTCCGGCTCCGCGCCGTCGGGCTCGGTCGACTACGGGGCGTACCGGTGAGCTCCCTGATGATCCTCGTGGCCGGGCCGTACCGGTCGGGCACGGACGGCGACCCCGCCCGGATCCAGGCAAACGTCGACGCGATGACCGCGACGGCTCTCGCGCTCTTCCGGCGCGGCCACCTGCCGGTGATGGGGGAGTGGTTCGCCCTGCCGCTCATCGAGGCGGCGACGGCCGCGGGTGACGCCGATGCGGACGAGACGATCTTCCATCCCGTCGCAGAGCAGGTCCTCGCCCGCTGCGACGGCTGCCTCCGGATCGACGGCCGGTCGGCCGGCGCGGACCGGATGGTCGAGACGGCACGCCGGTTGGGCAAGTCCGTCTGGCGGTCGATTGACGACGTGCCTCGTCGCTCGTTCTCGGCCGTTCTTCGACTCTCGAGCGAACGGAACCGGCCGGCTCTCGACGGGTGGCGCGTTCCTGTGTTGCTGGATCACGAAGCCAGGCCGGATGGAGTGCGGACCGCTCGGGACGTGGAGATTCGCACTCGCACACCCATCGAGCCCGGTGGGATGGGCGACGTCCAGGTCTTTCCGCTCCTGCCAGACACATGGCGAACACTTTGGGACGGCGAGGAGCTCGACGTGCTCGAGCCGCCCAGTCGAGTCGTCGCGACTCTTATCGTCCGCGACGTTCGGCCACGGTGATGCGTAGCCCGATGGATGTGCGGCTACTGCTCGGTACGACGCTCGGGGATCCGCCCGGACGCCGAGGCGAGCGCGGCCTGCTCGCAACATCGTTTGAGGAGCGGCCGGTGCTCGCGTCGTCGCCTGAGGAGCGCATTCCGCTCTCGTTGTCCGGCTCCGTCGAACGTAGCGAGCACCTGGCGCTCGCGGCGCGGCTGACAGCATGACGTCGACCTTCAGCAAGTCCGAGATGATGATCGTCGCGGCCGCGCGCGAGCTGGCGGGCCAGCGCGTGTGCTTCGTGGGCGTCGGCCTGCCGAACATCGCCGTGAACCTCGCCCAGCGGACCGTCGCGCCAGGTTTGGAGCTGGTCTACGAGGCGGGGGTGTTCGGTGCCCGGCCGGCGCGCCTGCCGCTCAGCATCGGCGACCCGACGATCGTCACCGGCGCGACGGCCGCGACGAGCATGTTCGAGCTGTTCGCGTTCTACCTCCAGGGCGGCCTGATCGACGTCGGGTTCCTGGGTGCCGCGCAGATCGACCGGTTCGGGAACATCAACACGACCGTGATCGGCGACTACGACCGGCCGAAGACGCGGCTTCCCGGCAGCGGTGGTGCCTGCGAGATCGCGATCAACGCGCGGCAGGTCTTCGTGATCATGCGCCAGAGCGCCCGCAGCTTCGTCGAGCAGATCGACTTCCGGACGAGCGCCGGCAATCTCGGGGGCGCGGAGCAGAGCGAGCGGATCCGCCGCGAGCAGGGCTGGCTGGGGCGCGGACCGAGCGTCGTCGTCACGGACCTCGGGATCTACCGCTTCGACGAGACCGGCGAGATGCGCCTCGAATCGCTCCATCCCGGTGCCACCGTCGAGCAGGTGCGGGAGACGATCGGCTGGGACGTGAAGGTCGCGCCGAGCGTCGCCGATACGGCGCCGCCGTCTGCGGAGGAGCTCCGTCTGATCCGGGAGGAGCTCGACCCGGGCGGCGCGTACACGCGATAGCGGCGCCGCCTGTCCTCGGCCGCGCGACGGCCGCGATCCGGCCCGTGCACTAGCCTTGGCCGGTGAGTCGCGAAGTCGAGGACCTGCACCGGCGTATGCTCCGCGCTCGCGACGCCATGGACCGGGCGTATGCGGAGCCGCTCGACATCCGGGCCATCGCGTCCGTGGCCCACGTCTCCGAGGCGCACTTCATCCGCAGCTTCCGGGCGGTCTTCGGCGAGACGCCGCACCGGTATCTCCAGCGCCGCCGCGTCGAACGCTCGATGTTCCTCCTGCGGGAGACCGACCGGAGCGTCACGGACATCTGTCTCGACGTCGGGTTCGCCAGCCTGGGGACGTTCAGCCGCACGTTCCGCGAGATCGTCGGGCAGACGCCGTCGGCGTATCGCGCCGGGCACGGCCCGATCGTCGCGCCGAACTGCTTCCAGCTCGCGGCGACCCGGCCCTGGTGACCCCGTCGCGCTCCGGGAGATCGAGCAGTTTCGGAGAAGCCAGGACTCGACCCGCTCCCTAGCATCGACGTCAGCGAGATCAACCCACCAAGCGAGGAATCAGCCATGAGCACACAGACGACCACCAGTCAGAAGGCCGGCTTCAGCGCCGACGAGAAGGCCGCGATGCGGGAGCGGGCGAAGGAGGCGAAGGCCGAGGCGCGCCGCGGCGCGGACCGGGAGGCGGGGCTGCGCGACGTGCTCGCGAAGATCGCCGAGATGCCGGAGCCGGATCGCGTCATCGCGGAGCGACTCCACGCGATCGTCTCCGAGGTCGCGCCGGAGCTCGCGCCGAAGACGTACTACGGGATGCCGGCCTACGCGAAGGACGGCAAGGTCCTCTGCTTCTTCAAGCCTGCCGTCAAGTTCAACGCGCGGTACGCGACGATCGGCTTCGAGGATGTGGCCAACCTTGACGAGGGGTCGATGTGGCCAACGTCGTACGGCGTGACGAAGCTGACGAAGGACGACGAGGCCCGGATCGCGGCGATCGTCAAGCAGGCCGCGAGCTGAAGGGACCGAACGCGATGATCGACTCCTTGAACGTCACCGCCATCAAGGTCCTGGACCAGGACGAGGCGCTCGACTTCTACGTCAACAAGCTCGGCCTGGAGGTTGCCCAGGACTTCCAGCAGGGGCCGGTTCGCTGGCTGACCGTCCGGGTTCCCGGCGACACCGAAACCGAGATCTACCTGGAGAAGCCGGCTCCGCCGGCCTACGACGAGGCGACGGCAACGCAGCTCCGCGAGCTGATCACGAAGGGCGCCGTCGGCTGGATCGCCTTCCGGGCGGACGACGTCCGGAGCCTCTACGAGACGCTGAAGTCGCGTGGAGTCACCGACTTCACCCAGGAGCCGACGGATCACTTCTACGGGACCGACATGGGCGTCCGCGACCCATTCGGCAACGCGATCCGGATCCTCCAGCCCGCGAAGGTCGCTGCGCCGACCGCCTGACCGAGCGGCGCGAGGAGGCGGCGGGAGAGCCGACTCCTCGCGCCGCCCCTACCCGGTGATCGCCACCAGGCGGTCGTACCCGTCGCCGAAGACCGTGCCGTGGTCGGATCCGTCCTCGGTGTCGACGGCGACGATCCGGCCGGAGCCGAGCAGGACGAACGCCGACCGACCGTCCGGCAGGAACGCGACGGACTTGACGGAGTCGCCCGGGAGCGCGCGCCAGGCCACGGATAGATCCTTCGTCCGAACCGCGACGAGCCCGTCGCGTCCACCGGCGAGGAGCAGCGCTCCGGTAGGGTCGACGACGGCTCGACGACCCGTCCGGCCCACCGGCTCGTGGCCGAACTTCGCGAGGATCAATGCCGGCTCCGCGGCCGCGCTCGCCGGCGTCGCCGGCCCGTCGATCCGTGCGGTCCGTCCGACGGTGAGGTCGGATCGATGGATCTCGGCCACCACGCCGAGGCTCGCGTTGACGGCGTAGATGTCGTCGGGGTTCGGGCCTTCCGTGAGGCCCCAGTCCATGGTCCCGCTCGCGTCGTCTGCGCCGTTTGCCGGCAGGTCGACGCAGAGCGCCCACTTCTCGGCCGTGCTCAGGACGTGGACGAACGGGTGCTCGGCGCCGCGGTAGAGCGTGAGGACGGTCCCATCCGCGCGGCGAAGCTGCGTGATCGGCCGGCCGGCCATCGCCTCGTCCGTGGTCGCCTTGTCGACGACGACCGCGTCATCCATCCGGCCCGACGTGACATCCACGGATCGAACCTGGTAATGGTCGGGCGTGCCGTCGTTCAGGTGCTCGATCACGTACAGGATCGCGCCATTCGCAGACAGCGCGTCAAAGTCGAAGGCGCCCTTCAGCTCGACCGTCCGGACGAGCTCGAGCGGTCCGTCGGACGGCGGCACCGCCGCCCGGACCACCGCGAACCGGGAGACGGCGTCGGCGGCGGGTTGCGCGTACGCGTCCACGCCGTCCTGCACGAGGACGACGGTCGAGTCGTCGAGCGATCGACCGACCGGAACCGGGTCGTCGCCGATCGTCGGCAGGTGCCACCGGCCCTGGAGCGTCAGCTGTCGACCGGTGTCCTCGCCGAACAGCACGTTCGTGAGGCGGGTATCGGCGCCGTCCGGCGTCGCGGTGAAGATGTGGCCCCACATCGCATCGGGAGCACCCAGAGGCAGGCGGAACGCCACGTCGTGGCGGGGTGACTCGATGATCCGGAGATCGGCTTCGCCGGACCGCCCGACGGCGAGGAGCGCCGGCGGGACCGCGACCGTCTGGCTGGGTCCTGGTGATGCGGCGGCCGCCCGCTGGGTGGCAGCCCCCGAAGGGCTCGCGGGGCCGGCCCCGGACGGAGCGGCTGAACCGGTGCACCCGGCGGTCACGAGGATCAGGGCCGCGCCGGCGAGGAGGCCGGGTACGCGCATCAGCATGGTCATTCCCCATCGCACCGGACGCTGCGGTCCGAACGTCACCGATACACCACGATCAGGGCGACGGTTCCACCGGGTGCAGCGCCTCGGCGATCCGGACGGCGTCATCGCGACCGAGGCTCGTCTCGACGCGATACGTCACGGGATCCCGCGACCAGGCGAGGGTGTCGCCGGCCATCCGGCGGCGGTCGAAGGCAACGTGGCCATCCGGCCCCACGTAGACGAAATCGTGCGCGCCGCCGGCGATCCAGTAGCCCGGGCTCCCGCCGACGGACACGTCCTCGATCGTCGCGCCGGTATCGAGGATCTTCCCGAAGTAGCCGGTATCGAGATGGCCGGGAAACTCGGTGACGATCAGCGAGACCCCGGGCTCGAGCGTTTCCCGGACGCCTGCACGCGCCGCCCAGACGAGGGTCACGCGCCCGACGTCGTCGATCCAGACGGTATCGGGCGCACCGAAGCGGGCGTCCGCCGGCACGAGAAGTGGGAACGTCGCTGCCCGCGCGGCCTCCGCGATGGTGACCTCGCGGCCCAGGCCAAGGGTTGCGCCAGCCGGACCCGGAGACGAGGTCGACGTTGCCGACGGGCGGTTGCCGGCGCTTCCGGCGGGCGCCGAGGACGGACCAACGACGGCGGGCGGCGTGCGCTCGGGCGCGAACACGATCCGAAGACCCGGCAGGCCGAACCCGAGGGCCGCCACCACCGCCGCGAGCACGATCGCCGCCGCAATCCCCAGCACGACCGCCCGGCGCATCGGTCGCCGCAGGAGCAGCGACGGCCGGCGCGTCGTGGAGCGAGCGCCGAGCCCCGTGCCTGCGGCCGACGCCCTCGCGGCCTCGATCCGCTGCCGGGCGCGAGCCGCAGGATCGACAGCCGCGGACGCCGCGCTCCGCGCCGCGACCTCCGGCCATGCCAGCGCCGCGCCCAGCTGGAGCAGCGCGTCCTCCAGGACGGCGTCCGACACCGCCTCGAACCGGCGTCGCTCAGCCACGCCGCACCCCCGCCGGCTCCGCGAGCTCGGTCCGCAGCCGCACGAGCGCCCGGGACAATCGCGACTTCACCGTGCCGCGGGGCAGCCCGAGGACGTCCGCGGTCTCGGCCTCGCTGAGTTCGAGGAAGTAGCGAGCGGCGATGACCTCCCGGTCGGTGTCCGCCAACGCGTTGATGCCAGCAAGCAGCGTCTCCTGCTGCTCGCGGGCGAGGACCGCCGACTCGGGCGATGGGGCCGCATCACCGGGCCGGCGGTCCTCGGCGGCCCGAAGGGCGAGGCCGGCTCGGCGGCCCGCGGATCGGCGTCGGTTCCGCGCCTCGTTGGCGACGATCCTGAGGAGCCACGGCCGGACGGGTGAACCCACCCGGAACCGGCCAAGCGCGGCGTGCGCCTTGACGAACGCCTCCTGGACCGCGTCCTCGGCGTCGCCGTCCGGCGCGATCACGTGCGCCGTCCGGATGGCGGCGTCCTGGTATCGCCGGACGAGCGCCTCGTAGGCCATCACGTCGCCTCCGCGCGCACGTTCGATCTGCTCGGCGTCCAGCGCTTCGTCGGCGCGCCGCTTGTCTTCCAGGTGGACGGCCCTCCACGGTCAACCGTACGTCCTACACCGCAGACGGCTCCACGGTTCCCGCCCGCTACACTCCCTCTTGTCGCTGTCCCGGGGCCGACGGTACCGTCGATCCTCCGCACCGCCTCCACGTGAACGGGGCCAGACCGTGATCTCGCCGCCAGAGCCGCTCGTCGCGTCGCCGGACTCATCGGCGCCCGGTGACGTCCTCAAGCCGTACGTCCCGCGCCTCGTCATCGACTGGCTGCGGACGACGCCGGACGCGCTTCACCGCGAGCTCGAGGCGACGCTCGTCTTCGTCGACATCTCCGGCTTCACCGCGCTCACGGAGCGCCTCGCCAAGAAGGGCAAGATCGGCGCGGAGCTGATGCGTGACACGCTGGACGGCGTGTTCCGCGCCCTCCTCGACGAGGCGTACGACTGGGGCGCCGGCCTCCTGAAGTGGGGCGGCGACGCGCTCCTCCTCCTGTTCGACGGCCCGGAGCACGAGCTTCGCGCGACTCGTGCGGCCTGGGAGATGCAGCGGACGATCGACCGGGTCGGGCGGCTGCACCTGACCGGCGGGACGCTCGTCCTCCGGATGTCCGTCGGGATCGGGACCGGGACGTTCCACTTCTTCATGAGCGGGAGCGTCCACCGCGAACTGCTCATTGCCGGCCCGGCGATGACCGAGACGTTGACGATGGAGGCGATCGCCGACGCAGGGGAGATCGGGATCTCCGCGGCGCTGGCGGCCAAGCTTGACCCGTCGTGCGTCGGGCCGCCGAAGGAGTCGACGATCCTCCTCGCCGCGCCGCCGGAGGTCGAGCGGCGCCGAGCCCCCGACGTCGGCGACGTGAGCAGCATCGACATCGCCTCGTGCATCCCCGTCGCCACGCGCGGCCACGTCCTGCTCCAGAAGAGCGAGCCGGAGCACCGGACGATCACCGCCGCCTTCATCGATCTCATGGACACGGACCGCCTGCTCGAGGAGATCGGGCCGGACGACCTTGCGGTCGGGCTGGATGCGCGGATCCGCCAGATCGAGGAGGCCGCCCTCCAGTTCGAGGTGCCGTTCTACGAGACCGATGTCGGCAAGTCGAGCGTCAAGGCGCTCCTCACGGCCGGCGCCCCCACGAGCACGGGCCACGACGAGGAGCGGATGCTCCGGACCCTGCGCATGGTCATGGACCAGCCGGGCATCGTCCCGATGCGGGTCGGCGTGAATACGGGCCGCGTGTTCACGGGCGACTTCGGCCCGTCCTACCGCCGTGCGTACCGCGTCTTCGGCGACGCGATCAACACCGCCGCACGGGTGATGAGCAAGGCGGAGGCCGGGCAGATCCTCTCGACCGAGATCGTCCTCAGCCGTTCGCGGACGATCTTCGACACCACGCCCATTCCGCCGTTCGCAGCGAAGGGCAAGGCGCTACCCGTCCACGCATCCATCGTCGGATCGGCGATGGGCCGGCGCGCCGCAGACCAGCGCGGCCTCCCGCTCGTCGGCCGCGACGCCGAGCTCCAGGAATTGATGCGGGCGGTGGAGCTCACGCTCGCGGGCGCCGGGACGGTGGTCGAGATCCACGGCGAGCCCGGTGTCGGCAAGAGTCGGCTGCTCGAAGAAGTCATCTCGCGATCCCCGACCTTCCGCGTGATCTCGACGCGATGCGAGGAATACGAGGCATCGACTCCGTACTTTCCAATGCGTGCGGTCATGGGCAATGCCCTCGGCGCACCACCGGCCGACGATGACGACGACGTGCTTGCCGGGCGCCTCCGAACCCTGGTCGCGGAGCTCGATCCGTCACTGGAGCCGTGGATCCCGCTGCTCGGCATCCTCCTGGGCCTGGAGCTGCCACCGACACCCGAGACAGCAAGGCTGGATGACCGATTCCTTCGCGAGCGCCTCGCCGAGGTGACGATCCAGTTCCTCGTCGCGGCGCTGCGCGGTCCCACGATGTTGGCCATCGAGGACGCGAACCACATCGACGAGGCGACGCGGGATCTCCTGATCCGAATGTTCGAGGCGCGCGAGAGCCATCGCGCCATGCTCATCCTCACGAGCCAGTCGCCGGAGCGTGTCCTGACGGTCGGCGAGGACGCCACGCCGCTCGAGGGCGACCTCTCGTTGACGCTCGAGCCGTTGCCGGCCGAGAGCCTGACCCAGATCCTCGAGCTCGCGACCGAGGACAACCCGCTCCGCCCCCATGTTGTCGAGGAGATCGCTCGTCGCTCCGGCGGGAACGCCCTGTTCCTGTTCGAGCTGCTGGACGCCGTGCGCGAGTCGGGATCGCTCGAATCCCTGCCCGACTCGATCGAGGCTTTGATCGCCGGCGAGATCGATCGCCTCGCGCCGGTCGACCGCACGATCCTCCGGTACGCGAGCGTCCTCGGCGCGTCGTTCGACCCCCAGCTTCTCAGCGCGGTGATCCCCGACACGGTCGAGCTGGCGGAGGACGCCTGGACCCGACTGAACGACTTCGTCGACGTGACACCGGGTGGTCCGGCCCGCTTCCGGAATCGCCTCATTCGTGACGCCGCCTACGAGGGCCTGCCGTTCCGACGGCGACGGGCGCTGCACGCCGCCGTCGCCGGCGCGATCGAGGACGGGGCCGGCAGTCGTGCGGAGGACGAGGCAGGTTCGCTGTCGTTCCACTTCCACGCCGCCCAGGTGTGGGACAAGGCGTGGCACTACTCGCGCGTTGCCGGTGATCGCGCGATGCGCATCTACGCATCGGCGGACGCAAGCCGCTACTACGAGCGGGCGTTGCTCGCGGGCCGTCGGCTCCGTTCGGTGCCGGCTCGCGAGCTCGCGGACCTGTACGAGCGCTGGAGTGACGCGGTCTATCTGCTCGGGCGGTACGACGACGCCGATCGAGCGCTCAAGGCCGCCCGGCGGCTGCTCGGCAAGGACCCGGTCGCCGAGACGCCGCTCGTCATCAAGCAGTCGATCATCACGAGCCGGACGGGCCGGTATCGCCAGACGAACGCCCGGGTGAACCGCGGGCTCCGCTCGCTGGAGGGTCGCCGGGGGCCGGAGGCGGCTGCGGCCCGCGCACGGCTGATGGTGATCAACGCCGGGACGCGCTTCCTGGAGAACCGCCGCGTCGAGAGCATCCGCTGGGCGCGACGGGCCGAACGACAGGCGCGTCGGTCCGACGCGAAGGATGCCCTCGCCCAGTCCTACAAGCTGCTCGACATGGCGCTCAAGGAGAACGGCCAGGTCGAGAAGGCGGTCTACTCCGGACGCGCGCTGGCCCTGTACGAGGAGCTGGGTGACCTGCGCAGCCAGGCGCTGATCCTGAACAACCTCGGGATCATCGCCCAGGAGCGATCGCACTGGGACGAGGCGCTGGCGCTGTACGACCGCTCGCTCGCGATCATGGAGCAGACCGGCGACCGGACGAACGCGGCGCTCGCGAAGTACAACATCGCCGAGATCCTCTCGGACCAGGGCCGGCTGGATGAGGCCGAGGTGCTGCTCCGCGACGTGCTGCGCGTCTGGCGCGCATCGGGCAATGAGGCCGACGTCGCCGAGGCGCGCCGCGAACTCGGCAAATCGCTCGCCCGGCGTGGCGAGTTCGCCGCCGCCCGGGAGCTGTACGAGGCGGCGCTCGCCGAGCAGCTGAAGACCGGCAAGAGCGGCGAGTCGCTCTCGACCACGGTCCGCGTCCGGGAGCTCGACGTCCTTTCGGGGCTCGGAAGCGAGGCGCTCCCAGGGATCGACGAGGCGCTCGCGTCGACGACGTCGGTCGAGGGCGGGAGCGTCTTCGTCGCGCCGCTTCGACGCCTCCGTGGCTGGGCGCTCGCCCAGGCGGGCCGGATCAGCGAAGCCGAGGACGTGCTGGGCGCGGCGCTCTCGACCGCGCGCGGCCGGGAGGATCGGTTCGAGGTCGTCCTGCTCCTCGATGCGCTCGTCGCGATCGGTCGCTGGCGACGGGCGGACGTCACCGCGCTGGAGCGCGAGTGGTCCGCGGGCAAGACCGCCCTCGGGATCATCACGCTCCCGCCGTTCCCGGGGACGCCGCGAGAGGTCGTCGACCTCGTCGAATAGCGCGACGCCCCGGTCGGGTCCGACCAGGGCGTCATTTCGTTCGCTAGCGCGAGTGGCTCACCGGTAGATGCCGGCCTTGCCGTCCCACGGCGAGCTCTTGTGGATCACGAACGCGAGGTCGCTGTCGGTCATGACCGCCGCCGTCTGGGCGGCCGTCCAGTGGAAGTAGGCGCGGACGACCGACGCCTGCTTCGTCCGCAGCGCGATGCAGGGGTTCGACGTGTTGCGCGGCAGGGCGATGCAGTCGTACGCGAGGCCCCAGTACACGCCGCCGTTGAGCTTCGCCGGCACCGGCAGACCGAAGATCGGCGTCCGGGCCAGCCACGGTGTGGCGTTCCCCGTTCCGATCCACGTCGCGCCAACGCAGACGTTGAAGTTGAGGACGCTTCGCGACTGGATGCCCTGCTGCTTCAGGTAGTCCTTCGAGATGACGATCAGCATGTCGGTCACCGGCGCGGTCGTCTGGACGCCGGTGCCCTGGGGAAGCGCTTCCTGACCCTGGTTGACGAGGGTGTTTGTGCCGCAGCCCGCGTTGCCGGCGTCGAACGTCGACTTGCCGAGGAGCAGCGTCCGAAGCCGGACGTTGTTCGACCCGTTGAAGAAGTCGCTGCTGGTGGTGATCTGGTTGTAGCCCTTCTGGAGGGTGCCGACGGCGTTGTTCGTGCAGAGCACGCCGTCGCACGCCTTCAGGTCAAGCGCGATGACAAACGGATCGCTGTCGCCGGTGATCGACGCGCTCTTCGCCGTCAGCTTGGCGTTGCCGACGGCACCGATTGAGAGTGCGTTTGCGTAGTCGACGATGCCGTTCGTCGTCGTCCCGGTACCGAGGCCCGTGCCGGCGCTCGTCGAGCCGACCGTCACGGTCGTGCCGTTTGCCACCCGGTTGCCCCAATGGTCCCGGGCGAGCACGCGGACGCTCGTTGAGGTTGGAGCGGTTGCGCACGGCGTCGTGCCGCCGGACGGCAGACAGATGCTGTAGATCGGCGTCGACACCTTCGTGTCGATCGGTTGGAAGCTGAAGCCTACTGAGGCATCGCGGAACGTCAGGGAGTCGACCGGTGCAGGGTTCACTGTGAAGGGACCGGTGGAGCCGGTCTTCCCGGACGGGACGTCGGTCACGACCAGGGTCGTCGATGCCGCGTTGAACAAGGTGATGCTAGGGGAGGCCGTACCCGTGGCCGAGAACGTCACGCTGCTCTTACCCGCCCCGCAGACCCCCGCGGCCGGATAGCTCGGTGCGGTGTTGTTCGGGACCGGGCTATTGCTCGGCCCGGTGATCGCGATGCATTCCGCGCCGGCGTACGTCGCCGCAGCGTTGCCGTACGCGTCGAATGCGGCGATCGCGAGGTTGAACGGCGTCCCGGCGGTGCGCGGGCCGGGGTTTGTCACGGTGAATGTGTTGATCCCTGCATCCTTGACCGCGAACGCGCCGCTCGAGCCTGTCTTGCCGGTGCTGACATCAGTCACCACCAGTGTCGTCGACGCTGCGTTGTAGAGCGTGATGCTCGGCGAGGCCGTGCCCGTCGCGCTGAACGTGACGCTGCTCTTGCCGGCGCCGCAGCTGCCGGCCCCTGGGAGGATCGGAGCCGTGCTGTTCGGGCTGCTGCCAGCCCCGGTGATCGTGATGCAGTTTGGCCCGGCGTATGTCGCGGCCGGATTGCCGTACTGATCGAAGGCGGCGATCGCGAGGTTGAAGCCGTGACCGGCCGTCGGGTTGCCTGGATTCGCCACGGTGAATGCGTTGATCCCAGCGTCGGTGACGCTCAAGGTCGCGGCGCCGGTCGAGCCCGAGGAGTTGTCCGTCACGTGTAGCGTCGTGGAGACGGCCTTGAAGAGCGTGACGCTCGGGCTGGCGGTTCCGGCCGCTGAAAAGGTAACCGAGCTCCCCACGCCGCACGTGCCGCTCGACGGGAAGCTCGGAGCGGTTCCGTCCGGGCTGCTGTTCGCTCCGCTGAACGTTACGCATTGGTCAGCGTTAAAGGTCGCGGCCGCGTTCCCGAACTGGTCGAAGGCGGCAATCGACACTGAGACAGGCGTGCCAGCAGTGGCGTTCGGCACCGACACCTGGAAGTGCTGGATACCGGAGTCGATGACGGTGAACGTCGCGTGTCCGGACTTCCCCGCATCCGTGACGGTGAGCGTTGTCGGGGCTGCGTTGAACAACGTGACGGAGACGGTCGCGGAACCGGCCGAGTCGAAGGTGACCTTGCTCTGACCGATAGCGCACGTGTCCTTCGCGGGATACGTCGGCGCGGTCGAGTTCGGACTGCTCGCTGCGCCACTGAACGTGACGCATTGCGCGCCGACGATCGGGTTCCCGTACGGGTCCTGGCCGGTGATCATGACGGTGAAGCCGCCGCCCGCGGTCTGCTGGCCCGGGTCCGCGACTTGGAGCGCGTCGACTCCGGCGCTGCTCACGGCGAACGTCGGGCTGGTGCCGGCTGCCGTCCCATCGGCGACGGATAGCGACGTGGCCGCGGCCTTGAACAGGGTCACGTTGGCGGACGCGTGGCCATTCCCGTCGAACGACATGCTGCTCTCGTCCACGTCGCACGTGTCCGGGTTCGGGTAGGCCGGGGCGCTCCCACCTGGGCTCGCGTTCGCGCCGCTGAACGTCAGGCACTCGGTTCCGTAGTAGCTCGCCGCCGCGTTGCCGTACGCGTCGACTGCGTTGATTCCGACACTGAACTGCGAGCCGGCGACCTGGCCTCCCGGATCACTCACGGTGAAGTGGTCGACGCCGGCGTCAGCGACATCGAACTGCGCGGTCGATCCGGTTGCCTCGGTGGCATGGTCCGTCGCGGCGATCGTTGTGGCCGTGGCCTTGTACACCGTCGCCGACACGGTCGCTGCGCCGCCCTCGTCGAACGTGACCTTGCTGCCTGAGCTGCATCCATCGGTCGGCGGGTAGACGGGCAGCGTGGAGTTCGGGCTGCCGTCCGCTCCGGAGAACACGATGCAGCGGTCGCCCTCGATCGGGTTCTCGTATCCGTCCTGTGCCGTCAGGTTGAGGTCGAAAGAACTGCCCGCTACGACCTCGGTTGGCGTCGTAACGGTGATGACGGAGAGCGCGCCCACGCTGACGTCGAAGGGCAACGTTGTATCACCAAGGAGCGAATCCGCGGTCGCGTCGATCGTGTAGCCGGAGCCGACCTCCGCAACACGCATGTTGAGGGTCTCGACGACCCCGTTGGCCGCCGTGGTCGGGCCGGAATACCCCCGTATCTCCGCTCCGGGAGCGCCGCCCGACAGGATGAATGCCACCTGTGTCGAGTTGTCGGTGGTGACGAGATTGTCGGCCTCATCCCGAATATCGACGTTGATCCCGAATGTGTCGTCCGCACTAAGAGGTCCGGCCGGGCCACTGGTGATGGTCAGGTGATCTGCGGCGCCTGGGGTGATTGAGAAGGCACTGCTCGTCGCTGGATCGAGTCCGTCGGCGGTAGCAATCAGCTTGTATCCCGTTCCGGCCTTGTCGACCGAAAGATCCGTGAAGTCGACCTGAGAGTCACCGCTCGGGTTGGCGGCGAGTGAGCCGCTGAGCGACCCTCCGTTCGAGTTCGTGTCGTCGAGCGAGAGGGTGATGGCACCGCTAAAGGCAATCGGCTGATCCGTCTCGTCAAGAACCTCAACCGTCACGGTGTTGAACGTGGCGCCCGACACACTGGTCGAAGGCGGCCCGACGACAAAGCCGAGACGTGTCGCTCCAGCCGCGAGCGCCGTCGACGCGGTCGCGAAGAAGACGACCGGCCAGACAATCAGGAACGTCGCCGCCAGGGTCAGTGCTCGGGCGCGGGTTCGAGGCGCTTGGCGGACACGGCGTCCCGTTCGGGAAAAGTCGAACTGCACTGCGCGCTCCAAAGGTACTGGTCGGCTTCTGGGACTATCAGTGTAGGTTCCATCGTCATCCGCGACGTCGTCAATACAAATGAATGTCAGTTCAACGACTCGTTCACGATCAACTCGGTGCGCGTCGGCACCACCGGTTGGCCGTCGATCCCGCGCGACCTCTCCTACACTCCCCCGGTGACCGGTCGCGTCTTCCGTCGCTCGCTCGACCCTGAGCTCCCGGTCGCCGTCGAGGCTCAGGGCTCCACGATCCGCGACTCGGCCGGACGCGAGTACCTCGATGCGGCCGGCGGCGCAATCGTCGTCAACGTCGGTCACGGGCGCGAGTCGATCGCCCGCGCCCTGGCGGAGCAGGTCGGTCGGCTTGCCTACGCCCACGGCTCCCAGTTCACGACCGAGCCGCTCGAGGCGTACGCCAAGGCAGTCGGCTCGCATCTCCCCGTCGACGACCCCGCGATCTACCCTGTCAGCGGCGGCTCGGAGGCGATGGAGACGGCCCTCAAGCTCGTCCGCGCCTACCACCTCGCGCGCGGCGAGGCCGATCGCTGGATCGTCATTTCGCGCTGGGGCAGCTATCACGGCAACACGCTCGGGGCGCTGGACCTGTCCGGCCGTCGACCGCTCCGCCGTCCCTACGAGGGCTGGCTCGGCCGGTTCCGGCACGTCTCGGCCGCCTATCCGTACCGGGCGGGCGATCCGGACAGCCACGCCCTCGGCTCCGGCGAGGAGCTCGCGGCCGAGCTCGACCGCGCGATCCAGGCCGCGGGACCCGGAACAGTTGCGGCGTTCGTGGCGGAGCCGATCGTCGGCGCGACCCTTGCGGCCGCCGTCCCGCCGGACGACTACTGGCCGCGGATCGCGGACGTGTGCCGCCGACACGGCGTCCTGCTCGTCGCCGACGAGGTCATGACGGGCTTCGGGCGGACCGGTCGCTGGTTCGGCCTCGACCACTGGGGCGTTCGCCCGGACATCCTCGTCGCGGCGAAAGGCGCGACATCGGGCTACTGGCCGTTCGGCTTCGTCGCGGCCTCCGGCGAGATCCACGATGCGGTCACCCAGGGTCCCGGCTTCGTCCACGGCTTCACGTACTCGCACGCGCCGGGCGGCGCGGCGGTCGCCGGCGAGGTCCTGCGGATCCTCGAGGCCGAGGACCTGATCGAGGCGAGCCGGACGAAGGGCGATCGACTCATGGACCTGCTCCACGAGCGTCTCGCGCCGCACCCGCACCTCGGCGAGATCCGGGGGAGGGGACTGATGGTCGGCATCGAGCTGGTCCGCGATCGCGAGACCCGGGCGCCGTTTCCGCGCGCGGAACGCGTCACTGAGCAGGTCGTGCGCGCGACGCGCGACGCGGGCGTCCTCGTCTACTCCGGGACGGGCAATGCGAACGGCGTCGACGGCGACACGATCCTGCTCGGGCCGCCGTTCGTGATCACAGACGACGAGCTTGTGCGGATCGCGGATGCCGTCGCAGAGGCGGTTGAGACGGCGACGGCGGCGGCGAGCGTCAGCCGAGGCTGACAGCGCCGGGGATCAGCCTCGGCCAGTTCCCCGGATCAGCAGCACCAGCCCGATCCCGACGAGGACGAGCGGCCAGGCGATCCCCGCGAGATCCGGCTTGACGATCTCCGTCAACGAGATCACCACGAGGATCGAGCCGTACAGCGCCTGCCAGCCCACGCCGCCGCCGCGCGACGCGCGGACCAGAGCCACGAACAGGAACGCAAGGCCGAAGAAGAACATCCCCCAGCCGGGCCCGAGCGGCTGGCCGAGCGCCTCGATCGTTCCGGGCAGCGCGAGCGCGGTCAGGAACGCGCCGGCATACAGCGCGATCGTCCCGCGCCGGATCACCCAGTAGAGGAGCGACGCGACGCCAGCGGCGAGCACGGCGACGTCGCCGAGCCGGCGGTAGTCCGGCAGCGCCCGCTCGATGAGCAGGAGCGCGCCGAACACGATCAGGAACACGCCGATCCAGGGCAGCCCCGGGCGGCGCTGCTCGTCCGGGCCCCAGCTCCAGCCGTAGACCCGGACAGGGCCATCCGCGTTGGGCAGATGCCGCTCGGTCATGACGTGTCGTCCCTCCAGCCCGCGATCGCGAACCGCGAGTCTACGGCGTCAGGCCTGCCCGGTTGCCGGTGCGCCGCGGCCGTGACCGTCGCCCTCGATCGCCACGGTCGCCTCGTCCTCCGTGTGGCTGAAGCCGAGCCGGTCCGCGAGCCGTCCGAGCGGTCCGGGCGCCCACCAGTTCCAGCGGCCCATCAGCCGCATCGTCGCCGGCACGAGGAGCACCCGGACGATCGTCGCGTCGATCAACACGGCGATCGCCATGCCGACGCCGATGCTCTTGATCGTGAGCGACTGGGCGAGGGCGAAGGCGGAGAAGACGGTCACCATGATCAGCGCCGCGCCCGTGATCACCCCGGCGGTTCGCGCCAGGCCGTCCGCGACGGACGCGGTGTTGTCGCCGGTCCGCCGGTAGCCCTCCTGGATCCGCGAGAGCAGCAGGACCTCGTAGTCCATCGAGAGGCCGAACAGGACACTGAACATGATGATCGGGTTGCCCGCGATCGTGAACCCGGGCGACGTGAACCCGAGCACGTTCGACAGGTTGCCTTCCTGGAAGATCCAGACGAGGGCGCCGAAGCTCGCGCTGATCGAGAGCAGCGTCATGACGACCGCCTTCAGCGGGATCACGACGGAGCCGAACAGCAGGAACAGGATGAGACCGCTCGCGAGCAGCGTGACCGCGACGGCGTACGGCACGGTTCGTCCCTGGCTCGCCATGAAGTCGTGGCCCTCGGCAGCCAGACCGCCGATCTGGGCCGACACGCCGTCGACGCGGACGGCGCGGACCAGCGGCACGACGTCACCGCCGGCGGGGCTCACGGGATCGAGGGGGCTCACGGCATCGAGCCGGACCGTCGAGTCGTGGACGTAGGTCTTCAGCAGCAGGTCCCGGGCGGCGGCGAGCTCCGGCGGGAGCTGACCGGCGGGCGCGGCATAGAACGCGGCGACCTGGTCCGGCGTCATCGCCGCTCCGGTCGCCGGGTCCTTCAGGCCGCTGAACGGCCCTTCGACCCGGTCGATGCCCGGGACGGCATCGAGCGCGGCGGCGTACGCGGTGAGCTTCTCGATGTTCGCCGCGCTCGTTGGCGAGCCGGCGACGGTCGCCAGCGCGACGATCGGTGAGGTCTCGCCCTTCGCGAAGTCGGTCGACAGGGCGACCGCGGCATCGCGGCTCTCGAGCCCGGCGGGGAGCGTCGACGCGTTGGGGATGCCCTGGCTGAGCCGCAGGAACGGAGAGCCGGCAAGGAGCAGGAAGAGGACCGCGGGGACCAGGAACGCGAACGGCCGAGCCATCACGGCATGCGCGACGCCGGCCCAGCGGGAGCGACGCTGGGCGTCGGCTCGCACGCCGACGGGCCTGCCGAGCCGCCGCCGGACCGCGTCGAAGAGACCGCCGAGGCTCAGCGCATTGACGCGGTGGCCGAGCATCCCGAGGACGGCCGGCAGGAAGGTGAGGGCGTAGAACACGGACGAGGCGACGACGAGCGACCCGCCGATCCCGAACGAGCGGAGTGCGGCCGGCTGGAAGAGCAGCAGCCCGGACAGCCCGATCGCGACCGCGAGCCCGGAGAACGTGACGGCCTTGCCGCTCGTCGCGACGGTGATCTCGACCGCCTCGGCGACGCTCCTACCGCGCCGGAGCTCCTCGCGGAACCGGCTCACCATGAACAGCGAGTAGTCGATCGCGAGCGCGAGGCCGAGCATCGTGGCGACGTTCTGGACATAGATCGAAAGCTCGGTCGCCTGGGCGGCGAGATAGACGCCGGCGAGCGTCGTCGGGATCGTGAGGGCCGCGACGAGGAGCGGCAGGCCGGCCGCGACGACGGACGCGAACACGGCAAGGAGGATCAGGAGCGCGAACGGCCCCGAGACGGCCTCCGCCTGGACGAGCTCCTTCTCCGACTGGTGGGCCTGGTCCTCGGTGAACGGACCGACTCCGGCGAGCTTCAGGGTCGCGCCGCTCGGCGGGTCGATGAGCGCGCGGATCTCCGGCATCCGGTTCGCGGCCTGCTCATCGGTGATCGACAGGCTGACGACCGCGTAGGCGGAGTGTCCGTCCGTGCTGATGAACCGGTCGTCGTGTGTCTGGGCATACCCGACGACGGTGTCGCCGAGGGGGTCCGCATCGAGTCGTCGCAGGGACGTGGCGATGAGCGTCTGGAACGCCGCGGATCGCGCGTCCCCGGAGGCGTCGCCCTGGAAGAGCGCGACGATCGAGCCGCGGCCGGCACCGAACTCGTCGGCGAGCCGCTGCGTGACCGCCGTCGACTCGGAGCCCGGATCCGTCCAGCCACCCGAGCTCAGGGCGCTCGTGGCCTTCGACGCCAGGGTCGTTGCGAGGACAGCCAGGACGATCGTGACGAGCGCGATCGGCCGGCGGAAGCGATAGACGAATGCGCCCCAGCGCGAGAACACCATTGGGATGGCCCTTTCGGTCAGTTCGTGGGCCGGAGGTGGCTCCGGCTGTTCGATCAGGGAGGGGCGTTGCAGCAGATCCGAAGATAGAGAATGAGCATTCGTTTTGTCAAGACTTGTCGATGCCACACAGGCGCGAGTAGTGTTGACGACGAATCGTTCTCCACGGGAGCAGCATGCCGCGCGTCACCGCCGCACACGAACAGGAAGTCCGCGACCGGATCGTGCGGGCGTCCCTCGCCGTGTTCGGCGAACGCGGCTTCCACCGGGCGACGATGCAGGACATCGTCCGCGCGTCCGGCCTGTCCGTGGGCGCGATCTACACGTACTTCAGGAGCAAGTCGGACCTGATCCTTGCGGGCTGCGACCTGATCACGGACCAGGAACTCGCGCAGCTCGGTGCCCGCCTGGAGGGTCTGAGCGACTACCGGGCGAGGATCGCGGCGGCGATCGGCTACTGGTTCGACAACCTCGCGGTCGAGCAGTCCGAGCGGGGCTCCGGATTCCTGCTTCTCCAGGCCTGGGCGGAGATCGAGACGGACCCGGCGATCCGGGAGATGCTCCTCCGCCGACGCCGCGAGACCGTGACCGCGATCGTGCTGCTGTTGCAGGAGGGGGTCATGCGCGGCGAGCTGCCGTCATGGCTCGACGTCGCGTCGGTGAGCCACGCGCTCGCGGCGCTGCTGGACGGGATGCTCATCGAGGCCGCCGAAGCGGGCGCCGGCTACCGCCGATCGGACGCCGAGCGGCGGATCCTCAGCCTGATCGAGACGCTGCTCGCGGCGCGTGCCGCGGAGCGGCCGGAGCACATCGAGGCGGCGGCACCGATCGCGTACGAGTCCGTTCGGGCGGCTCGCGCCGCATCCTGACGTCCGGCCGCAGGCAGTTGGTCACGTTCGGATGAGCTCGTTCTCCACCGCGTAGCGGATCAGGCCTGCGCGCCCGCGGACGTGCAGCTTCGCCGAGAGGTTCGCGAGGTGGCGGTGGACCGTGTGGACGCTGATCCCGAGCGACTCGGCGATCGTCCGCGAGGTCCGGCCGCCGGCGAGGAGCGAGAGGATCTCGCGCTCGCGGGCGCTCAGCTGGGTGTCGCTCCGGAGCCACTGCATCGAGTCGCTGATGATCGCGCTGGCAACCGTGCTGTGGAGATATCGCTCGCCCCGGGCGACCGCCCGGATCGCGTCGACGAGCGCATCGGAGGTGGCGCCCTTCACCACGTAGCCCGCTGCGCCGGCGAGCAGCGCCTGACGCACCGTCTCGGCGTCACGATGCATCGTCAGCGCGACGATCGCGAGCTCGGGCTTCCGCTGCCGGATGTCGCGGATGAGCCGGATTCCGTCACTGTCGCCGAGGGTCACGTCGACCAGGAGCACGTCCAGCGTGATCGTCTCGATGAGGTCGAAGGCGTCCTCGATCGTCGCGGCCTCGCCGAGGACCTCGAGATCACCGCGGGTGCCGAGGAGCAGCCGCAGTCCCTCGCGGACGAGGACGTGGTCGTCCACGAGGCCGACCCGGACCGTCCGCCCGACGGACCGGGCCTGCTCCGGCTCGCGACGGGGGAGCGATCGCGTCGGTCGCGGCGGCGCGAGCGTCGCGGTTGCCGCGCTCACGCGATCACCGGGCTCGGCTCGGCGTGAATGGTCGGGGCGCTCGTCACGGCGATCGGGATCGCGACACGGATACGGGTCCCGCGGTTCGGTGCGCTGTCAATCGTCAGCGTGCCGTTTGCCATCGCCGCGCGCTCGCTCATGCCCGGGAGGCCCAGACCCAGCTGCCGCACGCCGATGGGATCCATGCCCCGTCCGTCGTCCGCGATCTCGATGCGAAGGAAGCCTCCGTCGCGGGTCGCCGTGACCGAGATCCGCGTCGCGTGGGCATGCCTCAGCGCGTTCGCGAGGGCCTCCTGGACGATGCGGTAGACCTCGACCTCGTGGTGGGGCAGGAGGAGGCCCTTTCGTCGGAGCCCGTCCTCGATGTGCGCCTCGACGGTCGGACCGGCCGACCGGCACAGCTCGGCGAGGCTGGCCATGAGCCCGGTCTCGGTGATCCGGGTGGGCCGAAGCCGGAAGGAGATGTCGCGGGTGTCGTCAAGCGCCGCGGTCGCGAGCTCGTGCGCGCGTCGGAGCGACTCGCGCGCCTGAGCGGTCGCGGCGGCCTGCTCGCTGCCGATGAGCGCCTCCGTCGCGTCGAGCGTCAGGGCCAGCGCGGTCAGCGTCTGCCCGACCCCGTCATGGAGCTCGAGCGCGACCCGCCGCCGCTCGTCCTCCTGCGCGGTGAAGAGGCGATCGCTCGCGGCGCGGTAGAGGCGGGCGTAGTTCGTGCTCACCGACGCGACCCGATCAGCCATGAGGGCGACGAGCACGGCGATCGCGACCATCAGGGGCCATTCCGTCAGCTCGAGCGGCGCGAGCTCGACCGGCCGCAGGGTGTTGCCGGAGGCGAACGACGAGTAGCCGAAGACCGCCACCGTCCCGAGCGCGATCCGCAACAGGGTCACCCGAAGCCCGCCCAGGAACGCCTGGATGGCGAGGATCAGGAAGACGCCGTGCAGCAGGAGATCCGGGTCCGCCAGGTTCAGGAACGTGGCGACGCCGAGCCCGAGCGCAGCGATGTCGAGCGCAGGTCGAATGGCCGGCAGGCCGCGCTCGACCCGACTGGCTACTTCGTGCCAGAACACTGCGCCCCTGGTGCGTCGATCGATGGTCAACCGTGCCCTCGACTTTGGTGGGGCGCGACTATAGGAAACACGTACGCCGTACTCAATGCTCCAGACGTCATCATCCATACGTATCGGCGCGTCGATGCACCGGCTGGCTGACGCTGGCGGAGCCGCGCGCGCCGAGATCGAACCGTCACCGCTCATTGGTGGCGCTTCGAAAAGGGGGCACACGTGCTCATCGCGTCCTCGGCCCCGAGTCGCCGTGCGGCTCATCGGGGCTCCCGGGCGGCGGCTGCGGGGTCGGCTGCGCCGAGCGGATCGGTACTGCCGCGGGCCGTCAACGACGACGATCGGCGGCTTGCGGAGGTCGGCCGGGACGTCCACGACATCGTGGGCGGCGCCCTGACGGCGGTCCGGATCATGGTGGAGCGACTGAAGCGGAGCGGCGAGCACGATGCTGCGGCGATCAATGAGGCGATTCACCTCCTCGACGTGGCGATGGGCGACGTGCGCGCGGTCATCCGGGGCCTGGAACAGCCGGAGATCGGCGCCACGGATCTCTTTCCCGCGCTCCACGAACTCCTGGCGACGTATGCAACGCTCGGGGCATTCGCGGGCCGGGTCCGTCGCCATCCCGTTGAGTCCAGGCTCCCCCCGGAGGTGGCGCTCGCGCTCTATCGGATCGCCCAGGAGGCCCTGACGAACGTCGCTCGGCACGCCGACGCCGGCTACGTCGAGGTCGAGGTCCGACAGCGGCGGCGATCGATCGAGCTCCTCGTGACGGACGACGGTCGCGGGTTTGACGCGGACGCCGTCTCGTTCCGTGCCGACCCGTCGCGATTGGGGCTGCGTGGGATGAGCCAGCGGGCCGGGATGCTCGGCGGGACGGTCGATGTCCGCTCGACGCCGGGCGCCGGGACGACGATCCGGGTCGTGATCCCGCTGGCGGCCGCGCCGCGGATCCGCGCCGCGCGGCCGCTGGATTCCGCCGGATGAACACCATGACGATGGCGCCGCCGATCACGGTCCTGCTCGCCGAGGACTACGGCCTTGTTCGAGCCGGGCTCCACGCGCTGATCGACGGCTTCGAGGGGATGCGCGTCGTCGGCGCCGTCGGCGATGGCCACGCCGTCATCGCCGCTGTGGGCGAGCTGCACCCGGACGTGGTCCTGCTCGACATCACGATGCCCGGCCTGGGTGGTCTCGAGGCGATGGCGCGGATCACGTACGACCACCCGGGGACGCGCGTCCTCATGGTGACGATGCACGACAACGAGGAGCACGTCCTCGCCGCGCTCCGGGCGGGCGCTGCCGGGTACCTGCTCAAGGGATCGGACACCGCGGAGCTCGAGTTCGCGATCCGGGCCGTCGCCCGGGGCGGGTCGTTCCTCAGCCCGGCGCTGTCGCGTCGCGTGCTCGGCGACCTCGTCCGGGGCGTCGAAGTGCCGGGCGGGCCGGGCGCACGCGGCCGGCTCACGTCGCGTCAGCGCGAGATCGTCCAGCTGATCGCCGAAGGCAACACGAACGCCGAGATCGCCGCGCTCCTCAACCTGAGCGTCAAGACGGTCGAGACGCATCGGTCCGACGTGATGCGGCGGCTCGACATCCACGACGTCGCAGGACTGGTCCGGTACGCCGTTCGCGCGGGGCTCGTCGCAGCGGACGTCTGAGGTCCGGACCCTCCCCGCCGGCGTCACGCGCGGCAGGACGAGCCGCGGCGGCACGAGCCGCGCCGGCGTGACCGCGGCGCGCCGCGCGTCCACAGGGTCGCTAGAGCCCGATCATCGAGCCCCGGGTGGAGATGAACCCGTCGAACCGGAGCTCGCCGGTCATCGAACTCGCCAGACCCGCCGAGGGCCCGAGCCGAACCAGTTCGATCCGCTGCACGTGGGTGTCGAAGCCGGAAGATCGCACCGCCTCGCGACCATCCAGCCAGAGCCGCATCGCAGCGGAGCTCGTGGATTCCCAGCCGAGCTCGACCAGGTGCGCCCCGGTCGTCAGTGACGCCCATGCCGTGGTTGTCGTCCCGCCCGCTCGCGTGGCCGAGAGCCGGAGCTGGCCGTCGCCGGTCGTTCGGCGGTACTGGAGCCGGAGGACGACGCCGCCCTTCGCGTCGAGGCCCTGGAACACGTCCACGATCGAGCTGCCCGTCGTCAGTCCGCGGGGGTCGAACGTGAACCGCGCGTGGTACGCCTTCTCGGCCGCGGGACTCGCGTCGGTGAGGTAGGAGGCGACACCGCCCGCGACCGAGATCGCAAGGCCGTAGCGGCCGGTCATTGCCGTCGTCGTGGCAACGGTCTGCCGGGATGACGCGGTCCGGCTGGACCATCCGGCGGGCGACCCCGCCTCAAACCCGTCCGCGAAGATCGTGTCAGCGGGCGTGGCGATGAGCGTCACCCGGCCGAGCGCGCTCCAGTTCCCGGCAGCGTCGCGCGCGCGGACGTTCACGACGTACTCGCCCGCGCGACGGCCCGCCATCGGAACGGTCGCGTTGGCCTGCTCTGTCGTGCCGTTGAAGGCGCCGTCGCCGGCGGCCATCGGGGAGCCGGATCCGGCGCCCGGGTCCGTTCCGATGAACCACTCAGCGGCCGTGATCGGGCCGCCCGTGTCGGAGATCGCGGCGACGAGGCTCGCGGTCCCGGCGCCGCGGCTGGGGTTCGGACCGGCGGTCGGCTGGGCCACGCTCGGTGCGGTCCGGTCGACCGCAAGCGCGGCCGTGGACAGTGGCCCCCAGTTGCCGGCGGCGTCGCGGCCCCGGACGAGGACGACGTGGCCGCCGTCCGCGAGCCCGGCCAGGACGCCGACGTCGATCGTGCCGGACACCGTGGCGCGGGTCGTCCCCAGCGACCCGGTGAGGGGCCGGCCGCTCCCCGGCGCCCCGGCCGCATCCACAAACCACTCGGCGGCGGCGATCGCGCCACCGCCCGTCGAGCCGTCGTCGACGGTCGTGGAGATCGCGACCGCGCTTTGGCCGTTCGCCGGGTTCGGCGCGACGACCGGGATGTCGGAGAGCGGCCCGGCAGCGTCCGGCTTCGGCGTCGGTGTGGGCGTCGGAGTGGGCGTCGGTGTGGGCGTCGGAGTGGGCGTGGGTGTCGGCGTGGGCGTCGGGGTCGGCGTCGGCGTGGGTGTCGGCGTGGGTGTCGGCGTGGGCGTCGGGGTCGGGGTCGGCGTGGGCGTCGGGGTCGGCGTCGGCGTGGGCGTCCCGCCAGCCCCGGCGAGGCGGTCATACGCCGCGCGCACGTCGACCTCGCCCGCCCCGAACGTGTCGTCCGGGCCGGCAGGCCCAAGATCGCGGGCCGCCGCGATCAGCGCGTCCCGGATCTCCGAGCGAGGGCGGCCCGGGAACGCCTGCAGCAGGAGCGCGAGGGCCCCGGCGACGTGCGGCGCCGCCAGCGAGGTGCCCGACGACTGCGCGTACCCGCCGAACAGCTCCGACGAGCGGATGTTCACGCCGGGCGCGGCGATCGCCGGGTACGTCACGGAGGTCGCCCGGCCGCAGCTCGCGGGGCCGCGGCTGCTCGACGCCCAGATCGTGCCGGTGTTGGACGTCGCTCCGACGGCGAGGGCATCCGGGTTGTTGCCCGGGCTGGCCCCGGACCCGACGCCCGGGCCGTAGTTTCCGGCGGCGAACACCGGGGTGATCCCCGCGGCGACGAGTGCCTGCAGGTCGGGCTCGAACTCCAGGTTGCAGCCCGGCGACCCGAGCGCCCACGACTCGTTCACGACCTGCGGCGCGTCGGGCGTTGCCGGATTGCCGTCCGGATCGAGGACCCACTGGAATGCCTCGTGGATCGCGCTCGTCGTGGCAACGCCGCGGTCGTCGAAGATCCGGGCGGCGATCCAGGTCGCGCCGGGGGCGACACCGATCGCGGAGCCGCCCGCGCCCGCCCCGACCATGACGCCCATCGTCATCGTGCCGTGACCGTCGAGATCCGTCGGCGCCGCGTGCTGGCCATACGGGTCGAACCACGCGCCGCTCCCGCCTCGGTAGCGAGCGGCGAGGTCCGGGTGGCTCCCGTCCACCCCGGTGTCCATCGACGCAACCGTGATCCCCTCGCCCTGGAACCCGAGCGACCAGAGGGACGGCGCGTTGACGAACGCGACATTCGGCTCAATGGTTGTCGCCGGGGCCGCCGGCCCGGGCGCCAGGGTCGTGGCGGAGATCGTCCAATCGGGTGCGATCCGCGCGATGTCGCCGCGTGCGGCGAGCCGGCGGATCGCATCCGGTCGAGCCGTCACCGCAACCGCGTTGACGATCCAGAGGGGCGTGATCCGGGTGACCGCGCCGCCGGTGCGCTGGGGTTCCAGCTCGGCGCGGACGCCGACTTGGGTCGTCGTCGCGCGGTCCTTCAGTGCCGCGACGACCGCCGCGTCGATCCGGCCGCGCCGACCGGTCACGGTTCCGGGCTCGACCTGATCCCGCAGCGTGGCGATCACGGAGACGCTATCCGTCCGCGCGACGTGTCGAAGGATCGCGTCGAGCGATGGATCGATCTCCGCGGTCCGGGCGGGCTGCGGGCCGCCGCCGCGATCGGGCCGCCGCGAGGCGGCGACCGCGTTCGACGTCAGCGTGGCGGCGACGATCGCCGCAACCGCGAGACCGAGCGCCAGCCGCGACGGGATGGGACCGGATCGGCGCATGCCTCGATCAGGTCTCCGCGACGACGGGCGCGAGCCGGACATCGTTGACGACGACCGACACCCTCGTCCCCGCCTGGACGACGCCGCCCGCGTTCGAGAAGAGCATGAAGTAGCGGCCGCCGGTCACAAGGCTCAGGTGGTGGCTCATGCCCTTCTTGGTCCGCAGCACGATGCCGCTCTGCTCGAGATACAGCGCCGGCGCGGTGTCGGTGGTGTGGAACAGCGCGACGGCCTTCTCCTGGTCGAGCACCGTGAACCGCAGGTCCACGAGCCCGCCGGACGCGGTGACGGCCACCAGATCGAAGCGGATCCCGTACTGGCTCCCGAGCTGCTCGGCCGTCAGCACCTGCGCGTTCGAGGGATCGACGCCCCCGGAGCCGAGGGCCGTGATCGTCGTCCCCACCAGCAGCGGCACGACGAGCAGCCCGAGGAGCATCCGCTGCGACCGGCCGACCCGCCGAGGCAGGCCGACCAGCCGCGAGCGAACCAGGCTCCGCGACTCCTGGCGGATCGGCAGGGCGACGTCTCCGACGCCCTGTTCGTCCCCGCCCGATGGCTCGGGTGGCTCTGCCGGCTTCGTCGCGGACCCGCTCGCCGGCACGGTGCCGGCGGCGGATCCGAAGCGCCTTCGAAGGTTCATCACGGCACCGTCCGGGTGGACTGGAAGCCGTCGAAGTACTCGGAGTTGCCGTTCCCGCTTGCGGTCACGACACCGAGCCGCACCGACGCGATCGTCGACAGGCTCGCGGTCGTGATCGTCTGCGAAAGCACGCCGTTGACGTACAGCCGCAGGGTGCCGGCGTTCGGCCCTGCGGTACCGGCGGCCTTCCACGCGACCTCGATCGTGTTCGTCGACGTCCCGCCGAGCAGGTTCGTCCACGTCGTGTTCGTGGCAGTCCCGCCCTGGATCTGGACCTGTGGTGTCGTGCCACTTCGGCGATACCGGACCGAGAAGACCTGGCTCCCGAAGGTGCCGCTGTTGCCGGCCGCGAGGATCGTCTGTCCGCTCGAGCTCTGGTTGTTCGGACGGAATAGGAACTTGGCGTCGTACGTGGCGGTCGCCGGGCTCGCCGCCGCTCCCCAGTTGTACTGGACGTAGTTCGTGTTGTTTCCCTGGGCCCGGAGCCCGAAGGGCCCGGACAGCGCGGCCGACGTGGTCACGTCGAGCCGGGTGGTGGTCGGGGTGGACGCGCTCGACCAGGTGCCCGGGAGGGTCTGGAGGTCGAAGCCATCGTTGAAGATCGTCGCAGGGACAGGCCCAGTGACCGTGAGCGTCGCGGTTCGAACCACGGTGCTCCAGTTGCCGGCCAGGTCGCGGATGCGGACCCGGACGGTGTACGTGCCCGGAACGAGCGAGCCGGTCGGCACCGCGGCCGTCAGGCCGTTGAATGCCGTGCCGCCGCCGTTCGGGACGTTGCTGTTCGCGATCCAGAACTCGCCGCCGACGACACCGCTGCCGGTCGCGCCGTCGGTTGCGCCGGTGACGTTCATCGTGACGGACGCGGTCCCGGACGCGATCGTCGCCGGGGTGAGGGTGATGCCGCTGAACGTCGGCGCGGTCCGATCGATCTTCAGGACCGTGCTGACCCGTGGGCCCCACGCGCCGGCGATGTCGCGGCCGTGGATATAGATGGTGTGGTTGCCGACCGAGAGGCCCGCGACGGTCGCCGCCGGGATCGAGCCCGTGATCGTCGTCGTCGGGAGGGAAGCGGTGGCCGTGAGCTGGATCCCCGACCCGTCGGAGCCGACGGAGTCGATGAACACCTCGCCACCGGCGATCGCGTGATTGCCGGTCGCGACGTCCGATGCGGTCGCGGAGACACCGACGGCCTGGGCGTTCGCCGCAGCCGGGGTGAGGACAGCGCCGCTGACGGTCGGACCGAGCTTGTCGACGTTCAGGGTGATCGAGATCGTCGGGCCCCAGTTCCCGGCCGAATCCTTGCCGTGGATGAAGATCGTGTGATTTCCGTTCGCGAGCAGGGCGATCGTCGAGTTGGGAACGTCGACGAAGCCGGCCTCGTGGACGGTGTTGAACAGGCCGTCGGTCGGTGCCATGAGCAGGCCCGTGCCGGACGTGCCGACCGCGTCGATGAAGATCTCGGCGTTCGCGATCGTGGCCGGAGCCAGGTCGTCGAACGTCGCCGTGACGCGAAGCGAGGGATTCGTGGAGTTGACGCCGATCACGCCGTTCGTCGGGTTCGGGGTCGCCGAGCCGAGCGAGGCGGTGGGACCGGTGCGGTCGATCGTCAGGGTGATGGACGTTGCCGGGCCCCAGTTGCCGACGGCGTCACGGGCGTGCACGAGGATGAGGTGCGCGCCGGTCGAGAGGCTCGACGTGGCGACGCTCGCGGACAGGCTCGTCACGGGCGAGGTTGTCGTGCTCAGCGTCATCGTCGTGCCCGAGCCGTTCGGGCCGAGCGCGTCGACGAAGTACTCGGCCGCCACGACGTTGGCGCCGCCGCTCGAGCGGTCGTCGCCGGTTCCGGTCATCGCCACCGGGGCGTTGTTCGTGGCCGGCGGCGTCACGACGAGCGAGGTCGTCGCGGGGCCTGCCGTGTCCGTGGAGAGGGCGACCGAGACGGGCGCACCCCAGTTGCCGAGCGAATCGCGGCCGTGGACGTAGATGAGGTGATCGCCGCTGGCGAGCGCCGCGACGTTCACGGTCGCCGACACCGCTGCCGGGTCCGACGGGAACGCCCCCGTCATCGGAGTGCCCGTGCCGGACGTGCCGACGGCGTCGATGAAGTATTCGGCCGCGGCGACGGACGAGGCGCCCGTCGTGGCGTCGCTCAGGGACGCGGCGAGCGCGCCGGCCTGGTCGACCGTGACGTTGCTCGCGATCGGACCAACGGTGTCCAGGCCGGACGCGGTGCCGGCGGCATCGATGCGCGTGAGCATCCCGCCGATCCCGGCGTTCGTGCCCGTGCCGGTCGTGTTGTTCAGACCGAAGGACGCGTCATAGAGGAGGTACGTGGTCGAGGTCGCGGCCGTGGCCGGGACGTCGATCAGGGAATCGATCGCCTCGCCGGGCGAGATCGATTCCGCGACCATGTGGCGCGGATTCGCGAGGGGCCGCCCGTCCTCGTTCACGACGGTCTGGCGGAGGCCGAGGACGCCCATCGAGTGGTGCTGGATCCCGGCGTTCACGTAGCGGACGAGGAGGCGATTGCCACTCGTCGTCGTGATCGGATCGGTCTGCGGATAGGCCTTGCCGTTGATCAGGAAGTAGCGGGGGGCGAAGGCGCGGAGGTCGAACCCGGCCGGGTTCAGCGATGCGTTGAGGGTGGTGTCGACCTCGGAGAGGACGACGACGGCCTCGTCGCTGAACGCCGTGGTTGCATCGGCCGTCGCCTGGAGGAGGCCGCCGGCCGGTCGCACGACGAGCGCGCCGTACAGGCCCTTGGCGACCTGGTACTGCGTGCCGGGCAGGATGCCGGCCTCGTACAGGTAGGTGCCGGGCGTCCCGGCGGTGAAGGTGTACGACTTCGTCGCGCCCGCGCCGATGCCGGTCAGGTCCGGGACCATCGCCTGGCCCTCGAACAGCACCGACGTCGTGACGCTGAGCTGGTTGGTGACGTTCACCGTGACGTGGTCGCCGCTGTTCACGATCAGGACGGGCCCGGGGACGCCGGTCGCCCCCGAGGACGCCGAGCTATACCCCCAGATGGAGGTCGTCACCGCGCCCGGAAGGGTCAGCGAACCGGCCCGCGCGTAGAGGTCGCAGGTGGCGGTCGTGCCGACCGTCGTGCACGCGGTCGAGGCCACTGGCCCCGCCGCCGCGGCGGCCGCAGGGGACATGGCGGCCGCCGCTGCAGCGAGGAGGAGGGCCGGCCCCAGCAGGAGCCGACTCAGGTGATGGCGAGTCATCGCCGGGAATGCAGGCATCGTCGATCCCCTACCGCTCACGAGGGACAGTTGTTGGGCAGGGGCGGATCGACCCGGGTGTAGGTGATCGGCCCGGTCATGTTCACGCCCCACGATGTGATCTGGTACAGCGCGTGGTTGTGGGCGATGATGTAGAACTCGCCGCACTCGTTGAGGGTCGTGATGCCCGGCGGCATCGGGTTGGACTGGCCCAGGTAGGCGCTGCCGCTGTAGAACATCCCGACCTCGAGGTCCTGGAGGTTCGGCTCGTCCACCGGGATGGGATGCGTGCTCGAGTTGTAGGCCTCGTTGTCACGCCAGCTGAACAGGACGTCCCACGTCTGGCCGGGGCCGACGTTCACGGCGAACTTCTCGAACGACACGTCCTCACCGGCCGGTCCGGTGACGGGCTGGCCGTCGCGACCGATCACGCGGCCGTTGTTGCCGTGGGGATGGAACGGATAGTCCTCCGTCCCCACGCTCAGGAAGCGGGTGATGCTCGGGAGCGGGTTCTGCGGGCTCGGGTTCAGGGAGCCATTCGGCAGGAACTTGTCGTTCGGGTGGATCGCCGCCAGCGCGCCGTAGGGCTGCGACGGGAGCCAGGCCGCGAAGTTGTCCGCGATGCTGTCGGGGAACCCGCGGCCGTTGATCAGCCAGTAGCGCGGGTGGTACGTGTTGAAGTTGAACGTCTTGTTGTTCTGGACCGCTGCGTTGAGATACGGATCGATCTCGGACAGCAGCGCCAGGAACTCGGTGCTCGGGTTGAACTCCGAATCGGGCCGGTCGTAGGCGTACACCCGTCCCGCCGGAGCCGGCGGTCGCACGATCAGCGCGCCGAACAGGCCGAGGCGGACCTGCGTCTCGGGATCCGTTCCGCTCTCGTAGAGGTAGGTCCCGGGCGCATCGGCCACGAACCGGTACGTCACCGTGCCGTTGGTCGGCGCAGCCGACTTGGTCAGCGAGGTGATCCGTCCCGTGCCATCCAGCTCGGGCTGGGCCGGCAGGCCGTCGGCGAGGACGTCGCGCTGGCCGGGGAACGCGATCGAGACGCGTCGCGAGAGGGTGTTCTTGAGGACGATCGTGACGGTGTCACCCTCGTTGACGCAGAGGATCGGACCTGGGTGCTGGAACGGCTTGCTCCCCTCGGAGTAGCCGAACATGAAGGCGGTCGTACCGTCGGGCAGGTTGATGTAGCCGGATCGGGTCGTGAGGGTGAACGTCGGGCTCGAGCCGGCGTCCGTCGTGCACGGGATGCCGACCCGCTGGGTCGACTCCGACACGGCGACGGCCGGCCGCGGCGTCGCTGCGCCGAACAGGCTCGTGATGGCGAGCACGAGCGCCGCCAGGACGACGAGCCCGCGCGACGGGCGACGCCACGTCATCGTCGGGAGGAGGAACGAGATCCGCCGCTTCATCACAGCCCCCAATCGTTCGGGAAGCGCTGCGGCTGCAGGGAGCCGCTGGGATGGACATGGACTTCCGTCCGCTGCCCCCCGCCACCGGCGAGGTTGTCGGAGCGGGTGTACGTCCGGTTGAAGAGGACGTACTTGTCGGGGCCGACGCCGCCGGAGTGCGGCGGGGCGGTGAAGATGGCGTCGAAGCTCTCGCCGGCGCCGAACGTGAGGGTGTTCGTGTCGAAGCTGCCGTCGCGCCCGGTCCGGCCGCGGAGGAGCGTCGCGTCACGACCGACGACGTGGAGCGGCATCCCGGTCAGCGTCATCGCCGCTTCCTTGAACCCCAGGTTCGCGAAGCGGAGCAGGACCCGTTCGCCGGGCTGGCACGTGATCAGGCTGGAGAGCGGCTGGAACTGGAGGTCCGGCCGGCCGGCCGGGATCGCCAGGTCACCCGTCGTCGTGCTCCGGGTGTACGGGATGTACGGCGGTGCCGGGTTCGGCACCGGGTCGATCGGGCTGTGCGGGAGCAGGGTGTCCGGATAGACGCGGCCGTTCAGGAGGCTGAAGTCGGCGCGATAGTCGCTCCACTCCGGCAGCTGGATGTGCGCATCGGCCCAGTGCGCCTCTGCCCAGACCTCGCTGAGGAACATCGCGTACTCGCGGTCGTACCCGGTCGAGCCGTCGCCGCAGTTGTAGGCGAAGCCGCGGAACGGAACGTTGTTCGGCGCCGGCCGAGCAGCCCCGACGTTCCGGAGCGTGTTGTTCGTGTCCTGGGCCGGCCGGACGAACACGAGGCCCGTCATGCCCATCTGGACATGCTCCACGTCCTCGACGTGACAGTGATACATGTACGTCCCCGGGTCGTGGGACTTGTAGACGTAGGTGAACGACTGACCGGCCGGGACGGCCACCGAACCCGTCGGCTCGCCGTCGAAGAACGCGATCACGTTCTTGAAGCCGTGCCAGTGGAGGGTGTGGGCGTCGAACAGGTCGGGCCGCTGGGCCAGGCCGACGTTCGTCAGCTGGACGTGGAACTCGTCGCCCTCGCGCGTCCAGAACAGGGGCGCGGAATGCTGGGCGTGGTTCTTCTGGTTGGATGCCGCCTGGTCGCTCAGACCCGTCACATTGCGGAAGCCGAAGATGTAGGTGCTGAGCCCGTCCGGCGCGAGGTTGTCCGGATGGAAGACGCCGATCGGCGGCGTCTGCGGCAGGGAGATCCAGCCGTCCGTGCCGATGAGCTTGAGGTTCGGCGGAACGTTGGCGCCGGCGGCCGCGGGGGCGCCGAGCCACGTTCCCCTGAGCACCGGCGCCAGGCCGGCGGCCGCGGCGGCGAAGCCCGCCGCCTTGAGCAGATCCCGGCGACTGATCGCCCGGACGACCGGGTCGCGTGACATGTCCTCTCCCTCGATGGATCGCGGATGATTCCGGGGCGAGCGAGGGTCGTTCATCCGAGCGACCCTCCGGTGAAGTCGTCGAAGGTGGCGTCGCCCGTCGGGGTGGCGCCGCGGAAGGTGATGCCGATCCGGCCGCCAACTCCTGCCAGCGCGCTGCTCCAGGCGTTGCGGCCGCTCGTGACGTTGGTCGTCGCGATGGCGACGCCGTTGCGGTAGACGCTGACCGAGCCGTCCGCGGTGGTCCGGGCGCCGAGGACGTCACCGTTCGCGAAGACGGCCGCGATGCGGAGCCGAAGCGTCGGGCTGCTCCCGGCGTTCTTCGTCCAGAGCTGGGCGGATCCGCCGCTCGTCACGACCACCTTGATCCAGGATTCGTTCGCGCTCCCGGCCTGGCGCTGCTTGAGCAGGAGCCCCTGCTCCGCAGCCGTCGTGCTGAGCTTGGTGAGGCGGATGGACGCCTCCTGGGCGGGCCCGGGCTCGGCGCCTTTCGTCCACGACACCGTCCCGGTGCCCCGGACCTGGACCTGACCGGACACGATCCGGTAGGTCGCGGTGCCGGTGGCTCCGGTCCAGTTGGCGCCGAGTGCGCCGTTGCTCCGGTTGAAGGCGTCCGTGGCCGCCGATTGCGGCACCGCCGCGATCACGACGCCGGCCAGCTCGTCCGCGCCGATGTCGAAGCGGGTGCCGGTGGGCCGCCCGCCGCCGTCGAAGTCCGTCGTCGGGGCGTTCAGGCCACCGGCGCTGGCGGCGCTGTTGAGGGCGTTCACCGCCGGCGACGTCGCCGGGATGTGGTAGTCGCCCATCAGGGTCGGCGGGACGTCCGTCGCGACCATGATCGCGTCGGCCAGGCGGCCATTCCCGCGCCAGGGCAGGAAGGTCACGGAGGTCTGGTACTCGCTGATGAATGTCGGGTTGACACCGATCCGGTTCGTGGAGCTGCCGGTCGTCCCTTCGCTCGTCTGGAGCATCGAGTTCGTCGGGGCGAGCACGCCGCTGCCGTCCGCTGTGCCGACGTCCCAGTGGTCGATCGGCGTCACGTCGCCGGTGATGCCGAGGCCCGTCGCCGTGCCGCCGGCCCGGGTGCCGGCCCGGTTGTCCCAGAACAGGTCGTTGAACATCCGGGGCCGGCTGAAGGTCGGCGACCCGGCCGGCAGCGAGGCCTGGAGGAGCTGGCTGTTCGCTCCGGTCGAGACGCCGGCCGGGGCCCGCGTCCCGTCGCTCGTGGCCGCCGTGGCGGTCGTGAGGTTCCGGGTGATCGTGTCGTTGACGATCCGGACGTCCGGCGCGTCGTCGATCGCGATGCCGCCACCCTCGTGGGTCGAGATGTTGTTCGCGATGATGTTGTTGGTGACGGTCATCGGGAAGTTGCCGGCCATCAGGAACCGGATCCCGCCGCCGTCATCGTTGGCGAGGTTCGCCTGGATGAGGTTGGCGTCGATCGTGATCGCGCCCGAGCCGGGGGAGAGGATCGTCGGATCGACTGGCAGCTTGCCGGCGACCAGGATCCCGCCGCCCTCGTCGAACGAGCGGTTGAAGTAGATGCGGTTGTTGGCGATGCGACCGTTCGGGCTGAGGCCGTAGACGGACATCCCGCCGCCGTACTCCGACGAGAAGTTGCCGCAGAGGTCGTTGTTGGCGACCTCGAAGGCGTCCGAGCCGGCGAAGAGGCCGATGCCGCCCGCGAGGCTCGTTCCGGCGTTGGCAAAGATCCGGTTGTTGGCGATCCGGACGTGGTCGTTGTGCTGGCTCGTGTCCGGCGCCGGAAGATCCGGCGTGCCGACGCGGATGGCTCCGGCGTACGTGCCGCTGTTGTTCTGCAGGATGTTGTTCGTGATCCGCAGGTAGTGGGCGTAGGCGTTCACGAAGATGCCGCCACCCTGGGTGATCACGTTGTCGGCGAGGCCGGTCGGCACGCCGCCGAGCTCGTTGATGTTGGCCGGAATGTCGTACTGGTCGCCGCCGCGGACGTCGAACCCGTCGATCGAAGCCGGCGAGGCCGCCCCGAACTGGGTCGTCGACTGGGCGAGGACCGTGATCGCCGGACCCTCGTAGACGTTCTGGTTGCCGACCCATGTCAGGGCCGCCATCCGCGCCCGCCACGCATCCGCGATCGGCGTATCGCCGCCGAAGGCGCTGCCGTCGATGATCGAGCCGGTCACCGGCGTGCCGTCCGGGTAGATCCCGCCCGGGCCGACGCCCTGGAGCTTGAGCGGCGTGCTGAGGATGAGGTTCTCGTAGTAGCTGCCGCGCGGGTTCAGTCGCGCGCCGGCCGGAGTGCCGGGGTAGACCACGACGAGCGCATTGCTCGGGTGGGCCGCCGCGGCGTCGATTCCGGCCTGGATCGATGCGTACGCCTTGCCGGCGCCGACCTCGTACAGGAAGGGCCGGTACGTGGGTCCAGCTGCCGCGACGTTGCCGCCACGGAAGTCATCGATCCGGCCGTTGTTCGTCAGCTGGAAGCCGATCCGGCCGCCGCCGGTGCCGACGGCGCCGGGCACGGAGCGCGTCCCGATCAGGGTCGTGGTTGCACCGGCCGTCCGGAAGACCGTCACGGTGCCGTCGGTCTGGGCGATCGCGCTCAGCACGTTGCCGGTCGCGAAGGGAGCCGCCATCGCCGTCTGGCTCGTGAAGGACAAGCCCCCGTTGGTCGTCGATTCCACGATCACCTGGCCGCCGGAGCTCGTCGAGTACCGGACGCGGATGAACGAGGTCGGCGTCGAGTTCGTTCCGCTCGCCTTGAGCATGAGGGCGCTGCCCGAGGTCAGGTTGGAGAGCGTCATCGCGGCGCCCTGGGCGCTGCCGAAGACGTTGCCCGCCCCATTCCACAGCGCCTGGCCACCGAGGCCCGTGAGGTTCGCCTGGTTGTTGTTCACCCGCATCGTCGCGAGCAGGTTCGCGACCGACCAGTTCCCGCCCAGCGAGTTGGCGTTGGCGCGGTTGAAGTTGTCGAGCAGGCCGAGTGCCGGCAGCGTGCTCGAGGGCACGCTCAGGACGTGGAAGGTGAGGCCGTTGACCGTGGTCCGGCCGTTGCCGGCCTTCACCGAGAGCTGATGGGGACCGGACGCGGTGGCGGCCGGGACGCTCACCGCGATCTGGCGATCGGTCCATGAGGTCGTCGGCAGAACCGTCGTCCCGTCGAGGAGGACGGATCCGGAGCCCTTCGTTGCGCCGAAGCCCTGCCCGGTGATCGTGAACGTCTGGTTGGCGATCGCGAGGTCCGCGTAGGGCCGGGACACGGTCCACAGCTCCGGCGTCGACGGCGCCACGTTCGGGACGTTCAGGGCACAGGTGACGGCCTGCGTCTGCTGAGAGCCCGGCAGCTGGATCGAGACGCCGACCTGGGTCGGGGCGTTGTCCGCCGGGATGATCTGGCCGGGCATCGCCTCGAACTCCGCGGCGATCGTCCGGAACTGGGGGTTGAAGTTCGGGTTGAGCCGGCCCGGGATCCCGGGGTCGTTGCCGACGAACCGATAGAGGTTGGAGCAGACGCCCGAGGGGGTCGGGCAGTTGATCCGGTTCGTCGACGGCAGGAGGACGTCGTAGATCCCGTTGTAGTCCGTCTCGACGGTCGTGACGAGCCGATCGGTGTAGTCGTAGATCCCGACCGGGGCGAAGGGCACGCCGGCCTTCTCGCCGACGAGGAGCGACTTCGGGTCGCTCGAGAAGTTGAGGTCATCGACGAGCAGGCCGAAGAACCGGCTCGGCAGCGGGACGTCCGTGAAGACGTTGAACATCGGGACGACGGACTTGCCGTTCTGGAGCGTCACCAGCTTCGTGTCGCAGAGCGGCCGAGCCTGGCCCTCGTACGGCGAGCCGCCGATGTCGAGGAACGTGGCGTTCGTCGTGGGCGACGACGCCGGCACGTCGACGGTGGCCGTGCCGTTGCCGGACGGGTCGACGATCGAGGTCGCGTCATAGCCGTCGGTGCCGGAGTCGGCCAGGTCGACGGTGTGCAGCGGGCCGGCGCACGACGGCGGCGGCACCTGGGGAACGAACGCGTCGCCGTTCCCGATGTTGATGTCCTCTTCGCGGGTGAACTTGTAGACCGGGTTCCCCTTGAAGTCGTCGACGTTGTTCACGTGGACGAGGTAGTCGTCCGCGGGGAGCGTCTCGAAGCTCCCGTCGACGCACTCCGGGGCGGACGGATCCGAGGCGTCGAGGGTGCCGTTGAAGCAGCCGTCGCCGAAGCCGTAGTTCCCGTCGACCGTCGCGCCGAAGTTGGCGTCGGGCGTTCCCTGGTCCGTCGCGTACGT
Organism: Chloroflexota bacterium; assembly: GCA_042408445.1. Lineage (GTDB taxonomy): Bacteria > Chloroflexota > Limnocylindria > Limnocylindrales > CSP1-4 > CF-46. The sequence continues at coordinate 227,010 of JBHORC010000023.1, forward strand.
CCCGAACTGGACGCCCATCAGCGGACCCTCGAGGCAGTCGTGGCCACCGGTCGGCGGAGCCAGGACCTCCTGCTTGTCGGGATAGGTCAGCTCATCGCCGTTGACGTCGCGGGCGGTGCAGTCCTTCGGACGCTCCCACGTCTCGCTGACATAGGTGTTCAGGAGCTTGCCGCGGGCGAGCGACCCGTCGGCCGCCAGCGCGTGCTGGCCGGCCGCGTCGCACGGCAGGCTCGCGTCATCGGGGCAGGGGACGGTCGCGTAGAGGTCGACCGTCAGGCCGGAGACGCCGGGCTGCCAGTCCTCGGCCGCTGCGTACTGCGGATCGAGCTCGTTGCGGGTCGTGTCGTAGGAGACCGAGCCGACGATCCCGCCGTTCTGCGGGTCGACGCCGTTCGTTCCGCTCGGGTCATACGCGTGGACGCCCCAGTCGATCGTTCCGCCGATCCCGATGATCGGAAGCACGCTGACGTCGACGCCGTGGCCGAGGATCGTCGTCGGATCCGGCTGGTTGTCGGCCTGGTAGGTGACGCCCGTCGTGTAGTAGCGGTCGTCGTACGCCTCGAGCACGAGCCACTGGGTCAGCGGATAGACCTGGTGGAGGATGTAGTGGCCGGACTGATCGGTCGTGGTCGCTGCGGACCCCCGGTCGATCAGGTTGTTGCTGCGCGCCCGGACCGTCAGGCCGAAGTTCGGGACGCCGGCCTCGCCCGGGTCCTTCTTGCCGTTCCGGTTCGTGTCGTTGAAGACGTACCCCTCGACGTCGGTGAACCAGCCCGCGAGCGGGAGGATCCCGGCATCGACGACCTCACCGTGGTTCACGGTGACGTTCATCAGGTCGAGGATCTCGTTCTGGGGGTCGTCCCAGAACGTCAGCTGATAGGTGCCGTCGGGGACGTTCGGGATCGAGAAGGCGCCCTGCGAATTGCCCTGGCCGACCCAGACCGCCGCGTCGCCGCGGTTGAGATCGGAGAGGACGATCCACGGCTTGTCGATCGGGTGGTCGACCTTCGTGCCATTCCAGAGGCTCGGCGAGAGGCCGAGGCCGCCGGTCGTCGGGACGTAGACGTCGACAGCGTCGACGACGCCCTTGATCGTGCCGTGGCCGCCGGCCGCGAAGCGATGGGCGGCCTGGCTCCAGAAGGAGGTCGTGGGACCGGGAACGTAGCCGAAGATGATCGAGGGGAACGGCTCGCCGGCGACCACGAACTCGGTGTCGAGCCCGGTGGCCGCTTCCATCGCCCAGGCGTCCCAGTCGTGGTTGCCCTCGAGGGTCGTCGTCTGGATCCAGCTGGAGCCGGTCGGCGGCACCATGCTGAGGGCGTAGCGGTTCGTCCCGAGGTTCGGAATCGTGACGACGCCGTCGGCATCGCTGACGCACTTCGTCCCGATCGTCTTGACCGTCGGCGAGTTGTCCGCGTCGAGGACGATCTCGCCGGAGCTGTCCGTGACGTACGTGGTGCAGAGCGGGTTGCCGAAGACGTCGGTCGTGACCTGGCCGAGGATGTCGTTCAGCTTGGCGGTGAAGCCCGCGAGGCCGTTCTCGCCCGGGTCGTACTGGCCGTTCGTCGACTCGGTGTCCTGGAAGATCTGGGCCTTGACGGTCGCGGTCGGCAGCGGGGTGGGCTGCAGATCGACCGAGATCAGCCCGTTGTTCGGGGCGGGCACGGTGAACAGGACGCCGTCGAGCTTGAAGCCGTCGGCCAGGACGGAGATCAGGTAGCGGCCGTCCGGCAGGCCCGTGAGGGCCGTCGTCGTGCTGAAGGTCGTCTCGTCACCCTGGGCCGCGACGGGAGCGCCGGAGCGGAGACCCGCGATCGACGCCCACTTGCACGTGTCGGGATATCCCGCGACGCTCGGCGAGCAGCCGTCGGCCGGCGACCGCTGCTCGGTCGTGCCGGTGTTGTCGACGTTGACCATCCAGGTGTAGTGCTCGATCGGATCGCCGATCTGAACGCCGGCGCCGCCAAGGGCCCGCGGCTCCGTGCGGGCGCTCGACACCTGGAGGTGGAGCGTCGCCGAGGATGCCGCGTGGACGACCGCGATCGGCGCGACGAGGAGCTGGCTCGCGACGACCAGGAAGGTCGCGCAGGACACCACGAAGCGGCGCCCGCGGCGCCGGAAGGCGTTGGTTCGTGTTCGCATCACCGGGTGCTCCTTGCCGAGGCGGATGAGTCCACTGGGACGAGTCGGGTGTCAGCGGTCGGCGGCACGGCGGCCTCGATGGTTCGGCGGGTCGTGATCCCGCTGAGGACGGCCATGGGGATGAGCGCGACGAGGGCGCCGATGAGGGCGACGATGCTGTCGACGGCGGCGTGGGTGAGGGGCGGCAGACCGACCTCTTCGGCGCCGAAGACGGCGTTGTGGAGCGCGGCCCCCGGATTGCTGAGGACGGCGAACGTGACCGCTGCGATCAGGACCTGGAGGGCTCCGCCATCGAGCGTCCCGATCCGGCGACGCACGACGAGGGCGGACAGGGCGAGGCTGGCCGCGGCGATCGGCACCGCCAGCGCCCCGTCACGGAGCGCATGCAGGAGGGGCGGAAGGTCGCGATGCTCGTGGAGCCCCGCGTGCGCCTGCTGGAGAACCCAGAGCGCCACGACGGAGAGGAACCAGCTCAGGGCCGTGAGCCCGACCGCGTCGACGGGCGTCGAGCGGCGCCACCATCCGTCGCCTTGAGCGCGCCGCAACCGGCCGTTCATGAAGCGGTCGAGCATCCCCGGGTGCCTCCCTCGCACGTGCCTGACCATTCGCGGTCGGCGTCGCCCATGGACCGGGCTGTGCCTCGCTGGGTCGTCGCTCCGTGCCACGTCGCGGTGTCACCGCTGATCGGCGCCGATCGTCATGGGCCGCCCGGGACCTTCGCCATCCGGTCGATGCTTGAGACCGTGAGGCGGCGGGCTGATCCACCCGGGGAAGGAGACCTGGTGCGGAGGGGGGAGAAGACCCGAGAGGCGCACCACGTGTGCACCGGTTGCGCACGGATCCGGCGGGTTGCTGCTCAGCTCGGGCGGTTTGGGCCCTTGTGTGCCCGTGCGCACCACCCCGGATGGGCGACGGGCGTCACGAACCCGACGGCGAGCGGCGCGGGGGCCGCGGCGGCGAGCGGCGCGGGGGCCGCGGCGGCGA